>JAIETV010000014.1 GCA_019744895.1 Candidatus Babeliaceae bacterium | reverse complement strand
GTGAAAACATCGAATATATAGCACAAAAACCGTTTGATTTGATTCTAAAATGTTCGGATGATCAAGTATGGCGTCCCCTCGTAGGTACGTTTCTTAACTATCAATTAGAGTTTAGCCTGAGTTTACAGAGTTTACAAACATTTTTTTCATTCTTTAAGTTAAGCATATGAGACCGCGGTTAAAAACGGCCGCTCGTGGTGAGCGCAGTCGAATCCATGCGGCCTACATTACTTGGTCTCATTTTAAGATCATTTGCCTAGAATACAGGCTCAATCTTCAATCAGATACGTATAAAACGCTTCAATCATTGAATTGGCATTTCGCAACCCGTTAAAATACAGATAGGGCTATATGTCGAAAATATGCTTATATTGTAGCCTTTTGTATCGTTGACAAAGTTTTCAGTCTGGATATATTAAGATATGGGAATTCTTAAAATTAACGTAAGAATAATAAAATCTGGCTCGGAGGCAGTGGCCATAGAGCTTTTTTGCCCTTTTTTCTATATGAATGCCTAAAAAATAATTGAGGCATCAAAAATTAGAGGTTTTTTAAAAAATGATCATTACAGCTCGTGAGATCGATAAGAATATTAAGTCTGGAAAAATAGTTGTTGAACCATATAACTGGTCTCAAGTCGGAACTATCTCTTATAAATTCAAAATCGATAACAAAATAGCTGCAATTAAGCATCCTCTCGATTCAAAAAAATCAATTGATCTTATTTTTGAGGAAATACCTCAGAGTGGATATCTCTTAGAACCCAACACATTATATCTTGCACAAACCCATGAAGTAATGGGGTCGAATCATTTTGCTCAACAAATATTTGCTCTAAGAGACATAGGAAGTGCTAGTATTTTTATACATGTATCTGCTGACTTAGGCCATTCTGGCGCGATAACCCAATGGACTCTAGAGATCACAACTGATCATTATGTTTATATATACCCACATCAATTTATCGGGCAAATTATTTTTTGGAAATTGGATGGTGAAGTTTCATCATACCATGGCGAATATAATAATATGCCGCACAGTTTACCATCTAAATATTGGAAGGAATTTGAATGATTAAAGGAATTATTATTGAGGGATCTGACTGTTCAGGTAAAACGACATTAGTTCGAGCACTTAAAAGCCCTTTAAGTCATTCTGGCTGGGATGTCGCTGATCTTGGACATAAAGACGGTAATCAATTCGACCGTTATATGGACCAATACGTTAACTCTAATAAAGTGATTTTTGACAGAGGACACTTTAGCGAAGTTGTATATGGCGATCTGTGGCGCGGTAGCCATGGGATGAGTGAATGGGAACGTCTTTTTCTTGATGAATACGCTTTGAACAATTTCTTAGTTATTTTTGCAAATGCCCCTGAAAAAATCCTACAAGAGCGCTATAATTCCCGCTCATATGGGCAAATTATTGAAGAAAATGAGCTTGCAATTGTTCAATCGCGCTTTGCGGCTGTTCTTAATCATCCAAACGTTCTTAATTACGATTCAAGCTCATCAACTGCACTTGATGCTATTGTTGAAAAAGTATTGTCATTACTTAATTCCCAAGGGCTCAATAAAGAAATTGTTAAAGCCCAAGCCGCACCTATTCAAAATGAAAAAAAGTTTATTCTTCTTGAAGGTGCCAATGGAAGTGGCAAATCAACCCTTTCAAAATTACTTAAAATTTCAATGGTAGGTTGGTCGGTTAAAACACTCGACTATAAGCCTGAAGCCCCTTTTGAAAGATATCTTAAAGAATATTCAACTGGTTCTGGAATGATCTTTGACAGAGGACATTTTAGTGAAATCGTTTATGGCAACTTATTCAGAAATGGTAAGCACTTTTCAGACTTAGAGTTAAATTTACTTAATACCTATGTTAAAAATCGCGGAATTGTTATTTTGTGTGACCCGGCATTAGATGTTTTAACATCACGCGTAACAACAGCCTCATACGCGAAGCATATTCATGAATCAAGACTTGATTCAGTTAAAGCGGGATTCAAGACGGCCCTAGAACAATCGCAGATTCCTTACTATGTAGTTGATACTTCAAAAAAAGAAAATGTTGAAGAAGTCATTGCTGCCGTAACGGCAGATTTGTCTGTTCAATCATATTCAGCCATGGGCTGGGATAAGCCTTTAAAGGGTTAATTTAATGATTTTAACTGGAAATCAAATTTACGAAGAAGTTAAAAAAGGATCGATCATAATTGATCCTTTTGATCCAGCCCTTCTTAATCCTAATTCTTATAATTTTAGATTGGGAAAACAAATAAGTACTTATGAGAGTGATGTTATTGATACACGAAACAAAGCATCAATTATAAGTCATGAGATACCAGATGAAGGGCTTTTATTACAGCCAGGAGTCTTGTATTTAGGGCATACCATAGAGCGTATGGGGAGTTCAGTTTTTGTTCCCATTTTGGGCGGCCGTTCTTCAACTGGAAGGCTTGGTCTTTTTGTTCATATTACTGCACCGCTTGGTGATATTGGTTATTTTGGACAATGGACTCTTCAATTCCGCGCTACTGTTCCAGTAAGAATATATTACGGTCAAAAAATTGGACAAATGATTTTTGTGCATTCATACGGTGAAATAACACAGTACACAGGTAAATATCAAGGTGGATGCGGGCCACAACCCTATAATTCCAAAGGTCTCTTTGATTACCAAAATAACGATGATAAATAGGATTATGAATGTTTAATAAAAATACTCCCCCACAAACACTTTCTAGTTTTATATGGTATTTTTCAAAAAAGAGATTTCTTAATCTTACCCTTCTTGCTATTGCTGCATTAGTATGGGCTTTAGATATATCATTTAGATCGTACATGCTTAAAATTCTTTTAGATCGAATTGCAGCATTTGAAAGTACTTATATGTTAATTATCCCAGCGCTGGGATATATTTTCTCGAGTATCTTACTCAATGCATCGTTTCGTTTTTATGATATTGTGCGTTTGCATACAATTCCCTTAATGCAGGCTGATATCACTCGAACTATGACGAAATATGTCCAAAATCATTCTTACAATTTTTTCCAAAATCATTTAAGTGGATCAGTTGCAAACCAAATACATGAAATGTGTGTAGGTGTAAGAGAAATTATTAAAATTGTTATTGATCGCTTCTTTGCAAATTTTGTCGCCCTTATTATTGCGGCAATGACATTGAGTTCTATTTCACCAATCATTTCCATGATTATTATCACGTGGTCTATATTCTTCTTGTGGATAACACATTACTTATCATCAGAATCAAATGAATTGGCTCAAAAATTTTCAGAAGTTAATAATATTACCATGGGTAATATAGTAGATAGTCTTATAAACAATATGACAGTTAAGTTATTTGCACGTAATACACACGAGCTTGATAACATACAAAAACATCTTAACGTTCAAGCGCAAGCAGATAAAGATCTTGAGTGGTGTATGCTTAAGATACGAGCCATCCAGGGGTTCGCTGTATCAACGTTAATTGGTACTTTAATGTGCTATTTACTTTACATGAGGCATTACAATCTTGTTACTGTTGGAGATTTTGCTCTTACAATATCTATTGCAATAGCTATTTCTGAATCAATTTTGAATCTTTCGGAAGATTTTGTTACTTTCTCCGAGTCTGTTGGGCAATGTAAGCAGTCGATGGAACTCATAACCCAAAAGCATGATATTTTAGATCATCAGGATGCTCAGAGTCTTAAAATTGCTACAGGTGCTATTCGTATCGAAAATATGACATTTTCGCATGCATCTACTATGAAAGTTTTTGATGATTTATCAATAGAAATTACAGGCGGCGAAAAAGTAGGAATAGTTGGATTTTCTGGAAGTGGTAAAAGTACTTTTGTTAATTTAATTACTCGTATTTTTGAACCACAAAAAGGACGTATATTCATTGATAATCAAGATATAAGCTTAGTAACACAAGACTCACTTCGTGAGTGTATAGGCTTTGTACAACAGGATCCAATTCTATTTCGTCGATCTATAAGAGAAAATATTCTTTACGGCAATCCTCATGCATCAAATATCGAGGTCATTGAAGCAGCTAAGAAAGCATTCGCTCATGATTTTATTATGAATTTACCTGAAGGTTATGACACGCTACTTAGCGAACGAGGCGTTTCATTATCTGGTGGGCAAAGACAACGCATTTCTCTTGCACGCGCATTTCTAAAAAATGCTCCAATTTTAATAATCGATGAAGGAACCGCTTCTCTTGATTCAGAAACAGAGAGCCTTATACACAAAAGCCTTGAATCGCTCATGCATAATAAAACTGTTCTTATTATTTCACATCGCTTATCGATTAGTACGTATCTAGACCGCATTCTTGTCTTTGATGATGGTCGAATAATTCAAGATGGGAATCCTGAAGCTCTAAAGAATATTCCAGGCGTTTATGCTCAGTTACGGAATACTCAAATTTAGCTTATAGCAGATTTTTTTTAGTTAGATAATTGCAAGAATGAGCCAGATATGACAAAATCATTGCTAGCCATTTTTTTAACTGGATTATCATGAAGTTTTTTCTTGTATTTTTATGCCTTTTTTCAGAAGTGTTGATTTATAGCAATCCCCACAAGATTATTTCACGTGCATGTGCGACGTCTTTACTTCCAAAAGCTGTTAGCACAATGCGCTCTCATGCCAATATCCAAAACATACAACGAAGTATTATTCCCCATAGAAAGATTAAGGGTATAGTCGTTGAAGGAACTGATTGCTCAGGCAAGACAACACTAATGGACGTGCTTAAAAGCCGACTATGCCATTTGGGTTGGGATATCGTTAATCTTGGTCATAGAGACGGGAATCAATTTGATCGCTATATGTCTCACTACCTCCATGCAGATAAAGTAATTTTTGATAGGGGTCATTTCAGTGAAATTGTGCATGGCAACCTTTGGAGAGCCGGTCATGGCATGAGCACTAAAGAAGTGAATGATCTTAATGAATATGTTTTTACTAATTTTTTAGTTATTTTTGTTCATGCTCCCGAAGAAATTTTAAAAGAACGTTATTACGCAAGGGCTTTTAATCAGATTATTAAAAGTGATGAGCTTGCAATTGTTCAATCACGTCTTGCTGCATTACTAACTCACCCGTACGTTCTAAAGTATGATTCAAGTTCATTAAATGAACGCGATGTGATGGTTGAGAAAGTTTTATTATTACTCAACAATACACAAGCTTAGTTTTTATCCTCAGCATCATTTTATAATCTAGTCAGTATCTAGTTAGTGAATGAATCATTAAACGGTATAATTATTATGTTTTAGACGGATAATCCGGCCCATAAGTTTGGTTTTCTGCAGGGCTTCGGGGCCCTGCGCTTAAAAGCCGGATCATTCAATAGACTTCTTTCCTAACAATAAAAAATCTATAAAATAAGATCAGTCAAAAAAGGATGATTGATCATGAAAT
>JAIETV010000012.1 GCA_019744895.1 Candidatus Babeliaceae bacterium | reverse complement strand
TATCGGGGCTCAAATTTTTATGATAAAATGCTATTAGTTATCAAACAATTTTAACAATCTGCTGGGCAAGACCCAAAGCAATATGAAATATGCAATATTTTTCTATCAATTCTTTTTTAGTTTTGCAAAGATTAAATCGAAAAAAGTTTCTTTATAGAAAGAGGTACGAGTAATGAATAATAATAACTCAGACATTTTAAAAGCATGGTGGTTGCTTTATGGCACATTTATTTTTTTTCCAATAATTGCCGGAATAGACAAATTTTTTAATTATTTAGCAGATTGGTCTATTTATCTTAATCCCTCTCTTCCCCTGTATTTGAATATAAGCGTAGGAACTTTTATGTATATGCTGGGAATCATAGAAATTTTGATTGGATTATTGGTTTTAATAAAGCCAAAGCTGGGTGGTTATGCAATTATGGCCTTGTTACTAATAATCTCTGTTAACTTAATTAGCATGCAATCTCATTATCATGAAGGCTATGCGCATGTTATGACTCATTATGATCTTGCGTTGCATGATATCGCTTTATTTATAAGTGCCTATGTTTTTGTTATTTTGTCTAAAAAGTTGGGCAAAGAATCAATCTAAAAAATCACTCTTTCGTTTTGCGAATTCTGCGATGGTTCTATAATCTTTCCATAAGCTCTTTCTAGCTTATTATAAGAAATATGGAGATTATAATATTTTTCTATCAATTCTTGTTCTGCTTTATACCGTTCTAGTTGTGATTGTAAGGCGGTAAGCATATTCAATTGCATGGTATTTGCATAGGTATAGGTATAACTAATTGCTTTTTCATAGGATGGGATAACAAAATTCTTATAATAAGTGATTTCTTTTTTTTCTTTATTTACGTTAACCAAGGAGGTTCTCAATTCTTTTTGGATAGCAATTCTTCTAGATCGTAACTTTTTCTTGGCGCGCTCAAATTCAAATTCTGCTTTAGCAATTTGGGCATAGTTAGTATCAAAAAGAGGGATTTCAAAGTCAATAGCTGGGCCCCATCCACGGAATGGTTTATCAAAGTCTTGTTTATAACCAATACCAATGCTGACATCTTTCCAAATACGTGATTTTTCAAAGCGAATGGTATCTTCATACCGTTTTATTTTATAACGAGCGATTTGTATTTCCGGGCGATATTCAAGCGCATACGCTTCAAGATCGGAAATAGCTGGGGTTGTCATGAGGTGAAAAATAGTATCACTCAAAATAATATTCTTGCTGAGAGGGGTGATCCCCAATAATTGAGTAAAATGAAGATAGGCTCTTTTTCGCTCTTTTTCATATTCTATCAGCGCTGTTTGTGCCACTACTACATCTGCATCTGCATTGTATTTGTCCAGTTCATTAGAATAACCAAACAATTGCCGGTAATAAATTTCGTCACGCAGTTCTGTGGTAAATGATAGTATGGCTTTTTCATTTTCTATGTGCAGTTCAGCTCTTATACAAGCGTCGTAGGCTGATTTAGTGGCCTCTACAATATCAAGAATGGTAGAAAGGATTCTTAATGTGATAATCTCAAGCTCATCTTCAAATATTTGTTTGCGCAAGGGAACTTGCCACAAATCAGAAAGCTTGCCGGTTGTTATACTTTCAATATTGGTCTGGCGTGGCTGTCCATCCGTCGGGAAACGAAACACATTACTCGTTTTTGGGTTGGTATATAAACCGGCTTGAATTAAGTCAGCTTTAGCGATCCCTAATTTCGCAAAATCAGCCTGTAGCGAAGGATTATTCATTAACGCTATTCGTACCGCTTCATCTCGCGTCAATCCATAAGAAAGATTATTTATAATGGTAGATTCCATTTCTGGATTTTTACTATAACTATCATAAATAATTTCCGAACCGGTAATATCTTGAGTGATCTTTTTTAAACTATTAAATTCTTGAGCAATGGGGACTCTATGGCATGCTGGCAACAATAGAATCAAAAACATAAGAAGAAAAATCATTGTTTTGATTTCCTTCTACTATAATCACGGCTTGAAACGTCATGCCCATCTTGCTTAGGGTGCCGCCATTGCGCCTTGGGATCTTTAGGAACAACGTTTACAATGGTAAACATACCGCCATGCGGCATTATTCCCAAAGGAACATCTGCATGAGCATTCATCACATGGTGCACTTTATGACAATGAAAAAACCAAATACCGGGATTCCACGCAATAAATTCTACATCGCGGGAAGCTCCGGGCGGTACATCAATAGTGTTTCCTGGCCATTGCGCTGATTTTGGAATAGGGCCTCCTTCGGTTCCTACTACCCACCAGGTATGCCCATGCATATGAATAGGATGATTATCCATACTCATATTAATAAGCCGAACTCTCACCCTATCTCCCTGGTTAACGGTCATCATTGGAATAAAAGGAGCAGAACGACCGTTAAAGGTAAACCAATTAAAATCCATGCTCACTAAATCAGGGTCTACATTGCCTGGAAGTATTCTCCATTCTTGCAACGTGATCACAAATTGCTTATCAATAGTATGATCATATTTTTTAGGATGGATCACCAGTGCTCCTGCCAGCCCATAACTTGTGGCTTTCATGAGATTGAATTCACCATGATAAAAAGCAGTTCCCGATTGATATAAGGTATATTCATATGCACGTGTTTGGCCTGGCATTATCACTGGCTCTGCAAAACCACCTTCGCCGTCTTGATCATTGGGCAACTCAATGCCATGAGAGTGAACCGTAAGGGGTTCCGGTAATTCGTTGGTGATAAGTAGACGGATTCTATCTCCTTCAAATACTTCTATGGTTGGCCCTGGCGTTGAGCCATTAAATCCCCATGCGTGAATCTTCTGAACAATCTCTTCATGTTGATGCATAAGATGATGAGGGAATTTATTTTTCTCTGGAATTAACTTTTCATAATCTGCCTCTTTTCCATCAGTTATATACTGCTCAATAGGCTGTGCATATAATCTAAAAACTTTAACATTCCCATCCATCTCATAACCCAATGGCTCTATTCCGGGTGTTTTAACAACCCCCATTTGTTTTCCCGTTAAGGGTGGCGGTGACGACGGTTTTATTTTTGGATTCGCCCAAGAATAAGAAAGTCTATGGGGACCTTTCTTTGATTCTCTTTTTTTTAATTGAGCTGGAGGATTAGGTTGTTGTTTTTTATGAGTAGTCTTTTTTAAACTCTTAAATTCTTGGGGAATAGGAACCTGAGCAGGTGAAACTTGAGGATAAAAAAGTTCCGATGGGATAATTAATCCCCCGTTTTTTTGATGGTGTTGTGCTGGCAATAAAGGGGAAAAAAATAATAAACAAATAAAAGTAAATTGCTTCATATACTTTGATCTTTTTTATTGATATTGTTATAAAGGGAATGCTAACATAGTTGTGAATTATAACAAGTAGAAAAAGGGGTGACCTTTCATGAAATACAGTAATTTATTTTTAATGGCGTCGCTATCGTTTATATCGATGTATATACTCATGTATATAATGGTTAATAGATTAGAAAACGTATACCCTAATTTAAATCAATTATATATGGTGGGTATAATGACAGTTCCGATGATTGTAATTGAATTATTTTTAATGAGCGCTATGTATACCAATAGAAAGCTTAACGCTGTTATTCTTACATCCTGCCTCATCATGTTTATTGCGCTAATATTCTTTATAAGAAAACAAACTGCCATTACTGATAGAGAATTTCTAAAATCGATGATTCCGCACCATGCTGGAGCTCTCTTAATGTGCGAAAATGCCTCTTTAGAAGATCCAGAAATCCTAGCATTATGCAAATCTATCAGTTCTTCACAACAATCTGAAATTGATTTTATGAAATCCAAGTTAGAAACACTAAAAAAATAATAATACCCCCTTCTTATTTTAGGAGAAACAATGAACCGTATACTTTTTTTATCATTAACAGGACTCGCATTGATAAGCCCTATACATGCTGCAGTTAAGCAAGGAGTGAAGACTCAATTTTGCAAATGCAATCCTTGTAAATGTGATCCTTGTACTTGCGGAATAAAGTGTGAGTGCTGTAAATCTAGCAAAGATTGTCAAAATTGTTCTTGTAAGTGTACGCAAGGATCCCAATGTTCTTGCGCAATTGGCGAGAAAGCATGTTGCAGTAAAAATTCTTTATAATTTTTACGAATATTTTCATTTAAGAAGTCGTGAACTATCGCGACTTCTTTCATTTATAACTGTAACGGTACCGACCGGTGGCGTTACAAAAATTCATAGAAAAATATTGAAAGCTGAGTGAAGCAAGCTTATAAATAATTTTTTACACAGCATGCTGAGATTCAGTAGTTTTACAATCAGATTTGGCTCCCTGTATACACTTGTAAGAGTAATTTTGGTAATCTTTGATTGGACTTACAACACTCACATTTTATTCCGCATGAATAGCTATACTGGGATAAGGAACTATAACTATGAAACAAAACACATTCATCTATTTCTTGCTTCTTGCCATGCCCTCATTAATCATTGCATATTCACTTTATAGAAGAAGCAAATCATATGTATTTTCTCACGAAGAATCTCATGTATCTTATGATGATAAATCAACCTTCGCTATAGTAACTACACAACCAACTTTTGCACTTATTAAACCAGATTTCGTAGCAGCTGGCAAAGCTCAAGATATCATCAAAATTATTCAAGATCATGGATTTGTCATTACTGCGCAACGTGAAATGATTATTGATCGCTATGATGCTGAAGAATTATATGCCATGCATAAAGACAAGCCTTTCTTTAATGATCTAGTATCGTATATTACCTCTAGCCCTGTTATTGCATTAGTATTAGAAAAAGAAAATGCAGTACAAGAATGGCAAGATCTTATGGGTGAAGCTGATCCCCATAAAGCAAAAAAGGGAACCATTAGAAATCTGTTTGGAACTGATACTCAACACAATGCTGTGCACGGTTCTGATTCAATTGAAAGCTCAAAAAATGAACTAGCCCTGTTTTTTTCTGAGAAATATTTGCCCAACACTCAGTCACGTGAGTTTAATGAATTAGATTCCGTTGCTGGCACGAAAATTATAACAAGATAAAATGACGTTGAATGGTAAATTAAATCAATGAAAAAGCAGAAAATGAATCTTCAATTGGCTGGCTTTCAGGTATCTCTACAATCAACCCTTCTTGCAGCAATTCTTTATACACAATAGGATACGTAAGTAGCTTTTTAAATTCGCTGTTATACACATAACGATAGGTGCCATCTTCTGTTATACCCCAGTCGTCAAATAAAGAAAATGCACCCCAGGATGGTCGCATTGGGTTGGCAGTACATTGGTACGTTAAAGTAACACCGAGGTTCCAAAATGCTTTTTCTAGCTTTTCTTGTGTTGCTTCTGGGCACCAAAGAGCAATAAGTTCTTCGGCACTAAAAGTGTATTCTTTTTTAAAATTTAATTTAGGCAGAACGCGTTCGAATAAGATACGAAACAATCTTTTTTCGTCATTATTCATACGGTGCGTAAGTCGAACAAAACTCGTAGATACAATCTTTTTAGCCATATATTACCTTTTAAAAGAGACTAGTATACGGCCATATTATCCTTAAGGCAATGGGAAAAGCAAACAAAATTATTTTTGGTTCAGCGCCCATTCATCAAAATTTTTTTCATGGGGTAACAGAAGTGACTGTTCAAGAAAAAGTGAATGATAAAAATCCCGGGAACCGGTAAAGTTTACAGCAAACTTTTGTTCGAGGGTCCACAGTTCAAAAGCATTGTTCAACGATTGTTTGTCTTTTTTTGACATGTCTTGCCACAGCTCTTTTAAGCGGTTGTCAATGAACACTCTGTGCTGGTGAATCAGCTTTGCTTTTTCATGATCAAACTCATTCGCTTTACGAGCGCCAGTAAATCTTGGCTGTATTTTTTGCTTCTCTTTACTATTAAAAATCTTGGTGATAACTGCTGCTGGATTCAGAACCGTCTCAATATTACGCTGCACATCGTCAATCACTTTTTGAATTTCATAGGCACTAAACAAAGATTTAATGTGCTTTGCTTTCCGGTCAGAAACGCCATGTTCTTTCAGCTGCGTGAACGGGCACGGCTCAACTTCTTGTGGCACCTGCGCAACCCCTTGCACCACCCTTGCAGCATCAATAACCGTTCGCATCTTTTTCTTGATGGTGAACCACAGAGAATCAACACCTTTTTTAGCGTCAAAATTGACCGCTATTGAAATGTCCGAAACCTTGTTAACCTCTGCTACGGCCTTCTTGATGATCTTGTAATTAAAATGCTTGAACTCAGGATACTCATGCTGACCAATTCCCAAATAGGTTTTTAATTCAGCAACGGTAAATGCTTTTGTGCGTTCAAAGCCAAAGTAATCAAGACACAGTTCATACAGGACCAATGCGTATTTTGATTTGAATTGAGCTTGCATGAGTAGATTGATTTTTGCGTAAGAACGCGGATTAATGAGTTGCGGCATCAAGGCATTGCTAAATGCATACGTGCACATGCCATCTTCTATGACTCCTTTAGACAAGAGTTTAAATTTGTTCCTCACCAGAAGATGCTTTGTTTTGTTGATGATATTAAAACTTTCAACAATGCACAATGACTCAACGACAGATCTTAAATAGTCGACGCTCCTATTTTTACCCAAATAGTAGGACAATGTTCGCGTGTCGATAGTGTAGACACCGTTCACTTTAAGATTATCGTAAGCATGTGCTAATAATACGTTCCAAAGCTGTTGCTGCACCAATGACATTGTATGAGAAATGTGTATGACCCAACTTGCTTTGATTCCCTCAACTTTGATCATGTTATTCTTTATGTTTTTATGGAAAAATTACTGCAAGGTTTTGCTAGTATGAAGATTTTTTTAAATCCTGCAAATTATGTTTTAAAAAAAATGGTGACCAATAGTAAAATAACGGTTACCAAAAGTAAAACCATGGTTACCTAAAGTAAAAAAACGGTGACCCAAAAATCTCGGAATGCCGATTGAATGCACTAAACGGAATTCCTTAAACTTTATAAACTATATAAACTTAAAAACATACGCATGCGTACGCGTATATGTGTGCGCACGTGTGTATATATCTACGTTTATATTATTATAACGTGAATTCGATCTAAGCCGGAATTAAGTTTTTCACAAAAGACTCGATAGAAGGCTTTTTTTGGCGCATTTGA
>JAIETV010000015.1 GCA_019744895.1 Candidatus Babeliaceae bacterium | reverse complement strand
TCTCCTCTTTTGAATCAAGGAAATCTTAGCGACAGACCTGACTTTTGTTAACTTTTTCTTAGATCGAATTCACGTTAATTTATCGTTATGACGCTTTTGCAAAGCATTTTCTGCAGCAATTAAAAAATAAACAAGCATTTTTTGTGCTCTCGTAGTTGTTGAATACGATTGCATACTATAATCCGGGTCAAATGAAACAGATGCAGTAGATTGATTTTGACCAGGCGTTAATGTATTCAGTTTCAAAGCAGGGTTTTGGGGAAAATATTTTTTAACCAATTCATTTTCCCGGGTCATATTGGGTACAATTTGTAATATGTTAGATCGTAGATTTAAGATTCTTCCCCTTCCATCTGCATATTTATAAGCTAGAGTGTCTCCTTCTGGGCTAAATTGTAAGTAATTCACAACACTTGATGTTTGAGCTGCTAGAGTGTCATCCCTTGTTGGCAGATCGATAATATGTATTTGGCTATTATCAGATAAAGCCAACAATTTTCTGTTGGGAGAAAGAGCAATTTTATTAAAAAAATTTAAAAAAGTTATTAGACTAGTAATTTTTCCACTTGTTGAATTATACATATACACGCGTGAGCCCAAAATAATATTCCTCAAGGAAGAAAGCCAAATTATATTTTCTCCTGATATATCAAATGAAACATCATTATTAATACGATAATCCAATTCCCGCTCGCAGATCAAAACCCCCAATATCTGCCTTTTGATTATTAAACGTTTCGCGGGGGAAAAGATAGCGAAATGCTCCCGAGATATCAAAATAGCGCCCCAGAAATATGTTAAGACCCAGTTCAAACTCACCAATGCCTTTAGATGTCTTTATAGCTTCCTGATAATTTTTTTCGGCCAAAAATATCGCGCCGCCACCCAATGACGTGTAAAGTTGTAAATTTTTCCAGGAATAAAAAATTGTCCTTAGATAAAAAGTCAGGGGAACCTCTTGCAATTTTGCAGGATTATTTAAAAAGGTGCCATGGCTTTTTGTTGCCCAATAACTTACTTTAGAACCAATACCTATAGCCGGTAAAAAATAGTAGCAGCCGTCTACTGTTATAATATTTTGTATTCCGTTCTTAAAACGCTCTTTAAAAAAATCATCATCATGCTTAAAAACATAACCGGTAGTGAATGTGAGATTGAATTTGGTAAAATCCTGCTTTTTTAAATTCTGACGCGCCTTATTGCAAAACAAAGGTAAAAAAAACAAAATAAGAAATAAATATTGTTTTCTTGTTTTAAGATATTTTATAAATTGCATGTTTGCCGACCTTGATGACCATGCCAGTTTTTGGCAAAATATTCGTAGTAATATCAGTAATTTTTTCACCATCAACACTTATAGCACCTGCTTGAATGCGTCGGCGAATTTCAGTAGAAGAAAGTTTTTCTGGCAACTGCTTAACCAACTCAATAATGCTTATTTCTTGAGGCGAAATTGTGACGTGTAATGCATGAGAATAGTCACGCTTTTGAAAGAGTTGTTCAAAGCTTTTTAAAGAATTTTCAGCTTCCGGTTTTGACCAAAAACGTTCAACAATCCTAAAAGCCATCTGTTTTTTAAGATCCATTGGGTGTGCAGTGCCGGCAATAACATTGTTCTGCATTGCGACAATTTTTTCATAAGGTGTTAATAACAATAAGATATAATACCGCCACATAAGCGTGTCTGAAATTGACATAAGTTTGCCAAAAGCATCTTGTGCAGGTTCAGCTAGGCCTATTATGTTACCATATGATTTAGACATTTTTTGCACACCATCCAAGCCCTCAAGCAATGGCAGGGTGATACAAACTTGTCCTTCCATGCCATGAGCTTCTTGTAAATGCCGGCCCATTAAAAGGTTAAACGTTTGATCGGTTCCCCCAAGCTCGATATCTGCTTTAAGCGCAATAGAATCATACCCTTGTAAAAGTGGATACATGAGTTCATGCATGCCAATAGGGGTTTGTTCTGCAAGACGCTTTGCAAAATCTTCTCGTTCAATGATACGAGCGACGGTTACCTGTCCGCAAATTTTGAGCCATTGATCAAGCGCGATAGGCGAAAGCCAGGTTGAGTTATAAGCAATAGTTGATTTACTCGTATCAAGAATTTTTCCCACCTGATCCAAATAGGTTTTGCTATTTTTCTGAATCTGTTCCTGCGTTAATGGAGGACGTGTTTTAGAGCGCCCTGTTGGATCACCAATGCGCGCGGTAAAATCACCAATAAGAAAAATAATATGGTGACCTAGATCCTGTAGTTGGCGTAATTTAGAAAGAACAACTGCGTGGCCTAAATGTAAATCTGGCGCAGTCGGATCTGCTCCAAATTTAATGATAAGCTTTTTGTTGGAAGCTATTTTTTTTTCTAACGCCGGTAAAGAGAATATCTCTTGTGTGCCGATAGAAATTGCTTGTATAAGTTCTTGAACGTTTTTCATAAAAATTAAACACCCTTAAGTAACACGCTAAAAAGCTCTATAGACCAAAAAATGCAACTCAGCGTTACTGCAAAAAAGAATTGATAAAAGATTATACAAAAAGCCAAAGGTATCACTATCATTAAAAGCCAAGAATATTGACTCATCATGATCTGATATCTAAATGGATATATAGCTGCTTGAAAGGCGTTGCGGACCATGGAAATACATAATACCGATGTTTGGACAAATACGATTCCGATAAGAAAGAGCGTTGCAGTAATTGCGTAAGGGCTGCACTCAGCAAAGCGTATTGCATTTTGTTGAAAAATATAGCGTGCGCTGTCTGAATTTGCCGTATGCAGTGAGCTGGCAAAGAACATATGTAAAACAGTATGTATACACGCTCTACCGGTTAAAAACACACTAGGAATAATAGCACAAATTGCCAAAAAAAAGCTCACCAGAGGCTGAGCACTATAACCTAAAATAGTACGTATTAATTTATTTCTGCCGCTTATATATTCCTGGTCAACCGGTAATATAGTTCCCCAGCCAAAACCCAGAAATACAAAACATAATGAACCAAAAAAATCGAAATATTCAAACGGGTTTTCTGCATGTTCATCATAAGCATATGTTTTATCATAGGAACGCTTAGTGATAAGTAACGAAGTTAAATAGCCATTGAGGGGCACTGAGAGTGCAAATGCTATAAGCTTGATAATAAAAATTACGATAAAAAGGATAGAGATCATACGTGTATACGTTACGTAAACAGGTTTTGTTTTTTTATAGTATACCACGGCAGACAAAACTTGTCTTGCCAAAAAGGAAGTTGCGTATAAACTTCCAAGAAAGCTAATCGTTTTTAAAAAAAATTCAAAGGTAGTATATGAAAAAAAAAATAAGCTTGGTCTATTACACAGTTCCGCCGTTTATTCTTGTGCTGTTGGCAATAATCGCATATTTTTCTTCAGTTACCTATGAATTCCAGTTTGATGATTTGGCTAATATTGTAAATAACTTTCAGGTGCGCGTAGGTGGTATCCACGAGCTATTTTTTGCAAATACTCGCTGGATATCTCAAACGCTTAATACATTTTATTATCAGCTTGGGAAATTCAATCCATTTGTATATCGCTTTGCAAATATTACTGCCCATATCTTAACGGGCGTTATCGCTTATTTTGTTGTGAATCTTATGCTCGTTAGGCTAAAGCCAGCAAGTTTTTTACACGCGCAACGTTTTACCGTAGCATTTTTAACTGCGGGGCTCTTCCTCTTACATCCTGTTCAATCTCAGACCGTTTCTTATATTATTCAAGGGCAGCTTGAAGGACTTGCCGCACTAGTAACTCTTAGTATGATACTTTTTTTCTTATTATATACTACATTCACGTCGTTTCCTGCTTGCATGTTAGCATTATTAGGCATGTATACCTGCATGTTTTTAGCACCGGGAACCAAAGAAATTGCTATTATAAGCCCTTTATTAGTACTTTTGGTAGATTGGTTTTTTGTTGCACAGGGAAAGTGGCGTTCATTATCTGAACGCTGGTGGCTCCATGCAAGTCTGTTTATAGGTATTTTTGGTATGTATATCTATTTTTTAAAACCTGAATATTTTACTACAATTTTAGGGCTTAAGATGGAATTGGGTAACAACATGGGTAATATGCTTACCGATAAGGTGGGCGAAAAAATTACTCCGATATGGTATTTTATTTCACAATTTAAGGTAATTTTACATTATATTGGGATATTTTTTTGGCCTTTCACTATGAGTGTTGATTATGATTGGGTATTGGTCGATAGTTTCTTTGCAGTTGATTGTCTCTTGCCCTTTTTAATTCTTGTAGGTCTTGCAGCGTATACACTTTACCGTTTATCAAAAAATAAAATTGATGCAATAAGTTTTGCAATTATATGGTATTTTATTGCGATATTGCCCCGCTCAAGTATTATTCCATCAACAGAATTAGTTGCCGATTATAAAACATATTTAGCATCGTTTGGTCTTTTTTTCTTGTGGGCTTACGCGGTAGCATATTATTTTGATCGTGTCGAAAAATATTTTCATATAAACCATTCAGGTGTTCATTGGGTGTTATTAACTATCTTTTTAATTCCTTTTGGTTATGCACTCCATGAGCGCAATAAAGTGTGGCGCACAGCCGAAGAGTTTTGGTTAAATATTTTACAAAATGCTCCCGGAAAGGCACGTGCATATAATAACTATGGTGTTTCTTTATGTGCAAAACAAAAAAATGAGGAGGCGATACCTTATTTTAAAAAAGCTATGGAGATGGATAAGGTCTATTCCGATCCGCATAATAATATAGCCGTTGCCTATGGATGTCTTGGAAAGCTTGATGAAGCCATTAAAGCCCTTGAAAATAGCGTTAGGATTTGCCCCGTGCAGCCTGAAGCTTACAATAATATGGCAAGCTTCTATTTACAAAAAAATGAGTTATCAAAATCTGAAGAACTTTTAAAAATTGCACTTCGCTTGCGTCCGCATTACGGAAAAGCCCATTTTAATCTCGGGCGTACATTTTTACTCATGGGTAAGAAAGATCAGGCGTGGAATTGTTTTAAAACAGCTTGTTTGAAGGCAGATTTTGACACTATTGATTCGTTTGTTTGGTATGCCGGAGTTTCTTTAGAGCTTAAAAAATTCGATGATGCACTTTTAGGATATAGAAAAATGCTCGAGCTAAATCCGAAAAATCGGGACGCTATAAGTGGTATGGTAAATACCTATTTAATTAAAGGTGAGCCTGAAAAAGCTTTGCCTTATTTTAGACAATTATTGCAGTTATTTCCCAATCAAGCAGATTTGCAATTTAAGTATGGTGAAGCGCTTATTGCGACACAAGATTATCAAAATGCTCTTGTTGTATTCAAAAAAATTCTTGAAAATAATCCCGGCTTTGTTCCTGGATACGTTAAAGTTGCCGGCTGTTTATATAAATTAGGTAACAAGCAAGAAGCCTATGACGTTCTTGAAAAATTTTTAGCACAAAATCCCCCCCAGGAATTTGCAGAACCTGTCAAAATTGTGTTGGCAGATATGAAAATAGGTAAATTTAAGTAAGGTGTACTAAATCGGTTGAGCATGTCTAAATTGCAAGAATATAAAAAGAAACGAAACTTTAAAAAAACACCAGAACCAAAGCCTAAAGTAACAAGAGGACATAAAAAGCCTATTTTTGTTATTCAGGAGCACCATGCATCTCATCTGCATTTTGATTTTCGTTTAGAAATGCAGGGGGTTTTGAAATCTTGGGCGGTACCAAAAGGGCCATCAACCGACCCACATGTTAAAAGATTGGCTGCGCTTACCCAAGATCATCCATTAGATTATGCAATTTTTGAAGGAATTATTCCACAAGGCTATGGTGCAGGTACGGTTATTGTTTGGGATACTGGAACATTTGATAATCTTTCAAAAAAAAATGATGAACCAATTACCCTGGAGCAGGCCTTTGAAAAAGGGCATATTACATTTTTTCTGGATGGCAAAAAATTAAAGGGCATATACTCACTTATTCGCTTTAATGCGAGTGATAAAAATTGGCTCTTAATAAAAGCGGATGATCAATTTGCAGACGCTCGGGCCAACCCGGTAAGGACTAACCCAAAATCTGTTTTAAGCACTAAAACAATTAAAAGCTTGGATAAAATATTTGAAAAGAAAAAATCTTGACCGATGCTTTATTATCAAGCGATTATGATTTATCTTTTTCTAGTGCCACATGCTTGATAGCATCTATAATTCTATCTTTACTGGTAAGCACCGTATATTCAATGAGTCCGCTTAATTGTTTAACTTGATCGCGAGTGTAGATGAAATTATTCGTGCTTGTGTAATTTTCGCTATTTTTAGGATCTAAATACCAACCATTTTGGTAACCAGGATTTGCAAGAACTGGTATATAGATGATGGTTGGTATATTTTTTTGAGGATCGCCATAATGTACCGAACAATTATTTTTCGTGATTGAATAATCTATAATCGGAAATTTTAGATTGTTTTTTTGTGCAAACTCTTGTGCTTTTTTTAATTGTGCTGCAGGATCGGTTACTACACTTGCAGATGCATCAAGCACTATAATAATATCAATAGCTCGTTCTGGTCTAAGAAGTGGTGGTAATGCAAGATTAAAATCTAAACCAGCATCCACCAGTTGAAATTTCGGCAAATCAGAAAGGCGAGATCCGGGCATAGAGTACGTCCAATTAAAAACATCAGCAGCGGCAATGCGATTTTCTGTAAGCGCAGATCCCTTTAGAGCGTTTAAGATATCTTTGCCTGCAGATGCGCCAAATTTGTCTTGAATAAATTCTTGTAAATTAACTGCTATCGCTGAGCCCCAAATACCCATGAAAAAACTTAATGGTTGTGCAGGCGGATAGACAGAAAAACCTTGTTTATGTGATATACCTTTTTCAAATCGCCTGCCAAATGCCCAATTGGGTATATAAGCATTAAGATACGTGCTGCCGACTTCGTGCAGAGTAAACTCAACCCAAGGTGTGCTATCTTGCAAGCTGCGTGAACTCATAATGGCAGTAAATAATGGGTAAGGGTGTTTTTCGTGATTTGTCTTTGCCGTAAGATCTGCAATGGTAAATTTGCCAGAATCAGGAAGTAGAACTTTTTGAGCTATTAAAGAACCCCACACATCAATAGGTGAAATAGGTATATTAAAAGATAAATTATTCAATAGACTTCTTTCCTAACAATAAAAAATCTATAAAATAAGATCAGTCAAAAAAGGATGATTGATCATGAAATTTAA
>JAIETV010000023.1 GCA_019744895.1 Candidatus Babeliaceae bacterium | reverse complement strand
AAAGATTCGGGCTCCGCTTTAACTTAATCGCTGGAATTTACAATTTTCAATTGTGAGGTTAGGAAAGAGATCTAATATTTAATTTTACATAAAGGTCGTTAATGAATGAATCGATATTTTTTCCTGATTGAAGCCATGCAGCTATTGCCCATGTTGAACCGGAAAGGCCTGCTTGATACGATATCGCATCAAGCAGGCCTATTTTTTCAGCACCTGCTATAAAGCCTGCTGTACTTATCATTGCTCGGTAGCCGCCTCCGCTGAAACAGACTGCAATGCGTGGAAAGTTTTGTTTTTTTGTTTGTATATCTAATAAGTTACCAATCGCTTTTTCTGTTATGGGGGATCGATTTTGTAAAAATTGAATTTCTTCAGATCCTAACGCATTACCCATTCTAACGCGTGCATCTTTATGTGCGTAAGGCGTTTTTAAAAGAGTATTACGATTTGCCTCATAAATCGTGTTTTCAATAGCCTTTAGAGCTGGCCGTGCTGCCCATGTTAAAGCGTTATAACCATCCAATTCATGATATTCATTTTCAGCGATATAAAAATCAGATCCTCGAGTGCTTCCCAGATTTACAAAATGGCGCGCACCCTTTTGAATAATTTGAGGAAAATCATTTGAATATGCAAAGTAAAGATCACGGTCATATGTTCCGCCAAAATATACTTTAAATTCAGGCCGTTCTAATGTTTTTGTAGTATTTTGCTCAATAGTAAAGGGAGCGCTATCTTCTATTCGCTCGCTGGTAATACCTTTAGTGTAATAGAATGCCCCATAAATAGGTTTATCAGTTTTATTGGTAATATTAATTTTATCAGCCCTAATAACCGAATAGGACAAAGTTACTATTATCATACCTAAAATCTTGTTCATATTTTCCCCCTTTTTATATATAAAATTAAAAATCCAAGCCGCAAGTAAACCAAACAATCCATTTTTCGAGTGCGTTTTTGGTTGCAAATTCATATGCCGCCCCCAGTCCTAATAGAACAGAATAACTATTCTTTTTAAGTACATACCCAAGATCACCGTACAATTTTTGGCTTGCTGAAATACTATGCCTGCATGATTGTTGCCACCAAAAATCATAGCCTAATTCAAGATTGAAATTATAGATGGGGAAGTTGAGTGCTGTCCACAAATCTATAGTATTTCGAGGACTAAAAAAAGCATATGGATTAAACGTATGGCGATATTTAAGATCAAATTCCCACGAAAATTCATAATCACCGATTTCACCAACAACGGTATCAAGGTTAATACCGAAACCGAGACTGCCCTTTTTTGAGCCAATAGAGGGATAGTTTAATGGACATCTGCATATTGTTTTGCCTGTTGGCGCAGTTGCAACTAAATAGACTGTTGCATGCGAATCTTGAATTTTCAAAAGATCATAGCCCAATTTGAATTGAATATCATCGATACCTCCTGCGCTGTTAGTATCTACTTTTGACCCCATAGCTGCGCTGTTTATGCCCAGCCAAACAGACTGTGTAACAAAAGAATATGCCGTAAAAATCATTCCGGCTTGAGTTCTTTCAAGATATCGTGTTTCAGTAAAAAAGGGTTTTGCGTAAAAAGATAATTTATGTGTATCAAGGCTATGGTAACGATGATAATTAATAAGAGAAAGTTCAAGCATTGAGTCTGTGCTTATATCGCGTGGTGTAAAGCAACATTTTTCTGCCGGACACGGTTGATAGGCAAAAAAAAGAGCTACAAAAAATAATAATACTATTTTTCCTGACATACTACTCACGCAAGGCTAACGAGTAAAATCTCTATAAAAGTATTATTTTTTTCCTGAATAAAGCTAGATTTCCGTTAAATTTGATAAAATATATAGATTTTTTTGGTGCTTTCAATTAACTTGTTGAAGTGCATATAACCAAGGAGTTTAATTATTATGGCATATAGCGTAAAATCAAAGAAAAGCGGTAAAACTTATTTCTTGCATTCAAAGGAAGTTAAGCTTGCTGGCGGACGTTTACAAAATATTTATTATTTTGCCGGTGAAGAATCAAAAAATGCTCTTAATGCATTACCGGCAGGTTATGAAGTTATGGAAAATGCGCGTACCGGCTTGCCGATGTTGCGCAAGAAAAAATAAATGCCCATCATGATTAAATTTTTTTTAAAAAGAGTACTTAAAAAAGTACTCTTTTTTTTTGCCATCTCTTGCGGATTACTTCAGGCGTCTGGACATGCCCGCAGAATCACTAACTTTGTTTTTTCACATGGCTTTGCAAGTTGCAAAGTAAAAGCAGACGCTTACAAACAAGCTCGTGTTATTCCACCAACCGCTGAACAATTTAATTATTCTGATGCATGTTTAAGTTTTGAGGCAAGCCAGGGTTACGGAATCGCACTCGATTTTTGGAATTCGTGTATAGGCCAAAGTGCTGATGTTGATAGACTAGCTCATGAAGTTAATAAATATGATGAGCCGGTAGTTTTATTCGGTGAATCTCGCGGAGCAGCCACCATTATTAATTATCTTGCTAGCAAGCATGCAACTTCAGGTCGTGTAGTAGCAGCAGTCCTTGATTCACCGTTTGATAGGCTAAAAAGTGTTCTTGCCTTAAGATTAAAATTATTAGGCTTGCAACGACTACTATCTCCTGAAAGTATTGAAAGATTAGTTCCTTATATTTGTTTAAAATATAAACCCCATGGGGCACAGCCAATCGAGTCGATAGAAAAAATAAACCCTACTATCCCATTGATGCTTATTGCATCGACTCAAGATGATATAGTTCCTCATGCTTGTTCGATTGAGTTATATAAAAAGTTACTTAAACAAGGTCATGAGCGTGTATATCTTTTATTGCTTTCACAAGGAAAACATGGCTGGATTATGCAGGGGCCCAAAGCGAAAATTTACCGTAAGGTAGTGTATGCATTTTATCAAAAATATTCTATTGATCATGGCATCCAAGACGACCATGAGATGTCGACGTCAAGTTATGATATCCTTCAAGATCTTTGTAAACCAACTCTTGAACAATTAGCTAACCTTGAATCAATAACTTGTTTAGAGACCCATTAAAAAATATTGTTAAAAAAGTTTGCAGGATTTAAAGTATAAGCTATATAATATCGGAAAGTTGTATGAAAAAAATTATAAGTATGCTGCTTATTTGTATGAGTAGTAATGTATATTGGAAAGTTATTATGGCTAAAAAATTAGACGTAGCTCCAGAGCGGCTAGAGCAATTTAAAGAGATCGCAACACAATATAACGCGCAACTGCCAGAGTTGTGGAATAATCTAGCGCCGGAAGAACGTATTTTTGCTTATTATCTTTACCGAGCAAGCATACCAGGTAACCGTATTAATTCTGACCAAACTCATCGCCATGCTCTTAAAATTACTGAAATTTTTGAGACCATTATTCATAATAAAGATCTCATTAAGCAAAAATGTGCCCAAGATTTTGATGCAGATACCTTTTTGCAAGAGGCTGAAACTTTTTTACTCTATTTATATGCGCATCATAGTCACTATTTTTTAAAGGAGTTTGAAGATCATAAGCGCACTCCTGAAAGATTGCAGTTAAAAATGCTTATTTTGGGTAATATCGTTATTGCGCTTAAGGCTATTGATGTGCATGAACCGCATCACCTTGTAAATAATATACGCGACTCACTTTTTGATGCATCATATGAGCCAACGGTAACCGTTGAGGGAAGCATTGAGCAAAGTGCTGGAAATTATTACAGTCAGGATTTCACAGAAGCTGATTTTGAATCACTCGAATCACAAGATAAAGTAGCGTTAAACGTTTATTCATATATCGGTTCGGATAGCCCGCGCATAGCGATGACAGAAAAATATAAAATCGGCGGCAAATATTCACAAGAATTAGAAATAGCTCATTATTGGCTCACTAAAGCGCAAGACCATGCACTGCGTTATCCAGGTATTTTTGATAAACATATTCCCACTAGTTTAAAACATATGCTCACCTACCTTGAAACAGGCAATGAAGAAGATTTCAGAAAATTTTCTATTGAATGGCTTAAAACAACCAGTACCATCGATTTTAATTTCGGTTTTATCGAAGTGTATCAAGATCCAAAACAGTTTCGCGGCGAATTTCAAGCTGATGTCACTATAAAAGCTGTTGATATGAAAAAGATTAATGAACTGCTTCCGGTACTTGAGCGAGCCTTGCCATTTCCAGAGGAATTTAAACGAAAAAATTTATATGATGCTGCGGCTATTCCAAATGCATCAGTAAATGCCAAAATATTTGCATCAGGCGCTTTGGGTCCTATCAAATTAACCGCAGCATATTGTTTACCAAACTATACTGATATTCGCGCAGAGCATGGCTCTAAACAAATCATTTACCAATTTGGTAAAGGGCTGGGTGAACTGATTAACCCGGCATTAGCCTTGAGACTTTTTAGCATAAAAGAGCATGCTGATTGGCTTGAAAGACATGACCCGCAGGGGAAGCTAAATCATGATATTTGGGATGTGCATGTTCTGTTGCATGAAACTCTCGGGCATGGCAGCGGCAGAGACGCTGAGCATGTTTTTGTAGAAGGCGACCCATTAACTATTGCCGGCACGTCATATGCTATAGGTGACACTATTGCAGTAACAAGCGATAATTCTACTGAATTTATTGGTGAATACTCGTCAGCGCTTGAAGAGCTTCGGGCAGAAATTATCGCGCTTTATACAAGCATTTTTAATTATGACGAACTTGATGCTTGTGGGTTGTATAAAGATTGGACAAAAAAGATCGGTAAAAAAAAGCTTATTGAATGGTTTATTATACATATGGCGCAATCAGGATTAAATCGCCTTATGGTGCAAGCAGATGGCGCATCAGAAATTGTTCAGGCGCACGCGCGTGCTGATACCACTATTATGAATTATCTTATAGACCATGGTGGATTGGAGTTAGTAGAAGAACAATATTCTGTTAACGGTATAGAATACACTGTGGTGGGCTTGCGTGTGACTGATTTGCCATTGGCGATGAAAGCTGTCGCCGATCTTGCCTTTTTAGTGCAACGGTGCAAATCAACTGCCGATGGTCAAGCAGTGCAAGCGCTCATGCAAAAATATGGCATCTGTGTTCGTTATCCAAAGTATATCAAAACTCTTAAGGAAAACCGCCAGGCGCTGCAAGGGGATTTGAAAGA
The DNA here is from genome assembly GCA_019744895.1 of Candidatus Babeliaceae bacterium. GTDB lineage: Bacteria > Babelota > Babeliae > Babelales > Babelaceae > BOG-1370. The sequence continues at coordinate 2,365 of JAIETV010000023.1, read as the reverse complement.
AATAGCAGAAATTTTTCCACGCTTCACCCCAGAAATTAATAGCAATGGAAGTATAATAGATATCAATGCAGAATGGCCAGCAAGCTTTTTAGAGCAAAATCTTGAACTCAGTAGGCTAGCTCTATCAAAAGAATAATTTTAAAAAATATGACTAGAATTTAATAAAAATAAAAAATGGCCATGTCACTATTATTATTGCAAAGCATATGGTTATACCTATTGGCACTGCTTTTATGCCATATTTTCGCCATGAGGGAATAATATACGTAAAAAGAAAAATCGATTTATAAATACATTGTAAAAGCAAGATGGGAACAAATTGTTCTGGAAAAAAAATTCCCAAAAAAGAGCATAACAAAATTGCCAGCCAGAATGAAGCTACCAGTAAACGAAGGCCTGCTGATTCATTAACTGTTCCCTGGAAAGCCTGAACTGTTTTTTTATTATTACCCCGAAACATGATAAAAACAGTAGGAATAAGGATGAAAATATTAGCAATATAAGGTATAAATTTTATCATTGAGTTCCAAAATAAAAAAATATATTTATAAAGTAATACAAGAGTTAAAGATTAAGATATATTTTTTCATAGAAACTCTTTATTTCTTTTGGTTTGATGCATTTTCTAAAAATTTTACAAAAAGTGGGTGAGGAGCAAATGGCTTACTGATAAGTTCCGGATGAAACTGGCATGCAATAAAATAAGGATGTTTCGGTATCTCAATAATTTCTGGCAAGTTACTTGTTTCATGTTTACCAGAAATTATAAAACCGGCTTTCTCAAATTGCTCGGCGTAGGAATTGTTAAATTCATAACGGTGTCTATGGCGTTCTGAGATACTATTTTTTTGGTACACTTTCTCTGCTAAACTTCCCTTTTTTAGTACACATGTTTGTGCGCCTAGTCGCATGGTGCCCCCTTTATGCGTCACATCTTTTTGAGCTGCCATGCTATCAATAACAGGGTTTTTCGTTGCAGCATTAAATTCTGTAGAATCAGCATCGGTAATTTTTAATACATTACGTGCAAATTCTATAACCGCTATTTGCATGCCCAAACAAATGCCTAAATACGGTATTTTATGCTCACGTGCATAACGCGCAGCAATTATTTTTCCCTCAATGCCCCTGTCCCCAAAACCGCCGGGTACAAGAATAGCATCAATACCCTGCAATTTTTGTTGGATGGTATCAGACGTAAGTTCTTCAGAATTTAACCAAACCATGGTCACTTTTGTTTTAGTAGAAATTTGTGCATGTAAAAGCGCTTCGTACAAACTTTTATAAGCATCTTTTAAACCGATGTATTTTCCCACTATGGCAACAGTTACGTGCTTGTTTAATGTTTGCAGGGTATCTACTATATTTTGCCAAGCTGTTAAGTTTGGTGTGCGATAGTCAAGTTTTAAATGACGAGCTATGGTCTGTGGCAGCTCTTGTTGTGCATAATATAGCGGAAGTTGATAAATGCTTGCAAGGTCTGGCGCTGAAACAACCGATGCTTTTTCAACATTAGTAAAAAGGGCAATCTTGTCTTTGACGTCATCTGGCAACGGTATTTCTGTACGACAGATTAAAATGTCTGGTTGAACACCTAGTGATGTTAATTGCTTTACTGCATGTTGAGTAGGTTTTGTTTTGAGTTCTTCAGTTATGGGCAAGTAGGGCACATACGTTAAATGAATATATATGCAGTCTTTGCGACCTGCATATAAGCCCATTTGTCTGAGCGTTTCTATAAATGGGAGCCCTTCAATGTCACCAACCGTGCCACCGATTTCAACTAAAAGACAATCGACATCATGTGCTGCCTGTTCGATCGTTTTTTTTATCTCATCAGTCAGATGTGGAACTATTTGAATAGTCCCCCCAAGAAAATCACCTTTACGCTCTTTTTCTATAAGTCGTGAATAGAGCTTGCCAGAGGTGATACTATTTTCTTTTTTCAAAATGGCATGGGTAAACCGTTCATAGTGGCCTAAATCAAGATCTGTTTCTGCGCCGTCATCGGTTACAAAAACTTCGCCATGTTGATAGGGGCTCATAGTGCCTGGGTCTACATTCAAATAAGGATCGAGCTTTAAAAATGAAACCCGGTAGCCCATGCTTTCAAGAAGGGCTCCGATAGCAGCTGCGGTAAGACCCTTGCCTAAAGATGAAAGCACGCCACCGGTTATGAAGATATATTTTGGCATAAAATCGCATTATTTTAAATTTAAAAAATTATAATGCTCTTAAGCATACCATAATCTTCTATACTTGTTTTTTGGAGTAACAATTTTTTATAGTAGACTTCTTTCCTAACAATAAAAAATCTATAAAATAAGATCAGTCAAAAAAGGATGATTGATCATGAAATTTAAAA
>JAIETV010000010.1 GCA_019744895.1 Candidatus Babeliaceae bacterium | reverse complement strand
AATAGCCTGTATTGAATGGGGCACTAGATAGCGTCGATAAGGATTAAAAAATATATCTAACTCTTCTGGCTTATCATATAAGCTATCAACAGCATATAAGCCCAAAGCCGCAGCCCAGGGTAAACCTGCAGCGCCTGCAATATAAAAAAGATTTTTGTTATTTTTATCTTTACCAGCAAAGGGGAAAATATCTTTGGTAATGCCGATTAATCCAGGCCAGATATATTCCCATTCTAACGATAGTTCAGGGAAATAGTTTTTTGCATACCATGTTAAATTTTTAAATACGCGAGAGTTATGGTGATTTGCGTTTTTCGAATACGTCGAAAACAAGTCAGCTCCCCCAAGCAATAATCTATTGTCTTTGGTTAAGCGAAAGTAATGATAAATTAAGTCCGTATCCCAAGCCATCATAGGGCCCGAGGGAAATAATTTTTTTGCTTTTTCAGCATTTAATGGAGCTGACGCCATCAAAAAGGTTTGAACATGATAGAGGTCATACTCAAAAGGTGCAAGTTCAGGCAAAAAGTGGTCTGTTGCTATAATAATTTTTTGAGCTTCTATTATACCGTTTTTTGTCTTAATGCCTGTCAATACTATTTTTTCTGCAGCGGTTTCTTCAAATATTTTAACGCCCTGAGACTGTAAAATTTTTTTTAAGCCTTGGCAGTAATCAAAGGTCTTAATAGAAAAAGTTTTGCCGTAAGAGACGCCACCGTGATAGCCGTTACTTTGTATAATCGTTTGAATCGCTTGCTGCGAGTGTAAATTACTTTCTAGCCCATATTTTAAACGTGTTTCATGCTCGTGGGTAATTCTTTTATTAAAAGCTCTTTGAGAAGTTGCAAGAACCAGCGTATCCTGTTCATAATATTGGCAATCAAGAGCATGCGTTTTGATAGTTGAACGGATATTTTCTACCCCACTACAAATAAATGACCATAATTTCAATGCCTGTTCGGGTCCATGCATGGCAACAAGGTCACTAAAAGAAAACTCAGCGTCCGGTGTTATAAAGCCTGAGCTTTTGCCTGATGCGCCTGCGCCGCAAAATGTCTTTTCAATAAGAGCTACATTAAGACCCTTTTTTACAGCCGCTTGTGCTGCACTTAAGCCTGCCATGCCACCACCGACAATTACCAGATCGACAGCGATATCATGTTCCAAACGGATTATCTCCTTTTTAGATTGATACCAATACGTTTCTGGAAATGGAAAAATAGGCGAATTCATGTATTGTCCTTTTTAACATTCGAGTTAAATAGTATATGATATTTTTGTGCCATGGCTGCTGAAGAAAAATGTTGTTGAACATAGCTGTTGCCAGCTTGAGCATAGTTTAACGCAACTTCTGGGTTACGTATATAATAGGTTAAAGCATAGCATAAGGCTTGCTCTGAATTTGGTTCAATAACAAGACCATGCTTTTCATGCTTTATAAAAATATGTTGTTTGTTTTTACCTGTTACTATAACAGGAACTTTTGCTTGCAGAGCTTCTGCAGCAGTTAAAGAAAAGCCTTCATGCGCTGATGGTTGCACGAAACAGTCAAAACGGCAATACCATTCATGCGCGGGTTTATTGATAATAAAAGTAACTGCGTCCGAAATATTTAGTCTATAAGCCTGTTCGCGTAATTTTTGTTCTAATAATCCATGGCCAATCATTACCAATTCTGTGTGAGGAAATTCCCTGTGTACACATGCAAAGGCATCAAGAAGTATCTGGTAGTTTTTTACTGGCACAAACCGCCCGATCGCGCCAATAGTATAACGGTCTTGTTTTTGCATTGCTTTTTTAGGCTGAGCTGCAGGTATGCCATTTTCTATAACGGCTATTTTTTGGGCAGGCAGAAACTTTTCATACGATTTTTTGACCTGTTCAGATACTGCGATAAATTTTGTAGGCTTAAATGGCAGTATCGCATCGATAACATTTCTGAATATGCCGCTGTGTTCAGAAACTGTATGTAAAGCGCAGTAGGTTGGAATCGAAAAGATGGCGGCATACAAGCGTGCAATAATAGTAGCAGACCACAGTGAACTATGAATAATATCAGGGTTAAGTTTTTTGATAAGCCAAAGTATGCTGACGTACCGAACTTGATAACAGGATATACCGAGTTTCTCTAATGGTGCCCGTAAGGGGCCATCTTTAAAATAGATAACAGATTGCCTGTAGGCATGACGTGCGTGCGCAAGTTCAGTTGCCAGTGTAACCAAAACTGTTTCTGCGCCCCCGCGCTGTAACCCGGTAATAATATGTACAATATGTTTCATGATTTTTGCGCGTTCAGCGCCCGTAACTCTTTTTTATTAATCTTACCGGTTGCTGTCATAGGGAGCTCTCTCATAATAATAAATGCGCGCGGAATTTTATAGGCAGCAAGGTGCTGTTTAGACAGGTGAAGTAATTCTTGGGCGAGCTCGTCACGCTTTTCGACATAATCTGGTGCAGCGATATAAGCTACAGGTATTTCATTGTCATCATCTGTTGCTTGGCCGATAACACCAACAGCTTGAACGGCTTGATGTTGCATAAGGCAATTTTCAATCTCCTGTGGATATATTTTTATGCCGTTATGAATAATAAGATCTTTTTCTCTACCACAAATTACCAGTTTGCCCTGACTATTAATGCGGGCAAGGTCACCTGTGTTAAGCCAACCATCTTGTAAAATTTTTTCAGTTGCTTGCAGCGCGTTATAATATCCGAGCATAGTATTATCACCTTTTACCCATAAAGTTCCGATAGCCGTTTTTGATATATCTTTACCTGTTTCGTCACGCAATTGCACAGATATTCCAATAAGTGGCTTGCCAATTGTATTTGTTTCTGAGCGTGTGTCGTCAAGGTCAACGCTCACAAAGGGTGAGGTTTCACTTAGGCCATAACCATTACAAATTTTTCTACCATAGATCAGTTCAAAAAACTTTCGAATTTTATCTGGCAAAGCATCGCCACCACAAATGAAAAAGCGTACCTTAGAAAAATTTAATTTTTTTAATAAGCAGAAAAGGCCAAAAAGTTGTGGTATGCCCAAAACCACCGTGGGCTTGCAAGCTATGCCGACCAATAGTGCTTTTCGATCTATTTTGGGTACCACAATAACGGCTGCGCCGAGTAAACAGGTGCTCCAGATACAGGCATTTTGCATAAAACTATGAAAAAGGGGAAGCGCGCAGAGGATTCTGTCATCTTTTTGCGATGTAAATTTAGCAATACCTTGAATGCTATTATATATACAATTATATGAGCTCAGCATAACTCCCTTTGGCAAGCCTGTTGTTCCGGATGTATAGAGCAAAACCGAAAGTTCATGTTGCTGCAAAGGGACGGGTATAAATTGTTGTGGATTTGCACATAAGGCATTAAGCTCTTCTTGCGTGATAATGAATCGAGCATTTTTATAGAGCTGCAAAACTTTACTGCTTAATTTTTCTGAAACAATCAAAACCGCGGGTTGGCTGTCGTTGATAACATGCTCCAGCTCTTTTTCGTGCATGAACGTGTTAATGGGAATAACCACAGCGCCTACTTGCCACGCGCCGTGGTAAGCACGATAAAAATCAAGTGAATTTTCATAAAGAATCATTACTTTATCGCCAGGAACAACTTTTTGTTGCTGCAAAAAATAACTAACAGCGCTTGCCTGTTGATACAATTGATTAAAAGTAATTTCTTCATTATTGCAGATAAGGGCAATGCGCTCAGGCCATTTGCGAGCGGCGCGCCAAAGCATTTGACCTGCGTATAAAGGCTCTTTTGGCGCAAGAAATTCGTTATAAAGCTTAGTAAAATGAGATAGTTCTTCCATTACGCTACTCTCCCCATTTTGATTCTTTTTTATTCCTGGCCCTCGATAACATTCACGGGACATTGCGCGATAGCTTGTCTTATAGCCTCTTGAGAATCTTGCAAGTAAGCATTATCTTTTACACGGCAAATATCGGTTACCTCAAAAACTTCCGGTGCTATAAATTCGCAAGTGCCACAGGTTATGCAACCGGGTTTAATTAAAACTTTTTTCATAAAAATCTCGAAATTATGATACCCTTACTATATATATCATAGTAACATAGTTTGAGTATATGAAAAAAAAATCTGGATTTCTTATCGCCTTTGAAGGTATAGATGGCAGCGGCAAAAGTACGCTGAGTAAACTAGTTTTTAAACAACTTGAGGCCTTGCATGTGCCGGTAATTCTGACAAAAGAGCCAGGGGGCACCCCTCAGGGTCAAAAAATACGAGCAATTGTTCACGAACATACACTTACCCCGCAAGCTGAATTTCTCCTTTTTGCATCAGACAGGGCTGAGCATATTACTCAGGTAATTAAGCCTGCATTAGAAGAGGGTAAAATAATTTTGTCTGACCGCATGGCCGATTCATCGCGTGCGTACCAGGGTTACGGTCGCGAAATAGATCTTAATCTCATCGAACGAATTACTCAATGGGTTATGCAGGGCGTAACACCTGATCTTATCATATATAGTAAAATTGATGCGATCACTGCATTCAAGCGTATTTCTGAACGCCATGAGGCGCTAACTGTTTTTGAAAAGGAAAAAACTATTTTCTTTGAGCGCGTCATTGAAGGATTTGAAAGAATTTTTGCAACCAAGGATAATGTATTAACGGTTGATGCGCACCTGCCACCGGCAGAATTGGCAAAACAGGTTCTTTCTGAACTCCATAAGCGATTTAAAAAGCAACATGAATAATGCCACGATAAATTCAACGCAGTTATGGATCGGCGCGCAGAACATAGTAAAGGCACAGGCTATTGCGCATGTGCAAAAAAATTACTGCCACTCATTGGGGTGTAAAACATGTTCGATTTGTAAGCAGATTGAAAATGAGCAATTTCATGCTTTTATGATGCTTACAACGAGTAAATCTTCTTATTCCCGTGCTGATTTGGATGCTATTTTTGCAAAAATTATACTAGTACGCGGCCCCCAAGAACCCTTTTTTTGTGTAATAACTCAAGCAGATAAGCTTTCTGATTCTTGTGCCAATAGTTTATTAAAGTTACTTGAGGAGCCGCCTTTAGGCTGGCATTGGTTATTATTGACCGATCGGCCACAAGAGCTATTACACACCATCAAGTCTCGTTGTGTAGTAACAGAATTCAAACCTACTCAGCAGGAAAATTGTTACAGTCAGATCTTTACTTTTTTAACTGCAAAAAAATATGGCGATATTCTGGAATTTCACCAATTGCTTGAACGGACTAAGATTTCAGATTATGAATCCCGCCTTTTGCTTGATGATATTATTAAATTTTGGACTCGGGAAAGTCTCAGTAATAATAAATATCTTGGTATAACTTCCTATTTACAAAAATGCATAGGGCAATCACCTATGCCCGGTAGTAGTAAGATTTTCTGGCGAAATGTGTACCTTAATGTAAGTTCTTTGGTAAATTAATTAATTATGAAACCACTTACTCAACTAATCGGTCAGATTTTGTCGCGTACTGAACATGATTGGCAAATAAAATTGCGTGCCGAGTGGTCAACTATTATGGGTGATTTATCGCGCCGTGCTCGGCTTGAGCGTGTAAACGGCTCGACGGTGATTATCGGTGTTTATGATAGCCACTGGATGCACGAATTACATGCATTATCACGTATGATGCTGCAGCGCATGAACTCGGCATTGCATGCCTTATACCCTGAGGGTTTTATGTTAACTTCTATTCGATGTATTTGGGTCATAAAAAAAGAATCAAAAAATAAAAAATATCTGGCGTCCTTTGAGCAGGCGCAAAAGCCTTTGCAAAAAAAACCAAGTTTACAGGCTATAAAAACCGTTCAAAAGCTTGCAGATAAAGAGCTACAAAATTCATTACTTGCTTATTATCAACGTTGTAAAGATTCACTATGAGAAAGAGTATTTGGTACGTAGGCGGTAAATCAGCCGGTCATATTATGCCTTTAATAACACTTGCTGAGCAAAATACGTCAGAAAGCGTTTTTATTACTACGCATAGGAAATTAGATAAAAAAATTATCTCTGCACATACTCCACAAAGCACTCATTGTGCGTTATATGTGCCGGATATTAATCGTAGAAAATTCTGGCTTTTGCCATTGCATGCATTGATTTGGCTTGCTGCATATGCAAAGCTTATCTTTCTATTTTTTAAAACCCGACCTGAAAAAGTTATCTCAACCGGGGGGCTTTCGGCAGTCCCTGTTTTTTTGTTTGCAAGGCTTTTGCGTATACCCTGCGAATTATTTGAGCTTAATGCCGTTCCTGGTAACGCGGTCAAATTTTTAGCGCCGCTCAGTTCTAAAATATATTATTGTTATAGATCGGCACTTGCCCATTTGAATTATAAACATCTATACTATAAGCCCTATCCGGTTCGAGAATTTAATGCGGTTACTACTTATGAGGCACGGACTCATTTAAAACTTGATCCAGAAAAAAAAACGATCTGTTTTTTAGGCGGCTCGCAAGGGTCGCAGTTTATCAATGATTTTGCGTTAGCGCTTATTTCACGCTTTTCGCCGAGCCAAATTCAGGTCGTCCATCAAGCAGGGTCTGTTGGCGTAGCACGCCTTACTTCATGGTATGCAGACCAAAAATATTCTGCTTATGTAGTTGATTATTTTGAAGAAATTGAACTTTTCTATTGCGCTGCAGATGCAGTAGTCTGTCGCGCAGGGGCTGGTACATTATGGGAGCTTGAATATATGAATATCCCAACCTGTATTATTCCTCTTGAAACTTCCATGACAGACCATCAACTTTATAATGCTCAAGCGCTATGTAAACAAAAACCGCAGCAGTTTTTTATGGTTCGCCAGAGCCAAGCAGAGACAGCAATTGATAAAATTATGAGTTTTTTTAAGCATAACAAAAACAAAGATGCATGCTCGTAGAGTAACTTACGTTAAGCCCTTGGTATCAGAATCTCTATAGCCTGGGGGTTATCGGGGTCGGTTTTTTGCCCCGTGATCTCATCAATAATAGCCGGTTGCAAATCAGGATGATATTTAAAATAATCTTTGCACGCGCCATCTGTTGCCTTAAGAACATCAATAACCAGTGGCATAACTGTTTGCGAGGCGAAAATATGTGTACCCATAGAACGATAATCATCATTGCCAAAATAGGCAGCTGCAGTATAGTTAGGCGTTGCGCCTACATAAAACGTGCTTCTGGCATCATTTGTTGTCCCCGTTTTGCCGATTAATGTTCCAGGCTTAAAAGCGTTAAGTGAATTTCCCGCGGGCTGTTTTTTTTGTAATTGTGTTATGCGTGCAGCAAGGGCAGCTGAAACTTGACTTGTTCCAAACCAGTTAAGTGCTTGGCGTTCAACAGGTTTATGTCTAAATATTTTTTTACCCTGACTATTTTTTATCCATTCGATATAATATGGCTCATAATAAGTGCCCTGTTGTGCAAAACAATTAAACATGGCAGCCGCTTGTAGAAGGGTTGCATCAACGCATCCTAAAGCAAGCGACGGATAAGGGACTATATCATGGCTAATCCCGCATCTTTGCGCAGCATTAATTACAGAATCTATCCCAGCAGTAAATAGTGTTTGAATTGCAACTGTATTGAGTGAACGATACAGGCCATAGGCTCTGGTTACTGGACCAATAAAGGTATTGTTATAATTTCGTGGACTCCATTGAGTATTATTCAATTCTAATGTGACAGGCTCATCAAGGCATATGTCATCCATGCGCGCACCATTATCTATCGCTTGAGCATATATAAGTGGTTTAAAAATTGATCCCAATTGTCTTTTTGCGTGTGTTACTCGATTGAACTGCGATTCATAAAAATTTTTTCCACCAACTAAAGCTTTTATTTTACCACATGCACCTTCAATTATTACAAAGCCACCATCAACAGAAACATCAGTATATTTTTGGTTATGTTTAATGTGGCGCATAAATATCAGGTTACTTTTTTGTTGAATTTTTTTTGAAATGGTTGTTTGTATAACAAGGCCACCGGTATATAAAACTTTTTTCCCCGCAACGTGTTCTACCATTTGTGCGATCATCTGTTTTATATGCGGTGCGCAGCAGTCTGCTGTGGTGTCTTGTAGGCCAAGAGGCTCTTTCCTGGCAAACTCATAATCTTGCAAAGTAATTTTCTTTTGTTTGAACATACGGTATAAAATACTGTTTCGTCTTGCCAATGATCGTTCTGGGCAGGTAAGCGGACATAGGCGCTCAGGTGATTGCACTATCCCGGCAAGGGTCGCAGCTTGCGCTACGGTTATATCTCTGCAGGATTTATTCCAAAAACGTTGACTTGCCGCTTCGACGCCATAGATACCACCGCCTAAATAGATATGATTCAAATAAGTTTGCAAAATTTGTTCTTTGCTAAATTGATGTTCTGCTATAAGTGCGAGGAACAGTTCTTTGAATTTTCTTTCAAACGTGCGTCGATTGTCTAAAAAAAGAAGTTTAATGAGCTGTTGTGTTATGGTGCTTGCCCCTTGTACAATTTTGCCATGAGTAAAATTTGCAATAAATGATCGAAGCATACCTCTGAGCGAAACTCCGTGATGATCAAAAAAATTCTGGTCTTCTGCAGCAAGAAAAGCCTGAATCAAAAAAGGAGATATCGTTTCAAGCGATACAGGTTCGCGTCGATCAAGCTGAAAACGTGTTAGCTCGTTTCCGCTATCATCAAGTACAATAGAATATTTACCCGGATCATAATTTTCAAGTATTGAAAAATCTACAGAGACATGAGTAAAAAGATAAACAAGCATGCCGCTTAAAAAGCAGCTGCTAATAAGTATATAAAAAAAGATTGCTTTTAAAATGTGCATACTCTTAGTATACTCTCAGACATGAAAATAATTAACCAATTACTTCTTATTCTTGCAGCTGCTTTTTTTGATCTATCTGTGAATGGGTTAGTGGGCAGGCTTGTATCGGTTACAACACCCCTGTTGTTTGCTTATCATGTGAGTTTTTTCTCTCCAAAAATTACGATTATAGTGTCGGCATTTTTTGTGACTATGCAAGCATTATTGTACGGTGTTACCACACCGATTTTTTACGGTATGTTATTATTCATGATGGGTTCTGCGCGGTTTTTAAATACAGTGCTACGCCAAGACATATGGGTGCGGTTGTCAGCAGCTACGTTTTATTTTTTACTTCTTTTAATCTTTTTGCCCTTAACTTTTTCAGCATGAGTTGGATAACATAATTGAAAAATGTCAAAATAATGCTATTTACAAGACAAATGAGTAAAAATTTGTTATTATAAAATTATAATAGTAGTTAAGGTAGCCTAGGCAATCGCGGCGGGAAAGACCTGCTGAGGAAAGTCCAGACTCCAAACGAAAATGGTATCTGTAGCTGCAAGGCCGCAGAAGATGTAAATCATGGAAAGTGCCACAGAAAAAAACCGCTGATGCTCGTTTACGGGTGTTTGTAAGGGTGAAAATGTGCGGTAAGAGCGCACGGCTCGGTTAGGTGACTAGCTGGGGGGGCAAACCCTACCTGGAGCAAGATCAAGCAGCGTATACGATATTCGTTTCGGACTGTTCTTCTAAGCTGAAAATAGTATGTTTATGTACTAAAGCGAAGTAGAATTATAATATGCGGGTGCATCGCTCAGAGAAATGGTTGTCATATACTTTTGAAAAAAAGTATAACAGAATCTGGCTTATTGGCTGCCTTAATTGCTATTTATAGATATTTTTTTAAAACTTGTGTAAAAATCATACTGTTCATAAGTTATCGTAATGAAGCAATCTTTTTATATCTTTATCCCTTTCCTTTTTTTTCTTGCAGGTTTTGGATTATTATCTTTTTTCATCTATGAAAAATCCATCAAAACTCCTGCATTATTGGGGCACTCTGTAGTATATGCTTTGCGCCAAGCTACTGATCGAGGTTTTACCTTGAAGATCCTATCTGAGAAAGAGTCATCAGAGACCATTCCTGGAACTATTTTAGCACAAAAGCCCATTCCTGGGGCGCTTATAAAACCCAAACAAGCAGTTTTTATAAGCATCTCTAAGGAGCCATATCAATCAAAAATTCCCGATTTTTCGAGCTTGCAATTAGAAGAATCGCAAAGGATTGCGCAGGAAAAGGGTATTTTTATCAAAGAATTTCCACTTATGCATCACCTGCCATCGCGTACGGTTATTGCTCAAAATCACGAACCGGATATTTTATATGACAATCAAACTATTCACCTTTTTGTGAGTGCTGGGCCCCAAACAAGGCGTATTATGCCTGATTTAACTGAACAGGAACATGAAGCTGTTCGGAAATTTTTAGAAAGCTATGGAATAAAGGTAACGATCTTTAAAGAGCCGTATGATGCAAAACGGCATAAACATCTTTTGCCGGGTACTGTGATTGCGCAAAAACCACTTGCCGGTTCTTGGATTGATCTTAAAAAACCTTTAATAGTACAATTAGTAGTTATCTAAGTTAAAGTGAAAATCTGTGCTGTCATCATAATATTCAGTTACTATTCCACCATTCTTTTTATAAAAATTTTCTAATAGCTTTAAAGCTTCCGGTAAGGATTGGGTGGGTTCTCGATCAAAAGGTATTGCGCTAAGAAAAGCATGATCAGCGCCATTCTTTTTTGCTAGGCTTAAAGCATAACGTAAGAGCCCTGACCCTAA
>JAIETV010000007.1 GCA_019744895.1 Candidatus Babeliaceae bacterium | reverse complement strand
AAAAGATTCGGGCTCCGCTTTAACTTAATCGCTGGAATTTACAATTTTCAATTGTGAGGTTAGGAAAGAGATCTAATAGAGGATATACGTCCTGGAGGCGGAAATCGGGCGAGATGCTATAAACTGCCTGTTTTAGATGACGCTCGATGGGATTTTGCAAAAGCATTTAAAGAAAAACCGGAACGTATATTTGATAACTATCAAGGCTATTAAAAATAGTCCAGGGTTAGTCCAGGAATGTGAAGATAAGAAAATGCTTTAACATCGATCTTTGTCCAGAATGTCCATATTGTCCAGGTTATTACATTGCTGAAATATTAACAGCGTTCCTTGAGTTAATAAAATACTGCACTTTTTTTAGCATGGACTCCGTGGACTGCCTGGACATATACTTATGAATCGCTGTTTTCATGATACTTACACCTGGACTGACCATGGACTTAGAAAGGTAATACTATGACACTTCTTGAATTAGCATATCAAGCTGGAATAAATCCTAAGTGGGTAGCCTCAACAGGTGGCGGAGAATACCACTCATCATGCCCTGCTTGTGGCGGCAGAGACCGTTTTTTTATTCAGCCATCTCGACAAATGAGTAAGTGTTTTGGTTCCTACTGTTGTCGACAATGCGGTATCTTCGGTGATTCACTTAAATTTGCTCAAAAATTTCTTAATTATTCTTTCCGGGATGCAGCTGATGCGGTGAATGCAACTCTTCCTGAAATAACTATGTCATTTGATAGGTCTTCGAAGCTAGTATCTTTGCAAGAACCACCCGCAATATGGAAAGAAAAAGCAACTGATTTTGTTAATCATGCGCATGAAAGGCTCTTACAGGAAACTGATGTGCTGACATATCTTCAGGCCAGAGGCCTTCCAGTAGATGCAGTTGTTCGTTATAAACTTGGCTGGTCAGATATAAATGAATTCTTACCAAGAGTAAGTTGGGGACTTGGTAAACAGTTAAGGCCTGATGGCAAGCAAAATTTATTATGGTTACCCAAGGGAATAGTAATTCCATCTATAGAACAAAGTGGTTCAGTAGTACGACTAAAGGTACGTAGATGCGATTGGAAAAGTGATGATAAATTACCAAAATATGTTGCGATTTCAGGCAGCATGAATGGTTTGTCTCGGGTGGGTTCAAAGCAACGTATAGTAATTGTTGTTGAGTCAGAGCTTGATGCATATGCTTTGTATTATGAAGTTGGGGACTTTGCTTGTGTCGTAGCCGTCGGGAGTAATATAAAAAATCCTGATTATGTTGTTGATAGTTTAGCTAAAAGTGCAACGAGACTTCTCATTTGCAGCGATAAGGATGCGGCAGGACAGAAGATGTTTACCAAGTGGAAGAAGCTATACCCGCATGCCAAAAACTATCCTACACCAATTGGGAAAGATATAGGTGAAGCAATAGAAGAGCATGGTTTGAATGTTAGAGAGTGGATATTAAAAGCATAAAGAAATTATTTCCTTTTAACGACACAAAAGCAACAATATTATGATCACCAATAAAGCATGTACCGATAACGAGCCTAAAAAACTGAAAATCCAGCAGTAAATGCCGATAGTCAAACAGATTCCTAAAAGAACGAGTCCCCAATAGGCCACCTTTAATATTATGAACCAGCCGATTCCTTCATGCCACATCTCGCAGTTCCAATTACAAAAGTGCTTTTCATCAAATGGATCGTCCCATTTAGGATCTCTCCATTTGTTTAAATCGACATAAATTGTTTTTTGGCACTCTTTGTATGTACATTTTGACTTTATAATATTGCTCATTTTTGTCCCTCGTTACTTATATTTTATCATTGCGAGACTCCTTAAATTTTATCCTATTTAGCAATTTAGGTCAAATATGCAAATAGATAAAAGGTTTTTTATTGGCATGCAATATCGCAATTAAGATAAATTTAAAAAAAGGACAGCCTTGTTGACGGCTTACTGTCGCTATATAAAGAATAAAGAATCTATTTTTTAAAGGTTGTTACCACTAGTCTAAATAAGGTTCTATTTTTGACCCATACCATTCTCGCAATTCAGCTCTCGAGGCATCTTCTCCCTTGATTTCATAATCGATACGCTTTCTTTTGATTCGCTGAAAGGTGCTTTCATGCATTCGATAAGGTTTATCATAAAGAGACCCACCTTTGTTTTTCAGAATATCTTCAGTTTTCGTTTGCATATGATAAAGTCGACGCGAAAGATACAGCCGCTGTGTTTTATAGCATAAATTCGCACATTTTCTGCAAAGATATTTACCATTAAGGCAATAGAGCTTCCGCATTCGTTTTGAGCAGTCTGGACAACGAAAGAAGGTATAAAAACCTCCAAAGTTGCACGTTTTCCTCTCGGTAGAAATATTATAACTACCGCCTGAATAAACAGCTTGTAGGCTATTATCGTCCAGAAGCGTGACCTTGAGATCGTATCTTGGGATTTCTAGAAGTGTTCGTGTTGCGCTGTGCGCCAGAAAATCGGTCATTAATCGTATATTAAATATGTCGAATGAATCAATCACATCAAACCAAGTGCAAAGCTTTTTGGCCTTGTAGCCCTTGCGCTTTATGCCCCAATACCATCCCCAATGAGTCATTTTTCCCCTTTATCGAAATATCCAGGATAATTTATTGCTAGAGGGTATTTTAACATCTAAGGAGCTGAAGATGAAATAGCTTTTACACTAAGAGTTAATATTTGTTTCGTCTTCGTTTACTTCGCCTTCGCTGGTGAGCCACTTAGCTTTTATAAGCTGTTCTCTTGCGAAGTTGATATTATCATCAATTAATTCGCTATTTAATTTTCGAATAATAAGATCAGCCTGAAATGTATTTGTTACATCTTTTTTTGATAAATCGAAGAGAAGGATAATTTTAGCTCGAATAGCATACAACTCATAGAAAAAAATAAAAATTCCTAAAGTTATGAAAAATGAATTCGTACTATAGTATGCGTAAAATAAAAAACTTCCATATACAAGATAGTCTATTGCTTCTGTAAGATATTCAATCGCTTTAGCTACTTTATTCCCAGCTGGTTTTAGGGATTGCATAATTAAATCATATTCTGCAAGAAAACCATGATTTAACGCTTCTTCTCTAAATGACCTATAATATGCATAGAAATTTGATTGTTGCTTAAGCGTTAGGTTTTTAAAGGCGGCAGCGATGCGTTCTTTGTACATCCATTCAGAAAAAATAAACAATAAACCTGATTTAAATAGGCAGTAATCATCTTCCGCTTTCTTGAATGCTGCTTTTTCTTCTTTATTTAAAGTCATTCCATCAACAAGAATCGGTTTATATTTTGATAAATTAGCCATCTTGATCATTAAGATCGTAAGCTCTTTTTCCCAGGCATAATCGCAATACCCATCAATAATTTTCATAAAGCCCCCCGGCTGATTGTTGTTTTATCCTACTCATTTACTTCTTGCGTAAGGATTAACTTGCGTATAACCTTTACTGGTTCTTTTAACGTGGCCACTAGTGACCTTTGTTTTTGGTAAGTTGTTAGCTTTGCTTGGTTTTCCGAGACCCTCGAGAGAAGCCTTTTTTGTGTAGCTTTGCGTTTTCTTGGGGGCTGTGTAGGATGACTTGCTCGCATTCCGACACTTAGCAGCCATTAGCAAGTTAGATGGTATTAGGAGCGATATAATTAAAATCTGCCACAAACCCGTTAATTTGTTATTCATATTCATTATCCTTGTTTCTCTATTATCGAAATATTCAAGATAAACGTATTTTTGCAACCCCAACCTTGAGCAAAGAATCAACAAAAATCCTTGATTATACGATTGCGTAGTTCACGCATATTCTTCATATCCCCGTCAGCAATAGATTTTATAATAGCCTTTTCCTTGAGGAAGTCCTCATCTCGGATTTTTTCATAAATAACCCCATAATTTTCAGGCATGTTTCTAACGCTTCCTGCACAAACCCGCTGCATAACTTCATATTTAATGACTTCATGCAAGCTATATTCGATCTTGTCCAGAATAGTATCTTTTATTATTGAAAGGTGATTGGTTCTACTTGGTAGCGAGTTTCTAAAAATGGCAGCTTCTTCTTCAGTGTAGTTATATTCTTCAATTCTCCAACGATCAACAACATCAACATAATGATCGAACGCTTGATTATCCTGGTTCAAAAAGTATGGTATCATATCAGCAAATATTCCAGTTGTTAGTTTACCTCTCCTCAGAATTTGCAATGCCTCGAGCATACATGAAGCAAGCAGGCGATGACCCGCTGAGCTTTTTTCAATCTCATTATAAGTCTTAATATGGTCTGGTGTTTTATCGATTTGCTCTAAAATTTTTTCAAGCTTTGCATCAATTCTTCGCAGATAAATATCGGTATTGCTATCATTGTGCCGACAAACAAACATAAAGTTATCGTGGGATCTACAGTTTTTTTGTGTAATGACTTTAGATAACAGAAAAAAACCGAGGATCGCGAATATTATCGAAATAATGCCTGAGTTGTTATTTTCCATCTTCATCCTCTAATAGCCGCCATCTACTTGACTTATCCTCACTAAACAAATCAATAAAACAGAATCTTGTAAGTGGTGCAGCCAACATAAATAAAGCTTCTTTTTCCTTGAAGGAATTTTCCAATTTTTTTTGCTCACTAATTACCTCTTCATAGCTGATTAGTGCCGTATTGGGTGATCCACATAAAGTATCTATAAATGCAGAAGCCTTTTTTTGCTCCAAAGTTATTGCCTTATAAGAAAAAGCCAATAAATCAGTAAATATCGCTAGATAGCTAAATGAGACAAAACCCAAGAACAATATGATATATTTTTTCAAAGCAGGAGTATCATAACAGTTCAATAGAAACTGACGAACTGCAAGAACTATAGGCACCGATAACGCTATATATATTAGCCCGATCCTTAAAACGACGGTTACTAGATGAAGCTTATATTGAGGAATAAAACCAGTAAAAGCAGGCAGCATGCCCAAGATAATTAATGCCAAGCTCGCCAAAGCTATTTTTAATGAGTTATTCATTGGTGCTCCTTTTTTTATTAAAGAAGAGGTACCATATCAAAAATATCCATACGGGCGGCATGAAGCATGCGACTATTGCTAACCAAATTCCTACGACTATAAAACAGGTAGTTATTTCGAATATAATTTTTGGTATTTCTATCAAATTTGCGCTTAAAGAGCAATATAATAGCGCATAGGTATAAATTCCAGCTATTGCCAATAGAGCGTTTTTTACTATTTTATTCATTTTATTTCCATTCTTCAGCTAGCAGCCTTTATTCTTTGTATTATGTATTAAACCTATCAAAATGCATTATAATGTCAAGAGTCCTTGCCGTTAAATCTATTTGGCGACTTGACATCTTTATAAAGTTAGACCATTATATATAAAATGAAATTCATTATTTAAGGGAAGCCATGCAAGAATCAGAAGTACCTAAAAAGGCAAAAACTACAGTTTATATGTCATTAACTGATGAACAGCGCTTAGATGAAATCTTCATTAAGCGTCTTAGAAATCGCAACAAGACAGACCGATCTACCCTTATTTGCGAAGGCATTCGTCTGTTGTATGAAAAAGAAGTCGAATCAAAAGAATAACAATCCTTATCAATAATCGAAAAGATTCAAATGAAGCACTGTTTTGTAAAATTGTTCGCTATTATATGCCTTATTTCAAGCACTGAATTACTTTCAAAAAAGGCTATGTATGACGGCTTTGGAAAAGTTAGCAAATCTACAGGCAAGATTAAAACTAAAAGCACCAAAGGTTATTTTAAGCCAAGTAATGGGTATAAATACGTTAATTCATACGCAAGAAGCTAGTTAAGGATAATAATGAAGAATAATATTTTTTGGATACCAGCAGTTATTTTTTTAGGCCTTTACCTACTGCTCCCAAAGCATAGCGAATATCAAGTTGCAAGATATGGCCAAGAAAGAGCAATTGTTATTGATTCACATACGGGCGAAGCTTGGGTGACTGAAGAGTATAATTACAATAACCAGAACAATACAACCTTGGTACCTGTTGGTTATTCTGGGTATCAAAAAGATGAATGGGTTTACACACCAAACGACAGGCGTAATAATAAAAATATAAGCTGGTTACGGTGGCTAAGTAGAAAGTTTTCTAAATAAATTTCGATACAAAGAAACATCAAGATAAATGAAAGCAATCATCATCGCTAGAGTTAGCACCGAGGAACAGAAAGAAGCTGGGCTTTCATTGCCTGCCCAAGAAGAACGTCTTAAGAAGTACTGCCAGAATAAGGGCTTTGAGATTATAAAAAGCTGTAGTTTTGATGAAAGTGCATACAAGGATCAGCGAGATGAATTCGACGCCATCTTAGACTTTATCCTAGCGCAGAAAGACAAAGTTGCCGTATGTTGCGATAAAGTAGATAGGCTTACGCGTAATGTCTTTGATAAAAGGATTTCTGCGCTGTATGAGCGTGCCCTTTCTGATCAAATTGAGCTACACTTTATATCCGATGGTCAAATTCTCAACAGCCAAATCTCGGCAGCACAAAAATTTCAATTCAGTATCAGCCTTGGCTTGGCAAAATATTACTCCGATGTCATAAGTGATAATGTAAAGCGAGCCAATGAGCAAAAGTTACGAAGAGGCGAATGGGCAGCTAAAGCACCTTTTGGTTATAAAAATATATCACTTCCGCCTGACTGGAAAAAGAAAGATGTTATTGTTGATAATGAGTTGGCACCTATTATTAATCATGCCTTCGAATTATATGCCTCTCAGGCTTATTCGATGGAGCTGCTCTATAAAAAACTAAAAAGTGATTACGGTGTTAATTGGTCAAAGGGTTATATCGATAAACTTCTTAATAACCATTTTTACTATGGAATTATGGTTGTTAAAGGTAAACATTATCCTCATCGATACCCACCATTAATAAGCAAAGAACTTTTTGATCAGGTGCAATCAGTTAAGGCTGGTTTCAACAAGAAGCCCATTAAATACGCTGGATTGCCTTATGCCTACCGAGGTCTTATGCGCTGCGGAGATTGCGGATTAGCTATAACGGCAGAAAAGCACAAGGGGCATGTCTACTATCACTGTACGCAGTTTAATGGCAAGCATGGGGCAAAATGGTTTAGAGAAGAAGAGATCACTGAACAATTAGCTAACATTTTTAAGCTATTAAAGATGCCCGATAATATCGTAGAAGAGATCACTAATACTTTAAGCGAAGTTCATCAAAACAAGATGGATTTTCACAATAAACAGTTTGATAAGCTCACCAAAGAACAAAGAGATCTTACTAAAATGATGGATAGCCTGTATATGGATAAGCTCAGAGGCCGGATAACAGAAGCCGACTACGATCGATTCTACCAATCATTTTGTGAGCAACGTGATGATATAAATAGCCGCATAGGCAAGCTGCAACAGGCTGAAAATAACTATTATATAACGGCAAAACACATACTTGGCATAACCAGCAAGGCACATGAATTATTTATAGGTTCTGAAGTTGAGGAAAAAAGGCAATTGATCAAACTAGTACTTCTGAACCTTCGTATCGAAGGTGAAAACATCGAATATATAGCACAAAAACCGTTTGATTTGATTCTAAAATGTTCGGATGATCAAGTATGGCGTCCCTAAGGGGAGTCGAACCCCTGTTTCTGCCGTGAAAGGGCAATGTCCTAGGCCACTAGACGATAGGGACAGTTAATTGAGTATCTCTGAGTATAAACAGAGAGAACTATATTTCAAGATAGATAATGATACTTAATGAGACTGCACCAAAGTCCGAAAGACTGGTGAGCCGCGATGGATTCGAACCATCGACCCACAGATTAAAAGTCTGTTGCTCTACCAACTGAGCTAGCGGCTCGTATCAAGATATGGTATAAAATTATAGGTTAGAGCATATTTTGTCAAGAAAAATGCTAAAAAACCTCTAGTAATTACTATAACACCCTTTTAAATAGCTATATTACAATAAATTCCTACTCATGTAGCCAGGTTACGTTAAAACCTTGACCATTGTCTTGCAATGGTGAAGCGACAGCTTTTGGTAGCATGATGGCATTTTTCATTGCAATGTTATCAGATTTCCAGTTTGGGTTGTTGATTCCCCCTGTAGTGCCACCGATAGTTACCGTGCATTTAGTAAATGATACTGCGCTAAAATGTGCAAGAGGGAGTACCGATTTCATATAAGGTGCCTCGGCGACCCATTCGGCGCATGCCCGTATTGCCGATACTGAGGTGGTATACGCAGTTGGTATAGTAGTGTAAACCTTGCGCGTTGTATTAGCAATAGTCATAAGAAAGATATTATTCCCTTTGTATTCTATTCGGGCGCTGATAGTATCACCTGGAACAACCGGAAAGCCTTGTATTTCAAATGCAGCATTAGGATACATCTCAAACCACGCATAATGGTAAGGTTTTCCATTATGCCATTCATGTGCTGTTCCGATCTGCTCAACCGTTCCATTATTATAGCCATCAATGCCGATCCACAATGAGCTATAGGTATCCGAAAAATATGCTAGGGATGGCGCTAAAACGTTGGGGACAATCCACGAACCGGAAACCGCCGTTACACTATTTGAGACAGCAGATGCCAAGTTTTTTGCAGCAACATAGCCGCACCAGTTATTACTAACGCCTTTTTTGAGTGGAATCAGAGGGTGAGTATAGGGGACAAGATCTCCAGACCGTATTGTAGGTTCTTCTTGCTCAAACGGCCTAACTCTGAGTTTTACTTTACATTCAAGTTCCACAAAGTCTTCAGGAATCTCATGAGTGAATACAATGGTATGATAAAGTGAGCTTATTATTAATAAATAAGGGAGTAGTATCCGTTTCATAAGTATTTTCTCCTAAGGTTATAATTTTTTATGAGGTAAAAATTACTATACCTTTTAGTAGGGGATACTTTGCAAGATTTTATTAATTTTATCCGAAAATTACTTTACTAATAATGCAATAGATAAATAAGCCAATAACATCTATGAGCGTTGCTAAAATCGGCCCTGCTGCGTGTGCCGGATCAATCCGAATTTTCTTTAAAATAATAGGCATTGTTGAGCCTAAAAGTACTGAAAATGAAATAATCGTAAACAGTGAAAGACTGACGGTAACTGATCCTAAAAAGTTGCCTTTATCTATAAATGTTCTTGCAAAAGAGAGTAATGCGAGCACCAACCCCAGCGCTGCAGCCATCAGGAGTTCACGTTTAATGAAAAGTGATTTGTTCTGATTATCGATTTCGCCTGTCGCCATGCCCTGTATAGCAAGTGCAGATGTCTGTGAGCTGGCATTGCCCCCTGTACTGATAAGCATAGTAATCCAAAAACCTAAAAAACCGGCAAGTGTGGCTTCATAGGCTTGTAAGATAATGCTCGAAACGGATTGTAGTAAAAATAATCCTATAAGAATAGTGCTGCGCTGAGAAAAGAGCTTAATAAAAGATGTTTCAAAATAATTGCGTTTGATGGGAGTAATCGCAGAAATGCGGTAAATATCTTCACTTGCTTCCTGCTCTATAATCTCGACAAGGGTATCACTTGAAATGATACCTAAAAAGTTACCTTCTTTATCAACCACAGGAGCGGTCATTAGACTATAATGCTTCATGATTTTTGCTATTGCGCGTTGATTTTCATCAACGGTGATAGTTATATCTGCTTGGCGTAAAAAATTACTGATGCGGGTTTTAGGTGTTTTTAATACTAAGTCTGCCAATAATATATACCCAACAAGCTCACCATTCTGGTTGGTAACAAAGATTGTCTCGTGCAAGCTTCTGCTTGGTTGGATCTTCTGTAAAATATAAATACTCTTTTCAACCGTGAAATCCTCCATGAGTGTGATAACATTGGTATGCATAATGCTACCGGCAGATTCGGGAGCGAATTTTAAAAGGGATATAACCTTCTCGCGGTCTTTTTTATGGAGTAGTTTAAGATATTTTTTAAGCTCGTCATCGGAAAGTTCATCAAAAAAATCAGTAAGCTCATCGATTGAAAGATTTCTGAGCAGCATACTGCGCTCAGTATCATCTAATAACGTTAGGCAGTATATTTTTATTTTTGTTGAAAGCTCATGAAATACTTTAACCTTTAAGTCGTCAGGTAGCCTTAAAAATATTTTTTTAATTGACTCATAGTCACAGTGAGCCAGGAAATGGGCTATATCTGCAGGGTGATATTCAAGAAAGCTTTGCCAGGCGTTCAGTATCTCTGGATAGTCTATCTGGTCAAGCTTATCAAGATGTTCCTTGATGGTGTCAAATGTTTTTTTTGGGTCCATGAGTACTATCCTTTGTATTTACTGACACTACGTAAACTTTTTCCGTATACTTTTTTAAGTACTTGATGATACTATGTTCTATGCATAAACTGTATATATATATTGATTTTAAAGAAATTTTATTGAAACTGCAAAGCTTTTGGCCGCAAGCCTTAGAGAATTTTCATGAAGCACTTACTTCCTGGTAGTCAGGTTAACAGCTATACATTTATCGTTACAGAAGATAAGCATCAACAAAGGCTGGACCAGTATTTGCATGAGCTTATTCCAGCCTATTCGCGCTCGTACTTTCAAAAAATTATTCAAGATAGAAATGTAAGCATAAATAATCTCGTTGTTTTGAAAGCCGGGCACCGAGTTAAAGCGGGCGACCATGTTGCCTGTACAATTAGCCGAATAGATTTTTCGCGATCTGCTGCTGCTATAGACCCTACGCTTTTGCATGGTTTAGACGTTGGTTTAATAAGCCCAGAACCGGATTTTCTTATTATTAATAAGCCCGCTGGTCTTGTGGTGCATAAGCCTGCACACGCAAGTCGTCAGGTTACTCTGGTTGATTGGCTTGTGGCCAGTTATCCACATCTACAATCAATTGGTGATGCTGAACGCCCAGGAATTGTTCATCGGCTTGATATGCAGACCTCTGGGCTCATAATAATCCCACGCACCGTAAACGCACATGCAGCATTTACTCAAATGTTCAAAGATCGCCAGATTAAAAAAACCTATCTGGCTTTAGTTGAAGGACACCCCCCAAGAGAGGCCCAGATTGATTATCGCATCATGCGCCATCCGACAGAGCGTACCAAGATGGCTCATAGTAAATCCCAAGGGCGCGATGCGATTACTGATTTTGAAGTTATAGAATATCTTAAAAAAGATGCAGCTCTGGTAAAAGCATTCCCTAAAACAGGGCGCACGCACCAGATTCGAGTGCATTGTCTTGCATGGGGGCATCCGATTATTGGAGACGCGGTTTATGGTTCAAGATCGAAGATTATTGCTCGTCACGCTCTTCATTCAGCAGAGCTTAATTTTGAGTATAAAGGAAAACTATATCATTTTACCGCGCCGATGCCAGAGGATATGGCGCACGCGCTTGAAGTTCTACGTTCATAATTGCATTTTTTAGTGTGGGTAAGTCTAAAAGTTCAAAGTTTTATATACATGTGCGGCTTGCCGTCGAACCGCTTTAGGGCTTTGGTGATAAAGCCCTAAAAACCCGATCCCTCTTGCAGAGAGCAGGTCGCTTCAACTCAGTCGGCATGGCACATGCGTGCCGAGACCTCCCTACGGTGAAGCTTCTCGATTTTTTATTATTTTTTTGCTGCATTTACATTAAGCTGATTTTTTGTCGGGCTATTGCGCGGCAACAGATTTCTTCAAAAGTTTAAAAAAGTGATTTCTATATTCTTCAATAGTAGTTGGGTGATCAATCAAGACCATATTTTCAGCATTTTTAGTTGCAGCGCTATGAGTGAGATTATACGAGCCTGTTATAACAACAGGTATACTGTCTTTGAAATCGAAAATCATAAATTTATTATGCATAATATTTTCTGATGCTGGGTCATGTTTAAATACAGGTACTCCAGCTTGTACAAGAAAGGGTATTTTGCTCCATCGCTTTTCCGAATGAGCCGCATCTGAAATAATTTTGGGTCTTGCCCAGCAGATTGTTAAAATTGTTTGATAACTAATAGCATTTTATCATAAAAATTTGAGCCCCGATAGTT
>JAIETV010000005.1 GCA_019744895.1 Candidatus Babeliaceae bacterium | reverse complement strand
TTTTAAATTTCATGATCAATCATCCTTTTTTGACTGATCTTATTTTATAGATTTTTTATTGTTAGGAAAGAAGTCTAATGCAATTACTGCCGCTGATGAATTTATTGTTCCGGTGATCCCTCAGTATTTAGCACTAGAAGGGCTGGCAACACTTACCGATGCGCTTGAAAGAATCAAAGATGGCATCGGCTGTGAGGCAGAACTCATGGGCATCTTGTTGACGCAAGTTGATAAGCGCAGCAAGGCGGCTTCTGAAATCAACAAGTTAATCCGTGGGCATTATGGTGCAAAGGTTTTCAAAACAGAAATTTGAATGAACACGAGGTTGCACGAAGCGCCATCATTTGGCAAAACAATATTCCAACACGACTGCCATGCTTCTGGCGCACTGGCGTATCAAAATTTAGCGATTGAAGTGGTATCTAAATTAAAGAAGGGGACGACGCATGAAAAGAAAAATTGAATCACGGGTTGGATTGCAAGCGGCAAGCTTGTTCGAATCAACAACACGCACAAAACAACCAAAGCAAGAAATAGTGCAAGTTGTTTCTGAAAAAAAAGAACCCAAAAAAGAAGAATCCGTAGAAACGCGTGGTAGGCCAAAGCAATTGTCCAATGGCGCAGTAAAATCAACAGTCACGTTTTACAATAGCCAGATTGTCTGGCTTGATAGGCTTTCTGCTGATATTCGTTCATCAACAATGGCAATCATTGATCGCGGCACAATTATAAGAGCGATTCTTTCAGCAATAGAAAAAAGTAATGTTGATCTTTTTTCAGCAACATCAGAAGAACAGGTGTGTGATATTATTTTAAATAAATTGAAATAACTCTCGCTGCAATCAGGAGGCGAATAAAATCACGACAGGTTACACTGCCTCCTGATAGGCGCAAGGTATGCATATTTTGCAAAAGGGAGAATTACTGAGAGCGAGTATGACAAACTTTACACAGTCTTTTTTTCCATCCTTCCCTGGCTATAGTAGTGCTAAGGCGCTACTTCAGAACAAGGCATAGCTTCACCCTAGACCTGTAATTGTCGCAAGATTATTCAAAGGCAGACAATGCTGAGTACCCCTCGTTGACGCATTCAGGAACAATTCTCATTTTTACCGTTTAATTGCGTAACGGCTGAATTTGACCACCTATTGCACACTTGTTATTTCTACCCGAGTCAGTTATTTTTTATGTGATTGCTTAGCTATTTCGATAAAGGGGCAAAATATGACGCACTGGGGTTGGTATTGGAAAGTAAAGAAGAAGCACAAGCCAAGAATTTCTACATTTTGTTCATTTTTAGATGAGATTGATTCGTTTTCAATGTTCAAGAACAAAGAGGGTATTGAATGGGTAAGAAGATCCCCAAATAGACTCATGTTTGAAGTATTCAACCCCTATAAACTTAAGGCCGTACTACTGGAAGATGATAGCATACGCGTTACTTACTCAGCAGGTTCTTACACCATCCCCGTTGAAAGAAAGCCATGCAACTATGGCGGCTCTTATTATTTCTTCCATTGTCCGCTATGCGATAAAAGAATGCGAAAGCTTTATTGCCTGAACGGCCAATATCAATGCCGCACGTGTGCAAATTTAGGCTACTACACGCAGCGATTGCGGCCATCAGAAAGATACTTGCACATGAGCATTAAAATCGAAGATTATCTCAAGAACCACGCAGGAACACTCAAAAATAAACCACCTTGGATGAAGCGGCGCACATTTAACGAGCTCAGAAGAAAGTATGTTGCTTATGATGAAAAACGTTTTTACGCAATCAATGATGAACTCAGAGCTCGGTACGGCGCCAAGGTGGAACCACACCTAGAAAATGATTATGGTTTCTTTGTGCCCTCTGGCATGTACGACGCCTATGACTTTAAAGAATGACGCACGGCGCGCGCGGCAGACCACCCGGCGCCCAACACACATGCATAATCATCTTCGCGATCACTTTATAAAGCTAAACAACCTTAAACGGGAATGTTTGTGATTTACGTGACTATGTATTGTCAATTGATTGCCAAGCTTCCCCCTTTAAGGGTTTTGTTTTTGAGGCGAGCCTCTCCCTCCTTTTTAAGGGAGGGGGAAAAGGCGAAGCCCTTTTTCATGAGATCTCAGAAGATCTCATAAAGTCTCACTCTTTTTTTTAACGCGGGAAAGCCGCTAAAATAAAGGCTTTTTCGGAGTCGCTTCCGCCGAGAGTCCCCTTATTGCTGCCAAGAGTCCCCCTTTTACTGCCGAGAGTCCCTGGGTATGGCTTAAAATGGTTATTTCAAAAGGGTTTTTTGAGGGGTAATTACCAATCAAGATTTTCATTCAGCTGAAAAATAAATTTAAATCCCCCGGTTTTGTTTCTTGCTTTTTCAGCACCCTTAAGAACACCCAAATTTTTCATTGCTTTGAAAGTCTTTTCAATGGTGTCATTTAACACTTTTCGTTTGCCCTGTTTTAAAAGATTGTCTAATTCCAGCAGGGTAATAAGCTTGTCCTCTCCGATCTCTACGTCTTTATACCGTCTATTACTGATCTCTCGTAGTAAATAATCAAGCAAGAGGTGCATGCTTGAAGTTACCTTGTTCGAGCTGCCAGCCGCTGCGGATAATCTTCTATTGATATCGATGGGATATTTGATGAACTTGTATTCTATTTCATCGGTAAATATTTGGTTTATGACTAGAATCATTTTTCTTTTGGGTATTCTGAACATATTACCGATGTGCCAAGTATTGCAGCAGCGGGAGTTCCGGCGCTTTTTGCTTACAGGTTTGTTATTGAAAGTATTTCACCAAATGTGAGTTACTTTATGATCTCTGACTATCTCTTTTTTTTATATCTTTTACTATCACTTTTAACCTTTATATCAGTTTCGTGGGCCCTGAATTATTCTGCATGGGTAAAAAAGATTATTATTATAAGTTTATACGTGATGATGCTTGGAGGGTGCGCGGGGATAGTTTATAGCATATGAAGCTATTTATTAAACGCATCTTTGAGTTGTTTATAGACACCATTCAAATCCAAAGCAATTTGTTTGGTGTCACTCAATAAAGGCAGAAAATTAGTGTCGCCATAAAAGCGTGGTAAAATATGTAAATGAATATGTTCAGGGATAGTCCCACCGGCTGACTTGCCGCCCAGATTGAGGCCAATATTTAAGCCATCAACTTTTAATTCTTTTTTTAATATTTTTTCACATAATGCCGTTACTTCTATAAATTCAGCGCGTACTTCCGGCAAAAGTTCGCTTAACGATCCCTTATGCTCATAGGGTACCACCATGACATGTCCGGCGTTATAGGGATATAAATTCAGTATAACAAATACATGATTATACCGTTTAATAATATATCGTTTTTCGTCATTTTTCTCTGACGCTGTAAGACATAATGGACACTCATTGTCGTTATTATGTGATACTACATAGTTACTGCGCCAAGGTGCGTAAAGTTTTTCCATTTTTTTTACTCGGGTTGCTAAAGATATATACCCAGAATACTAGACCTAGCAAAATTATTAAAGGTTCAATAGGCAATCGCAAGCGTGCATAACCAAAGCCACCGGTTTGAAATAAAACAGCTCCCATGATGATTCCGCAAGGAATCCAAAGGGTAAAAAAATGCTCACGAAATTTTCTATCAAACAACATGAACAACCCTGAAAATATACCAATCCATAAAAGCAGTTCAAAAAATAATTCTACAAAGGCTATTAGGCGTATACCCAAAGGTAATTCTTTTTTAAACAGTGTATCAGCGAGTTTTTCATCTAAATATTCAACAAGCGGGTCCCACTTAAAGCAATTATTATATAATGCAAGCATCTGGTAACTATATAAATCAAAGGTCGTTTTGCATACTTCTGCTATCCAGTCATAGATAAAATAATGAGGGTAATTGAGCATCCATGGAAGTGCCGGCCTCATACAGACTATTTCATTAACAATAACCCGCTTATCACCTATACGTGCATATTCCTGATATTCTTTATAAACCTCAAGCTCTGCTTGTTTGCATTGGCGTTTCCATGCTTCTTCATGGGTTATACGCTCGATGCGCGCACGAATTTTAGGCGCATTAAAGACATTAAAATAAAGTCCAAAAAGTGGGCAGAAAAATATCTTACCCGTAAGTTGATAATTTCTTATAAACCACGGGCTTAAAGAAAGCGCAAAAAGTGTGATAAAAAATAAACTCTGTTTAATTTTTTCTGTAATTGAAAAATGTGAAAAACATAAAACTATCACTGTTGCGATGCCTACAAATTGCCCCATGGGCCTCATCCAGGTGTATATGCTTAATGCCAATGCGGCTCCTGTTAGATATACATATTGGGACTTATTATCACTTTTAAATCTGAAATTTCTCAATAAACATATAAGAAACATTACAAAAAATAGTTGAGCCGGGCCATCGGTAAGCAAAAAAGTACTTGCAAGGATAAAGCCCGGATGCCCTACACCTATAATTGCTAACGTATAGGCAAGAGCAAGTGAATGTGTTAAAAACCATGCTAAAAAATAGAGTAGTATAGGCAAAAGCGAGCACCACAGTATTTGTAGCCAGAGCGCTGCTTTGTGTGCATTTTCATGCAGAGCAAAATCCCAACTATTTGAAGAAGATAATGCATAAAATGGTGCTAAAAAAAATGGATATCCGGGTGTTCGCCAAAAAACAGGTGTGCCATTAGGGCTAATCATGCCTTTGCCATGATGCATAGCCAATGCCGGCATAGTATAACTTTGCGTATCGGGTTGGCAATAACGCTCTTCATGCTGTATATAAAAATAAAAAACAGTTGCTCTGACAAAAAAAGCAGCTAAAAAGAATATAAAAAAAATAAATG
Organism: Candidatus Babeliaceae bacterium; assembly: GCA_019744895.1. Taxonomy (GTDB): domain Bacteria; phylum Babelota; class Babeliae; order Babelales; family Babelaceae; genus BOG-1370. The sequence continues at coordinate 8,481 of JAIETV010000005.1, read as the reverse complement.
GTGTTGCTTGCTTTTTAAAAAAATTGAACTTCATTCACTGTCCTTACTTAAACATTTACTCTTGGGCAGAGTATACATCGACCATGTTTGGATAACAAGACAGCACTATAGGCGGAATTTGCCAATAACCAACTATGTGCTATGTTTATGCACAGTACAGCTCATGGCATCATTTGATGCCCAGTATACAGGTGCGCGTTGTATATCGGTTGTTGAATGTTGCCTTGGCTGGCAAGTTTTACTTTTAAGGGAAGAAGTATGGAAAAAGTTTATGGTGTTGTACTTGCAGGCGGCAGTGGAAAACGTCTTTGGCCACTCAGTCGTCAAGGCTTTCCAAAACAATTAATTCCTTTAGGGCAGAGTTCGCTTTTGGTGCAAGCGTTAACCCGATTGCAAGAAATTCCTTTTATTACTGATGCTGCAGTGGTTACTACGCAAGAATACGCCCCCAGCATCAAGGAAAAATTAGATAACGATATACTCATAATTACTGAACCTGAGTCTAAAAATACGGCTGCAGCAATTCTTATAAGTTGTTTGGAAATCGCAAAACATGATATACATGCAACGGTTATATTTGCTCCAGCAGACCACGTTGTTGTCAACAAACAGGCTTTTTCTGCTGCAATATGCGCAGCGCTTGCCTATGTTTCAGACAATGATCAGCTTGCGCTTATAGGTGTTACTCCAACACATGCTTCGACAGCGTATGGATATATAGAGCGTGGACATGACGCATTTTTACGTGCCACCGATTTATATAATATTGTGTCGTTTCATGAAAAACCTTCACGTCACGTTGCGCATACGTATCTTTCAATGAGTACTATGTTGTGGAATTGCGGAATTTTCTGTGCGCGCGTTCAAACGTACATAGAACTTTTTATGCGTCATATGCCTGAGTTGTACGCTCAGGTTAAAGAAGGCCGTTATAGTGATATTACACCCGTTTCGTTTGATAAAGGTGTAGTTGAAAAAGTGCACAATGCCGTGGTTGTTCATGGTAAATTTTCATGGACCGATGTCGGCACCCTTGAACAATTTATTGACGAGGCTCAAAAAAGCGCTGCTTGTTCAAACGAGCCTTGCGGTAAGATGGTGTCACTTGAGTCGCATAATGTTCGCGCCTACGCTCGGGATAAACTTGTTGTCCTGTTTGGGGTTGAAAACATTTGCGTGGTTGAAACCGATGATACTATCGTTGTTATGAACACGGAATATAGTAATAATATGGACAAGATTGTAGAGCATTTATATAAAAAAGGCTATGAGCGCTACTTATAATCAAATTATATCTATCAACAGCTTCTATCTTTGGAAGTTTCGTAGAGATTTGTATTTCAGGTCGAATATATGAAAAAAAAAGCTTTGATAACTGGTATCACTGGTCAAGATGGTGCATACCTAGCGCGCTTACTCTTGGAAAAAGGTTACCAAGTTCATGGCATTAAGCGCCGTTCATCGTCATGTAATACTTCAAGAATAGATGATATTTTTGATAATCAAAATCAGGGAGATCCGTCACTTATATTACATTATGGTGACATGACCGATTCAACTAATATTATTCGTTTAATTTCCCAAATTGTGCCGGATGAGATATACAACCTTGCAGCACAAAGCCATGTTGCCGTTTCATTTGAAACGCCGGAATATACTGCACAAGCAGACGCCATGGGTGCCTTACGTTTACTTGAAGCTATAAGAATTTTGGGTCTTGAAAAAACAACAAAATTCTATCAAGCTTCAACCAGTGAGCTTTTTGGCAACGTGACAGAAATTCCCCAAAAAGAGACAACTCCTTTTTACCCACGTTCGCCCTATGCAGTTGCAAAGCTCTATGCTTATTGGATTGTGGTTAACTATCGTCAGGCATATTCTATTTTTGGGTGCAATGGTATTCTTTTTAACCACGAATCCCCGCTTCGAGGTGAAACTTTTGTAACGCGAAAAATTACCCGTGCTGTTGCGCGTATTGCGTGCGGTCTTCAACAGAGTATATCGCTTGGCAATCTCGATGCCGTACGTGACTGGGGATACGCTCCAGATTATGTGTATGCCATGTGGCTTATGATGCAACAAGAAATTCCTGATGATTTTGTTATTGCCACAGGGACCGCGCATACCGTTCGAGAATTTATAGAAGTTGCATTCGGGTATGTTAACATCACCATCGAATGGTCGGGTAAAGGTGTTGATGAAATAGGCAAAAATGCAGCAACGGGCGCTATTTTAGTGCGTATAGACCCCTGTTATTTTCGGCCAACAGAAGTCGAGCTTCTTTGCGGTGACGCAACTAAAGCAAAAAATATTCTTGGGTGGCAACCAACAGTTACTTTTCATGAGCTTGTAAAAATTATGGTGGACGCGGATCTCTCCCTGCTTCACCATTGGTTTGCAAGAAATCTTGAAAATATCAAAGAGTTCCGCCCATGAATCTTGATTCAAAAATATATGTTGCGGGTCATCAGGGTCTGGTGGGTTCAGCGCTTATGCAAAAACTTATGACTTTAGGATATAAAAACCTGGTTACGAGAACTTTTTCAGCATGTGATTTACGTGATCAAAAAGCTGTTAATGATTTTTTCACGCAAGAAAAGCCCGAGTATGTTTTTTTAGCAGCAGCACGCGTTGGCGGCATTCACGCAAATAACACTCGTCCGGCAGAATTTATATACGATAATTTAGCAATTCAGCTTAATGTTATTGATGCGGCCTATAAATATCGAGTTAAAAAACTTCTTTTTTTGGGCTCATCATGCATTTATCCCCGCAATTCAGAGCAACCGATACAGGAAAAAGCTCTATTAACTGGTCCTTTAGAACCAACTAATGCGCCTTATGCACTTGCTAAAATTTCTGGGATAGCTATGTGTCAAGCCTATAATAAGCAATATGGAGCGAACTTTATTTCTGCTATGCCAACCAATTTATATGGCCCTGGTGATAATTTTGATACTATGCAAGCGCATGTAATCCCCTCTTTAATTGCAAAATTTTGCGATGCGATTTTACAAAAAAAAGCAGAAGTTATTGTTTGGGGAACGGGTAATGCATACCGTGAATTTTTGTATGTTGATGATTGTGCAGATGCATTGGTATTTCTTATGAATAACTACCAAAATTCAGAAATTATCAATATTGGGGTAGGACATGATATAAAAATTCATGAGCTGGTATATACTCTTGCACGACTTACCGGATTTCAGGGGCAGATTATCTGGGATAACAATTTTCCAGACGGTACACCCAGAAAACGGCTTGATGTAACAAAAATACACGGTTATGGTTGGCATGCGCAAACTGATTTAGAGAACGGCCTCATTAAAACCATTCAATGGTATAAAAAACAAAAGGGGATAACGCGTGAAAATGAATAATTTTTATTTCACCATTGGTGGAATAACCACTTTTTTAATTGCCGCATATATTATTCAAGCAAAAGTTTATAATGTTGATTTTGATACTTCAATGCGCTTAGGCGAATATCCTAAGATTTTTTCACAGGATCCTGCACATAAAGATGTGTACGGTATGTTAAAAACATTATATGAAAAAAATTTTATTTCTCGCGTAGATGCGTACACGCTCTATAAAATACCAAAAATAGTTCATCAAATTTGGCTTGGCTCTCCGTTTCCGGAAAAATATAATGCTTATAGAGATAGCTGGATAAAAAATCACCCTGATTGGGAATATAAGCTTTGGACAGAGAAAGAGATAGACCAATTAGGGCTTACTAATAGAGAGATGTATGACCATGCAGTAAATTATGGTGAAAAATCTGATATTGCACGCTATGAAATTTTATATCGCTTTGGGGGGGTATATGTTGATACTGATTTTGAGTCATACAAGCCATTAGATGCTTTGCATCAGGCCTATGATTTTTATATTGGAATTCAGCCTCTAGATACTGGTCATGTTCAGCTTGGTATTGGCATTATCGGTTCACGCCCGGGGCATCAATTACTAAAAGCTGCTATCGAAAATATAGGAAAAAAGAAGAAAATTGCTGAGCCGATCGTGTTACGTACCGGGCCATTTTTTTTTACCATTTTATTTTACCATCTTGCCCCAAAATGTGTTGATAATGTTATTGCGTTGCCCTCGGGTTTTTTCTATCCTATGGGTTACCATGAAAAAATCCATAATATAAAAAGTTGGCTTCGTCCAGAGTCTTTGGCTAATCACCACTGGGCTGGAAGCTGGTTATCTGACGATGCATTTGTTAAGGAATCTTAATGAAGAAACGTTATGATGAATAAAATAGAATTTTACGATAATAATAACGGAAAAGATTTTAAAACACGTATTAGAGAAGATCTCTTAATTTTATCCCAAGGCGATATCACTATTCATGCAAAATCTTCATGTGTAATCGTTCAAAATCCTGTTTAATATATATAGAGCGAAAGTCTTAATGAAAGCCTTAAAAATATTATTTTTTTTAATCCTAGGTTTTATTTAGTAATTAAACCCTTCAATTAAGTAGTTAATGAACTATTGTCCTTAATATAGAGTTCATCAACTCCGAGTTTATGTAAAAGCTTATAACCTTTGCTTAATAAAAACTTTTTAATTTTCGAATCATTATAATTGTTTTCGACATCAATAACATGAATATTAAAAACATCAAAATCTATACTTTTTAGAACATCCAATTCTCCACCTTCTATGTCAAGTGTTAAATAATCAATAGTATAAAGACCATATTTTTCTAAAAGATCATTAAGTTTATAGCATTCAACCTCGATAACTTTTTTTGAACCTTTGTAATGATTGCATTCCCAATCTATTCTAGAAAGATGCCGTGAGTCATAATTTTTTACAAGACCGCTGAGCATTTCGGCGTACCCGGAAACTTTTAAAAAATCAGATTTTCCATTAAATGTGGAAATTGCACCACAGACAGTTATGCATGTTCTATTTTGACATAGTCGTTCATAGACTTCTGGGATTGGTTCTATGCATATACCTGTCCACCCTAATTGTTTTTCAAAAAAATAAGTATTACTAATAGATATGCCATCATGGGCCCCAATATCGACAAAGACACCATTTCTTTTGCCCTTGAAAACGTTTTCATTAAGATAGCCATCTTGGTTAAATTGCCCAACATAACACTCTAAGAAACAACTTGATAATACGAAAATTGATATAATTTTTATAATAGAATCATTCTTCATATTGTTTATCCTTTATATGATTTTAAAATTATTTTTTGTTGAATGCGATCAATCTTTTCAAGTAAGCGCATATCATTACTATCAAAAAAATCTGAACGATTATAGTCTGATATAAAGCCTTTAAGTAAGCAGTCTGCAAAATAAAGATCAGAAAAAAGTAATTGTTGAGTGCTAAAAAGATATTTTTGTGCTGCATCTAGATATTCTTGATATTCCTCTTGTGTCATAGATCTCAAAAATTCAAAAAGTTCCTTGTTTGAGGCAAATTTTCGTCTATCAATAAAACATTCTGCCGGAATATAATCGTTGATATTAGAAGCCCCCCAGTATACAGGCACACAACCTGTTAATAAGCAGTGATGTATCTTTTCAGAGACATACCCGGGAATATCCTTAATATTTTCATAACAGATGCAGAACTTATATTTAGCCAATGTATTGAATTTATCATTAACAAAACCTTTGTAGCATGTTAATTTGCTTGTCTGCCAACCCGGACCATAAAGATCAAATAGCTTCGGGGCAACTTTCTCAAAAAATAGTATTGTTTTTAACCGTTCGCCATATAATTGTTTTGGATGATTAGATTGTTTATTGGCAACCATGGTGCAACAGAATTTCTTTTTTAAATACGGTACTTTTTCGACCTTAACTGTTTTAGGTTGTGGATAGAAGAATTTAAAATATTTATGATTATCAATAAGATCATCTGACCATGTAAATATAACTGGTATATTTTCATGAAGTTTTTTATTAAAGTTTTCTGGTTTGACCGAAGGCGGTTCCCATAAAAATACTGCCAATTTATTTGAATATTGTTTCAGTAGCTGTTTTACATCTCCTGGCATATCAAAATGGGTGCCATAAAAAAGTTCAGATTCATCGTTCCTATAACGATGCGTGGTAATATCATAACCTTTACGCTTAAGACATGTTTTTAATTGCCGCCATTCATCGCCACCGCCAACAAGAGTAAATAGTTTATCATTTCTCAGCTCTTCGCCAAACCAATCTAAATAAATGATATTATTTTTTGAAGTAATAGCTGATAGAACGCAGAGCGAGAAAAAAAATAAATTTTTGATGTTCATAAATGGACTCCTTTAAAAGAGCAATCTTGCATTGATAGGTCGTTTTGTCAATTGTTTAAAAATTAAGTAGTCTGTGGATTAATTTTAAAAAAAAAATTTTAGGAGATAATAGTATGAAAATTTTAAAAAAAATTCTGATTTTAATGATAATTTTTTTAGCTTCATACACTCATGCATCAATTGATCTATATTTTAAAAAAGTTATCATTTGGGGGCATAAGCTTCATAGTCATACTCATTCTTACATTCATGAAGCATTTTACAAAGCTTTTCAGGCAATGGGTTACGATACATTTTGGTTTGATAATAATGACAATATATCTGATTTTAATTTTGAAAACTGCCTCTTTGTTACTGAAGGCCAGGCAGATAGAGGAATACCTTTGGTTTTTTCAAGTTACTATTTATTGCATAATGTCGATCAAACAAAGTATAAGGCGCTTTATGATAATGCTCATGCCATAACTTTTCAAGTTTATACTCACCGTTGCGTTGGTCAGCACGCGGATATTAAAAGAATCGATAAGTGTATCTATGCATCCAAGACTGCAAAGACTATTTATATGCCATGGGGTGCAGATCTTTTACCAGATCAAATAGATGCTATAAAAGAAAAGGTCAAAAAAAAATGGGGGAAACCAAAGGAAAAAACAATATATTGGATTGGCACTATTGGAGGTGGCTTGCATGGGAATATTAATCAAATAAACACTTTTAAAAATGCTTGCGAAAAAAAGGCTATCACATTTAAACCTTTAATGAGGATATCAGCAAAAGAAAATAGTAATCTTATTTTTAATTCTTATATGGCTCCTACGATAGTGGGTGAATGGCAGGCAGATGAAGGGTATATCCCTTGCAGAATATTTAAAAATATTAGTTACGGTCAATTTGGCATAACTAATTCAAAAGCAGTGTACGATTTATTTGATCATAAAATTGTTTATAATTCAAATACTGAGCAGTTGTTTATCGATGCTCAGGCTCGTTTGAAAGATCTTACATTGCAAGAAATGCTTGATTTGATGGATTTGGTAAAAGAAAAGCATACCTATATTAATAGAATTAATCTATTGTTAAATTTTTTGCTGGAGTGCGCGCGTGAAAATTAAGTATCTTTTTTTATTCGTTGGCTTTTTTGAATTATCTGTACAGGGTCGATCAAAAATACTGCATCTCACTTTTCATAAGGGTTGTTTGAATGAATTTCAGCGTGTGGCAGAAATATTTGATATAGAACTTACCTCAATCATGGTTCCAGATATGCCCTCAAAATGGCTTGATGGTCAAACAACCGGAAATAATATTTATAATATAACTCACAGGTATGCCCAAGATGCTTGGGATTTACACAAAGTTTTTTTTAATCAATTTGATGCTATTGTGACTTCTGATACTGGTCCTTTGGCGCGAATTTTTCTTCAAAATAATTGCAAAAAACCCCTTATTATATGGGTCTGTAATAGATTTGACTATGGTGACCAAGCTTCTGCTCAAGGAAAATTTCCCGATAAAGAATATTATGAGCTTTTTAAGCAAGCAACTACTAATCCATTGATAAAAATAATTTCATACACGCCCTTTGAATATTTTTATGCTGGTCGTAAAGGTATTCATATTGGCACCTACACAATTAAGCCCTGTACTTTACCAGCAGAAAATCTTTTTGAATCATTAGTGCCTAGAAAGATAAATAAGGCCTCAACGTTTTTCATACCACCTTATCATAATGACACTCATTTTATGGATTTATCCAAAAAATGCAGCGAATTAGGGATTGAAAACTTCAGAGGCAGATATAACGGGCCGCAAGATCTTAAAGATTTTAAGGGTATAATTCATATTCCCTATGCTCTATCAAATTTAGCATTATTTGAAAATATTCAGTACGGACTTATATATTTTATCCCTTCCAAAAAATTTGTTAAAAAACTTGCCCAAAAAACTAATTTTTGGTTTCAAGATTGGCACATGAATAGTCTTGATTACTCAGAATGGTATTTGGAAGAAAATGCACCACTATTTGTCTATTTTGAGTCCTGGCAAGACCTTAAAAATAAAGTTAAAACATTAGACTATGAAAAAAAACGTGAAGAAATTTTGAAATTTGCTAGAAATCATACTATTAACGTGAGTTCGACGAATTTGTAATCATGAAATAGCTTTTAAGTTCAATGCAATTGAAGGTTTTGTTGGATAAA
>JAIETV010000006.1 GCA_019744895.1 Candidatus Babeliaceae bacterium | reverse complement strand
TTCGTATTACCGCGGCTGCTGGCACGAAGTTAGCCGGTGCTTTCTCTAATGGTACCGTCATTTTCCCGCTGTATTATAACAGGACATTTCTTCCCACTTAACAGAAGTTTACAATCCTAAGACCTTCATCCTCCACGCGGCGTCGCTGCATCAGGCTTTCGCCCATTGTGCAAGATTCCTCACTGCTGCCTCCCGTAGGAGTCTGGACCGTGTCTAAGTTCCAGTGTGGCCGTACACCCTCTCAGGCCGGCTAACGATCTTCGCCTTGGTAGGCCTTTACCCTACCAACTAGCTAATCGTACGCAAGCTCATCTTTCAGCGACAGCAAAGAGGCCATCTTTCTCCCGTAGGACGTATGCAGTATTAACTTCAATTTCTCGAAGGTATTCCTCACTGAAAGGTAGATTCTCACGCGTTACTCACCCGTTCGCCGCTTTACTTAGTCCGAAGACCTTTCACGCTCGACTTGCATGTGTCAGGCACGCCGCCAGCGTTTATTCTGAGCCAGGATCAAACTCTCCATCACAAAACATATTGTATGGAGTTGATCGCAAGAATTCATAAATCAAACTTTTAAAGAATTGCAAGATTATTACTTGCAAATTAACTCTGTATATGTCAAAGACAAAAACTTTTTTAATTACTACTTAATTTTTTTTAATAAAATGAATCGATCGACTCAAAACTTAAATCATGTTAACATTTTACCGATTTAAATGATCTTGTCAAGCTTTTTTCAAATTTTGTTAACTTCTTTTTTGAGAGAAATTAGTTGATCTTACTAATAGCTTTTAGCCGATTAATTCCGTTAATTCAAACTGTTTTATTAATTTTACCGATTTAAAACACGTTGTCAACATTTTTGCAGAATTTTTTGATTTTATTTGCTCTGCATGTTGTTTTTATTTCGGTTAATTCAATTAACTGTAGATAATTATACAGCCCATAGAACAACTGTCAACAAAAAAATATGAACTTTTTTAAGATATTATATTATACTTACAGTGCAATTTCGATTAATGCGTGTAGATCTATCTTTTCGAGATTCATTCAATCTATAATTTTTGTAAAAGCTTTAATGACTTAATATCTATTCGGGGAATCTTTATGTATAAAATCATGCATTTTTTTATAGTATTAACCTTTTATTATATATACCCCAATCAGCATTATCCCTTTTCTCTTGATCCTCTGGGCTATTCTTTCAATGCACTTGAGCCTTACATAGATGCGACTACGATGGAAGTTCATTATACGGGGCACCATGACGGATATGTTAAAAACCTCAATGACGCGCTCAAAGATTACCCTGAATTGCAGCACTATACACTAGGCCAACTTTTAACAATGCTCGATAAGATTCCAGGGATCATTCGAACTACGGTACAAAATAATGCTGGCGGCCATCAAAACCATACGTTTTTCTGGCGATGCATGACCCCAAAGATGAATAAGCCATCAAATAAATTTTTAAAAACAATCAAAAAGCACTTTCGATCCTTTGAAAATTTCAAAAATCAATTCAATGAGGCCGCAAAAAAAATCTTTGGCAGTGGCTGGGCATGGCTTTGTTTTGACCCAGGTAAAAATAGACTGGTCATAATAAGCACATCTAACCAAAATTCACCTATAACAGACTTGCTTATACCTTTATTGGGACTCGATGTATGGGAGCATGCTTATTACCTCAAACATAAAAACAAACGGGCTTCTTATATTGATGCTTGGTGGAATGTAGTCGATTGGTCTTTTGTAGAAGAAAACTACATTAAAGCAGCTTCGATAAAGTCAAAAGCATGAGTTACGCCAAAGGCATTTTTGACCAAAGCTCTGGAGTTCAATAGATAATTTAAAGGTCAGCTTTGAAGATTTTTTAATTGATTATATGTAAATAATATTATTTTTTTTAAAAGTCAAATAATATAACCGATTTTGTTTATATCATCTATAAGATATACTATCTATACTTACACTAGGGAATTATATGATTATCGATGATTTAAAAGAACAACTTAAAAGTACAGAGCCTGACTTAAAAACAATTCAGGTTTTTTGGGATAACTCACATAACCAACAAGAATTCGAGCGACTTTTTGCCTTAAGTAAAGAAGAAGATTTCTGGAAAAATCCTCAACAGATTCAGATATCGCAGCAATTACAAAAAATACGCATGCTCAAAGAGACGTACGATACCATAGAGGCAACGCAAAAAGAGATAGAAGATCTTTTAATATTATTCAAAGATGACCAAGAAGCACTTGAGTCCATCAAAGCCGACATTTCAAAGCATTGTAGATCTATTAAAAATTTCAAAATCACATTGCTATTAAACAAAGAAGATGATGATTCAAATTGCTTTTTAAGTATTAATGCTGGTGCTGGCGGAACAGAGTCTCAAGATTGGTCAGAGATGCTTTTGCGTATGTATGTACGCTTTTGTGAACGTGAGAAATTTTCATGTACCGTTTTAGATTATCAAGTTGGTGAAGGCGCCGGCATTAAATCAGGCACCTTATATATTAAAGGTAAGAATACTTATGGCATGCTTAAAAATGAACAAGGGATTCATCGACTTGTTAGAATTTCGCCTTTTGATTCTAATAAGCGCAGACACACTTCTTTTGCAGGTGTTTTTGTTACACCTGAAACTTCACAAGCTACAATAGTAATAAATCCGAACGATTTACGTATTGATACTTTTAGGGCAGGCGGTGCAGGCGGGCAGCATGTTAATAAAACAGAATCTGCAATTCGTATAACGCATATTCCTACAGGAATTGTTGTTCAATGCCAGAATGAGCGATCTCAAACGCAAAATAAAGAAACTGCCATGAAAATGCTCATGGCAAAACTTGTCCAAAAAGAAAAAGAAGAAGCCCAAGCAAAACTTTATTCTGCCGAAAGAAAAAAGATCGAGTGGGGATCACAAATTCGTTCATACGTATTACACCCCTATAAAATGGTAAAGGACCACAGAACTAATTTTGAGTCACCTCAGCCAGAAATTATATTGGATGGTGATTTAGTTAATTTTATAGAAGCAGAACTTATTAGATCTCAAACAGAATAAAAGTATTACATTATCTTTTTTTGTATTATACTTATTTAATATTTTCAAAACTTCAAATAAATTAGGATTTTTAATGAAACATCTTTTACTAATTGTTCTCACATCAACAAGCTTTGTTAATGCAGAAATTTCTTACAAAAATCTTTACACCGAAACTGGACTTCTTGCAGGCACTATCGCATTAGCTGGCTATGGATTTTCACGCATGTGCTTCTATGAAAAAAATAAAGCATGGGTTCAAGGAATATTCTGTGCCTTAGCTGGAAGTTCAGGAGCAGCTTATTATATGACTATGCATCCTGAAAGTCGTATGAATGTTAATAAAAAATCTTTTAAATCCGCAGTTAATAGTGATTTATTTAATCTTTTAAGTATTCTTGAATTATCTGAAAACTATAGTAAGGATTTTATCTTTAATAGCTTAATGCGCAAAATTTCTATTTATTATGTAGCTTCAAGAAACCCGTTTTATAATGCATTTGAAGATATGAACAGCTTAAAAAATCAATTTAAATCAGTTTTGGATGAAGCCCATCTTCTTTTAGCTTTCTATAAACTAGATTGTTATAGAAATGATTCTTATCGTTTTGTACTAGAAGAACAAATAGAGCTTTCTCAAAAAGCGATTCAATTAATCACACATGCTCTTCTTTTTATAAAAAATACACAGGAATATAAAGAAGCTGTCAATCTTCAAATACAAATAGAAAAACAAGAAACTTTGGAGCGAATAGCTCTTGCGCAACAAACGCATGCGCTTACTAGCTGCCAACCATACAGAAGCACCGTGATTATTTCTGGTTAATTACAAAAACGCTCAAACTAAGAGCTATTTTATTTCCTTAAATAAATATTTTTTGACAGAGTTCTTGTAATTATTTAACATTACCGGCAGTTATTTACTATCTTTTTTAAGGATAATTATGAAAAAACAACTATTATTGCTCATTGCAGTGATTTCAAGTGCCAATATTTCAGCTTTTAATCTTCAAGCATACAAAGAATATTTAGGCAAAACATTGAGTAACAATACTACTATTTCATATATGGCATTTGGCGCTGTCTTAACATATGTATTGTATAAATTTTATATACAAGGCGGCTATTCAAATAACCCTGGGTATGATTGGGCCGCAGAAAAATGCGATACACCTGGCGATACTAAAGTTATTGAAAGTTCATCTCAAAACCCTGAGGCAACATCTACTATTACTCCACAACAAAGTGCAATTCATCAACAAGATGCATATTGGGAAGAGTTTACTCAACGCCAAATGGAAATTCTTGCATAATTAAGAAATAGAACAAACAAAAAAGCCCCTCAAATGGGGCTTTTTTACAGTAACGTTTTTAATAACATAAATAATGCACTTGCAGCAAAAACGCCACTCCAGAATGGTGTATATGCGTCTATGTCTTTCACTAAATAGGTTGACAGGCCACCGAAAATTAAGAGCAGTGAAAAATCTATTGGTAATAGTAAGCCGCCTATTACTAACGTCGAATTAATCTTTATAAATTTTAGTACGAAGCCGCAGGCAATACCAAGAAACATAACCATATAATCAAAGTAGCTTGCTTTAATTAAGAGCGCGCGAGCTTGGCAACGCTGCGCAATTAATGGTGAAGTTGCACCTAACCCAAAATGTGAAATTAACAACCAGAAGACTATACCTACTGTTACTGCGCTTAAAACTAAACCGCCGACCTGATATAATGCCATTTTTTTATTATCTAAAGATGCTAGTTGTGCCATCTTTCTTCCAAAGAGTGTATCGACTACAACCATGCCACTGATCTCCACAAATGTTGCTACAATAGTAACCTGTAGTGCATCAAAACCGAACAGCATCAAAAAAGGAACCATAACCCAGGTGGCAAATCTACCAATTGGCGCCAATCCTGTTTTTCCACCGATTATAGCTATTTGATAGGTACAAAGTGAGGTAAAAAATAATAAATAGATCTGTGAGATAAAAGAAAAATTTAAACTCCACAAAAAAAATATTGTGAGTAATAAAAAACTAGCCAATATCGCTCCCTGAAGATGATCTAATCGTATACCATCAAAAAGCACTGACTTTTGGCTATTTTTTTTAAAAAATGTAAGTATATAATTGGGTAATTCGATCATGCTCATAAATGTGCTTTGTAAAACAATGCCACTACAAAATGCAAAAAAGAAATCTTCAACCGCCAAATTACAAAAAAAAGTTTGTTGTAATGGGTCTGCTGCAAAAAATTTAATCAAAACTCCAATAGCCAATGGAATAGCTATCACATGTCCTGTTACAAAACCAATAGCTAAAAGCATCAATACCCAATCAGAGCGTAAAATGACTGAAGGTATTATAAAATAACCAAGAGCAATTTTTTTTAAAAAAATGATTTTTTCTGGGACTATATCAGTAAAAAGCTGAGCGATATTGACAACAAAAGCCATAGCAAGACCTGCTATAAGCTCGTACGCTTTACGAATGCTGTTTCCCACCGTCATTAAACTGTATGCCATTTGCCCAATAGGAAAGGTCATACTACTGTCTGCAAGCAATGATGGCGCGACAATATGCGCGATCAGCATGCCAAGACCGCCGGCAGAAATAATAAGCATTGCAATGAGTATTATAAAATTTGCTGGGTTATTTAAAAGCACTACAAATAGTTTAGGGTTTAAGAAATATAGAGTTGGAAAAGCAAAACCACAAGCTGTTGCGACACTGCCGCCTATTGCACTTGCACCAGTTGAATAACCCAAAATCTGATTATTGTTTGCCACTGAAATATTTTTAAAAAAAAGTCTGACAAAAAACATTCCCAGCAACACTAATGTCACATCTATCCACGGACCAACCGGCACTGCCATAGCGATAAAACTCATAACTGCAATTGAAAAGAAAGAAAGAAAAAACGATAAAACGATGCTAAAAAAAGAGACCATAATTTCCTAATTTTAAAGAATTATGGTCTCTAGTATAACGTAAAAAAATATAAACTAAAAAATAATTGCTTTAGAGAAAATGCGCGTTGTGCTTATTAAAATTTGTCTTCTATTAATTCTTTGAAAGACATTCACAAAAAATAGCTTTATTGTTATGTATAATGTTAACGTGTTCAACTTCTAAAACAACAGATTTAACTCAAAATTGGAAAGCTTTTGCCAGGAAACGTAGACAAAACAGAAATTTACAAAATTTATAGTAGAGTAAGATATTTCCTGTTCATGCGCAAAACAGAAACTTCTTGTGCATACTCATGAATTTTATTAAATGGTACCCATGCCAGATTATGTGATTCTTCACTTATTACAAAATTTGAATCTTTCGCTCTTAACAAAAAACGCACATCATAATGGAATTGGCATGTATTTGGAATCGCATGAATGTCAATGTCAAAAATACCGGGTACTATACATTCGAATTCCTTAATACCAGACTCTTCTTGAGCTTCACGAAATGCTGTAACTGCAACGTCAGAGTTGCCGTCACAATGTCCACCAAGCTGCAGCCACTTATTAAGCTTTTTATGATGAGTCAGCAAAGCTGCAGATTTTTCAGGATTAATAATCCATGCAGAAGCCGTTATATGACCTCCTTCTTGACGATCAAAACAATGTGGCTTTTCTGCTAAAAGCTTTTTGAACAGTTCAATTATAGATAGTTCTTCATGCGTAATGTGGTTACTATTTTTGTAATTATTAAGTAAATCTAACAACATACTTATTTTCTCTTTAATGCAGGAAATAATATAACTTCTTTAATAGAAGTAGTATTAGTTAAAAGCATAACTAAACGGTCAACACCGATGCCGCAGCCAACCGTAGGTGGCAATCCATATTCTAATGCGGTAATATAATCAGCATCATAATGCATCGCTTCGGCATCACCTGCCTCATGCGCTTTTACTTGCTCTTTAAAACGTTCAGCTTGATCGAATGGATCGTTTAACTCATTAAATCCGTTTGATATTTCCATTCCAGCAATAAAAAGTTCAAAACGTGCTGCAATAGTAGGATTTTTTGCATCGCGTTTTGCAAGAGGCGATGTTTCAATAGGAAAATCTATGATATATGTCGGATTAATAAGTTTAGACTCAGCAACTTCTTCAAATAATGCAAATACTTTTTGTCCATAAGACGCAGCTTTATTTTCTAGTTTTACTTTATACTTTTCAAGTGTTGTATCGATATTTTTTTCTTCAAGTTCTTGCTGAGTAACAGAACTATATTTGATAATAGCCTGCTGCGCATTCATGCGATCAAATGGCTTAGAAAAATCCAGCGTATAATCCCCAAAAATTACTTGTTCGTGACCAGAAACCTTACGTGCCATTTCACGAATCAATTTTTCAACAAATGACATAGCAAATTGATAATCTTCATGCGCCATATAAAACTCAACCATAGTAAATTCAGGATTGTGGCGAGTAGAAACGCCCTCGTTTCTAAAATTACGGTTAATCTCATATACACGTTCAAAGCCACCAACAACTAACCTTTTTAAATAAAGTTCGGGAGCAATGCGTAAATAAAAATCCGTATCTAGCGCATTGTGATGAGTAATAAATGGTCGAGCTGCCGCGCCACCAGGAATAGGATGCAACATGGGCGTTTCGACTTCTAGAAAATCATTTTTATCCAAATAATAACGGATCTCTTTAATAATAGCAGTACGTTTAACAAAGCGCTCACGTGTCTCTGGGCTAGTCATTAAGTCCAAATAGCGTTGGCGATATTTAGTTTCAATATCATGAATCCCATGAAATTTTTCTGGTAATGGATGTAGATTTTTAGTTAATAGCTGCCAGCTTGAAATATGTAATGAAATTTCACCAGTTTTTGTTTTAAATGAATAACCAGTAGCCCATATGATGTCACCCATATCAATAAAATCAATGAATTTCTTAAACGATTCAACGCCGATGGCATCTTCACGGATATAGAGTTGCAAGCGGCCGGTACGATCTTGAATCGTCACAAAACCAGCTTTGCCCTGCATACGCTTGGTTAAAATACGGCCGGCTGTCGTATATGTTTTTTCAGCTCCAACAGTAAATTCTTCTAGAATTTGTTCACAGCTATTGGGAACCTGATGCATTTCAGCCCAAGGCTTATCACCTATAGCCTCAAGCTCATGTGCTTTTTTGATTCGATTTTCATATTCCGAACGAACACTTTGGTGTTTTGAGTCTGCATTACTATTTTCTACTGTCTTTTCTTGTTTACGAGAAGAATCCATGCTAAAATACCGTCGCTTTTTAAAATACTTAAAACCTTCTTATTTTAAAGTTTACCATGAATATATCTATATCCAAAAAATATCTTGTTATTGGCTTTATCTTACAAGCTCTTAATATTCAATCTGAAATATTTGAAATTAAACATTTTCATGAAGCTCTTAAATATATTAGCCCAGGCAGCATCGTGCTTATTGATATAGATAATACTTTGCTAGAGCCCCATGATAAGCATAATAGTATCGGCAGTGATCAATGGTTTACGCATCTTACAAAAAAGAACTCGAACAAGGAATATATACTTGATCTGTATTGCACTACGATATTGAATACTCATATGCAAGCAGTTGAGCCATCTATTCCTGAAGTTTTACAGTCTATTCAACAAAAAGCAATGCTATTGGGCTTTACCATGCGTTCGATTGTTTTAGCACCTTGCACGGTTGAACGACTTGCTGATAATAACATTAGGCTATCCGCGCAAATTCCCGATAAAGGTTTTATGATCAATAATAAAGACCCGGTATTGGTTTACCATGATATTATATTTTGCCAAGGCAAAAAAAACGGAGAAACGCTTTTTACTGTTCTAGATGTCTACAATATCACACCTTTATGTATAATCATGATCGATGACAAACGACAGTATTTAGAATTGGTTGAAAAAGAATGTATAAAAAGAAATACGCGATTTGTCGGCTTACGCTACGGCTATTTGGACGAAAAAGTAACAGATTTTTTACAAATGCATGCATAATTATGGCCCGACATTCTGGGCTTGTTCAACAAGCTTCTGGATGGTGCCGAGGACCGGACTCGAACCGGCACAGTGTTTCCACCTCAGGCTTCTGAGACCTGCGCGTCTGCCAATTTCGCCACCTCGGCTAATCATTTAACTTGAGATTAAAGCGCTCCTGTAAGATTTCCTGCAATAAAGTGCACATGCAGGTGCATAACAATCTGCCCTGCATTCTTGCCACTATTTACATGCAATTTAAAATCTCTGGCACCTTCTATTTTCTCGCTTAGATGTTGCGCAATTGCAAATATGTCTGTGGCAATGTTTAGATTTTCTAAAGGAAGAGATTGGATATCTTGAGTATGCTTTTTGGGAATAATCAGATAATGAACAGGCGCTTTAGGAAAAATGTCCTGAATAACAATGAGGGTATCATTTTCAGCAATTTTTTTACTTGCCATTTCACCGCGAATAATTTTGCAAAAAACGCATTCCATATATCTACATATTCTAAAACATTTATATAGTAATTTTAAGTTATGTTAGTGTATCAAACTGCATAATAATAACAACTATCTCGTGCAGCACGCATCGATAAAATGCTCAACTACTTTTTTGTACTCGCTTGGGATCTGTTGATGCATTTTTCCATGGCGCGTCCCTGAAGGTGTATAGAGCATTTTGCAGGTGCTTGCCAAAGAATCAAAAATTTTTTCTGCATGTTTATAATTAATAAGATGGTCATGCTCATCATGCATAATTAAAACAGGACAAGTAATTTTAGCCGCGTATTGTATATAACAACTGGCTGTTAACGAGCAAGCCATTTCGAATTCATACCATGTTAACGCCAGAAAGCCAATCGGAAATGGGATATGTCGCGTTTTTTGTAAAACACAGGAGATAGTATCTTTAAAAGAACTTGGTGCTGAATCTGAAATAATTCCATTAAAGGGTGCGCCGGCTGCTGCCGCACGCATCACTGCAGAACCACCCATCGAAATTCCAAGGCCAAAAAGGGGCATTGCTGCAGAGACATTTGTTTTAATATATTCGACTGCTGCAATAACATCTAAATATTCATTTAAGCCCAAAGATACTTGATCGCCTGCACTTTGACCATGGCCTCTGAAATCTATAAAAAATATAGTATCTTCTGGAAATATATCTAAAAATCCTGTCACAAACTCTTTTGAGTGCTTGAACCCATGGCAAATGAGAAAAATTCTTTTTGCTGCAGGTCGCTTTATATATAAACCCGCGATTTGAGTTTTGTCTTTGGTTTCTAGAGTAACTTCTTGAGCGCCGAATTTTTGAATCATCCTTTGCCGCTCAGAAATAATAAATTCCGGATTTTTATAGTGTATGCGCTTACTAAAAATTTTTTCTATATAGATGGCGCTAAAAAATGAAATACCCACTATTACGGCTCCGGGGATTATGAGCCATTTAAAAAATTTATTTTTTGTATTCACCTACGTCCTTTTCAAAATATAGCTGTGGAAATAGTACCATTGCCTGGAAAATAACGCTCAAGAGCCTCTTTGATTTTTAACTTGTTTGCCCTTGAAAATTCAGCAATCTGTAATAATGAATATAAAATTGATACTTGCTTCATAGCATTCCCGATAATAATTTTATAATCTTATATCTCAGGATAGCCAAAAAGATTTATATTTGTAAATAAACAGGTGCTATAGTTTTTCTTGTATTATATCTTATTGTAAAATTACTTGGATAGGCTAATTTTGGTGCCGGAGGTCGGACTCGAACCGACACAGTGTTGCCACCGCGGGATTTTGAGTCCCGTGCGTCTGCCATTTCGCCACTCCGGCTTTTAAGAAATGTTTTATAAGCATAGCAAAACCTATAATTTTTAACAGTTTTTTCTAGGATATTATTTGAGGAATTTGCAATAATGGGACGTAAAGCGCCAGCAATACTCCGCCGATAGCTGCTCCCAAAAATACCAGTAACGTTGGCTGAATAAAGAGCGTTAATAAATCAAGCTTTTTTAATGCTCTGGCACGAGAAATTGCGCTCAATTGTTGCAAAATAATTGCAAGTTCAGCTGTTTCCTGAGCAATGGCAAGACAATTTCTAATCTCAGCAATTGATAATAATGGGCAAACTTCTATAGCTTGAGTGAATGGTTTGCCTATTTGAACATTATGATGAATCTGTAAAAGTTGTTGATGAATAACACTATTATTGAAACTTTCAGCAACTCGTATTAAAGCATCAGCCAGAGTGCGGCCCGAATGGATTAAGAGAGACAACGATTGCAAACACTGCGCCCGAGCTAAATCTTGATATATTGAGCTTAGGCCAGGGAAATATAAAAGAAAATTGTCATATACCTTCCTGCCGATTGTGGTTTTAAGAAAAGTTATTAATCCTATTATTGTCATACAAAGTAAAGTAATAAAAATTGTGATATTTGCAAAAGTAATAGAATCGGCAATGTCAAATAAAAACTGCGTACTTGGAGGGATAGCCGCTTTGAGCATAGAGAATATTCTTTTAAATTGGGGTAAAATTATCGTTATTAAAAATAGCAATATGACAATAAAAAATGTAACGGTGATGAGGGGCATAGCGATTGCTGCAGCTATTTTGGTGCGTATTTCAGCAAGTTGTACTAATTGCTTAGATCGGCCAATACAAGCATGCGCCAAAAGCCCAGAATCATGGCCCGCTTTAATCGCATGAATTGTCAAAGGATCGAAAAGCTCAGGATATCGCTCTGCCGCATCGGCAAACGACTTTCCTTCCTGAACAGCGCGCATGCAGTCAAGTAACACCTGTCGAATATATTCCTTTTTAACTAATGAACTTATAATTTCTAATGCCTGTGTAAGTCTGACCTGGGCCTCAAGTAATTGGCTTAATTCATATAAAACAGCTTGCCGATCTGAAAATCCACAAGGCCTAAAGAAATTATGCCGTACCTCGATCACGTATATACAAGCAATGTCACGCTTTTGTAAAAGTATAAGTGCAGCAGACTGACGCTCACAAGCAAGATAGCCCACATTTGGAGTCTGCCGGGCATCATATCCAAACCATTTATAGTAAGGCATGCTGAACCTCCAGATTCAATATGGCATAAATGGCATCTTCAGAGTCAAAGCCTTCTATAGACATTCGCTTTATGCTCGCAGCAGCACCAGCTAAAATAGTTATTGAGCCTTTGGAGATCTTAAGGGCCTTTGCAAGACACTCAACAACCTCATGATTTGCTTTATTATGTTCCGGAGGACTTATTACATAACAACGTAAAGCATAAACAGGATCAATTTTAAAGAATTGCTTTTTAGAGCGAGGTATAACCTTAATATCAAGAATTACAGTCATAAAAACAACTTGCATAAAATCTTAAAATCTTTATGCTTTTGAATATACTCAATCCAAAAAATACTGTACAATTATTTTGTGTAATAACGGGTATTAATCATTAACCTTGATACAGTACGGAGAGATGGCTGAGCGGTCTAAAGCGCTTGCCTGCTAAGCAAGAGCTCCGGTAACGGGGCGCGAGGGTTCGAATCCCTCTCTCTCCACCAGATTTTTGCTTATCAAAGCCTGCGGGCATTGAAGAGCTAAAAATAACCGGCTGCTAAAGTACGACCGGCGTTTTTCTATAGCAGTGCGTTTAGCACAACTCGTTTCAGGATCTTATGCACGATCGCTGAAAAATTTGAAAATAAAGACATTTTTTTAAAAAAGTGTAATATAAAATTCATGCGCCTATAGCTCAATTGGACAGAGCGTCAGACTACGGATCTGAAGGTTGAGGGTTCGACTCCTTCTGGGCGCACCATTCTATCTTCATCTAGAAATTTTAATCAAAGGTTATAGATAAAATCTTTTCTATCATTCCAATGCAAGAATCTACTAATTCTTAAAGCGTGGTAAACATGAAAATCGAAAGAATCACAAGAGAGAGTAAGTCGATAAGCTAAAGTGGCCTTTGATATCATATATTGATTTTTATTGAAAAAGACTTAATATATAATAGATACTTAAAGACCCAGCGGAGAGATGGCTGAGCGGTCGAAAGCGGCGGTCTTGAAAACCGTTATTCCGAGTGATCGGAATCGTGGGTTCGAATCCCACTCTCTCCTCCATTTTTATTCTCATTAATATAAGTATTAACTTATATGACTAAATCCTTTATTCACGTTCTTATTATTCTTTACATTTTTACATCCTAAAAGATTGAATTTTATATATTTATAAGGATATGTAAAAATATGCCAGAAATTTATCAACAAGCGTTATTGATAAATTTGCTCGTTTTAATACCGATAAGTCGAAAAGCTTACCAGAAAATTACAGCGCTTTATTATATTTAGTGGTTAATCCAAGCAACTTAAAAAATTATATCAAAACAGTTTATGAAGCAGAAGAATCCGAGAAAAAAGTTTTACCCTATTTACTTCTTATTATTGATTTTCATAAAATAACGTGAGTTCGACAAATTAAAGTTGTAAAAAAATGAGCATGTACTAATCTTTCTTTCAAAATTGCTTAAGTTCTG
>JAIETV010000018.1 GCA_019744895.1 Candidatus Babeliaceae bacterium | reverse complement strand
AGACCATAAAACCATCCAACGCTAGTTTTTCCTTTTTGGGCTATTCTTCGCATTGTTTTATGTCCGGATTCTCTTTTGATATGACAGACTCTAAGGGGGAAACTATCGACATATGATATGCCTGTGCAGGTCGCCATTTTGCGCACAACTAGAAATACTAAATGCGGCACCATGGCCATTTTACGAAGTTCAATAAAGAGATTGTACGATACAAGCTTAAAATCGTGACTCATAACTTCTGCAAGCGTCATTTGCATCTCTCGATTGCGAATTTTATTGCCGCTGCTCAACGGGCGTTTACCAAAATATTTTTCAAAATCTTTGCAAAAATCATCAATTTCGCAGAAAATATAAGTAAGGTCTGTCATTTCTAAAATCTCCTCTTTTATTCAAAAAGATTTTAGCGACAGACCTTACTTTTGTTAACTTTTTCTTAGATCGAATTCACGTTATTTACTGCTTGCTACAAGAAGTTTGAATGATTTTTTTAAATGGCTGGCGAGTCAATCTGGATACAAGAGCAGAGTTCGAGCATCTGACATCCGATATTTTAAACTACAAGACAAGGATGTTGAAATAGCAAGAATGCCAAAGTCTAAACGATATCCTACGCTTGAACAAATTGAACATGTAGTGAAAAGTATGCCTGCGAACACTGATATTCAAAAACGAAATCGAGCTCTTATAGCTTTTATGGTACTCAGCGGTGCAAGAGTTCAAGCTATAGCATCATTCAAACTTAAACACATACTGTTAGAAGAACAACGCATAGAGCAACGTCCTGATGAGGTAAAAACAAAGAATAGTAAAATGATCATCACTTACTTTTTTCCTGTAGACGACTTTCTCAAAAAAATATTCATTGATTGGGTCAATTTCTTAAAAAAGAAAGAGCTCTTTGATGATTAAGCTCCTCTATTTCCTAGTACAGCATTGTCACTTGATGTTAATGATAAATTCAGCAGAACATTCCTTGCTGCGTCTCCATGGAAATCAACTACATCATTGAGAAAAGTAGCCGAAGAAGCATTTCAGCGGGCTGATTTAGCCTACTACAATCCGCATTCATTTCGTCATACCATAGCTCAAATGGGCTACAAATACTGCAAAACGCCTGAAGATTTTAAAGCATGGAGTCAAAATATAGGTCACAATAATCCACTAACAACTTTTACTAGCTATGGAAGCATAGATGAGCATAACCAGGGAGCAATTATAAAACGACTAAGCCAAAGTGATGATGACAAGCCGCTGACTAAAAAAGACTTGCAACTTTTATTGATGATGAAAAGGCTCTAAGAATTTGAAGCTTCCCACATAAACCCTACAGAATTGAGTCTTCTAATACGATCTAAAGGTAACTTGCTCTTTTTATAATTATACCTTTGAGTACAAATCCAAATTCCTAATTTAAAGCCTTCAGAATTGATATAATCGGTGGGAACTGATGCATTTTTATTTTGTTCGATGTATTTTGTTAGATGTTCAAAACCCTTATTCCATTCATCTGTTCTAAAATCCCATGTCCATCCAGAAAAACTTTCAAAAAAATTTATTTTCATAGCAGAAAGTGCCTGTTTTTTATATTGATATCTATGCATCTGTATCCATTTTCCCAAAGCAAACCCTTCTTCTATGTGAGTATTTTTTACTAGAATATGTTTATTTCTATCATAAAAAATGAGCAGCTTTTTTTTACCAAAATCCCAGTACCCATCATTTGCATTCCAATACCAGTCAGGATAGGTGATTAACCTACAGTAAAGATCTTTTTTCAATGTACCTTTAGCATAATAAAGGCGTTGTTTGGAAACCCATACTCCTAGTTTAAAATCAGCTTCAACGTGATTTGTCGGTACTAGAGCATGGCCTTCTCTTGTTACAAATTTATCTAATGCCTCAAAACCTTTTTCATTATTATAATCAATCGTATTCCAGGTCCAACCGGATAAAGATTCTAGTTTTTTAATTTTTTCGGCTGATAGCTTATTCAAAAAATTTGCTCGTCGTTGTGTTGAAACCCAAACATCTAAATTAAATCCATTCAGTTTATAACCTCTTGGCACACGCGAATGGCCTTTGATTCTCTCAAATTCTTGGAGTAAAGAAAAATGATTATCCCATTTTATATCTACTTCGTTATCCCATTGCCATTCAGGATAGTTCACTAGGATTAATTGTTTGTCTCTAGGCAAATTTCCATCTTTATAGCTTTTTTTCTTATTTCTAATCCATACTCCTAATTTAAATTCCTGTTCAATATAGTCATGTGGAATATTCAGATGACCTTCTCTTATATAGAAAGAGTTCAGCTTTTTTATACCCATATCCCATTTTTTATCGAAAAAATCCCAAGTCCAGCCATCAAGTGATTCAAGCTTTTTTATTCTGTCTAAACTTATTAGCTTTTTTCTAAACATTCTCCTTTGAATTTGAACCCACTGATTCAGATTAAATCCATCGATGACAAATTTATAAGGTATATCTAGATTGCCATTAGTTTTTAAGTAATCACATAGAAGCAAAAAGCCTTCATCCCAATTTGTGTCTAAGGGACTCCAAGTCCACCCTTCAATCTTCTCGAGTAAATTAATTTCCTTAATAGGCATTTTTTTATTCTTGTATTTTTTTCTTTGAATGGAAACCCATGACCCTAAGTTATGCTTATTAACTGTGTAATTCCAAGGAACATTTGAATGCCCATTTAAATCAGCATAATTTTGTAACAAACCCAAATATTCATTCCAACTTGATCCTAATTTATCAATTATATTTGTTGTTATTGTCTTACGTAAATCGCTTAATAACAGTTCAGGTCCTAAAACTTCAATAATATCTCGCAATCTATTATCGTTTATCCCGAGAGCTCTCCCTCGGCTTTCTCTTAATTTAGCAATGATTTCTACCAGGTTTTCGTCCTGCTCTTGCATTGCCTGCAAAACATCCCACACTGCATCAAACCGTGTCTTGTTAAGAGCTTCTTCAAGAATCTCACTTTCTCCCATTTGAACAAAAAGTGGGATTAAAATATAGCCACGAGTTTTCCCTTCGTGTCTTCTCATTGCACGACCTGCGGCTTGTGCAATATCAACTTTACTTTTTTTAGGAGAAACAAAGGCAACCATGTCAACAGCAGGAACGTTCACCCCTTCTGTAAGGCAACGAGCGTTTGAAATCAATGCTTTTTCTGCATTACGAAACTCACTCAAAATACCATCACGTTTACTTGACGACATCTCGCCGCTCACATGCATTGTCGCGAAATCAATTAAGTATACGCCTATGCCTTCATTGGTCTTAGCGGTAAATGATTTAGCTGCTGATATCGAACTATGGAAGGAGAAAATTTTCTTAACACTATATTTTTCTACTGCATTTTGTATTGCTAGAATATTGGCAATGCGTTGTGCCTTGATGATATCACCATCAACCAAGACCTCACCACGCTTAAGCAACTCGCGACTCAACATATCAGATGTGATCACGGAAATAACTACTTTATAATCACAGATAAGGCCCTGTTCAACGGCGGTTCTAAATGAAAGCTTATATGCTACACGACCATAAATAGTCTCATCATCCATCGAAAAAACTAGCTGGCCATCCCCGAACTTATCTTTTACATCAATGTTATAATGCCGGGGTGTTGCAGTTAAAAACAATCTCTTTTTGATTGCAATATTATTTTCGCTTAATGCAAAAGCATGATTTGTCGCCAAACGAGAAGCTGTTTTATGTGCTTCATCAAAAATAGCAAGATCAAAGGTAAAACCTGCAGGCATTGCTTGCGCTACCATTCGACAGGATTGATAGGTAGAAAATATGATTTTAGGCGCTATATTACCATTGTTTAGAAAGGCTGCAATTTCTTTTGGCTGAGTTGTAACAGCAAAATCTAAATCTCGCTGAGACAACAGTGTTTCGGCTTGATCATTATTGGTTACCGTTTGATCAGAACAAACACATAAAAAGTGAAATTTATCCCAGCCATGATCCCGCGCCCAATCATGAAGTGTCTGCCTTATTAAAGCAAGTGATGGCAAAAGAACTAGGATAGTCTTAGCTTGTAGTTTTTCAGCAGATTTAAGCGCGACAAGGGTTTTGCCCGTTCCGCAGGCCATAATAGCCGTCGCTCGATCTTTTGCGGCAAATTCGCTTGTAATCGCATCTATAGCTTGTTGCTGATGGTTTTTGGGCTTTAGCCCTTCACGTCGAACAACTCCTGTTTTAAGCCAATCTTCTATGGTTTTAAAATCTGATGGTTCAACGCAATCTAACTCATTCCCCTTAATAGAATAAAAATTGATACGAGAAGAAGCTAGATCGGATAAATCCACTGAATTGGTAAAAAGTACTCTCTCACTTACTCTATCTGCCTGACCAAAGAAATTACCCAAATTATCGCTACCCCAGCTTAGAGGGCCCCTGTTCGATCTAAATTTAACCTGGTAAGCCTTATAATGACCAGAAGATGTCTTAAAAACACCATCAATGCCAGCGTCAGATGGAATGTTGAGTAGTTCACGTAGGCTTTGAGGCAGTGACTTTTCTGGCCATATCTCTTCAACTTGATGAATAGGCTGGGTTCTGAGATAAGCCTCCGCAAAGACTTCAAAAGCATCGCCACGTTCAACTTCAGGAAGATTGGCTATTCTTTTTTCTAATTCTTTAAAGCTAAAAAGATCAGAAAATAGACCTTTGGCACGGAAATAATGGGATTTTTTATGCTTTGGTATCATTTTAGTTACTTTTTTAAATACTTCTTTATTTCTTTATATCTTTATTGTATCATGAATCATCAAAAAGTCCCGTAAACATTAGGATTTTATAATGGAAAAACAAACTTTATCACGTATTACTATAGATATCCCTGAAGAAGATCATAAAAAATTCAAGGCACTAGCAGCCATCAAGGGAAAAACCATGAGAGAGCTCGTGGTTGAAGCTATCAAAAATCACCTTGAAGAAGACAAAAAAACAGAACAAGAGAGCAGATTAGGATAGGCAGCCATGGAAAAAGCAGTCATATATGCTCGAGTATCATCAAAAGACCAAGAGAACGAAGGCTTTTCTATTCCTGCTCAGGTAAAATTTTTACATGAATATGGATCAAAAAATGGATTCCGTATAGTTAAAGAGTTCATTGATGCAGAAACTGCAAAAAAAATAGGTCGTAAGCAATTTAACTTGATGCTGAATTTTATAGAAGAGAACAAAATTCAACATATTTTAGTTGAAAAAACAGATCGACTACTAAGAAATATGTCTGATTACATCCTGATTAAGCGCTTAACAAGTACGGCAAAAACTTCAGTACATCTAGCAAAAGAAAATGCGATACTCGGGAAAAATGCAACCGCCAATGAGAAACTTATCTTTGGGATCAGATCAGTAATGGCAGAAAGCTATCTTGATAACTTATCTGAAGAAGTAAAAAAAGGCATGCAGGAAAAGGCTGCCCAAGGAACTTATCCATCTATTGCTCCATATGGCTATTTGAATGCAAGGGTAGATGGTAAAAAAGTTATTGTTATTGACCCTGACACTTCACCATTAATAAAGCGAATGTTCGAATTATATGCAACTGGATCATATTCTTTGCTTAGTTTGCGTAAAAGGATGCTGTTTGCTGGAATGATCTACAAGAACGGAAAAGCTCTGTATACGAGTAAAATAGAAACCATTTTAAAAAATGTATTTTATATGGGAGATTTTGTCTGGAAAGGACAGAGATATGAAAATGGGTCCCATGAACCAATTGTAAGTAAGGAATTATTTCATAAAGTTCAAACGATTCTCAGAAATCCCCACAAAAGCAAGTCACGTAAAGGCCTGTTCCCCTATACAAATTTAATAAAATGCGGCATCTGTGGTTGTGCCTTAACTGCAGAAATCAAAAAAGAAAAGTACGTTTATTATCGCTGTTCAGGCTATAAAGGAAATTGTAAGCAAACATATCTCAAGCAGGAAGTGCTCGAATAAGAAATTGAAAGCATGCTTGGCAACATCGTAATCTCGGAGCAATCGCAAGAGCTTGTAATCCAAGGTTTAAGATCCAGTATGCAAGACAAAATTGCACATCACAATGCATTAGTTCAACAAACAGAACGCCAAATCAAATTCCTTCAAAATCGTATTGATCAGGCAACTATAGACAAACTCGATAGAAAGATCAGCGAAGAATTTTATCAAGCATATGTTCCAAAATGGATAGAAGAAAAAGAACGGTTAACAATAAAGTTACTTGCTATACAAAAAGCAGATCGCCACTACCTAGAAAATGCCAATCTTATTTTAGAACTCTCAAGAAAAGCAGTCAGATTGTTTCAAAAACAAGATGCGGCTCAAAAACGTAGATTAATAGATATTTTAGTTTCGAACTGTTCGTATACCCAAGAAAAACTCGATCTAGAGCTTAAACCGGTATTCAATGAGATCTTAAAAACTGCAAAAACTGGAGACTGGTGTGCCCAGTAGGATTCGAACCTACGACCTACGGATTAGAAATCCGTTGCTCTATCCAGCTGAGCTATGGGCACATTTAAAATTCAAGAACATTGGGGAAAATTGGTGTTTTCAGCTGCCTGTCTAATGTAGCTTTATGCATAGCTTTGAAGTTATGTGCTCTTTCGATTTTTTATTATACAGCAAGCTTTAATAAAAATAAACATCTAAAACACTACCTATATTGATCTAAATATAGTCTAACCTATATCAAATCATAAGCATAAACGATATTTTTTAACTTAGATGTTTTTCGATATCTGCTTTGAGTTTGTCATGCTCAATATCTCCTATTACTCTTCCGGTTTCTTTTTTATCTTTTATAAAAATAAAAGTTGGAAGTGAGATTACTTCTAATTCCTGAGCGAGTTTAGGGGAGGTATCAATATCTAACTCCGTAAAAAGATATTTCTGGCCCAGCTCCTTTTCAAGCTGTTCAAAAATTGGTTTCATGCTGGTGCAATGAGGGCACCACGTTGCAAATGCCTTTATAACTATCGGCTTGGTAGACTCTTTAATGCTATCTTGTGTGAATTGTGTAATCATATATATCCATTTCAAAGCAATTATTTTTTTAAAAATTCTAGTAGATCTGCATTTACTTTATCTTTATGTGTTGAGCATAATCCATGTGGTGCTCCAGGATATACTTTTAATACTGCATTTTTAATAATTTTTGATGTCAAAGCTCCTGAAATAGCAAAGGGTACAATTTGGTCATCGTCCCCTTGAATAATAAGTGTTGGCACATCAATTTTTTTAAGATCTTCTCTAAAGTCACTTTCGGAGAATTCTTTAATACAATCAAAAACTGACTTAAAGCCGCTTATCATTCCTTGCAACCAAAATGAATCTTTGAGGCCTTGTGAAACATTACTATTGGGTCTATTTGCGCCATAAAATTGTTCAGTAATTTCTTTAAAAAAGTGAGCTCGATCTTTGAGCATATTATTGCGAAATTCATTAAAGACTTCAACAGGCAGGCCATTAGGGTTGGTTTCAGTTTTAAGCATTAAGGGTGGTATAGCACTAATAAGAACTGCCTTTTTAATCCGTTTTGTGCCATGACGGCTCATATACCGAGTAATTTCACCTCCGCCGGTTGAATGACCAACCAAAATAATATCTTTCAGATCTAGAGCTTCAATAAGCTGTGCAAGATCATCAGCAAAAGTATCCATATTATTGCCTATGCCTGGCTGGCTCGATCGACCATTGCCACGACGGTCATGGGCGATGCATCTAAAGCCATGATTTGAAAGAAAAAGCATCTGGTCTTCCCATGCATCTGCAGTTAATGGCCAGCCGTGACTGAAAACTACTGTTTTTCCAGTGCCCCAGTCTTTGTAGAAAAGCCTGATATCAGCTCCGTTTTCTTTACCAACAGAAATGTAACTCATAATAAGCCCTTTGAGAAAAACATATGAAAAGAATCTTAAAGAAAAAAGCTGATGCTAGTCAATACTCTTAAGATTATTTCTTGACAGTTATGATAGTGCGTTTCTAAGGTTACTATGCACGATAAAAATTTATTACAATATAGGGATATATATGAAAAAAATATATTTTTTGATATTTATTTTAATAACTCATTCAGTTCTAGTGTATTCAGTTGAACCCAATACGGTGATTGCAACTATACCAGTAGGCCTTAATCCTGCCGGTATAGCCGTTACTCCTAATAATCTTTTTGCGTATGTAGCAAATGACAATCAGAACAATATTCCTGGTCAAGATACGGTAAGCGTTTTAAATCTTACAACTAACGTTGTTGATCAAACAATTTCAAGTACCACATTTAATCAGCCTTATACTATAACGATTAACGCATCGGGAACTAAAGCATATGTAACCAATAGTAATTATACAACAGTAAGTATTGTGGATATATCGGCAAATGCCGTTACCGGTTTGATCACAGGGTTTGATGGGCCATCAGGATTTGCAATAACGCCCGATGGAGCAACCGCATATGTTAATAATTATGGTAGCCCAGAAGGTGTTATGAGCGGAAATGGCACTAAGGTTAACATTGTTGATTTAACCACACTTTCTATAACCGGAACAATTATTGTAGACCAGGCGCCAGCAGCCTTAGCTCTTTCACCTGATGGTAAACACTTGTATGTAGCAAGCTACACCAATGGCAACCTCGGTGCCGGTACCGTTGATGTGGTAGACACCACCAGCAATCTTGTAACAACAACAATACTTGGTTTTTCTGGCCCATTTGCTATTACAGTTACGCCAGATGGCCAGTATGCCTATGTAACTAATTTTGGGAGTAATAATTTTTCACCCGTTGGCACTACTATAAGTGTCATTGATTTAAACACCAACAACATAAGTGATACTATTACTGTGGGAATTCAGCCTGATGGGTTGGCAATTACGCCTGATGGTCGTTATGCATATGCGACCAACTATAACACTCTTTATAACGGTCCCTGCGGTGATTATACCGATTTAACCGCAGCACAAGGCACGGTTAACATTATCGATATTGCAACTAACACCGTAATTTCTCCGATGATACCGGTTGGACGCTCTCCAGCTAATGTCGCAATTTCGCCAGATGGTCAGTTTGCTTATATAACAAATTATACTTCTAATACTGTTGATGTTATTGCATTACCAGCTGCACAAATTACCATTCAAGGTTGCAAAATTGTTAATAGATTTTTAACCCAGATAGATTATTGCAATAAACTTACTTGGACAGTTTCTGGATCATCGTTACCTAAATCTTATTCAATTTACCGTGATGCTAATTTAACTGATTTAGCAGGAACTATTTTAGCAGAACCATTTATATTTTTTGAT
The DNA here is from genome assembly GCA_019744895.1 of Candidatus Babeliaceae bacterium. GTDB lineage: Bacteria > Babelota > Babeliae > Babelales > Babelaceae > BOG-1370. Next base: position 5,191 of record JAIETV010000018.1, on the reverse strand, counting down.
CATAATAGAAACCCAAATAGTACCTATACCTACTATATTGTTGGAAATTATGATGGTGGCATAACAACCGTTCCTCTTGCAATCACGATTACTCAAAATTGTTAGCAGCAAACAGGCATAAGTATAACCTTAAAAACATATTGTTATGCAGCTGAGTTTAAAGGTTCAGAATTATTAGGTAAAAAAATGCGTGAAGTAACTCCATAAACTACGATCTATTGAATGCTCAAATCGCAGATGATTTTTCAAAATATTGCTAACCGATCTGATGACGCGCCGTTTTTGTAAATGTTGTTTATCGATGCGAAGCATAATTTTGCTAAGCATATTTTTTTGAAATACAGATAGACTATGATTTACAACATTTCGATGAACTTCCTTTCTAATAAAATAATACTTATTATCAAATAATTTTCAAAAATGTCTTTTTTTAGGGCATAAAGCAAACTTATGCTCGTCATGATAACTCCTGTAACAGTTATTCTCACCTCTCGTTTGAGAATTTGATTGCCACAACGTAGCATTTGTCTATCAAAATATTTTTCAAAATCTTTGCAAAAAACATAAATTTCGCAGAAAATATAAGTAAGGTCTGTCATTTCTAAAATTTTCTCTTTTAATCAAGAATATTTTACGACAGACCTTACATATTAACTTTTTCTTATATCGAATTTACATAAAATTATTTAAACAGTGCTATTAAGGATATTCATGTCTCATTCAAAGAAATATGGTATAAATGCCATACTTTTAAATATAGTTTTTTTAAATTTTACCTTAGAAACTACATTTTTTAAACTAACACCACGAATAGGCGTTCCATTATTAGCCCTGGCGGCAACTGGAACTGGGTATGTAAATAAAGAATCTAGTTTGCAAGCTCAAACTAAAACAGACGCAGAACAATTAAAAGAACAGCTTACAATTGTGGAGAATCTCTTCAGCAAAATACCTGCAGATAAGGTTCTTGAAACGATTGCCGAGGATAAAAAGATAGCACTTATAAGAATGATTCTTGATAAAGCTAGATCTACGCGTGAGGTTGAGCATGGAACAACTGAAGAAACTTTATTTAAACCCCGCATTCTTCCTTTTGTTCTGGACGAAAAATATAAAAACAAACCATTAAAAGATACAGTTATCGAGCGAATATCAGATAAATTTATTGGGAAGGTTCCAGAGCAAATTAATGATGCAGTTATTTATTTTAGTAACTATGCATCTCATAAAAAAGATAATACGAGCATTTTTAATAGGGTTTTATTGTATGGTAAACCTGGGACGGGGAAATCATTTTTAGCAAAAGTTATTGCTCAAGAATTGAACATTCCTATTATTCCTATTTCAGCTTCTTTTTTTGCAGATAAATATATTGGAGAATCATCTCGAAAAATTCGATTACTTTTTGAAACTGCAAAAAAATTCAAAGATCCTATTATTATTTTTATTGATGAAATTGATGCGCTTGCTACCCAAAGGACAGGCAATACACATGAAGAGCATCGAGGTGCATTGATAACATTATTAACTGAATTACAAGATCTTCAAGGCTATAATAATGTATACGTTATTGCAGCCACTAATGTTGACCCTTTTGAAGTAGAAGACAGTCTAAAGCCACATAGAACGCTCTTGGACCCTGCCGTAAAAGATAGGTTTGCAGGATCTGTTGCTAAAATCGAGCAACTTACTAAAAGTGATAAAGTAAAATTATTACTTAAATTATTTAACGATTACAATATTGATGTTCGAGATAATGATAACTGTGAAACACGAGAAGCTGCGAATAAAGCGGTAGCTACACGTTTAGCAGAGGTATTTATAAATGATTTTTCAAATCGCGAGATAGAGTCTATTATAATTTCGGCTCAATTAAAAAGAAAAAATGCTTATTTAATAGACACAAAAAATAAAAAACACTTTTGCCATTATGTGAGAAAAGCTTTTGACGCTTCTGGCAAATACGGTAGCTTTGCCTGGATTTCATCAACGTATTGTGATGGCATTTAAGATGCCAAGAGTTAGAATAAGCTGCGTAACTGTATTATTGTTTTTATCTATATGGTCAAGAGCGGCAGAGCTAGCCAGTCAGTCCATATCTACCGATTATTCTTATGATTTGGCTGCTTCAGCATCTTCTGTAAGTATGGGGGAAGCTGATGAGCTCGCTTCTGTTGAAAAAATGTTAGCATTTGTAGAGATTAGAGGAAATTGTTCAACTGAGGTAGCCCCAAAGCATGTAGAACTTTCTAAAGAGCAAAGCCTAGAATTGGCTAATAGAATCGTTGAAGCGGCAGCATTGGGGGGGATTCACTTAGAAATACTATCCATAGGCTTAGAATCTAAGAACACTAATCCTGTTCTTAATGTATCTTCAAGAGATCAAGCACAATCTCCAAGCAATGCTCAGCTTGAGCGATCATTAGCTCAAGAGATATCACGCACCATGGAGCGATATAGCGGACATGGTAATCAAGGGTTTGTTACCGTGGGTGATCTTAGTCGTTCGCGAGAGATTGCACTTCAGGAACTTTATATAAGTAAAACAGTATATGATGAATATATAGCATCTCGTGAATCGGTTTATAACAAAGGGGCATATCAACAGGGATTAAACTCTATAACAATCGGGCAAGCGGCTATCCGTGCGAGCATTTTACAGAAAAATATTCAAGACTTAGAAAAAAACATTAGTCAGCAACAAAAATATCTTACGACTCTGAAAAAAGCTCATAATGATTTGTCTATAAAAGCTGGACTCACTTATGCGATTACAAATAACTATGAACATGTTACTGACAGACCTGCAATCGTTCTCATGCAGCTTGAAAGGGAGATACATGAAGCCAAATTAGGCTTGGTTAAAGCTGAAGATAGAATCAGGGTATGTAATATTCAATTCGAATGTAATAAGCAACATATAGCCCGATTGAATAAAGAATATATTACCCAAAAAAAAATGGAATTCGATCAGCAATCGCTCACTCAACTAAAGCAGACAATTCAACAGATAGGCAAAGATTCTAAAGAACTTCCAGTCTTTATTGAAAAACTTAAGAATGAAAAAATACTGCATCAAGCACTTGTGAAAAGTTGTCAAAATAAATTACAGTCCTGGGGTTGGTATTTAAATCCTTTTGGCGAGTCGTTTTCCCATCTTGAAAATAAAATAGCGTTTCACCATAAGTTTATAATTGACTGTACCATTAAAATGGTTGAAAAGTATCATGCCTTAGAAAACCTCTTTCTATTGCTTGATTATGTGCAAGAAAGAATTGCTCAACAAGAAGCCGCTTTACAGCCTTCAGCTGTGCTGCTCATGTCCGCATCTGATATAGATAGTACCATGAGCTTATCGCAAGCGCTCGAACGTACTGAGCTTGAAAATAAAGCGGTTCATATGGTCTCATATCAGCTCCATGAAAATACACGTCTAACGTTAGATCGTCTAGGTATTGCTGCAGCAAATGAATTAATGAATCCTTTTTCTGGCACATACGTTCAACAAGTAATTCATAAGCAACTTCTTGAATCATTAGATACAATGAGCAATGTCCAAACGGGCAATCAGCAAATTGATCAACTCTTGCAAACAGCGGTAGCATTTAATAGTGCCGGGCGCAACTTGAATGGGCAACAGAATTTTGAAGGAGCGCTATCAGCAAAATTGGCGTGTAATGCAATTATTGATTATGCAAAAACAATCACTGATGTAATATTAGCTGCAGGAGAGGGTGTTGCTCAGGGCGCCGCTACTGTTTTTCAGCTTGGCCAAGCTGCTGGCAATGCAATAAATTGTGCTATAAACCATCCTGAAGAAATAGCCATGCTGGTTTTGCAAAAACTTAATAACGCTGTTCTAGCAATAGGTAAATTTATAACATCACTAAGGCTCAATGAAGATGAAAGAGTGTATGCCTTTTTAAGAAATGATCAGCAATTGATACAAGAATTGTATGAGCATGATAAAGCTACAGGAGAAAAATTACATGCTTTTTTAGAAGCGCTTGAGAAAAAATATCAAGAAACTCCTTTTAAAGACCAAGTAAGAGCACTCTCTAAGAATTTCACTGAGATATATTTGTTGGGTAAAATAGGCGGCGCTTTATTTGAAGAAGGCGCTGCTTTAGTTGATACTATTAAGCTTGAAGCTACTGCGGCAAGTGCTGATCTGGCAAAGCTTTTAAGAAGCCCGCAGCAAGCCTTGGCTAAAGAAATTATAGAATTAGCCGTTCAGACAATAGAGCAAGAGCCAGCAGTTGTTAGGCTGGTCCTTAATTGTATTGAAATCGATGGTGTATTTACACCACGAATCGGTGGGCGAAGTGCGATTGTAGGACAACAAATAGCATGTTTATTGCCAGAAAAACAGGCTGTTCCTGCTTTAAGCAATGAAATAATAAGAGAAACATTAATTACTGCTGATGGCGTTAATCAAACATGCGAAGCGCTTCTGAAAAATGGATATTACGAGGTTAATGGTTTCAAGTTCAGTGAATATTACTATAAACGATTATGGGATAGCGGTAGAGGTGCGCCATCATTAATAACAAAAATGATATTAGAAGAAGGTACATTGATCGGACCTGATTCAAAAAAGGCCGGCTTTTTCAAACATGAAACTCCAGATTGGGAATTGATTTACAATCCTGTTACTAAAGAAGTATGGCATTTGCAGCCAATAGAAAAGAAAGGCTAGTTGTTATGGAAAATTTAATAAAATTGATAGATCAAATTAAAAATAAGCCAATTTATGATAAAATAACTTTGCAATTTCCCTCTTTGATTAAAGAAAATGAAAATCATCGCATTAAAAATCTTATTGTTCCTAACCTTAGACTGATAGAAGAAGAAATAAATTTACTACTTTCTTTTAAAATTAGAAACTGCAATAATTTACAAGAAGCAAAAAAATATTTTGATATTCTTCAAAAAATACAAGAGGTTTTGGCTATGCTTTTTTTTAAAGAAAAAATAGAAATATCAAATAAGTTGCAGAAGTTTATACGAGATTTTGAGCGATTAGACGATGGTTGGCTTAGAGAAAATTTATTTAACGAAATCAAACAAGGCTCATACAATTATAATTTTATGGAACCATAAGAAGAAGTTGCTAATTTAACGTGAATTCGATCTAAGCCGGAATTAAGTTTTTCACAAAAGACTCGATAGAAGGCTTTTTTTGGCGCAT
>JAIETV010000016.1 GCA_019744895.1 Candidatus Babeliaceae bacterium | reverse complement strand
TTTAAATTTCATGATCAATCATCCTTTTTTGACTGATCTTATTTTATAGATTTTTTATTGTTAGGAAAGAAGTCTATTTTAAAAAAAGCTATTATGTTGTGTAAAAAAAGGAATACTTCATTTCCTGATTGGCAGACTGATCTTGATGTAGCTCGACGAATAATCATAGAATCTGCAGAAAAATACTCAGAATATCTAGAAACTCAAAAGCGATATCAAAAGCAAAAACGTAACAAAAAAAGCGCGCAGGCTGAATTAGATCTTGAAGACCCTTCTGATATTTTAGACTTAGACACAGGTGCTCAACCAACTTTAACTACAGCAATAGATTCCATTGATCAAGATTAGCAGGGATTATATCATGCGCTTCTGCATGCTCATGATATTTTACCCGGTGCCCTACCTAATCCATAGCTATTTTTCTTTTAGCTCTGGATCAGAAAGATCTAGATATTCATCGATTACTTTGAAGCGTTCGATAGTACGTGCTTTACCCGTTTTAGTGTCTATGCTAAGTACGATACCGTGCATATGGTAAGGCCCTTCAAGCTCGACCTCAAACTTAGAAGGCATTTGGGTAAGTAAATTGTGAATAATAGCATGGCGCTTCATTCCGATCATAGAATCGATCGCCCCGCCCATGCCGATATCAGTGATATATGCAGTTCCAGCAGCAAGAATTCGTTCATCTGCTGTTTGTACATGAGTATGTGTGCCATAAACGCAACTTACTTGGCCATCTAGAAAATAAGCTAAACCCATTTTTTCTGAAGTAGCCTCTGCATGCATATCAACAATGATGCAATTTGTTTGAGGCTTTAAGAACATAACGGCCGATTCAGCAGCTTTAAAGGGACAGCTCAAGAGCTCACGCATAAAAACACGGCCCTGTACGTTGACAACACCCACAGTAACACCAGCAACTGTAAAAGTAGAAACGCCAACTCCTGGTGAAGAAGCAGGAAAATTAGCTGGGCGCAAAAGATCTTTGTGCGTTGAGAGATAATTATAAATATCACGCTTGGAAAAAATATGGTTTCCGCTGGTTATTATATTTGCTCCGTAACGCTTTAAAAAATCAACGATGGCAGGGGTAATACCCCTGCCATCGTGTGCTGTATTCTCGCCATTTACGATGATACCATCAATGTTATACTTTTCTTTTAAAGAACGAATATGTTTTTTAAACATTGCACGACCTGGTGTACCCATCAGGTCGCCCACACAAAGTATTTTTACGCAATTATCGCGCATATTCTATAGCCCGCTTTTCTCTGATCACATTAACTTTTATTTGCCCGGGAAACGCCATCTCTTTTTCAATAGTTGTTGCAATTTCACGTGCTAAGCCGATCGCTTTTTCATCAGTAACATTATCTTCTTCTACAATAATGCGAATCTCTCGTCCTGCTTGTAATGCATAAGCTTTTTTAACGCCACCGAAAGTATGCGCTATGTCCTCAAGTTTTTCAAGGCGCTTGATATAGGTAGATAATGTTTCGCGACGTGCACCTGGCCGTGAAGCGGAAATAGAATCTGCAATCATAACAATAGGGGCATATATTGATGCAAAAGGAACTTCTTCGTGATGTGCAGCAATAGCATTGACCACAAGTGCATCCTCCCCGCAGCGTCGTGCAACCTCAGCACCCAACATAGCATGAGAACCTTCGCATTCGGCAGATAGTGCTTTACCAATATCATGTAAAAGACCGCCACGTAAGGCTATTTGTGGGTTCGGCAATCCCAGCTCTTCGGCAATAACGCGCGCAAAAAGAGCTACTTCAAAACTATGCAATAAAACATTTTGTGAGAAACTGGTTCTGAAATGTAATTTACCCAGCATCGACATGATCTCTGGCTTTACCCCTTGAAGATTAAACTTCATTATGGCATTTTTGCCATAATCTTCGATCATCTCATCGATTTCTTTCTCGCATTGTTCAACAGTCTCTTCGATGCGAGTGGGATTTATTCTGCCATCTGCAATAAGTTTTTCAAGTGAGCGGCGCGCTACCTCTCGTCTGATAGGGTTAAATCCTGAAATAGTAATAATTTCTGGCGTTTCTCCTATGACAAATTCCATACCGGTTGCCATCTCAAGAGATTTAATATTACGGCCCTCTTTACCGATAATACGCCCCTTCATCTCATCATTTGGTAGATGTACTACACCTGATGAATTGGGTGCTACCTGTTCAGCAGCATAACGCTGCATAGCATTTACTACTATTTGAATTGAACGTTCCTTAGCATTTTGACGCGCTTCCTCTTCTACCTTCTGCACCCATTTTTCTTGGGTCATGCGCACATCTGCCTCGAGAGTATTAATAAGAACTTGGCGAGCATCTTCACGCGTCATAGAAGCTACAGCTTCTAATTTGCTGATAAGTTCATCATGTAAAGTTTTAACGCGATGCTCATGTGCGCGAAGCTGATCAGAAGAACGTAATAAATTACGCTCTTTTTGCTGTAATTCGCGTTGAATGTCATCAGCCTGAAGTTCTTTTTTTTCTAGGATTTCTAGACGTGAAGTAAGTTTTTGCTGAAAACGCTCAAGATCAAGACGTTCTTTTTTTAATTCTGCTTCAGCTTCTGTCCGACGCTTATAAAGCTCATCTTTAAGCTTAATAAGAGCTTCTCGTCGTTCAGTTTCCAAGTCTTTTTTTATCTGATCTTTTACCTGTTGCGCTTCTTGTAGTAGATGCCGTGCAGTTGCTATTCTGTGCCATGCCCATATAAAAAGGCCAAGCCCGGCTAACGCAAAAAGTGCCGAAATAATTAATTCTAACATACTTATCCTTTATCAAAATCGATGTAGTTGAAACTCCACGACATGGTAAAAGGATACTCTAGGATAAAACAAATAGCAGATCAATCAACAAGCTGAAAATAACAATATACCCACTAGCTTAATGAGCTTTCAAGCTTTAATTCATCATCAATAAGACTTAATAACTTAGATTGATCACTTAATTGTTGCTGTGCTAAATGTAAAGCGACTAGCAGTGCCAGCCGCTTTGTATCTGTGCAACGACTTTGTTGAGCAATATTTTTCATAAGAGAATCAACCATTGATGCTGAATTTAAAATCAAACCCTCAGATTCGTCGCTTACTAAGTCATATACCTCACCAAAAAGTGAGACTTTATATTTGCGCAAGGGCGAATTCATTGTTCTTGCTCATGTTCAATTAAAAAATCAATATTTTTAATGAGGTCATCTACTGCAGCCTTGGTGAGCGCAAGCTCCTCAGGGCGCTCCAGCAATGAAGCTTGGAGCTTTTCTATCTGATCTTTTAAATGGGCATTGCTTTCTGCTAATGCAGCATTCTCTAAGCGCAATCCCTTTATTATTTCAATTAGACCTGCTATTTTCTTTTCAAGAACATTGAGAATTTCCATAGAGCATCTCCTTTACTCGCGTGACAACACAACTTACCTGAAGCTGAGATTAATATCTTGTCTCAGGCAATGTCAAGCTTTTTGCACGTAACTACTTAAGTTCGTGCAATAGCCGCCAACTCAGCAAATACTGGAGCATCGTACACGGCCAGCTGACTCAACATTTTTCTGTTAAGTTCAACATGAGATTTTTTAAGACCATGAATAAAAGTACTATAGCTCATATCATGTTGATTTGCAGCAGCTTTGATACGAGTAATAAATAAAGCACGCATATCTCGCTTTAGTAGCTTGCGCCCTTTAAAAGCGAACGCCATAGCGCGGAGCAATGTTTCTTTTGCTCGTCTAAAAATATTTTTTCGCTGTCCCCAAAACCCTTTGGTTAATTTAAAGAGACGATTATGTCTTTTTTTGGTAACGGTACCACGTTTAACGCGTGACATATATATTTCCTATGTTTTGTTATATAACTAATTTTTTTTTATTTAACTTAATAGCTAAGCCGCATAGGGAAAGAGCCTTCCAATGCGTCCCATATCTGACGGATTAATATATAAAGCAGATCTTAAATGCCGCTTTCTTTTTTCAGATTTTTTTATGAGTAACTTACGTCTGAATGGACGCGTTGCCTTTATAAGGCCGCTTTTTAATTTCTTGAAACGCTTTTTAGCGCCAGAATGAGTTTTCATTTTGTACATTATAATAAATCCTAAACGACTATTTTAAATAATATATTCTAGACCAAACTTTTACTGTCTTAAGGTCTTTATCTTGAACTAATTTTTTGGAAAGACCTGCGTCTTCAAAAAAATTATCAATTTTTTGAACCAGCTGAGTACCACGCTCTTCACGCAAAGTAATCTCGCGGCCTTTAAATTCTATGGTAATCTTTAAGCGCTTTCCATCTTTTAAAAATTGAACACCTTGGTTCATTTTTGTAACAAAATCATGGTCCGCAATTTTAGGCTGAAATTTCAATTCTTTAACCTGGATCACTTTTTGGTTTTTCTTTGCATCTGCTTGTTGCTTCTTCTTTGCATAGAGCGCTTTACCGAAATCCATAATTTTAGCAACCGGAACACCAAACGAACCCTGATCTGCTATAACCACTAAATCAAGACTTGCTGCGCGAGCAAGTCGAAGAGCCTCTTCGCGCGGCATGACACCTTTATTTTCTCCGTCATCCCCAATTATCTGGAGCGACTCAAATCGAATTTTTTCATTTATTAATGGCTGATTCGAAGCTTCTCTTGGCTTAACCGACATACAGTTTATCCTTATTCGTCTATCTGGTCATGTACAGGCTCTGGAGCAAGCGCTTGAGCACCACTTAATGCCAAGCGAACTTCGTTCTCAATGGCTGTCGCAAGCTGAGCATCCGCTTTGAGCATCTGTACAACCGCATCTTTGCCTTGAGCTATTTTTTGACCTGCGTATGCAAACCATGAGCCAGACTGTGTAATAATATTATTTTTCAATGCCGCATCAACAAGATCAATATCTTTGCTGATTCCTTCGCCAAATCGCAATGAAACTTCGATTCTTTTAAAAGGAGGGGCCATCTTATTTTTAGCAATTTTAATGGCTAAGCGGTTACCCCATTGGTTACCTTCTTTATCCTTCAATCCCTCTATACGACGCACGTCAATACGCAATGAAGCGTAAAACTTCAGTGCATTACCACCGGTGGTAATCTCTTTGCTGGCAAAAGCCATAGCATTAATATTTGAGCGAATCTGATTAATAAAAACCAAAACAGTTTTTGATTTATGAACAACAGGCGTTAATTTACGTAATGCCTGCGACATCAATCGCGCCTGAAGGCCTACATGGACATCACCCATGTCACCATCCAACTCGGTCTTAGGAACAAGTGCCGCAACCGAATCGATGACAATAATATCAACCGCATTAGAGCGAATAAGCATTTCTGCGATATCCAGAGCTTGCTCTCCATAATCAGGCTGCGAGATAATAAGATCTGCGATATTAATACCAAGCTTTTCAGCATAGATCGGATCAAGAGCATGCTCAGCATCTATAAATGCACAGATGCCTCCCTTTTTTTGAGCTTGCGCTATAGTCTGCAAAGCAATTGTCGTCTTTCCTGAAGCCTCTGGTCCATAAATCTCAACGATTCTTCCGCGGGGCAGGCCACCTATTCCGATTGCATTATCGAGCAAAAGAGAGCCAGTAGATATAGCATCGAGTTGTACGGCGGCATTTTGCCCCAAATACATTATCGAACCTTTATCCCACTGCTTATGAATCTGAGCAAAGACCGCTTCAAGAGCTTTTTTCTTAGATGTTAATTCAATATCTTTTTCTTTGTGGTTTTGCACAACACACCTGTAGTTAAAGTTTTCTTTTAAAGTTTATTATTCTTTATTTTAGCATTTTTGAGCAAAGAATCAACTGATGCAGCAGTAATCAAGCGTTCATTCTCTTTTAAAATCGCATTTTCAGCCGCTCTGTATTGCTCTGGAGTTACTATCTGGGGTCTTTCTGCGCGATCAAGAATTACCACATACCCTCCTTGCTGCCTTAGTCCCCGTAGTCGGGAGCCTTCTGTAACCATGTTTTTTATTCGATCTCCAGAAAATGACTTTTGGGTAAGCTTTTCGATTTCTGAATCTAAAGTCTCAGGCTTTAATGTAAACTTTTGCGTGCTTACTATATCTTCATCGCTAACACCGGCACCTTCCAAGTCGCCGATCATAGCTTTTTGTGCCACTGAAAGGTAATAATCCTCAGCAACCTGCTTTTCTATGTCTTTAAGTTGTTTTTCTTGCGCAGGTACGACATGAGTAGGCATGACGATCATCAGGCATCCATCTTCATGGTAAATACCCTTGTTATTAATTTCTAATTGAAACAGCATGCTATTTTTTTGAGAGCTTTCTGCTTCCAATATTAAATTTTTTTGACCTTTATACTTTTCTAGAAAGGCATTAAAACTTTTTTCATCGCCCTTAAGCGCTCGTTGACCCTCTTCAGTCACTTTTTCCTTGTTTTTTTCAGTTACAGGAATTTTCCATGAAATGCCATTTCTTTTTTCTTTGGTCCAATATGCACGTGACTGAGCATTTTTTTCACTAAAAAATGTTTGCAACACTTCTTGAGAAACCTCTTCTTTTCGAGCTTTTTTTAGGTAGTTATCGATACGATAAGTTATTAAGGTAAAATCTCGCTTTCCAAACTCCTTTAAACAGTGCACATCGAGCTCTTTTTTCGTCACAGGGGTTGCCAAATGAAAAAGATTAAAAGCCAAATCACGTTCGATAGCTTCTTCAAAGACTTTTTCAAAATCCTGTAACGTTAGCCCCATTTTGGCCAAAAGACGGATAAGTATATCCTCCTGAATCTTGCCATTGCGATCATAAAGCGCCTTGGGGAAGGTCGATCCAAAAAGATTCATAGTAGTGACAGGATCTTGAATTTTTTGCGCTATAGCGCGAGTACTTACAAACAGTCCAGAATTAACCATAGCGCTGCTTAATACCAATTCCCGCACGATTTTGTTATAAGCATTCTTTTCTGGTGATAAATTCATGCCGGCCTGTGCTAAAAAGCGCGGCGCAAGGTCACCTAGTTGTAATTTATAAAAATCTATGATTTTCTTTTCTATTGAAACGCGTAATTCAAAAAGTTGCTTTGGTACGCCATAGCCATTGACCGTAAAAGCATAATGGCTATCAGAGAAAAAAACATTCACAATCTGCGAAAATGATCCGATTCCTATTAAAGAGAAAATCATTACCATAATCAAACCCTGCATAAGTCTTTTGTGGAAATATTTTCTTATAAAAAGTATCATGTACGTTCCTTTATTTATGAAATTATTAATTTACTATCTCTATTATAGAGACGCCCGCAAGACGGTCCTCAATGGCAAGTCTTTCTGCAAGTTTTTGAGTGTTTTCATATGACGCTGCTTGTGAAACGACCTGATACCAAACTCTTTTCTTGCCCCCTGCTGTTATACTCGTGCGTTTTACAACTTCGGCAGGTATTCCTCTTTGCCCTAAAGCCTTTACATAAAGCTGCGCCTGCTTTTCAGTGCCATACCCAATCAATTGCGCTACGAATAAACTCGTATTTTTTGCTGGCACTATCTCATTATCATCAGAATCGCCCTGCGAAGGCTCTTCAACTGAATCTGCCAATGGTGCAGCAACTGTATTGGACTCAGCATCAGTGGGCTGTTCATATAAAGCACAAAGAGATGCGTATACTTTATCCGAGAAAGATTCATTTTTAATTTGCTCTGCAAACTCTTCAAGGGCGCTTTTTTTCCCCCAAAAATACCCAACTAGAAAATTAACTGCAAATAACACAAGCATTATGGCAATCAAAGCTGTTGCTTGAGAGTGATGCATCTCTACTACTATTTTTTTCATCGTAAACTTCTTATTGGTATGATAATTTAATTTAAGAGCTTATTAAGCTGATTAAGATATAAATCAACGGGCAATAAAGTCAAGTTTATCTCTTGTATACACCAATGATCATTAATGGGAATTTTTTTTAATAATGTTTTGAAATAGGTTCTTTGTCGTTTTGCATAATTACGTGTTTTTTGCTGAATGTTCTTAACAAGGGTTTCATAATCAATAGAGCCATCTTGGTAATTAAGAATGTCAGCATAGCCGATAGTTTTTTTTAATTTTACAAAGTTTTTCCATTCAGCGGTAAGGCTTCTTGTTTCTTCAAGCCAACCCTCAGCAAGCATAAGCACCGAACGTTTATTGATTCGTTCATAAAGCTCTTCAATGTTTCTATTGATATGTAAAAAGTGATAAGAGAAGCTAGGTTTATATACTAACCCAAAAGAACTCGGTAGAACATTATAACTATAAAATATCTCAAGGGCTCTATTAATACGGTATTGATCATGAGGATGGATGGCTTTTGCACGAACTGGATCGACTTTGTAAAGTTCATCCCAAGTTCGCACAGGATCTTGCCGTGATGGTATTGGTAGCGTCTCAGGCAACTGAGTAAACTCAAAGAGTAGCATCTGATAATAAAAACCGGATCCCCCGACGATTATCGCCCTTTTGCCTCGTGCATGTATATCGGCAATACATGCACGAGCCGCTTTTTGATATTCAACATTATTATAGTTTCTTGTCTCTTTTACAAGATCAAATAGATGATGAGTAATAGTCTTGTTCTTCCAGTCTGGCTTTGCCGTGCCTATAGAGAGTGGTTCATAAAATTGGCCCTGGTCTGCATTGACTATCTCGCCATTAATTTTTTCTGCCAAAAGTTCTGCAAAATCTGATTTCCCGACTCCTGTGGGACCGGCGATAATGATTATTTTCCTCATAAAAAGAGTATACCATTAAGTCGTTAGGTCGCAAACCCTGTTGACGTGCGCACAGAGAGTGCGACCCCGAAAATAACTTTATTTAATGCTGATTACTTGATGAAGAGCAAAGCGTTCGCAGTTTTTGTACTGTCTTTTCTGCTTCAGCATTCTGCACAACTGTTATCTCTTCAACGAGTAATCCTTCAGTTTTTTGCAATATTGTTTTTTCTCCAAATGACAATTTCTTTTGTGCTTCTATGGTTCTTAGGTCTTTATAAATTGCAGAAAGGTCTTCAAGGGTCCCTCTTCGTAATTTTAATTGGTATTCCTTATGCCTTTTATTCCAGCTGCTTGCGCTAAACTCAAAAGGAGATAATTTACGTTCGGGTTTACTGAGATTGTTAAATATCGCGTGAATATCATTTGCACTACTCAAACTGCGTAAGCCTATACTTTCTATATTGCTTACAGGCACCAGTATGGTCATATCTTTATTGAGAAACGTTAATTCATAAAAAGCTGCGCTGTCAGCCCCTATTTGTTTTTCAATGATGCGTTTTACGTAGGCAACGCCGTACCCTGGATAAACAACTTTTTGATGTAACAGAAACATGGGTCATCCCTTTTTTAAAGCTGTATTAATACAACTTTACATAAAGTTTTACCCTTTCAATGGCACAGTATACCACATACCAGTCCTTTTAAAAGCAGTCAACTTCATTAATAAAGCCACTCAGAGAGAATTAAGCTTAATATAAAGGCTTATTTTCATTAAAGAATTCTAGAAATAATTTCGAAGGCGACTGCGCCGGCGCCCCCGCCTGTTTCCGACGAAGCCACAGCGAAGGAGGATTGCCCCAGAGCATCAGTGGGGCACCCCAACGCAAAAGCGCCAGCGGGCAGTCAAGCCGAAGAGGTTGCAGCGGCTGCCATCAGAAAAGGTAAACGTATACGCATATCGACAAGGAAACTTTAATAAAGAGAAAGATTACAATTATCAGAAGCAAAAACAAGGTTCGTCATGCTGTTTAAGAGATTACTACAGAACATACCCAAAAGTTGAGTGCTTTAGACTAAGATTCTTTGAGTCAGATATTGACATGTTTTATAAAGTACTTATAATTTTAATAAAAATTTATAACATCATAAGTAATCAAGTAAAAAGGAAATATCATGGCACATAAAATTATCGGAATCGATCTTGGTACGACCAATTCTGTAGTGGCAATTATGGAAGGCGGCACTCCAAAAGTGATTCCTAATGAAGAAGGTCAAAACACCACACCTTCAGTAGTTGCTTTCACTAAAGACGGCAAGCGACTAGAAGGAGTCCTTGCAAAGCGCCAAGCGGTAACTAATCCAGAAAACACCATTTATTCTATTAAACGTTTTATCGGACATACATTCGATGAGATGAAAGAAGAAATTAAACTGGCGCCCTACAAGATCGTAAAGCGTGCTAATGGTGATATTGCTGTTAATGCACAAAAGCAAGAATATACGCCCGAAGAGATCTCTGCTGCGATCTTAAGCAAGTTAAAAAAATCAGCGGAAAATTATCTTGGTCATGCTGTTAAAGAAGCGGTTATTACCGTTCCTGCATATTTTAATGACGCACAGCGCCAGGCAACCAAAGATGCGGGAAAAATCGCGGGATTGGATGTTAAACGCATTATTAACGAGCCAACAGCTGCAGCTCTTGCGTATGGTGCTGATAAAAAGAAAAATGGCAAAGTTGTTGTTTTTGATTTTGGTGGCGGAACTTTTGACGTTTCCATCTTGGAAATTAACGATGGCGTTATCGAAGTACGTTCAACCAATGGCGATACCCATCTTGGCGGTGACGATGTTGACCAAGTAATTATCAATTACATTTTAGATGAATTTAAAAAGGATCAAGGCATCGATTTGCATAATGATCGCATGGCGCTACAGCGCCTGAAAGAAGCTGCAGAAAAGGCAAAAATAGAACTTTCAGCTATGCATGAAACCGAGATCAATTTGCCCTATATTACAGCTGACGCATCTGGACCTAAACATTTAACAATGAAGTTGAGCCGCGCGAAACTAGAAAGTCTCTGCAGTGGTATTTTTGAGCGTCTTTTAGTTCCTTGCAAAAAAGCTCTTCAAGATGCCGGATTAAACAAAAGTGAAATCGATGAAGTTATTCTTGTCGGAGGATCAACCAGAATTCCAAAAGTACAGCAGCTTGTGAAAGATTTCTTTGGTAAAGAACCGAATAAATCTGTTAATCCTGATGAAGTAGTTGCTATTGGTGCAGCTATACAAGGCGCTATCCTGGCTGGAGAAGTCACCGACCTCTTGCTGCTTGATGTTACGCCACTCTCATTAGGAATCGAAACTATGGGTGGTATCGCTACACGCTTAATCGAACGTAATACTACGATTCCAACGCGCAAGTCACAAGTATTTAGTACTGCTGAAAACAATCAAAGCGCTGTTGATATCCGTGTTGTCCAAGGTGAGCGTGAATTCGCTCGCGACAATAAACTTTTAGGTGAATTTAAGCTTGAAGGTATTCCAGCGGCTCCACGCGGTGTTCCGCAAATTGAAGTTACTTTTGACATCGATGCTAATGGTATTGTAAGTGTTTCTGCTAAAGATAAAGGAACCGGAAAAGAACAAAAAATTACCATCACTTCAAGCAGTGGCCTTTCAAAAGAAGAAGTTGAGGCAATGGTACGCGAAGCACAAGACCACCAAGAAGAAGACAGAAAAGCTCGTGAAGCAGTTGAAAAGCGTAACCAGCTTGATGGCTTAATTCTCCAAGTTGAAAAAACATTAGCTGAACATAAAGAAAAACTTCCAGCTGAAGAAGTTTCTAAAGTTGAATCTGCACTGGAAAAAGCAAAAACTGTGTTGCAAGAAAAAGCAGCTGATAAAGATGGTCTTGAAGCTGCTTATCAAGAGCTTTTAACTTCATCTCATGCCTTAGCTGAAATTATGTATAAAGGCGGCTCAGGTGAGGGCTCAGGAGAATCTTCAAACTCTGAAGAACCTATAGAACCTGAGATAACCAAGTAAGATACTATTTTGTATGTGGATCCTGAAATGATTTCAGGATCCACCTATAGATTTTACAGATAAAACTACTTAATTTAAAGAAACATTTTTTACCGCGAAAGGCGAAGCCTTTGTCAATTGCTGCCGGCCTAGTAGGCCTTCCTAATGTTGGAAAATCAACACTTTTTAACGCATTAACAAAATCTTCAGTTCCTGCAGAAAATTATCCATTTTGCACTATTGATCCGCATATGGCAATAACGGTTGTGCCTGATGAAAGAATTCCTAAATTACAAAAGTGGTATGGCTCACAAAAGACTATTTCTGCATCAGTACAGTTTGTCGACATCGCAGGTCTTGTTAAAGGCGCTGCCACAGGACAAGGTTTAGGAAATCAATTTCTAAGCCATATTCGAGAAGTAGATTTGATTTTGCATGTATTGCGCTGTTTTGAAGACAAAAATATTGTTTCTGACTTTACCGCAGTCGATCCCAATCGTGATTTTGATATTATCGTTACCGAATTAATGTTAAAAGATTTAGATTCTATAGAAAAGCGCAAAACAAAACTTGCTCATTCGCTTAAGGCTGCCCAAAATAAACCGGCTGAAAAGAAAGAGCTAGAGCTTGAATTAGAATTGATTTTAAAATTAGAAAAAGCCCTTAATAGTTCAAACTTTAAAAAAGTCCAAGAACTCTGTAAATCGCCTTATGCAAAAAACAGTTTTTTACTTTCAGGAAAATCATTTTTAATTATTGCCAATGTTGCAGAACATGAAATTGCAGATTTTGCCTATCAACAAAATACCAATTATCAGTCATTGGTAAAGCGCTTTGGAGCTGAATCTGTAATTCCTGTCAGCGCGCGCCTAGAGTATGAATTATCTGTTTTACCTGAAGCTGAACGGGAAGAGATGGCAAGTGTGATGGGCGTAACACAAAGCGGCTTGCAAACTATTATTGAAAAAACCTACGCACATCTTGGCCTCATCACGTTTTTTACCTGTGGCCCAAAAGAGGTTCATGCCTGGCCTATTAATAAAGGCATTAATGTCCGCAAAGCTGCCGGTGAAATACATTCAGACTTGGAACGTGGTTTTATTTGTGCCGATGTCTTTAACTGTAAAGATCTTTTTGAGCTCGGCTCTGAAGCTAAAGTAAAAGAATCGGGAAAAATGAGAACTGAGGGACAAGATTATATCGTCCAAGATGGAGATATATTGAATATTAAATTCAACGTTTAACTTTAAAAAGGCCTCGAACACAATCGAGGCTTTTTTATTTAATCAGACCAGGCAAGCGGCCTTTATACATGTGCCTTTTCCCATGCATGAATAACATCCCAAATGGTTGAAATATTTTGCTGGCATGCAGTGTACATTAAGCCACTTACAAGGTCTACCTGCTCCGGCCTATACGTTAGATGCAACGTGCTGGTAAAGTCCGCATCAATCGGCTGCCATCCATTACAATATGTAGGATTTGCTACCATAGGAAAATAAAAATAGTTAATCAATTAAGTAATGCTAGTGTATTGATATAATTATTTCTCATACAATACTGTAGCATGGTTGTATGAAGCTTTTGATATTCAAAGCTTACATTTATATAAGATTCTGTAAGCTTCATAGTTAAAACTTGACGCTTTAGATAAGAAAAAAAATCCTTAAGATCTCGCTTTAATGGCCCGGAAAGCAATGACTTATCCTCCTTACATATATCTTCGTATGCCTCGATTAGCTTTGAAATGAACTCTTCCAATTTAGCTGCTGATGTTTGTTGCAAGAATTCTTTTTTTTGTTGTGAAAATCGCAGATTATCATCAAATTTTGGCAAAATAAACTCTTGCATCGTTTCATCGTATAATAAATTTTCATTTAGCAATATGTTTTCAAGCTCACAAATGCGATCGTTTGTTTCAGGACAAATTTTTAACCATAGGGTTTGATCACAATCAATCATTATCTGATTGCCGGCATTTATATTTTTTTGAATGCGCTCTAAAAATGGTTTTTTTGACTCTAAAATCTCAGAAACAGGTATTTTTGATTGCATAGCTTCTAGTAGGATATTTTGTACCATACATAGATTCATACATAGAGCGATTAATAGATATTTCATACGCATTTTCCCTGCAAGTTTATTCAGATTATCTATAAAATAACTTGAAAATAAAAAAATAAAACCCTTAATTAGCTTTATTTTAATTTCAATTTGAAAAACAATAAACCTCTTTATCTTTCGTTCTTACTGCGCAAGCATGCTTTTTTTCTGATTTCTGGTATACTTACTTCAATGACAAAATTTAAAAAAATATATAACAAAAGCTATGAAAAAAAGAAAAGGTTATTTTTCGATTTCTGCAGTCGCACAGATGTTTTCGATTCATCAGCAGACGATAAGGCTCTATGAAAAAGAAGGTTTTATAAGCCCTAAGCGCTCTGAAGGGAATACTCGCCTTTTTTCAGAAGAAGATATCACACGACTTGAAGAAATTATTCATCTTACCCATAATATTGGGATTAACTTGGCTGGAGTAGAAATGATCCTTAAGCTTCAAAAAAAAATAAAGACACTTCAAGGCGAAATGAACTCACTCTTTTCAGCTACTCAAAAAGATTTTGAGAACGATATGCAAGAGACAAATCAGGCATTAAAGGTGCAGGCAGCTCAGCTTGCTACCATAGCACGCAAACGTACCAAACGTGAACCTGCCAAACTTGCCGGAGGAGCCAAAAATGATACTGAATAGATTCAAAGCAGTTGTATTATTAGCAGGCATGAGCGGGCTCTTACTTTTTATGGGAGATCTTTTAGGGGGTACCCAAGGACTAACTATTGCATTAATTATATCAATTATTTTAAATGGTAGTATGTACTTCTTTTCTGATAAAATTGTTCTTGGCATGTATCAAGCGCAGAGCCTATCTGAATATGAGTATAGTTGGATATATGGTATTGTATCAGAGTTATCTCATGAAATGAGGTTGCCTATGCCAAAACTCTGGCTCATCAAAACCCCCATGGCCAATGCTTTTGCTACGGGGCGAAACCCAAGCTATAGCTCAATAGCTCTTACTACAGGCATTATTTCGCTTTTAACCCCTGATGAACTCCGCGGGGTACTTGCCCATGAATTATCACATATAAAAAATAGAGATATATTAGTAACCACTATTGCCGCCACTATGGCTATGGCAATAGGTTATTGTGCAGATTTTTTACGCCATAGAGCATTTTGGGGATCCTTCTCAAATAATTCTGAAAAAAATAATCATAGTTCTTCTGTACTGGGAGCCGTTGCCCTTGCAATGTTGATGCCTCTTATTGCTCTTTTAATAAAGCTGGGGATATCACGTTCGCGCGAATATCTTGCAGATGAAACAGGCGCGCATGCCTGCAGAGATTCCTTGGCGCTTGCGCGAGCACTTGAAAAGCTTCATAACCACATTCCCAAGGCATACATGGATCCTCAAGATACGGTGCGTGCAAGTATGGCGTCTCTCTTTATTGTTCGGCCTTTGCGCGGTGGGGGCTTAATGGAACTCTTTTCAACTCACCCGAGTATGCAAAAAAGAATAGAAAAACTATTTACCATTCATCAACAAAAAGGATACTGATATGGCACAAAATCACGATTCCAATCAAATGAATATCTCATATGAGCTTTTGATGCTGTTGCAATGGATGCTCGAACATGAACAAGATACCCTTAAAAAACTCATATATAAATCGTTGCATAATGGGCTGCAAAAACAATTTGAAACGGTTACGAGTCAACGCGAACGGCAACAGGCTGCCGTTGAACTCCAAGATAGTATTATTGATTTTTTTATGTTGCTAGAAACACAAATTCATGATCTTATGAATGAAGACCACACCCAGGAATTCATTCAGCGTAATATGCTGCCGGCTCTAAAACAAGTCGATGCACGCAGTTACTCAAATGGTGCTCTTGAAAGCAGCATTGCAAAGGCAGAAGCTGCATTTTGCAAACGTGAAGTTGGCAACCCGAAAGAGATACTCTGCAAAGAACTTCTTAAACGCTGGAAGCCTGCAAAAAAATTGCAACAAATTCAGTAAAATTTTGAGGCTAACAAATGTTGGAATCGAGCCCTTTGTTAGCCTCTGATACTTTTAATTTATAATCACATCAATAGTAACGAATCTATTAAAATTGAAGTATGAAATCACGTTACAGTATCATAGACTTTAATGCACTTCAACATAATTTTTTAATCGTGAAAAAATTTGTTGGGCCAAAGCTTGTTATGCCTATAATTAAGGCTAATGCCTATGGTCATGGTCTTGTGGAGTGTGCACAGTTTTATGAACAATCAGGTGCCGATTTTTTAGGAGTTGCATTTATTGAAGAAGCAATACAACTACGTAATGGGGGCATAACCAAACGCATTCTTGTATTAGGCGCGAGCATAAGTGACCAAATTCCCCTTTTTTTGAACCATACTATTGATATAACAGTTGCTTCTATTGAAAAATTACAAGAAATTGATGCCTGTGCACGACAGCATGGGAAAAAAGCACGCGTCCATCTAAAAATAGACACAGGCCTGGGTAGAATAGGTGTACGTGCGGCAAATGCAGAGAAGTTTTTTATAGAAACTTTACGTTCAAAATTTATCGAGATTGTGGGCGTTTTTTCTCATTTTGCTACCGCTGATAAGCAAGACAGCAGTTTTATGCACGAACAATATGAAAAATTTCATGAAGCAAGCTTATTTTTTGAAAAGAATTCATTAAAAATGCCTATACGCCACATGGCTAACTCAGGAGCGATTATGCAATTTCCCGAATCACATTTGGATATGGTTCGTCCAGGAATCATGCTTTATGGGATTTATCCACAATCTTGGATGCGATCATTGTGTCAACTAAAACCCGTTTTGTCATTATATGCTCGAGTGGTCTATTTTAAAGTTTTACTGAAAAACTCGGGAATCAGCTATGATCTGACCTGGAAAGCCGACTCGAACACCCGGATTATCACCTTACCTATTGGATATGGCGATGGTTACCCCAGAGCCCTTTCTAACAAAGGGCACGTGCTACTTAATGGTTTTAAGCACCCTATTGTAGGAAATATTTGTATGGACCAAATGATGGTAAATATAGGCTCAGCACAAGCATATAATGGCGATCAAGTTGTGCTTATCGGCAAATCTGGCAACCAGGAGATCACTATTAATGATTTAGCTGACTCTTCTGGCGGTAGTCCCTATGAAATTCTTGTTTCTTTAAACGGACGAATACCCCGCTACTATGTTTATCCAGACAATTTAAAATCTCAAAATCTAAAAACATAAACAATCTCTTGAACTTTAACCATCTAGCTTGCTACACTTAGTATGGAATCGTTTTAAATAAATAAAAAAAGGGAAATTATGAAAATCGTACATCAAAATTTAACTAAACAACTATTTTTAGCGCTTTGTGCTTTATTTGTAGTGGCAAGCCTTGAAGCAGCTTGTATGGGTGGAAAATGCAATAAAAAACCGCCCCGTGTGCATAATGAGCGTGGTTGCAGAAGCTGTAGCAATAAATAATATTTACGCTTTTGTTATTATGCTAACTATTGCTTTTTTTAAATAGTTTTTGTGAAGCTTAAAAATGTGGTCAATCTGGGTATACCACAAAGTCGACAAAATACCCGAAAAAGGAGTTTTTATGAAAAAATTATTACTTTCTATACTTGCACTTTGTGCATTAAGTATGGTTTCAACCCAAATTTCAGCAAAAGCTGGTGATAAAGGTGATGGACAGTATCAAAAAGTGCACCATATGTGTGGTGATTGCGGACATCCAAAACAACATTGCAAATGTGCAATGGAAGTATGTCAAAAAGAAGTTAAAGCGGTCGAAGAAGTGAAGCTTGCTGAAACTTGCAGAGATGAAAGCTACTGTGAAGAAGGAACTGTTGCAAGAACAAATAAACATGGCGATTTAGAATGTGTTAAAACTATAGCTCACGAAGAAATACGTAAGCCTATATGCAACCGTATTTGTTCTAAAACTTGTCCGCCAGACTACAAAGAAGTAACTGTTGCTAAAGAACATGTTGAAAAGGTTAGAAGAGAAAATCATGAGCATAAAGCTAGAAAGACTAAAGCTTTACAAAAAAATATGGCACCAACTGAAAGACAAATGTAATCTTTTTATTATTCAGAAATAAAAATTAAAAGAGTCTCTGAGAAATCAGAGGCTCTTTTTTTTGAACTCATAACATTATTATTGCAAATTGAAATAACAAATAGCTACACTATAACTATGAAATAAGTAAATTGAAAAAACGTTTTAGCGCGTTAAAAAAAGGGGTAGCAATGAAATTACAATTAGTTTTAATTCTTATATTATGCATAGTCTGCAATGTATATATTAATAGACAGATTCAAGCAGAAAAAAGCAGTAAGTATACTATGCGTAACTCACTCCATAAATTACCCTTTCAGCGTTAATTAACGTGAATTCGATCTAAGCCGGAATTAAGTTTTTCACAAAAGACTCGATAGAAGGCTTTTTTTGGCGCATTTGA
>JAIETV010000021.1 GCA_019744895.1 Candidatus Babeliaceae bacterium | reverse complement strand
TCAACCTATTTTACTGGCCAATTGTATGGTGATGTTGTCGGCACACAAACAGCAACTCGTGTGGCATTTGTCTGTGGCATACCTGCATGTGATTTAGTAAACGCTTATTCACTGGTGCTTTCTGCAACCAGTGCAGATATATGCGGCACGCTGGTTATGCGTGACAGTAACTGCAACTTCTCTGCTAATTTAATTACCGCAACGGTAACCAATGCATTGCTTTCACAAACAGCATTATATGCAGTAACGGCAAACACAGCGAACTTTGCATTCACCTCATCAAGTGCGTTAAACGCTTTAACTTCGCTTACCTCAACAAATTTCACCGGGCAACTGTATGGCGATGTTGTCGGCACACAAACAGCAACTCGTGTGGCGTTTGTCTGTGGCGTACCTGCATGTGATTTAGTAAACGCATATTCACTCGTGCTTTCTGGCACTAGTGCAGATATACCAAACACACTTGTGCTGCGAGACAGCACCGGCAGCTTTGCTGCAACCACTATTACACTCACCGGCGCGCTGAAACTGCAAGGCAGCAACAGCAATACTGTAACGCTCCAAGCTGGTAATCCAACAAACCCGTACACACTTATATTACCAACCGATCCGGGAACTAATGGCTACGTGCTGACGACCAATGGTTCAACACAAGACCAGCTAACCTGGCAGCCGGTATCAGCAATTTCAACTTCAACCATTGCATTGTATGGCGATGTTATCGGTTCAGCAACAGCAAATCATGTAGCATTTGTATGTGGTGTACCCGCGTGCGATGTAGTAAACGCTTATTCTACTGTGCTTTCTGCAACAAGCGCTCATATCTGCAGTACGCTAGTTATGCGTGACAGTAACTGCAACTTCTCTGCAAATCTTATTACTGCAACAGTTACCAATGCCTTACTCTCACAGACAGCGTTATATGCAGTAGTGGCAAACACAGCAAACTTTGCATTCACCTCGTCAAGTGCGTTAAACGCTTTAACCTCGGTTACCTCAACAAATTTCACCGGCCAGCTGTATGGCGATGTTGTCGGCACACAAACAGCTACACACGTAGCATTTGTCTGTGGTGTGCCCGCATGTAATTTAGTAAACAGCTACTCTACCGTGCTTTCAGGCACCAGCGAAGATATCCCGAATACACTGGTATTGCGTGATTCACAGGGCAGTTTTGCCGCAACCACTATTACGCTGACAGGCGCGCTAAAGCTACAAGGCATCAATGCCAATACTATAACGCTTCAAGCAGCAACGCCTGTAAATTCGTATACTCTTGAATTACCTATTAACCAAGGCCTTACTGGGCAAGTATTAATAACCAATGGTAATAATCCGGCTCAGCTTCAATGGGCTGATATATCATCAACTGCAACGGTGGGTACCGCGTGCGCTATTCCTTTAACCGTAGTTGAACGTGACAGTAACAGCGGTTTTGCAGCATCAGCAATAACACTTTCTGGAGATGCTCTGGTTAACTACAGTAGCATTGGTGTATGCGACACGGGCGATGGTTTTATATTTGCACCGACAAACCAGAATACTATTATTGGTCTTGGTGCAGGCAATAGTGGCCTGCTTACCGGCAGCAGTAATATTGCCCTTGGGTTTGATGCACTTGCAACAATTACTGGCGGTTATAATAATATTGCTGTTGGTATTTCTGCATTAAAAAATATCTCTGGCGGGGAATTCAATTCGCTTGTTGGTTTTGATGAAAGCTCCAATAATATCGCTATTGGAGCACAAGCGCTTAGCAATTCAGTGATCGATTCATTTAATATCGCCATTGGTACACAAGCAATGGAAAACTCTTTTAGCGCAAATGGCTTTGCCTCAGTAAATATAGCAGTAGGAAACAAAGCTTTACAAAACAATACCGGAATAGCCAATATTGGGTTAGGTTTTCAAGCGTTACAAAACAACGGTGGTTTTGGAAACGCAGCACTAGGTTTTAGTGCATTACAAAATAATACTTCTGGCTCTAATAATATAGGTTTAGCTATTAATGCGCTACTGAATAATAACAGCGGAAGTAATAATACGGCAATCGGGCAATCTGCTTTTTCAAGTAATGTTTCTGGTAATAATAATACTGCTATAGGCAGCTTAGCTAATTGCAATGGTGACATGGACCCACAAGGCCGCATAGCTCTTGGTGCAAATAGCAGTGCGCTTGTCGATAATGCTGCAGTAATAGGCGATAGCGCTATCACAACTATTTACCCGGGCAGCAATAAATTTGCCGATCTTGGGTACCCAGGCAATAACATTTTTAATGCAGTACATGCAGTGGAATATCGCTCATATGACAGTGTAAATAATTTTGCAGGGCTTACTGCACCTGCTGCGTATACCTCTACCTACACATTACAATTGCCAGTAGACCAAGGTCTTTCTGGCCAAGTATTAACTACTGACGGCAACAACCCAGCGCAGCTTACCTGGGAAACGCCTGCTGATAATCTCTATGGTGATGTCATCGGTTCACTTACTGCAAACCATGTAGTTTTTGTTTGCGGTATTCCTGCATGCGAACTTGCGCGCACCTATTCTACAGTGCTTTCAGCAACAAGCGCTAATATATGTAGCACGTTAGTAATGCGTGACACTAATTGCAATTTTTCTGCTAATCTTATTACTGCAACGGCAACTAATGCGTTGCTTTCACAAACCGCGCTGTATGCAGTAACGGCAAGCACCGCAAGCTTTGCATTTACCGCTTCAAGCGCTTTAACTGCTCTAACTTCAGTAAGTGCAACCTATTTCACCGGACAATTATATGGCGATGTTGTTGGTACACAAACAACATCGCGCGTAGCATTTATTTGTGGCGTTCCAGCATGCACCTTAGTAAACAGCTACTCTACTATACTTTCTGGCACCAGCGCGGATATACCACTTACCCTAGTGTTGCGTGATAGTACTGGTAGCTTTGCTACAACAGCTCTGACACTCACCGGTAACACGTTGGTGCGTTATGGTTCTACAATTTCTCAATCAACACCATTTATTTTTGCACCGCTCAATCAAAATACCATAATAGGAACCAATGCAAATAGCGCTAGCCCCCTTGCAGGCAATAATAATACGGCATATGGTTTTAATGCACTCTCTTTAAATAGTTCAAGCAGCCTTACGGCATTCGGTTCTGGTGCATTGCGAAGTAACACCAGCGGAACTACTAATACAGCTGTTGGTTATTACGCGCTTAATGCAAATACTACCGGAACATCTAACCTTGCGATGGGGTACCAAGCCGGACGAAGTCTAAGTACAAACTCCAATAATACCATTGTAGGTAATGCTGCATTCACACTTGCAACAGGTCGTCGTAATACGGTGCTTGGATCGGAAGCCCTTGCTTCTGCCGGTGTTTATAACGATTGTGTTGCTGTTGGCTACCAGGCATTAAATGCCTATACAGGAAATAGTGTTAATGTAGCAGTCGGCTCAGGTGCGTTACAGTTGGCAGATACAGCAGCACAAAATACTGCTGTTGGACATCAAGCCCTTAACCAAAATCTTTCTGGAAATAATTGTACTGCTATTGGTTACCAGGCACTACAAAATAATACCGCTGCCGACAATACGGCTTTAGGCAATATTGTCCTGAGAGCAAATACCGTTGGCTTACAAAATACCGCAGTAGGAAGCCGCGCATTATCACTAAATACCTCAGGTTCATTTAACGTAGCTGTTGGCTTTCAAGCATTACAAAACGGGCCAACATCGAGTAACAACACGGCAGTTGGTTACAATGTTTTATCAGATCAAAGTGTAGGCAGTGACAACACAGCACTCGGTTATTCGGCATTAGAAAATAATAGGACAAGCCAACTGGTAGCTATCGGCTCAGGGGCGCTTAATTCAAATATTATCGGCTCTCGAAATGTTGGTGTGGGTTATTACGCCTTAAATACTAATACTAGTGGCAATAGAAACGTTGCAATCGGCTATCAAGCGGGACAGATTTTAAATAATTCTGACAACACTCTTGTTGGAAGTTCGGCTTTTGCTCAGGTTTCAGGTAGTCGAAACTCAGTGCTTGGGTCAGGCGCCTTAAATGCTCCGCTTGCAACTGTGAATGATTGTGTTGCTGTAGGTTATTATGCCTTAAATGCAAGTTTTCGGCAGCAATTAACTGCTGTTGGTTCAGGTGCATTACAAAACAATACGAGCGGCACGTTAAACACAGCAGTCGGCTATTACGCGTTGAGCGCTAATATTTCAGGAACATCTAATATTGCAATCGGCTATCAAGCAGCACAAAGTGTCACAACCAATTCAAATAATACTATTGTAGGCAACGCTGCATTTACCCTTGGCAGCGGCGCACGTAATACTGTGCTGGGATCAGAAGCGCTTAATACTGCGGGCTCATATAATGATTGTGTTGCTGTTGGTTACCAAACATTGGCCAATAATACCACTGATGGATTAGTGGCTATCGGCTCAAGAGCATTACAAAACAATATAAATGGCACAAACAACCTGGCAATAGGTTATAATGCATTAAACGCAAATACTACGGGATTTTCAAACATTGCAATAGGAACAAATGCGGGCCAAAATTCTACCGCAGAAACAGATAATATAGCGATTGGCACAAATGCAATGCAAAATTTGGCTGCTGATGGATTATATTATTCGATCGCAATAGGTTCTAATGCATTAAAAAATGCAACTACCGGTAATTTGGCAAGTAATATAGCAATTGGGTATAAAGCAATGGAATCTGATAGTAGTCTTGGTCGAAATGTAGCAATTGGTGGAAATACGCTGCAACAAAATAGCGGATCTTTTAATACTGCTGTTGGTTATTACGCCATTCAAAATGGCGGATCTTTTAACGCAGCACTTGGTTATTATGCCATGCAAAATAGCGGATCTAACCATAATGTGGGAGTTGGTGCTTTCGCATTACAAAATAGCACAGGTTCTTATAATGTAGGAGTTGGTAATTACGCATTACAAAATAATACGTCAGGTTATTATAATACCGCACTCGGGTACTATGCATTGCAATCAAATCAAACGGCGAACAATAATACCGCAATCGGGTATTATGCATTACCAAGTAATATACAAGGTATTCAAAATACAGCCGTGGGATATTACGCACTTAAAGCAAATAACACAGGTAGCAGTAATACGGTACTCGGTAATAATGCGGCACCTGCCATGCAGTCAGGATCAAATAATGTTATTATTGGTCAAAGTGCAGGTTCTAATTGCGTAGACGGAAATAACAATATTTTTATTGGTGCAAATGATACCTCAAGTTCTGGAAATAATAATACGTATCTTGGGTATCAAGATACTTCAGTTTCTGAAAGCAATACTATTAGAATAAGTTGCTTAGTTTCAGATGCAAGCAAATGCTTTATTAGTGGCATAGTTAGTGTAACGCCTCCAGGCTCAACTTCAAACGTAGTTATCAATTCAAGTGGTCAATTAGGCGCGGCAACCCCATCCTCAAAACGATACAAAAAAGATATACGTGATCTTGAGGATATTTCAACAAGTATTTACGCGTTACGCCCGGTAACGTTTAAGTATAAAGAAGATGATGTAACAGACTATGGCCTTATAGCTGAAGAAACAGATGAAGTAATGCCAATTATTACAGGTTATAAAGATGGTATTCCTGAAACTGTCCGTTACGAAAAACTTCCTATTATGATGCTTAACGAGCAACAAAAAGACCATAAACGTATAGCGGCACTTGAAGAACAGAATAACGTGTTTGCACAAACGATAGCAACATTACATAAGCAGATTGAAGAACTTAAAGCAAAAGTTGAAAAACTTGGTCAATAAAGCTGCGGCACATGCGCGTGAGGGGTTAGGCTTGTTTGAGGGCTTTATCACCAAAGCCCTCAGGCCGCGGCGGCAGGCCGGTAATGGCTTTATGATCTGGCAAAAAGCAATAACTTTGAATAATCCCCCTTATCCGCAACTTGTAATGCTTGAATGTATTGCTTGCGCACAGAGGTAGTTTTTGTTAAGTCTTGATACATTCCCCACGTAAATCTACTACCACCCTGCTGCACAATTAAAACATCAGCCATCAAACGAGCATGCCTACCATTACCATTGGAAAATGGGTGTATAGAGACTAAACGATGATGGAATCTTACTGCGATTTCATCATTAGAATACGCATCACGCTCTAATTGATAACGAACATCATCACAGAGCACTTGAAGCAGCATTGGTACCTGAGCCCAATAAGCACCTATATTCTTTTCTGAAGTACGAAATTCACCAGCCCATTCCCAAGTCTTATCAAACATGCGCTTGTGCAGCTTCTTAATAAACAGGGTCGATAAGATATCCTTCTGTTTGAAAGCCCAAGGCTCGGCTTCAATGATATTTTTTTCTTCCCAAGCATTGAGTTCTTCCTGAGTCGTGATATGTTTTGGTAGTAATCCAGCAAGCTCACCTGTTTCTAATGGCGTTGATCCTGGTGGATAATTAAACTTCATCATTGCTCCATAAGTTTTTAGGATCGCCTTGCAATAGTTCTTGCACCAAATCTTCTTCTTGCTGCTGTAACTGCTTTTGATTCAACCCTTGCTGTTCTAGCTTCATTGAATGGTTTATTGCTCTGACTCTTTTTTTAGCAATAAGTCGAGCTTGCTTTTCAAGTATTCTATCAAGTGATTCTATCGGTACAAGGCAATAAACAAGCTTGCAATCTAAAGCACGAGCAACCTGTTCGAGCGTTTCTAAGCTAATGGTGCCCTGTCTTTCGCGTTGTTCCATTAAGGTTACATTAGCCCTGGCACAACCTAATCGATCGGCAAGCACATAACTTGACATACCTAAAGCATCACGAATAGTTCTTATCCATCCCTTTATAGGAACAGGCTTTTGGGCAAGTATTAGAAAATTGTTTAAGCTTTCTTGAACCTGCTCTCGCATTAATTTTTTGAATTTATTTGCCATTTTTTATCCCTTTGGTTAGTTACAGCTTGCCATATATTATAAAAAAAGTAATCTATAACTAACTAAAATATCTATAAATTGATATCTTTATTTTACCTTTTTAAAACATAAAGCCCTCAGGCCGCGGCAGCAGGCCGTAGTGTAGAAAAGTTTAGTTAACGATTTAACACCATTAGAAGCAACATGGTACACCTACCGCCACTGACAGATATTGCTCATAGAAATATTTTTTTAGTAACCTTATAAGTAATAACGATAAAAATATGGTTAGGAATCTCTCTATGAATAAGAGCATACATAGTTTCTTGGTAATGATAGGTATATTTTTTTTAAACAGTATTATTGCTGAAACGGCGCCAACCCCACATGTTATTAGCTTTTTTATGGTCCCCTGCGCGAGCAACCCGGCATGCGTGAAAAAATTTCCTGCCGATAAACTGCCTACCATGGTAGCATCTCATGATAAAATCAATAATATGATTTTGCAGCGCCATTTGACAAGCCCACTCGTTCAAGGGATTTATGTTAATTACCTGGGTTACCTAACCTATACTGATTACCAGGGTCAAATACTGCTGCCTAATAAAGAAAGTGGCAATTCATTAACGGTGGTGATAACAAGTCAGATATATCCGGTACTTTTTCAGGGTAATACCGTGCACCACTTTGAAATACCTCAAGAAGTTGATGCGGCTTTTTACGAGTATACCCTCAAACAGGATGAACAACATAAAAAATGGTATTGGAATATTATGCACAAGGAACGCCCAAAAAATTCTCAGGTGCCCACTCATGCACTTACCATTATGGCAAAACCAAAAGATATCGAGATTATGACCGGCACGTATGAAGCTATTGCAGAGCCAAATTTTATATTACCCGATATTTTTGTACATACTTCAATTGACAACCCATTTTGTGTACTGAAATTTTTAAAAGTTAATCGCTTTTTCAAGCCCGTTGAAATAGAGAAGAAAGTAGACACGCAGTCGTTTGCCCAAGCAATAAAAGCTTGATTTAAAAACTTTGAGATAAAATAGATAATTATATGCGTTACTGCTATACTTTTTTGGATATCGCTGATTTCAAGTACCAGAAAAAGGATTATTACGATATGAAGTTGCATATAGCATTCGATCTTACAGATCTTGAAACCGCCCTTTCAATAGCGCAGAGCATAGAAAAATATGCCGATATATTTGAAGTCGGCTCACTTCTGATTTACAAAAATGGCATACAGGCAATCGCCTCTTTTAAGGAGCAGTTTCCCCACAAAACAATTCTTGCTGATATCAAGATCGCAGACCGGGCAAAAGAAGCAACTCTTTTATGTTCAGACGCTGGTGCAGACTGGGTAACTGTTCTTGCAGGCGCACGCCGAAACACGATACACAGCGCATGTAATGCCGCTCATGAGCGTGGTAAAAAGGTAATGCTTGACCTTATCGATGCAAGTTCTCTGGGGCAATCTGCTCTTGAAGCAAAAAGCTTTGGTGTTGACGCCCTTTTGCTGCATATGCCCACGCAGGACTCATCACAACTTACCTTTTTAGAGCTATGGGATATGGTTAAAGGAAATACACCATTACCGGTCTATATATCGGGTAATATCTCACCTGAAACGGTACCTACTATTATTAAACTCAATCCAGCAGCTATTGTTATTGGTAAAGAGATTACCTCAGCCACTAACCCTGCAGCCGAAGCTGAAAAGTTTTATAATTTAATACACATCTAAATAAACGTTAATGCCGAATGGCAGCGAACATTTCCTTAATTTCTTGTACGGTGGTTGCTTGGTCTGGCTGCTTGTCAAAACGCTGCTCAAGTGCACGGGGAAACCTAAGTGCGTAACCTAATTCATGCTCGGTTTTACCGGCAGTGTGTAGTGGTGAACGAGTTATTTCATCGGCGATGACCACCCAGACTAATTCAGGAGCAACCCATACATCGGGAAACAGCTCTTTGGCGCAGACTACATTAAAAGGCTTATGCTCTACTTGCATGGCATCGCACAATTTTTTTATATCTCTAAAGCCTTGGTCAGAAAGACCGGTGCCTACTTTGGCAATCGTTTCAAACCGGTCCTTTTTTTTGTCATAAACGCCGATTAAAAAGGCTCCGATGCCAAGAGCAGCGCGTCTGCCGCGGCCGTAGTAGTAACCTAAAATTACGGCATCGATAGTGTCTGTTAACGTGCCAGATTCTTGCGTTCGTTTGAGCTTAATCCAATTAAAGTTTCGCTTGCCAGGCTGGTACTGTGCGTTCATTTTTTTAACTACAAGGCCTTCAAGACCTTCTTCTATGCATTCAAGAAAATAATCTTCAAGCCCTGCTGCGGTGGTTACTACGCGTTCATCGATAAGAGAAATAGTCTCGGTGTGGTCTGTTGATAAAAAGGTAAGCGCCTGCTTACGGCGTGTTTCATGCTCCTTATTGAGCATCGATTCGCCATTGAGATATAAAAGATCAAAAACAAAAAGCTTTAAGGGAAACTCTTGCG
This sequence comes from Candidatus Babeliaceae bacterium, assembly GCA_019744895.1. Lineage (GTDB taxonomy): Bacteria > Babelota > Babeliae > Babelales > Babelaceae > BOG-1370. The sequence goes on along the minus strand of JAIETV010000021.1, from coordinate 13,150 downwards.
CAACCTGCGCAATGTCATGTTTTCGTTTACGTTTTACTGTTTCTTGGAAAGGTAAAAAAGCACCCGTAGATTCATCAAAAACAATCGCTTCACCCTCAAAAATAGCATCTTTTACTCTAAGTTTTTGCGCAGCTTGTGTAAGCTCAGGAAACATAGGGCTCATGTCAATAAGATTGCGTGAATAAAAATGCACTTCACGATTTTTTTTGATATGTACTTGTAGCCTGAAACCATCAAGTTTTGGCTGTGCTGCACAGGTGCCCAGCTTATCGACAATCTCTGACGCTGTCGGTAGCCGCTCGGCAAGGGATGGGAGTATCGGTATGCCTAGAGTAATGGAGATCTCTTTAAGAGCTTCTTGACCATCTTTTTTGAGTTTGTATGCTATCAGGCCAAGATCCGCGCACATGTTATAGGCATGCTCTATCTGTTTGCTCATGCTTTTATTACCTACAAGCATCCAAGAAAAGGCATCGATAATGGTCATGTCAGAAAACCCGGTGCGCAGCTTTCCTAGAATAATACGCACCACAAAGCCTGCGCCGGCTGGGCTTAATCTGCGTAACAATGTTGTCAAAAACTGTGCACGAGTATCGTGTGAGCCTTCACCTGTAATAGTTTGTAATTCAACAAGGGCATCAAACACATGCTTGAGTGTTAGATGTTCATGGGGTTGCCAGGCCTGGACAGATAAAAGAGTACCAAGATCACCATATTTTTTTATTTGATGCGCAAGATCAGCATCTGAAAGCTGGGTTATCTCTTGAATAACTTTTTTAATTGTTTTTTCTGCACTATTAAATTGGCTTCCCAAATAGGTAGGCCGTACTTGGCCGATAGAAAGGTAGGTAATCATTTGTGCTTCATCAGGCGTGGCTTTATGAAAAAGATCCGCTAAAAGCTCCATGATCTGATTACGTGATGTTACCTTTTCAATGGTAACAAATACGGAAACTACTTCTTGAAATTTCATGTATACACTCATCGGGTTAGAAAACCATTACTATGAATTTAGTATATCACAATGAAGCGCGTATATGACCAAACTTTTTTAGATAAAAATAAGCAGAATAGTAAGATAATGCGATAGTTACAAGAAAGAGAAAGTAAGTTGTATACCTGACGATACTACCTGCAGGCTGTATGACAATACCAGCAAAAAGAATCATCTGAAAGACGGTCTTTAATTTCGCAGAAAATATCACGGGCAATGATATATTTTTTTTCATGCCATATTCACGCAGTCCCATGACAGCCAGCTCACGAAATGCTAAAAGCAGCGCTACGCTCAATGGCAATTGATGAGTATAAAGTGTTGCAAACATAACTGAAAAAAGAAACATCTTATCGGCAAATTGGTCAAGAAATGCACCAAGTTCACTTACTTGATGGTATTTTCGCGCATAATAGCCATCTAAAAAATCGGTTGCTGCTAAAAAGATATACAAGAAAAATGTTATGTATACAGGCGCTTGCAGCGCTATCAGAGGCGCCAAGAGAACGGGCGAAAAAATAAGACGTATAAGCGTAAAGATACCAGATATGTTCATAAGTTGGTGGCGGCGCAGGGACTCGAACCCCGGACCTACGGGTTATGATTCCGTCGCTCTAACCAGCTGAGCTACGCCGCCTTTTATTGGATTTCACTTAGTAAAAGCTCTGAAAAATTACTTATAAGTATACTAAATTGAAATTTTTTGTATACCCAAAACTGAGGTATAAAACTGAAAAATGCTGCGTAATAAAAGTATTCCTGTCAGTAACGTAGCAATAATGCCAATGATCATGGTAACGGCAAAGCCTTGAATAGGGCCAGAACCTAGATAATATAATACTACTGCAACAATAAAATGCGTGATATTAGCATCTAAAATTACCGTAAGAGCACCGGAAAAGCCTTCGTCAACAGCCTTTTTTAATGAAACGCCTTCTACTAGCAGCTCTTTTATGCGCTCATAAATTAAAATCGATGCATCGATTGCCATGCCAATACTTAAAACTATCCCGGCAATGCCCGGCAACGTAAGCGCTGCTTGAAAATACGAAAGCGCAAAAAGTATTAATAACAAATTATAAAGCAGCACAATAAAAGCAAACAGGCCGGCAAGTTTATAGAAAAAGACACTAAAAAGAAAGAGAAGCGCCATGCCGATAAGACATGAAATAAGCCCCTGATGAATTGCAACTTCACCTAATGATGGCCCGATGTGCCTTTCTTCAACGATTTCAACAGGTGCAGTAAAAGCACCGGTACGCAACATGAGTGCGATATCCTTTGCCTCTTGCATATCAAAATCACCACTGATCTGACCAGAACCATTGATAGCTTCATTAACCCGAGGTGCCGTAATCACCTCATTATCTAGAATAAGAGCAATAGATTTTCCGACATTATTCTTGGTTAGTTGATAAAATTTTTCTGCACCTTCCGGCTTAAATTCAAAAGCAATAACTGGTGCTATAGAAAGACTTTTTGCATCACTTAAACGCGCTTGTGCAGTTTTTAATAATTTACCCGTTAAATCGGTAAATTTAGGGACAAGATGGTAGGTAATAACTGGTTGAGTGGTATAACCACGATTTCGTACTTCCTTAACGATACTTTTATCATCAGGAAGCTTTCCCTGATACTTTTCTAAAAGTTCTTCTTGCGAGCCTGCAGTGTCATACACCAGTTTAACTTCTAAAAGTGCCGATTTGCCAATCATAGCTTTTGCTTGTTCTGGATTATGCACATTGGGAAGCTCGATTAAGATATTTTTATCGCCATGTGCTGCAATAGTTACTTCACCGACGCCTGAAGTATCAAGACGTGAACGCAAAATTTCAATATTATCATGAACAGCATTTTTTATAATTTCTTGTTTTTGAAGGTCATTGAGTGGCTTACCTTGCTTACCACGCAGTGCGGCTTCATGTTCAAGTAAAGCATCAGTTTTAACCTCTAAGGTAATATAGGTGCCACCAACAAGATCGATACCAAAATTTAAATTTTTACGTAAATTCAGAAGGAAATAAATTCCGAAAAGGCTGATAATTAGCCAAACGCCTAACGATGAGAATAAAATTTTTTTCAAGGAAACTGTCATACTCAAAACCCTTTTTTGTAAGAATACCTGCAGTAGTAAAATCGGCACATTGCTTTGTTAGCTCTCTGTTACTCTAGACAAAAAGCGTGGTCTGCCCTTTTAAACTTACTCAGTCTGTAGACCTGAATAAGGCGCACGATGGTGCGGAAGAAGGGACTCGAACCCCCACGGGATTTCTCCCACAGCCACCTCAAGGCTGCGTGTATACCATTTCACCACTTCCGCGATTTATATCTGATAAATCTACCAGATAACCTTTATTCTTGCAAATTATTTAACCAAATTTATTTTTAAAAACGCCAATTTTTTTTATGCGAAAAACCCCTTGATAAAGCGCCAAATTCCTATAAAAAAATTATAGATACTTGAAAAAAAGATATTGAAATAATTCGAAGTCTTCTTGTTCGATACAGGAACTTCAACTATTTTTTCAATAATTTTTTCTTTTGATTTGGTTAAATCTAACCCGTGCTCTTGTAGTACGGTAAGTTGTTGGCCAACCAGTGTGATAGTTTTTTTTATATTTTCCGCTAGCTCATTAAAGTATGCTGAAAAGTCGCCTTTGATATATGCGGCTATACTGGTTAGATTTTCTCGTGCTGCTAATATTTCTGCATATAATTGCTTGGCAACTTGATCGCTTAAAACTTGAGCAATTTTTTCATATGATTCGAAGGCCTTTTGTTCAAAATTGTGGGTGGAGGTAATCTGCTGCATAAGCACTGTCATAGCATGATCAGCCGCAGTATATAATTCAGTTATACTCTCAAGATCTTTTTTTAATTGTATAAGAATATTCTTTTTTTCAAGATCCTGGGTGAGCCTGATACGCTCTTCTTGCGCTAATTGACTTTCTGCAATTTTAGGTAGCGCTTCAAGCCTTTCAAGCTCATCTGCAACTGCTTTATTCAAAGCAGGTAACGTAATACCTAATGATTGTGAAAATTCCTCAAATCTATTAGTCAACTCATTTTTTTGTGTAATGAATGTTGTCTCAAACTGCGCGATAGCGGCTTCTTTTTGGCGTACTTCCTGGTAAACATCGTGCGCCTGCTTAAGCATTTGCTGCTTTTCGTACCAGTTGCCGCGAGCATATTCGGGAGATCCATGTAAGTCTAGTTCTTCGGCTGAAACATCATCTTCTTCATCGCTGTCTTGTTCGTCTTGGTCATCACTATCTTCAGGCTCATCAATAATTTCTTCAGAGCTTTGATTATTAATAATCTCTTCATGCGCAGCATTTTCCTGAGTTTCGGCCGCTTGTGCCACCAACTCCTGTTCTTGTGCATTGCATACAAAGGGTAATAGCAATCCAACATATAGAAATTTTTTGTTCATCAAGTAGCTCCTTATAACGTACGCGCAAGCTCCTTAAGCTCATCCATTAACGCAACTGATAACTCTTCTGCTTCTGAAGAAGTATAACTCCAACGAACCCCGGAATCAATACGTGCTATAATTGACCGATCACATTTGATATCGATAATATCTATGCGTACCACATTCATAAGAGGATGAACCAAAGAAGGCGCTCGAACCACTCCGGCGCGTCCCAAAATACTATAAGCTACATTACCCTCATCAAGAAAGCTGAGCATGACTTTTTTTTGCCAAACCATGTTATGATAACCGATATGCTCTTTGTTGATGGTCATTAAAATACTTTCAAGACCTTTAGGGTAGATGCACTGGATAGGGGTTGTGTGGGGTAACCCTTTTTCAGAAAAAGTTGCCAAAATTGCAACGCTTTTTTCTTCTTTAAGTACTTTTATTAAATCTTCAGGCAATTTAATGCCCACATTTTTTGCCATGTTAATCCTTTAATCTTATGGTTATAATTATTTTCTACTCCAACAGCGCAACTACAATCTCATTTTCCACTGCACGACCTACTGTCGTGAGCCAAAAACGTTGCTGGTCATTAATGATGTATCCTAATCCAACAAATTCATCGATTTTACTTTTGAAAAACTCCAGTTTTTCAGGCGACAATTTCTCATGTAAAACACTCCAAGAGATACCATTTTTCTGGCGAAGCCCCAACATGAGTTCTTCAATCCAAACTTGATTTTCTGTCAACATTTCAGACACTATAGAAAGTTTTTCTAGCTCTTGCATAGAGTTTGCCTTTTCAACTATGTTTAAATAGTTCATAAGATTTTTCTCAGTCTGAAACCGAGAAGTCCCGTCAAATGAGCACGCGCCCATACCAAAGCCCTTATAGGGCAACCGCTTCCAATACACACTGTTATGGCGCGACTCAAAACCGTTGCGAGCAAAGTTTGAAATTTCATACTGCATAAACCCATGCTCTTCCAATACCTGCGCTGTCCAATGATACGTATCGACCATGACATCATCAGTGGGGAGCTTAATTTTTTTTCGAGCAACTCCGTAATAAAGCGGCGTATCCTCATGCACCGTCAAAAAATATACCGAAATATGTTTAATAGGCCAACCAACTGCGGTTTTAATAAGCTCTTGCCATTCAGATAAACTAATGCCTGGTAATCCCAAGATCAGATCAACTGAAAGTACCTGAAAATGTGGTGCTGCTTGGTTGAGCAGCTCTATAACATCTGCAGCTTTTTGATGCCTATTAAGCGAGCTTAATACCGTATTATTCAAACTTTGAACACCGATACTTAAACGCGTTATTCCAGCACGTTTCCATGCCTGAATTTTTTCTTGCGTCACCGTTCCGGGGTTCACTTCGAGCGTAATTTCACACGTAGCATCAAGCTCGAATGTACTTTTAAGTATACCAAACGTGTCAAGTAGCAGATCCGGAGGGTAAGTACTGGGCGTGCCGCCCCCGAAAAAAATGGTTTTTATAGGTACTTTATTGGCATATTCACCATAAAGCATAATCTCTTTGGTGAGCGCTCTGTGGTACTGCCCCATATACTCATCGTGAGATGCAAGGGCAACAAATGGGCAAAAATGGCACTTGTACGGACAAAATGGCCAATGAATATACAGCGATGCTACATCACAAGATGCGTTAAATACCATGGATTACTATGAATTTAAAGTATAAAAAACTTATTTTCTGTACAGTATATCACAATTAAGAAAAATAGTGCTTATATGCTTAACTTTTACCGACTAAAAGAGCAAATAACAAAAAAAACCTAAAGTAGCGCGCACGCGCACCAACACGTGCCAGATTCAAAATTGAATCGAAATATTCTTGAGTGCTTCAGGCAACACAATTGAGCCATTTTCCTGCTGATATGTTTCCATAAGAGCAACCATGAGTCGTGGTACGGCAAGCGAAGAAGTATTCAGGGTATACGCATACTGTGCTTTATCTGCCGGCTGTTTTTTAAATCTGATACCCGTTCTTCGGGCCTGAAAATCGGTGCAATTGCTCGAAGATGAAACTTCATAATAAGCTTTTTGCCCGGGCATCCAGACCTCAATGTCATAAGTTTTATGTGATGCAAATGAGCAGTCCTGCCCAGCAAGCAGGCTGATGCGGTAATGAAGCCCTAATTTCTGTAAAATAGCTTCAGCGCATGCAACCATACGTTCATGTTCTGACTGAGCTTGGTCAGGTGTGCAGACTGTATATACCTCAACTTTTTCAAATTGATGAATACGAATAAGGCCACGCTCGTGGGCACCATACGTACCGGCCTCTCTTCTAAAACAGCTGGTCCAGGCGGTTACGCGCTGCGGCAGTTCATGGGCCGCAAAAATAGTATCACGATACAGATTAGTAATATTGACTTCTGCCGTTGGCGTTAAATAAAGATTATCTTCTGCGACCTTGTATACATTGTCTTTAAATCGTGGAAAATTGCTGGCATTAGTCAACGATTGCTCGGTGACTAAATAGGGAGGAAGCACCGGATTAAAGCCATGCTCTACGTTGTTATTAAGCATCATCATAGTCAAAGAGTACAGCAAGCGTACAGCATCGCCTTTGTATAGAGCAAAGTTGCTGCCGGTCATAGCGGCGGCTGCTTCAAAATCGAACCAACCTAATTGTTTGCCTAATTCAACATGATTTTTTGGCTCGAACGTAAATGTCGGTTGCTTGCCAACGATTTTAATTACTTTGTTAGACTCTTTGTTACCCTCTGGTATATCTTCGGCCGGCAGGTTAGGGCAGTGTAAATAAAGCTCATTAAATTCGTGATCTAGTGTTTGAAAAAGTAATTCTTTTTCTTTGAGCTCTGCACCGGTTTTTTGTGATGCTTGGCGAATTTCAGGTGTTATGCCGCGTTGAGCTTCTTTTGCAAGGCGATTTTTTTCTGAACGAAGATGTTCAATTTCCCGTTTTAAATGAGCGTGATTTTTTTCAAGTTCTATAAAGTGATTTGCAGGAAATGCTGGGTCTTTTTTTAAAAGTAATTTTTTAAATTGCTCAGGGTTATCGCGTACCAGCGCTAAATCGATCATAATAGCCTTTTTTAATTTTAATTTCTGTTACCTATCAGAATACTTGAAAAAATGAAAGATGCAAAGAAAAAGCCGCTGTTTAGGCGGCTTTTTCTGAAAGGGTAAAAGCTTAATATTTAAAGTAAACAGCTACTTAAACTTGACGAACTGCTTCTTTGAAATTTTTACCTGCTTTGAACTTAGGAACATTCGTTTGTGGAAGACGAATTTTTTCTTTAGTAGCAGGGTTAATACCATTACGTTCTGGACGTTGAGCTAAAGAAAATGTTCCAAAGCCAGACCATTGTAATTTATTACCTTTTTTTAATGTACGCATAACGATGCGGGTTAACGCATCAAGCACACGCGTAATATCTTTTTTACTGAAAGTGGTCTCTTCGCTTAGCGAATCTATTAACTCAGTCTTATTCATAAGACGCTCCTTGAGATATAGGTTTTGTGTGAGAAATACTCACTTTTTTGGTTTGTAACACTGCTTGTAATCAAGTAAACTATGTATTAATTGACATGCATATAATACACGGCTTATTATGACCACTAAAATATACTAATTTCATTTAATACTTTGTCAATAAAAACTAAAAAAAATTTATAACATAAAGAGAAACTTCATGAAAAAATATGATTCTGCTGTGCAACTTATCGACACGCATTGCCATGTAATACACATGATCGATAAATCGTCTATACAAGCATTTTCAAATAATGAAATTCAAGAAATACGTAAGATTTTGCATCAGGCTGCGCTCAAAAATGTTACGCATATGATTGAAATTGGTACCACAAGAATTGATAGCGCATTAGCCCTAGAAATTGCAAAACTTTTTGAACAAGTTTCAGCAGTCGTGGGCATGCATCCGCATGAAGCTCAACGTGACTATCACAAAGATCTAGATTATATAAAAAAACTTCTTGCATCGCATAACCAAAAAATTGTTGGTGTTGGTGAATGCGGACTTGATAAACACTACCCTGGTTATAACATCACGGCACAAATAGATCTGTTTAAAGCTCACATTGAACTCGCACTTGAATATAATAAAGCGCTTGTTGTCCACACCCGCGACGCTCAAGACGAAACATATGCTGTTCTTGAGCAGTATAAACAAGATCTTACTCGAGTTGTTATACACTGCTATTCAAATGATCTGCAATTTGCGCAAGCAGTAACCTCTTGGGGTTGGTTTTTAGGCATCGGTGGCACCATAACCTATCCAAAAAATAATCTGTTACGGGATATTGTAAAAACAATTGGCATTGAGCATATTGTGTTAGAAACTGACGCACCCTTTTTACCGCCGCAGACTATCCGTGGCAAGAAAAACTCACCTGATCATACCAGTACTATTGCCGAGTTTGTTGCGCACATAACAGATAGATCATTAGAACACGTGGCGCTGGTAAGCACGCGCAATGCTAAAAAACTTTTTAATCTTGAACAGCTTGCATAAAAAGTAAAAATAATCAGTTGTTTTTATACATTTTTTTTCTGAAAAGCTTTTTTACTCATCTAATTCAAATCGCTCGACTGTTCTGTGCATTAAAGAAGAAACATAGTAAAGCCTGAGAGTTTGTGTTACCTCTTCTAAAGGCTCTGGTTCAAGAACATTTACGCGATTTTTATGATTTAAAAAAAGGGAGCGCGCATATCTGTACGATTCAGTGATGTTAAGAAGCTTATCAAATATACGCATCAGCTCAAGATGGCATCCTGTTTTTTCGCTTAACGTTACATTTTCATTTTTAAGGCGTTCAAGAATACATTTTCCTTGTGCTCTGAGTTGTGCGCCATAGGCAGGATCATTATAAAGATCATATGCTCGAGCTTGCAGAAGAACAAAATAGTTTTCGCGATCTTGATGTTGAGCTTCAGCGCGAGCTTGAAGTTGATCGTTATAGTCAGCTTGAGGTATTTTTGGGCCTAATGCATATATAGGTAAAATACTTATTATTACTATAAAAAATAGTTTTTTTATCATAATTATAGCTTGAGGTTTTTTAAAAATTGTTTTTTATTTTACGGTATAAAAGTATAAAGATTATCACGAGTAAAAGCTACTATTTTAAAGATAATTTTTTTTCATGAATTAATTGAAAAACTGAACCGCTCTGGTTTAGTGCTTGTTGTAGATAAAACTGTGAAGTTCTTGTAAACATTTTTCTAAATTCGTAAACTGTTTCAAGTGCTTTAAGGTCATTGTTGCCACTTTTTTGTTCACGCCACCAATATCCATGTGGGTTATAAAAATGCCAGTACCATGACCCTGGTAAAAGAGCTACTTTTCCACCAGTTGCATATAATTTAAAACCGAACCTAAAGGTATCAGAACCATGGTCTTCTGGATAACCACCAACTCGCTCAAAGGCCTCACGACGCATGAGAAAATTGCCCGACATGGCAGGGTCATGCGCAACGGTTATGCAATGCTCAAGATCACATAGGTTACCTGGTGCCTCATAACGCCACAAGGCTTTAATATTTTTTTCACCTTCAAAAAGCACCATCGTTTCTATCATGGCGGCATCACAGCCACTGCTGTCTAATAACTGAACCAGCTTGTTAATAACTTCAAGCTCTGGCTCGGGAAGCATGTTATCAGAATCTAGCCGATACAACAAGGTACCTTTGCTATGCTTTACACATGTATTTGCTGCAGCACCAGCACCTTTGTTAGTGGCATGGCGCAGCACTTTAAGATGCGGATAGTTTCTTTTATATTTTAAGAGTCTGGCAAAGGTGTCATCTGTTGAGCCGTCGTCACAACAAACCACTTCAAAAGGCAGATCGATTTTTTGCTGATAAATACTTGCAAGAGCATGCTCTAACCTGTCTGCATTGTAACAGGGCATAATAAAAGATATAGTGCGCTCTGTATGCGTGCCGTATACACTTAACAGCTGAGCATATATCAGAGCATATAGTGTATTTTTATAGCGGGCGGTCATAACAACTCCAGGCAATAGTTTTTGCACAGCATATAACGCAGAAGCGTGTAATGCAAGATGATTATTTTGATACAAAAAAGCCCCGGAGCAATCCGAGGCTTTTCATGCATGTTTATCTAAAAAATTGTTATGAAACTCTTGTCATACTTTTTTTAGTTTTGATGCTCTTGAGCATGTATTTTTGCTTCAAGTTGGGCAATTTTGCTTTCTAGTAAACTGATTTTATCAAGAGCTGCATACAACACTTTATGATCTTTTTGAAATTCATGTATATGCATAGCTTCTAAAGCTATAGTATTGTAGCTTTCTACCTGACCATCTTTTATGTTAACAATTTCAGGAAAGAGATCATTAATTTCATCTGCAATAAAGCCACACTCTCTGTTTTTTTCAGGATCATTTTTTCTTACAAAGCTTACCGGGCGCAACTGATGAAATTTTTTGGTATCAACTGTTAAATCTTCTATAGCATTTTTATACGCTTTTGCCGAAGTAAATCGATACAAGTATCCAGTGTTATAATCGCAATATACAGGGTTTGATGTTGCCGCACCAAAAGATGATGATACGGCAATAGCCGGACTTGTAACCGATTGTCCTGATGAAAAATCAAAAAGACCGAGCTCAATTATAGGACTTGTGACCCTAAATCGGGAGCCTTGCACTTCAGTAAATCCATTTTGTGGACCATAAAGTACACTTGCAAGTGATGGGTCGGTACCTACATTCAGGGTATTGCCGCTATTAGTTACCGTCATAAGGGGAAACGTAATTGCTCCATCAAAGAATTTAACAGGAGAAGTATTATTAAGTGTAATAGAAGAAGTAGAAAAGCTTGCGTTATTGTCACGCAACACTAACCTATTGGCAATCGAACTACTTGTGGCATCTAGTACTTTTGAATAGGTGTTAACCAAGTTACAGGCTGATACTCCGCACACAAATGCCACGGTATTTTGGTCGGCAGGTCCCCGCACATCTCCAAACAGTGCTATAGTTGACGTAATAACTTCAGTTATAAATTGCCAGGAAAGCTGTGCAGGGTTTTGGCCATCGGTTAAAAGTATTTGCCCGTCAACCCCTTGAGTAGTTGGCAGCAATAACGTGTATTGATTCAAAGGTGATCCAGCTTTCAAAGTAACAGAATTGCTAGTTAAGCCCTGTAACTGCAAGCCACCGGTGAGCGTAACTGTTGTTGCTACAAAATTGCCGTTATTGTCACGTGCAACAAGCGTGTTTGGTGTATCTGAGCTTGTTGCAGTCAGCACGGCTGAATAGGTTTGCGCCAGACCACACGCGGGTATGCCACACACGGTTGCAACACGATTTGCGGTAATAGAGCCTACAACATCGCCAAAAAGTTGAAGGGTTGATGTTACAATAGCTGTCAGAGGTTGCCAAGAAAGCTGTGCAGGATTATTACCATCTGTGGTAAGAACTTGCAAATTAGAACCCTGGTCTTGTGGCAATTGTAATGTATATGAATTTGTCAGAGGGCCTGCTTGAAGAGCAACAGAATTGCTATTGCCACCCTGCAGCTGTAAACGGCCCGTGAGTGTAACCGTGGTTGCAATAAAATTGCCGCTGTTGTTGCGTAATACAAGCGTGTTTGGTATATCATTACTGGTGGCAGTAAGCACAGTAGAATATGTTTGAGCAAGGCCACAGGCAGGAATACCGCAGACAAATGCAACGCGTGTGGCTGCCGGTGTGCCCACCACATCGCCATACAGCTGTATGGTTGATGTTACTATTGCCGTAAGTGGTTGCCACGAAAGCTGTGCAGGGCTATTGCCGTCTGTGGTCAGCACGTTATTAAAAAGCCCTTGATCAACTGGCAATTGTAAAGTATAGCTGTATGTATACGCATTGGGGGATGTAAGTGCTGCATAGTTGTTTGCGTTGTCATAAGAATGATACGCTACCGCGTGGACCTGGTTAAATATGTTACTGTTTGGATACCCAAGATCTGCTACTTTATTGTCCCCTGGATATATATATCTAATTTGACTATTACCTAGTACAACACCATTATCAACGATAGCATCACTGTATGCACCGACAGCTGTTCGATTTATTGCAGTTTCAAAATTCACATCAGCTCGGTAGCCGATTGCCGTGTTACCTGAACCCGTAGTATTTGTAGAAAGACATTGTTGTCCCAAAGCAGTATTGTTGATACCATCGCTAGTATTAAACAAACTGAAAGCTCCTACTGCTGTATTACTAACGCCATCGACATTTCTTGCTAAACTACCCGCGCCTACTGCAGTATTAAGTGAGCCTCCAGTATTATTAAATAATGCAAATGAACCAATCGCGGTGTTAAAACTTTGCATATTTTTTGAAAGCGCATTAAAACCGTACGCTGTAGTATCTGTCGCGGTATACGGGTTCCCCCCATGTGCATTAATACCTACAATGGTATTTCGATTAATGGGTGCAACGATAAAAGAATCTCCGATATCATAGCAACTAAGCTCGCTGTAATTAATTAAGCTGCTGCCGGTGAGTGTGATAGTGGTTGCTGCAAAGCTGCCATTTGCATTGCGCTCAACAAACGTTAATGGTGTATTACACGCTGTTGCAGAAAGCACTCGTGAATACGCGTTTACCACATCACATGCGGGCACGCCACAGATAAATGCTACGCGTGTAGCTGTTTGTGTGCCAACAACATCGCCATACAATGAGCCAGTAAAATA
>JAIETV010000022.1 GCA_019744895.1 Candidatus Babeliaceae bacterium | reverse complement strand
ATCAAATGCGCCAAAAAAAGCCTTCTATCGAGTCTTTTGTGAAAAACTTAATTCCGGCTTAGATCGAATTCACGTTATTATAGGAAAAAAACTGTCGTTTGCGCTCTCAAACTTTCAAAAAGTTGGTAGTTTATAAGACTATCGGCATTCTTCACAATGTGTAACTATCAGCTTGACGGCATATTCAATGTCATCAGTAATAATCGGGCTTATACTATTTTTAGATAAAAAATTTTGTGCCTTAGCTTGATCATAAAAAGCTTTATATGGCTTCCAATATTCTGTGCCGATAAGAACAACCGTTCGAGGCTTGAGTTTGCCGGTATCCATTAAATTCATTAAATCTGAAAGCTCATCAAGGGTGCCTATTCCCCCTGGAAAAATAATAAATCCGATGGAATAATCTATCAAAAGCCATTTACGTGCAAAAAAATTGTTCACCGCTACCGCATCTCCCGGGCACGGATTGGGTGATTCATCATGAGCTAGCCCGGTAATAACAACTTTTAAAGTGCGCTGAATATTGTCCGGAGTGGCATGTGCGCCGCAATTTGCGGCCTCCATAATGCCAGGACCGCCACCAGTAATAACAGAGATATCATTATGAACCAGCAGGTGAGCAGCATGTGACGCCATATCGCGGTAATAATCTTCATGTTGAAAGTTTCTGCTTCCTCCAAAAATACTTACGCAGGGGCGAGGGAGCTTACCGATCTTCCATAAACCTCTAACGATTTGAAAGTTTATGCCTAAAAGCTGCATAGAAACTTTAAAACACATTAACAAACGGCTTAAAAACTTCATTATCTTCTTTCATTTGATTTATACTCATAGTACGCGTTAACAAAGCCAGGAAAAAAGTATGGGTATATATAAAAAATTCTTATTGTTATTCATACCATGTTATATACATGCAACACAATATTTGAATCAGGAGCCTATTCAAGAATCTTCTGAGGTTTGGATGATCATCTTTGTTCATGGAACCTCCGGGGCTATGAGTAATGCCTCATTTTCAAATATTTACCGTATCATGCTTGATGAAGTTGAAAATACTCCTTATGAAAAAGCTGTAGACCTCATCCGCACAAACCCCTACATGTATCAAAATCAACCTATGCAACAATATGGTCTGCACCCTGTTGATTATCTTACCAGAAAGCCAGGCAAAGCCGCAGCGTTGTTCGCCTATATATATGACACTGTTTTACAGGAAGCTTTCTCTCATCAAAAGCGTAATATCTATTATACCTACGGTTGGTCAGGAGTTCTAAGCGAATCGATACGTTATAAAAACGCTTTACGTTTTTATGATGAGCTCTCACTAGAATACAAAAAACAATGTTCAATGTACCCGGGACAAAAAGTTAAGATTTGTATTGTTTCATATAGTCACGGGGGAACTGTCGCATTGCAACTTGCTCGAGTATACGAAAAAGAACGCTTACATAACCCGCTTTGTATAGACATGCTCATAACATTGGGAACACCTATCCAAAAAGAGACTGACTATTTAGTAACACATGCTATTTTTAAGAAGGTTTACCATATTTATTCTCGCGGTGATAAGGTGCAAAAACTCGACTTTTTTTCTTTTAGACGCTTTTTTTCTAAACGCAGATTTAATGACACGTCACGCTTTGTTACGCCAGAAAAAGTTGTTCAAATAGAGTTACAACTTAAGCCAGCCCGCAGAAAGTATAAAGATCACGAAAAGCCAACGTATGTTAACCGATCTCCAGGACATATAGAGCTATGGTTTTTTGGTTGGACAGAAGGCATGTACCGAAAAGATTTCCCCTTACACCCACTACCGGCTGCGTGTATGATTCCTATTATTATTAAAGCTGCTATGGATAGTATGCCACAAGAAAATGATTTGGTTGTTGAACTCTATCCTCATACAGAAAAATGCATTGTAAAAAAAAGGCGTTATTTTAAAAAGATACATACAAAAGGCATCAAGCAGGAGACGCTTAGAAAAATAAAAAAAATAGCATGTGATGAGCGGCCCGAAACTTTTAATAGAAAAGAATATTTAAATCACATGCATAGCGCTATTAAGCAAGCGTATGGAAAAATTAGTGAAAAACATACCCGGAAAATATGTGGATGCGACTCATAATTTACTATAAACTGATTATGTCATTAAATGCTCAATAATAGTCAAAAATATAATCGCATGAAAAATTTTATAAAAATATCTCACAACGCATCAATGCTCATGTTAGTACTTTCTTTTATTGGGGTAATGCAGGCAACTGAAAGTTCTGAGGAACCTCACTATTATAAAGAATTCAACGCGGCCATGCATATTGCCAATACACTTTACGCCTTAGTAAATAAAACAGATATAGATGTTAAAGGTGCAATGCAGATAAAAAATGGTTCGCTCCAGTTGTTGTGCGATCCAAGCTGGAACACAACCGATCAAGGTCTCGTGCTTTATTTTGAAGAAAAACACCCGACAAAGCTTTACACCCCTTTTGGAAGCTTAATGCTTTTTTGGTTCACAGAAGAAGATAAAAAATGGGATTGCGTTTTAGGCGAATTTAAAGAATCTTGTGTATTAAAAGAGCCAACGTTTAATGAGAACGCTCGCGCTATTATTAGTATGTGTAATGAAGAACTGCCGGTAACCCAAAAAATAGTACAGGGTAATCAAAAAAGAACAGACATGCTCACAGCATGTATAACAAAATTCTTAAAAAGTGGTGGTACTTTAACAAAGCTTGAAAGTCTTGATGCGCGTAAGAAAAAATTGGCACATACCAGAAAACAGCTTAAGCCTCTAACAATCTTTGATATGCTATTCAGACCATTTGATTTATCAAGCTAAAACTATTTTCTTATTAAATCCCAAATTTCAAGAAAATCTTGCATAGCAAGTTGCTGAGAACGAAGTTCATGATATTTTTCTGGAATAAGCTTGAGATCAAAAGTATATGTTGCAAGTGAATTACGTAGTGTTCTGCGTGGTTGACTAAAACATGCTTTAATAAATTTCCAAAAGCCAACTTCGTCAGGAATCTCTAAAATATCTTTTTTAGGTTTAAAATATAAAAGTCTTGAATCAACTTTGGGCTGAGGCACAAATGCGCCGGGTTTTATCTTTTCCATTAACTGTAAGTCAAAATAATATTGGAAAAATAAAGACACGTATCCGTACCCGCGCCCTGATTTTTTTACTAATTTCTGCGCAACTTCTTCTTGAATCATTACTACACCTTCTTGGAGTAACGTTCTATTTTTTTGCAAAATATGCAAAATAGGAAACGTAACCGAATACGGTAAGTTTGCCAGCAGCACCCATGGCGCATGACTAACAAAGCGCGAAAAGTCTGTATCTAAAATATTTTCTTGAAATAGAGTCATGCGTGGGTTGGGATATTGACCCTGAACAAATGTTGCCCATTCAGGATCAATTTCAAAAACCCATAAGCGCGCTATCGGTTGTTGTAATAGTGATTTGGTTAAAAAACCATCACCACAACCGATTTCAAATACACTGCTTTCTCGATTTAGGCTAACACGCTCAATCATGTGATCAACTACTTTTTGATCACGCAAAAAGTGTTGCCCAAATTGTTTTTTAATCGCTATGCCATGAGCAACTGGCCGTTCAGCACCCTGCTGCTTTTTTTGTTTTTTATAACGCATTATTTTATTAAAGCTTCGCTAAAGAAATCTATATTTTCAAGAACTTTTCCGCCGCCGTTAACTACACATAGTAATGGATTTTCGGCAATGCGTACGGGTAAGCCCGTCTCACGAGAGATCAGTTTATCTAATCCACGTAATAATGCGCCGCCTCCGGAAAGCACTATACCATTATCAACCAAATCTGAAGACAATTCAGGTGGCGTGTTTTCCAATGCTACACGAACGGTATCAATAATAGAAGATATCGTTTCAAGAAGCGCTTCATTCACTTCAGTGCTGGTGAACCAAATTGTTTTAGGAACACCGGTTACCAGGTCACGCCCTTTAACTTCCATACGCTCAATATCGCCCGCTAAAAGAACGGTGCCTATTTGAATTTTTATAAGTTCTGCCGTGCGTTCACCGATAAGCAAATTGTATTTTCGTTTAATATATTGAACAATTGCGCGATCCATCTCATCACCACCAACACGAACGGAGCGACAAAATACGACATTTTTTAAACTAATGACAGCTACTTCGGTTGTTCCACCGCCAATATCAACAATAAAACTTCCCATTGGTTCATGAACAGGCAACCCTGCACCGATAGCTGCTGCCATAGGCTCCATGATGCAATAAGCCTCACGAGCACCAGCATTTTTTGCACATTCTTTAATTGCACGCTGCTCAACCTGTGTGATTCCCGAAGGAACACCGATAACCATTCTTGGACTAACCAGTGTACGGCGGTTGTCTTGAACTTCTTTAATAAAATAGCGCAACATACTTTCAGTAAGATCAAAATTTGCTATAACACCATCGCGCATGGGTCTACAAGCAATAATAGTTTCAGGTGTTTTACCAAGCATATCCTTTGCCCGATGGCCGGCAGCAAGAACCTGGTTGGTATGAGCTTTAACAGCCACTACCGACGGCTCATTTAAAACGATGCCACGATCTGGGACATAAACTACGGTGTTAGCCGTTCCAAGATCGATTGCAAGATCATTAGAAAAAAAACGAAATAATCTACGTGCAGGAAAAAAATTTACCATAATGTTGACTCTACTGTTAATGAGATTCCGAAAGTTTTAGCGGCTCTTTTTGTTATTAAAAATTGAACAGGAATATCGACTGCAAAGGTAATAATAGGCTTAAATGTCCGTTCTTTGCTATCTTTGGCAAAATCATATAATGCCGCTACGTTGACATACTCATTTGCCCATTGTGAACGTTTATTCATAAGCTCAATATTTGCACAGGGCTGACCGCAGTTTCTCAGATCTTGCCAATGGTCATTTTCGTGATAGACAAGGGTATATTGCACCTGTAATCCAAAGCCACTTCGAAGCCGCAGTAATTGTCCATAAGGTGAAAATATAACGGTTACGCCCGGATCAACTTTTGATGCACCATAAAGAACGCCATAATTATTTGGTTCAGTAAATTGAACCATTCTGCGATTCGCTTTACGCGCAAAACGCTTGTTTAGACGCAACAGTAAGCCAACGCCCAGATTTTCTTTAAGCTCAAATTGCCCATCTAATGATGCAAATATTCCCCAATGGCCATTACCGCCTAGCGGAATCGCGGCGGGATTAAAATAGTCAATGGGTTGGGCGGTGGGAATAAGCACGCCAAAATTAAAGCCAAAATCTAAATGGCGCATCTTATATTTGTAATCATCTACTATGCCTAAACGCACGTATGCTTCTATATCACTAATACCCACAGTAGTATACTCTCGCGCGCGCAAACCTAAAATATCTTGAATAACATTATTTTCATCATATAGGTCCGTAAAATCGCCCGGAGTAAAACTAGTAAAATCTATTTTATTAGGTTGAAAATTAAGCCCTGTAGTAAGACGTGCCATAAAAAAATTGAAACCCCAACTGAAATGGCGCGTGAATGGTTGATAAAAAGTGAGTCCCAGACCCTGCGCACGGATAATACCATCCATTGACCATTTTAATGCCGGGCTAGCCCCGATAAGGTCGGATCTGAAAGTACTTTGATTTATTTTTCCTATATATTTTAAAGCATTATCGAGCGTTATTTGGTTATAGACACCGTTAATATTAAAAAGAGGAACTTCACCTTCGTTGGCAAAGCCTCCCCGCTCTTCTTCGCCAAACTCTTCAAAGAAAGATTGTTCCCCTATCCAAACAAACGGCTGAACCATAAGTTGTCCATAGGCAGCAGGCTTTTTTACAAGAAGCTTTTGTAACTCAGGAAGATACTGATTATCATAGACCATCGCTTGCAGTGTATCGCAGCAAATGGAAATGATAACTGCGAAAACCAAGTGAAAAATTATACAATATTTTTTTTCCATTACCTTATTTTCCTAAGTAAAGATAAATTATGCTCGCATAGCCAGGCAGGCTGCGTATGACAAAAGGAGAGAGGGGGATTCGAACCCCCGATTCCTTATAACTGGAATAACCGCTTTCGAGACGGCCGCTTTCAACCACTCAGCCACCTCTCCATGCTGAAACGCTGCATAATGTAATACACTCTAGGATACCCGATGTATTATTTTTTTAAAGTGATACCTTTGCATATAAATAAGCACTTTATGTAGATACAGAACTTATAGCTGAATACGCAAAAAAACGATAAAGCAAGCGCGATATTTATTGTTAAATTTATGTAAGAAATGGCCTATTGTACAGCAAATCATCCAACATGGGTTAAATAGTCATCTGCGTGAAAAATGATTAAAAGATTTAACTGTCGACGATATGGCGCTTCTTACCAAAGATTCTCATGAATAACGCAAGTGACGCCGTTTTTTTTTCATGGTACTATCTAACAACCATTTTAAAAGGCAGTATTATATGAACCATATATCGAGTAAGATATACATAACAATTTTTATAGGATTTTTTAGCATGGAAGAAAGTTACTCATCACAACTAACTCATAAAGATACTCATAGCATACAGGCTGTTGTTCTTGCTGCGGGAAAATCTACCCGTTTTGCTATGGGCAGTTCTAAATTAGCGTTCCCTTTATGCGGTCAACCGATGGTGCTTTATCCTCTATCCGTTCTTGAAGCCCTTGCAATACCCACTATTGTTGTAACCGGCTATCAACAAGAACTCATTCAGCAAATTATCACCCAAAGAACAAAAATAACCCCTCTTTTTGTTGAACAAACAATTCAAAAGGGCACGGGACATGCCGTTGCTTGCTCTAAGGCATTTTGGCAGGCTGACCATATTCTTATTATTAATGGTGATATGCCTCTTATTGATCAGGCACTTATTTCACGAGTACTCAATGAGCACCTTGCTACAAAAGCAACTGTCTCATTTGTTGTTGCCACCTGCGATGACCAGCTCAATGGTTATGGAAAAGTAATTCGGGCTAACAACACCATTAAAATTATTGAAGCCCGTGACTTCAAAGGAACCGCACAAGAAGGGCAATTTATAAACGCGGGTATCTATCTAATAAGTAAAGATTTTTTACATGCTGAAATTGAAAAACTTTCACTTCATGAGAATTCACAAGAATGGTACATTACCGATATAATTGCTGCTGCCAGTAATATGGGTCTTCATATACATACTGTTGAAACAGACTTTGATACCATTCGTGGCATTAACACCGTAAACGAATTAGCAACGGCAGAAAAAATTATTCGCCATCGAATCATACAAAAATATATGCAAAAAGGTGTTTATTTTGAACAACCGGAAACAACCATTATCGAACAATCAGTAACCATAGGCGCAGGTACGCGCATCGGCGCAGGCGTGCACATCGCACAAAATACGCGCATTGGTACACGTTGCATTATTGGCTGCTACAGCACTATAACTAATAGTATATTAAACGACCAAGTTACCATATTGCCTCATTGTGTTATTACCGATTCAGAAATACATGATCATGTATCTGTTGGGCCATTTGCTCATGTGCGTAATGTACATTCATTGCATGAACATGCTTGCATAGGAAATTTTGTCGAAGTAAGCAATAGCACAATCGGAGCTGGTACAAAAGCAAAACATCTTTCATATATTGGTGATGCTAATATTGCTGAAAAAGTCAATATTGGCGCCGGAACGATTACTTGCAATTATGACGGTTTTCAAAAACATGTCACGACCATAGAAAAAAATGTAAAAATTGGCAGCAATAATTCACTGGTAGCCCCTGTTACGATTGGTCATGATGCCATAACCGGTGCCGGCTCTGTTATCACAAGTGATGTCCCACCCTATGCGCTTGGCATTGCTCGCGCACTTCAAGTAAACAAAGAGCAGTATGCACAACGGCTTAATGAATCACGTTCATTTATTGGTGCAATAAAAACTGACACGCCATCTTCACATAATGAAAAATGATAACGTTCATACATACTGCTGACATTCATTTTGGAATGGAGAATTATGGAAAGGTTGACCCAAAAACGGGTATACATTCACGTCTTATTGATTTTCAAAATGCTTTACATGAATGTATAGATAGAGCAATTGCGCAAAATGTTGATTTTTTTATGTTTTCTGGCGATGCGTACAAAACACCCAATCCATCTCCAACGCATCAGCGGCTTTTAAGCGAATGCTTTTTTAGATTATTTAAACATAACATTCCCATAGTCATGGTCATTGGCAATCACGACCATCCGCTTACTTTTGGTAAATCCCATGCACTTGAAATATTTGGTCAATTACCTCTTGATGGTTTTTATGTAATCAGCAAACCAGAAAATATTTTGCTACAAACAAAACAGGGCCCCATTCAAATTACTGGTATCCCATGGCCGACTCGTTCACACATAAGTTTATCAAACGAACATCAAAACAGAACCGCCGCGCAATTAACAGAAGTTATTAGTAATGGGATTGCTGACATTATCAAAAATTTATCAGAAGATCTCGATCCTGCGATTCCTGCAATTTTAGCCGGACATCTTACGGTAAGTTCAGGAATATTTTCAGGCTCAGAAAAGCGCGCTGTTTACGGAAATGACCCGATACTTTTACCATCTCAACTGGCTCTTGAACCATATGACTACGTCGCATTAGGACATCTACATCGTTATCAGAATCTTAACCCCAATGGACACCCGGCAATCGTCTATTCCGGTTCTATTGAACGGATAGATTTTGGCGAGCGAAAAGAAGAAAAGGGTTTTTGCATGGTCACTATTCACGATAAACAAAACACAACTCATGAATTTATTAACGTAAACACGCGACCTTTTATACAAATTGAAATCACTTTACATGATAACTCAAGCCATACCGAGCAGATATTAGCCGAGATTCGTAAGCATTCCATTGCAAATACCGTAATCAAAGTTATATACACACTTCCTGCACACATCAAAGACCGCGTCGATGCGCATGTTATTCACAATGCCTGTCAAGAAGCCCACTACATAGTAGGGATATTCCCTATTAGACCGATTGTTATTAAAGAAGCGCGAGCTTTATTAAAGATCGATATGAGCTTGCAAGAACTGATGCAAAACTTTTGCGCGACTAAGCCAGAATATGCCCCGATTCAAGATGACATGATTAAAAAAGCACTTGAACTCGCTCAAGAAATTGAACAAGAAGAGTAGCAATAATCTATTTTACTTATTTTTTTCTAGATAGTCGCTGAATCTATTAGTAACATATCGTGCTGCTTTTTCAGCACCTATGATACCTACTGCACAAAAAAGGCCAAAGCCATCGTTTAAAGTTACATCATCTCCCTCAAATTTTCTGTATATCACTGGAGCTAATGCACCTAATAAAGCTGCAGGTATGACTATTTTTGAATCCAGACCCTGGATAACTTCTATAGCATGAGCCATTCTGACATCATGATCATCACCCAAAGAACACAAAACCGCGCATTGGTAAGCCAAAAAACAACTCTGGGTTAGAGCAGAACAGCCCATGGCTATTATTCCAGATGCATCGGGCGCGCCACTGAGAAAGTTACTAACCGCTGCAGTAGCGGTACCCATAGTTAATCCCACAGCAGCGCTGCTTAATGCTGCATGTCTTCTGACAACATCGCTATCTTCAAAAGCCTCTAATGCGATTGTGCAAAATATAATACTAACAATAATATTTTTCGATTTCATACTATGTCCCTGGTAAAATCAGATTAAATCATTTCCGTTGATTCTAAAACTTTTGCATCCTCTGGGTGCGTAAAGCGAAGAGTAGCCTGTGATAAAAGAAGTTTGTAATAACTCTCAAAAACTTCTTTCAGGCGCTCTTGGCGCATTTTTGTAACGATTTCCATGTAGCAATCATCAAATGGCTTAACTTTTGCAGGAATTTTTTTAATTAAACGAGTGATCTCAAAACCCCCATCGACAGCCTCTGTAAAGACTATCTCTCCTTCTTTATGAGTCAAGATTATTTTACGATCATCTGCTATTTCAGATTCCTTAAGATCAAAGGGTTCATCAAATTGCAAATCTGAATCAATAGTAATAATTTTAAGATAATCAGAGAGTGTATTTTTGCCTAATTGTTCTTGAGAAATAAAAGCAATAGCAAGGGTATAGATCGCTTCAATCATGGGAGGATTTTCATGATAACGTTCTTCTGCTTGAGCTCGAGAAACCATCATACGTTTATCTGACTTCACACGGAACTCAACCACTTGTTCGATCATTTGGCGACCACGAAGATATTCCAGCGCTTGTGCGTAGGTGTATCCAGCTTGAGTAAAAAGCTCTTCAACCGCTTTACGAGAAAGCCTGTTTTGTTTTTGGATGTTTTCGATATATTTTTCTGCTTCTTGCTGAGTGACAATAATTTTATGGTACAGCGCATCAAGTTGCATAAGTTTATTAAGAATTATTTCACGCAATGTTTGCATATGCCCATCAAGTGCAGGCCGAATATCAGAAGCTAATACAACTACTGTGCCCATTTCATGATAGATAATCACTACAATTTCATTAACTAGTTGCATACGCGCTGGGAGCAAGAATACAATCAAACAAGCAAAGAATTTAAGAAATTTATTCATACAAGTAATAGCCTTAGGTATAAAAAAGCGGGAACATGTAGTACCCATGTTCCCGCATAGTATACGTTACTTGGCGGCTGTTTTCAAGCGGCAGAAATTACGCTTTCAATGCTTTTGCCATAGGAGCTTTTTCTTGTAGCGATTCTTCTTGTATTGTAGCAGTCTGAGAATCGATTTTTACCAATTGCATAATATTATCTCGGTGAATAATAGCGCCATATTTCTGTTTTAATTCATCCATAGTTTTAGTAACTGCTTTTCCAAGTTCGTTACGAATTAAGAATGATTTAACAGCTTCTTTAACTTCTGGCTCGTTAAATGGTTTGAAGGAGTCTTTTTCAATAGCTGTTGCCTTAATTACCGCATATTTGCCATTAGTTAATTTCACTACTTCAGCTTGAGGTACTGTGGTATAACCCATAACTTTGCTACGAATATGCTCATCAACTTCCATGGATCGTGGGGTTACTAAACCAAGATTTTTAACTTTACGTTGTGCGTCACGCGCAACCTTTGCAATATCCTGTTTTTGCACTTGAGCTGCAAGAGATTTTGCTTCTGTTTCTTTTGGAACTTCGATCATTTGTACAGAAACTCCACCAATTTTATCAATAAATGGTGCACGTTTAAAAATTGCTACGCGGTCACGATTTTCTTCATAATATTTCTGAGCAACTTCGTCAGTCACTTCGCGCTCAATTTTTTTGAATATGTCTGACTGAAAGATGCTATTTTTAAGTTGCGTTTCTACAGCATCATGAGCTTGTTGGGCTGCCATTTTATATTCAGAGGTTTCCATCAGACCAGCTTCTTTAACATAGTGACTTACTAGTAACTCTGCAAGCATTGCATCGGCAAATTGATCATAAAATGCCTGCTGCTGTTCTGCTGGCAAACCGGCAAGAGCTTGTTGTATGTCTGGGCGGGCCATGCAAAGCTGATTAAATTTATTTTCAAAATCACGTTGGGTTAAAGCAGGTTTGCCGTCAAGGGAAATACAACATGCCGAACCGCCCTTACCATGGTCATGTCCGTGACCGCCCACGCAGGTTGTGCATGATTGTGTAAACCATGATTTCCAATCCCAATCACAACCGGGAAGCATAACTAATGCGCTTACCAGAAAAACTATACTCAAGAAATTTTTTGTCATACTATATCCTTAAAATTTATCGGTTAAAATACTAATTTCCATTGTGTAGATTAGCATAGAGAGATTATATTTACAAAAACTAATCTATAACCTTGCAGGCCACTAAAAGTTCAACTGACGCTGCACCTTGTTTATATAATTCACGCGCGGCGGCAACAGCTGTTGCGCCAGTAGTATAAAGGTCGTCGATTAAAATTATTTTTTTATCTTTTAAAGAAATAACACACTTGAATGCATTTTCAAGATTCTGTTTACGCTCGGTGGCAGAAAGCTTCGATTGAAAAACAGTATTTTTTGTGCGTTTCAAAAATTTACATACTGGTTTATGTAAAACTCGTGCAACTGCTTGCGCTAATATTTCTGCTTGATTAAACCCCCGCCATATCGTGCGCTGCCAATGTAACGGTATCGGCACAATATAATCACCATCCAAAGAATGCTTTTTAACATGCTCTGAAAGTAAAAATGACATTTGATCTATGGGAATACGGTTGCTATTCAATTTTGCCAAAATAAGCTTTTCAATAGGTTTTTGATATGCAGTTAGGGCATGTACGGTAAGAGTTTTTGACACAGTTACCGAGATTGTTTGAGAAAATATTGCAGGTAACCTATCTAAACAAGCAGTACACAGAACGGTATAATCTGGCAACAAGCATTCACAGCCTATACAATAAGGCGGCGAAATTATTTTGGTAAAAGACGAAAGAATTTTATTCATGCATAGTTGCAACGATACAAAGCACACCGATAATAATTGCACCATCTGCAACATTAAAAACCGGTAACGAATAAGGGCCTATATGAAAAACAATAAAGTCTACAACGCCGTTATATAATGCGCGGTCGATTAAATTTCCCGTTGCACCGGCTATTACCAATAATTCAGCATACACAGGAAAGCCCTTTACAAAGCGAAAGACTGTATAGCCAACAAGTAAAACCACCACAAGAGAGATTGCAACTGAAAGCGCAATAAAAAATGGTTGCGTTGCGTGATGAAAAATACCCCATGAAATGCCACGATTAATGAGTAATTCTAAAGTAACAAACTGGTTTAAAATAACCTCTTTAGCCGTTGTTTTTAAGGCCCACTGCTTACTTAAAAAATCGATAGCAAGAATAAAGGTAAAAAATGTTAATGCACCAATGACTGAAAATATTCTCTTTATCATCGAACACTTACTCCTAACGCTTGAACTGCAGTAATTATCGCAGACCGCAACAGGTCGATCTCCTGCTTTGAGAAAGTTTTTTCCTGATCGACTGCTTTATAACGCAACGTTACTGCACGTTGGGAAATCCATTCTGGTTTTTCAAAATAATCGATTAATTGTATCTGATAAATTCGTGCATCAACAAGTGCAATAGCTTGCTCAAGTGCGTCAACCGTGACAGAAAATGGTACCAGTAAACTAATATCTGTTGTAACCGGTTGGTACATTGAAAGAGGAGCAAATGTTACGAAATTTTTATGCGCTTGCAGTAGGGTATCAAGATCAATCTCAAAAACAAATGCGTGCCCAGCAGAAAACGTTCTCATGCTATCTGGCCTTACACAGCCTGCATACCCAATAATGATATCATTAAACACTAGTTCAGCTGTCTGGTATGGATGATAATAGTATGCAACGCCAGTAGCGGGCTTTCGCCACAACACTGGTAAGCAAAGAAGTTTGAATAGTTGAGCTACTTTTTCTTTATACTCATAAAAATTAATCTCAGTTGCTTGATACCAAATTCCTGCAAATGACGATTGCTCAACAGGCTCATTATCAATTTTCTTCCAAATAGTATTCATTTCAAAAAATGCCATGCGGTCATGTTCAGATGCATTCTGCTCAACATTCTTAAAAAAATGGGGTATCAATGATGAAACTAAGCTTGTCCAATGCTCTGAAACAGGGTGAGCAACGGTATAGGCACTGCCAGATGTTAATGCGTTTAGCCCTATTTTATTTATAAATTGATTATCATAAAATGCATAATTACTTACTTCATGCATATTAAAACCAAAAGCGCATAAACGTTTGAGGGCACGACGCATCATAATATAATCAATTGAAAATGGTTTCATAACGCGTGAAGGCAATTGCATGGCAAGATTATTAAACCCAATAAAGCGCGCGATTTCTTCAACAATATCTTCTGCAAGAGTGATATCTTTTGTTGCACGAAAGCTTGGCACGGTAACGGTGAATTGTGTACCAGATTGCTTAACTCCAAAACCCAGTGCACTTAAAATAGTGTGAATCGTATCCATTGACACGGTTGTACCGATTCGATCAGAAATGAATGCTTGTGTAAAATTAATAGTTTTTTCTTTTGGAACTTCACCCAGCGACATAATTGCTTGCCCACTTTGATAGCTAACATCATGAATATCCAAAAGATGTAAAAAGCGTGTTATTGCCTGAGTGTTGTATAACGGATCGAGTGACTTTTCAAATCTGGTTGATGATTCAGTGCGAATTTTGTGCACAATAGACGATTTACGAATAGCAGCAGCGGCATATGACGCCGATTCTATAAAGACACCGGTTGTTTTTCGTGTCACACTAGAATCTTTCCCGCCCATAATACCGGCAAGACCCAAAACTTTTTGTTTATCGCGCACAACCATATCAGCTTGGGTTAGGGTGATGGTTGAACCATCAAGAAGTACTAACTTTTCTCCAGCAATTGCGCGCTCAAGCTTTAAAACATCTCCGGCAATTTGGTCAGCGTCAAAGGCATGCATCGGTTGGCCGATATCATACATGACATAATTAGTTGTATCCACTATACCATTTATTGGTTTTGCATCAATTGCGCAAAGTTTAAAGAGCATATCGGGGAACGATGCTAAAGATGAAATACGTTGAATACTTAAGCCTGCAAAACGTTTACAGTTCGAGTCATGGTTTTCTAAACCGATAGCATTACCGGCAACAGCGGGCGTGCTTTGCGTAAACGAACGAATTGCTTTTTGTGCCAAAATATATTCTTCAGGCACTAGCTCTAAACCATATAAAGCTGCAATTTCACGCGCAAAACCCCTGTGGCCCCATAAATCCGGTCTATGGGTTAATGCTTTATTATCAAATGTTAATATGTAATCCCATGCAGAAATATTCTCTTTCCACGCACCGGCTTTTTTTGGCTCGGTGACCCAAATGGCCGGAACAAAACCTTCTTTTTCAGCATATAAATTTTTAAGAGTAAGATACGCACTATTATCGCCCTGCTTGAACACTAAACAGCTGTCTCCAACAGCTAAATCTCTACGATTTGGTAAGATGATCTCTTTATGTAATTCAGCAATAGTAATGGTGCAGGAAGTATCTTGTTTGATTACTGTGCCTAAAAAAATCTTATCTAATGGATAATTTATCTTTTCAACCTGCTCTATTTCAGCAATAGTAGCGCCCATCCGCTCGAAAAAGTTGCCTTTTTCAAATTCGGACTGAAAATCAAGAAAAGGATTTTTTTTAATATGCGTAAATACCCAAGAAAGAGACAGCTTCATGCGATTATAACCTAAGGTTAGAGAGTATGATTGTTAAAGTGTACGCAAAAATTGTAAAACGATCAATGTATGCTAAAATTATAGTATTATGAAAACTATACTACTTTATTATAAATATACCGACGTACAATTTCCTGCACAGCAGGTAAAACAACAAAAAGAGCTCTGTCAAAACTTGGGACTTAAAGGGCGCATTATTATAGCACCTGAAGGTATTAATGGAACAGTTGCAGGCGCACCGCAAGCCTGTCATGATTATATACAGCATATGAATGCTCACCCATTTTTTCACGGAATAGATTTTAAAATCAGCCAATGTGAAGGTGAGCCGTTCCCACGCATGCGTGTTGTTGAAAAAGAGGAAATTACCCGTATGGGTAAAAACCCTCAAGAAATTTCATATAGAGACACCGGAACTCATTTAAGCCCACAACAAGCACATGAGCTAATTTCTAACAATAAAAATTTAGTAATATTAGATGCTAGAAACAACTACGAAGCAGCTATTGGAAAATTTATTGGCGCTGTGGTGCCTGATGTGGAAACTTTTAGAGAATTTCCCGATTATATCGACAAAAATCAAGATATTTTTAAAGACAAAGAAGTTTTAATGTACTGTACCGGCGGTATTCGCTGTGAACGTGCATCTGCGTATTTGAAAAGCAAAGGCGTTGCAAAACAAGTTTATCAGATCACCGGTGGCATTGATCGGTACGCCCAGGCATTTCCGGATGGCTATTTTCGCGGCAAAAACTATGTATTTGACGGCAGAATAGCTGTTCCGATAAATAATGATGTTCTAGGCAACTGTAAACTTTGTGATACTTCTGCTGACGATTATTATAACTGTATATACGCTGCATGCAATAAGCAACTTATTATATGCCCAGATTGCGTAAATAAGCACAATGCAACCTGCAGTAAAGTATGCAAACAAGCGATTTTAGACAACCCCGCGCGCATGCGTAAAATTCCACACAAAACGGCATCATGTCTGTTATAAAAAAAGTACTTATTCAACAACATGTTTCTCTTGCAGATAAAAACTGGTTTAAAACAGGCGGTAAGGCAGAACTCTATGCAGCCCCGCAAGATGCTGATGAATTTTCTCAATCAATTGTATATGCACGTCAGAATAATAAGCCTATTACTCTATTAGGTGAAGGCGCCAATATGCTGATAAGTGATACGGGCATCTCAGGGCTTGTTATTCATCCCGCTTTTAAGAATATCACTTATAAAACTAAAGATGATCATGTGCATGTAACAGCAGATGCAGGCGTCAGCATCCATGAACTTATTGATTCCTGCTTAGAGCATGGCGCATTAGGACTTGAAGAATTCAGCGGCATACCCGGAACGGTGGGTGGCTCAGTGTTTATCAATATTCATTATTTTGAATTTTTACTCAGCAATTTTATTACAGAAGCTACTGTTATTAATGCAGTAACTGGAGAATTTCTGATGGTTAATCGCGATTGGTTTCATTTTGGCTACAATTATTCAACGCTTCACCTGGCAAGCTATTACCTAGTAAACGCTACATTTAAACTCAAGCTTGCTGAAACCCCGCTTGAAGTTGCGTATGCTCAGGGAAGAAGAAAAGAGATTATTCGCCACCGCGTTAGCCGTTACCCCAATTCGGGCACGTGCGGTAGCTTTTTCAGAAATTTTCACCCGGAAGAAGTTACTCTTGAAAGCATGGGAAAAAAGCTTATTTATGTTGCCTATTATCTTGATAAAATTGGCGTAAAAGGTGCTCTTTCTTGTGGCGATGCGGTAGTTTCTTACCAGCATGCCAATATGCTTGTCAACAAAGGTAACGCAAAGACCGCTGATATTATAACTGTCGCTCGGACTATGCAACAGAAAGTTTTTGATGCCTATGGCATCGTTCCTCAACCTGAATGTCGCTTATTGGGCTTTTCTGAATATCCTTTAATGCGCTAATTAATAAATTGCTTTATACTACTATTAAAAAATATCGATTTTAATAAAAAAACGATCAAATTATGAAAATATATACTGTATATAATTTACTCATTCTTATGCTGCTAACGCTTAGCTGCCAGGACAATTCTGGAACTGTTAAAACTGCTGCTGAAATAGCACGTGCTTTAGCCTCGAAACCGCTTTGCGTGATACCGTTCACTTCGCAGGTTCGACCAGCGGATATTTTTACTTCAAGAGCAATTGTTACTGAGCAATTAAATCATTATCCCAACACCCAGATTATTCCAGATGCCCCTGATCTTGAAGATACAAATGGGTATATTGGGATATTTGATGCTCAAGCTCAAAAAATTGGCGATTATTTTAGCAACCCGCTATTGCCCCTTAGGCAACAAGCACTTCTTGTTGCGCTTGATAGTATTGCTCAAAAAAAATCGAACCGGAATAAGACGTTTGGGCATGCTTTGCTGAATTTTTCTAAAAATGTAGTATCAAATTTTTTATATCCCAATCGAACTCATTTTGTTATAGATGAGATTCGAGCATCTGTGCCTATTGAAAAAAGCGATCTTGTTGAAAATGACGGGCGCACTTTATTTGGTGAGATCCCACCAGAAGTATTGCAAGCTTTAAAAGCTATATATAACATTAGTGACGATTTGTTGCCATAATTTGACTTACAATTTTTATATAACTCTCTTTTTTCAACTCTTGCTTTAGCCCATTTTATTATTTTATAATTGAAATAAAAGGGGCCTTATTGTCTTTATTACGATTAACAGACCAGGAAAAAGGGTTTATATGAAAAAATTATCTCTATTACTGACCTTGTCACAGCTATCGATATATGCTGATTATACGCTTATGTTACCTAATGATTTTTGCAGCGCCCACCAAATAGCTCAAACAGGCACGTGTAGCTCTAATAAAATCTCATTTGCGTCAAATAATCCTGTGTTCCTAGTCCTTGTGCATGGTACATTTTCTAATTCCCAACAGTTTTTAAAAGAGGTCACCCTATCGCATGATCCTATTCCCGATGTTTTTTTTAATGAAACCGCGTATGACAATCAAGAGCCGGTAAAAATCTCATTCGGATGGAGTGGCAAAAATGAAGACCGTGCACGAATCGGTGGCGGCAAACAATTAGCGCAAGGGTTAAACGATATTTTGCAACAATGTAAAAAACAAAAAGTCACTCCTAAAATTATTATGATGGGACACAGTCATGGAGGTAATGTTATTGCTGTTGCAAGTAACTTCATTCAAGAACCAATTGATTATGCCCTATTTTTAGCAACACCGGTATTGCGATATAATGAAAAAATAAAATCCAATACTGAACAAGATCTTTATTTGCCCAAATCGATTAAAAATCTGTTTCTTTTTTATTCAATGACAGATTTCGTACAAACCTCCGGCGCGTTAACTGAAAACTTTAAAAGACGATATGGGCCTATTAACGGTATAAATCTCTATAATGTACGCCTTCTTTTAGAAGGACAAGAGCCAACTCATTCAGGCTTATACGCCCAGTTGGTTGAAGATCATATCTTGGATTTATGCAAAAAAATAAAAGTTTTTTATAAAAAAAATAAAAACCTTGTTGCAAACATAGACCCGGAACATCCAAATGCTGATAAGCTGGTCGCCATAAAAAAATATAATCCTCAAGCAACTAATCCTCTTACCGGTGGATCAACTGATGCCTTATGGCCAAATTGGGAAACATATACATATACGCAAAAAGAGCCGGATGAAAATGAATTGAGTCAAAAAGATCGCCAGCTTTTTTATAATTTTTATAAAAAAGAATTTCTTGATACTGCACCATTGCTTGATAGAACGGCTCAAGGTATTCAACAAGAAGTGTGTATTGGCGCGGTTGGAAAACTTGGCTCAGCTTTAGCTTTTCTTCCGTCTGATGCAAAAGATACTGCCCGAAAATATTGTTGTTGGTCCACTGAATTTAAAAGTAATCATCCAAATGCTACACGCGCACTCGGATGCCCTTTACAAGCAGCACCGACTCAACTGGGCTTGGCAGAAGATGAGTTATTGTGTACAAATGTAGTTGGGCTTGCTGGTAGAACACTTGTTGCGTTGCCTCAAAGTGCAAAAAATGAGCTTAAAAGACACTGCTGTAGATCTGCTACCTTTAAACAAAAGCATCCAAATGCAGCTAAAGCTATCGGCTGTTAATGTCACCACGTAAAACGGGCTTCGATTTCACCACCAAAGTCACCACGTTCATCACGAATACCACGAATAGTTAGTTCATCAAGAGGTTTATAGGAAATTTCAATAAGTACGTCCTCACTTAAGCTAAAGTTTTGTTGAATAAGCGCGCTAATATAATCGTTTACTTCGATTTCAAGCGCACCGCGCAAGCCACCGCGGCTTGTTTGATCACTAAACCGAGGAACAATTTTTACATTTTGCAGTGGACTAAGCCAATTTTTGAACATATCTTGCGCATCCAATTCATCAGATGCACCAACAATAAGTTTTTCAATCATATTCATAGACGAAAGTGGCATCACTAATGACAATGAACTATCTGGAGAACCCCCTATTAAAAGTCCTAGTATCTGCTCATCTTGTAAACTTGGAGTAGAATGAAACGTAATAAGAGGATTTTGAGCCGTACCACTAACAGTTAATGTTATCGCATAATTTTTTATAACAGCAGTTGCCACTAATTCAATTGCAGGATCATCCCGCTGATTATCAACAAAAAATATGCGGCCAAACTCTATCTCAAGTGGTTTGTAAGGGAAACATAACGAACCTTGCAATAATTCGATCTGCCCAAATAATTGCGGTTGCGCAATAGTGCCAAGTATCTGTAATTTTACCTGAGCTTGTGCCTGTAAAAAAGATGTTTTTATCTCAACAGGTTCATATGACCGCAACATGATATCAAGATCAGCTATCTGCGCAAGATGATGACTCTCAAAGGGATTAATGGTTGCTGAAACAATATCGTTGCCAACTTTACCAGAAAAGGGGTTGTTACGGATATGACATTTTTTTATTGTACATATTCCATTAATCTTTGATCGATTTATTTTATCATATTTTATGATGCATGCACCAGAAAGTTGTGCAAAAAAATCTTTTGCTTTATTAATAAAAAAGTCCTGAAGCATAATAGGTACGTGAGCATAAGAAATGTTAAAATGCTCATCAAAACCAAGAGTACTCATACCGCTTATGAGCCTTCCTCGATCTGTTTGTACTGTCGTGTCACGCAACAAAAGATATTTTTTATTTAAAGCAACCAGCGCAGTAGTATGACAAGAGCGCAAAAAATTATAGGTATACGGTATGCGGATATGTAAACCGGAAACATCTATATCATTTTTCCAATACTTTGGAGTTCGCATTCCCTTTATAGTTAAGGGAGATTTATACTGCAAAAAATCTTTAATTTGATTAATTATGTTAAGATATTCCTGGGGAATAGTATTTTCTTGTAAAAGATTATGTAAAAAATCTGTTGCACCCTGCATGGTGTAGCGCCCATCGTAAAAAAAATCGACTTTGAACACATGCTGCTTATTGTCATCAATGGTTATTGCTATATGATCTGATAACAATGAATAATTCACGTAAAATAAGTGCGCATTAATTTTAACAGTCGCTAAACCTTTAAGATCTCCGGTTACTGTTGCGGTACCCATAGAATTTTTTGCAAAAAGTTCATAGGTATCTTTTATTGATAAACGAAGCTCAGTTTTTTCATCATTACTCAAAAAGCAAAGGGATAAACTGCCATCCAGCATAGATGCATATAATTTACCGGCACACCATGAATCATCTAAGATATTTCGTAATACAATAGTACCGTGGGATTCTAGGGTAGCATTTTTTGTGCCCCTATCGGTTACGTTTTTTATCAGTAGTCTTACATCGCGCGCCAGAGTTTGATTATTATACTTAATATAGTCTTGGGTAATAGTAAGGCCAACATGCTGCTTATTATCAATAAGATCTATTGCGCCGCTTATACCGCATTCAAAAGCCGTATTTTCATTAATGTAAAGCACAATTTTAGCATGCGCTATGTGGAGATTTTCGGGAATAATGGGTATCGCCGTTTCTTTTTCGCGCATAAAGGCTTGAAGATGGTTTTTTATTGCGACAGAGCCCTGCTCAAGTTGCGTCTCGATCTTCATAACACCGCAAGAAATTCTAAGAATAATCTGCTTTTCTAGTAAAAGTTTTTGCCAATTAATAGTGATAGCTATGCTATCGCTTGTCCAGAACCATGTCAGTTTTTTCTTAGCTGGTAATACTATAACATCGCTTAAGAAGATCGTACCGTTAATTATATCAACTCGCTCCACATGCGCATTGAAATCACATTCAAATGCTGTACTGGCCCCAGAACAAATAGTTTTTTCTAGAACGTTCATTATTACGTGGTCATGCATAATAATAAAAATAGAGATGCAAAGAGTTAGCCATAGTGCACCTATAAAAGTAATTAATGCACGTAGAAAAAAAGATATGCTGTATATTAATAGTTTTGCCATACTCCATCGCGATAACGATATACACGAATATAAGAAAATGCAGAAACGGGGGTGGTGAGTGCATATTGCGTGTGGGAATCTGCTATATACAGCGTACCTGACTGCAAGGTGCCATCTGGATGAGCAACAATTTTTTTATCTACAAATGTAACCGCTTGTGTTACCAAAGCATAAGGTGCTGATGGCGGACCGTAAACATTTGGTAATACTTTGAAATTTAACCCTTCTTGCAAAGGGTAACGAATGCCATCATATGTTAAAGCAGAATTGTATTCATCAATAATAATAGTTTGTTTTTTTTTCAGACAGGTTGCACGAGTTGCTGCAGTATGCAATAACAGACTCAAAACAGCTATATCGGTAGTAATTGAAGTACCACTATAACGCGCTAAGCCTATAAAACCTATTACTGAAAAAAGAGCTATTAATGCCACTACTAACATAAGTTCAAACAGCATGAACCCAGAATTTTTGATTCTGGACATTATTCGATTACCTCTTGCGTAGTTGCAACTGTAAGAACTTCTTCTATAGTAGTAATGCCCTTTTTAATCTTTTCTATACCATCATGTACAAGCAAGGTCATACCATCTTTTAAAGCCGCATCTTGGATAAGGGCGGTATCTGTTCGTTCGACAGTTAAACGCGCGATCGCTTGAGTCATAACCATTATCTCAAATAAAGGTATTCGCCCACTATAGCCGGTATTTAAACACTCATGACAACCAACAGGCTTATAAAATGTGATATTTTGAGCTTCTTGGCTAGAAATACCTATACGTTTAAGTACTTCTGGAGTTGGTGTATAGCGCTGCTTACACTGTTCACACAATTTTCTCACAAGTCTTTGAGCCATAATCGCAATCACAGAAGACGCGATCAAAAAAGGCTCAATGCCCATATCAATAAGACGTGTAATGCTTGCAGCAGAGCTATTTGTATGTAACGTTGTTAATACCAAATGTCCAGTCAATGAAGCCTGAATAGCAATTTGAGCAGTTTCTTGGTCTCGTGTTTCACCGATCATGACGATATCAGGATCTTGACGCAAAATAGAGCGCAGAGCGGCAGCAAAGGTAAGGCCTATTTTTTCCTGCACTTGTACTTGTCCTATTCCAATCATCTGATATTCCACCGGGTCTTCAACGGTAACAATATTAACATCAGGCGAATTCAACTTATTCAAAATAGCATACAGCGTAGAAGTTTTACCCGAACCGGTGGGCCCAGTAACCAAAATGATACCATTTGGTTGTTCTATAGAGTGCATAAGCACACGATAATCGCGATCGCTTAACCCGAGCTCATGTAACTGTTTAAACGTTTTTGCTTTATCTAAAAGACGCATTACTATGCGTTCGCCATACACGGTCGGAAGCACGGAAACACGAATATCAATAGCTTTATCAGCAATTTTAACCTGAATACGGCCATCTTGAGGATGCCTTTTTTCAGCGATATTTAGATTTGCCATAATTTTTATGCGTGATATGATAGCGGCTTGTGCTCGCTTTGGTGGCGTAATGCTTGCATATAATATTCCATCAATTCGATACCGAACACGTAGCTCTTTTTCAAAAGGTTCTATATGAATATCAGAAGCTCCTTGTTTTACCCCCTGGTAGAGAATGTGATTCACCAATTTAATAATGGGTGCCTCACTTGCCATACCGAGAATATCTTCTTCATTAATTGCGGCAAAATCCAAATCAGAAGAAAACTCTTTTTCTTCCTCAAGCCCTTCTATAACTTCCTTACTGCTTTGATAAGGATAATACTTATTGATTGCTTCTATTATGCCAGATTGCGGGCCAACTGCTACGCTGTAAGGAATTTTAAGCATTAAAGTTAATTCGTCAAGTGGCTGAAAATTAAATGGGTTTGCACTTAAAAGCGTAACTGAATTATTGTCCCCAATTTTAATAGGCATTATTATTTGTTCACGTAGAAACTTAAGAGGGATCTGCGAAATAATTTCAGGATCAGTCATCTGCTCAGTAACTTCTGGGATATAAGGGCATTCAAATTTTTCAGCAAGCGCTTGAGCAAGGTGCTCTTCTGAAACGCCAAAATCGCGAACACATTTAAAAAAATTCGAAGATTTTTCATCGCATGTCAGCACAAGGGCATCGGCTTTATCTCTAGTAAGAAAATTTTTATCTACAAGAATCTGAATAACACTTTTCTTCTTCATGGAGTTACCAATAATGTCATGAGTTGTAACTTTTTTATTAGCCTACCATGGTTGAAAATTTTACGATACTATAAAAATTTACCTACTAATTTTTAAAGGAATCTGTTGGTAAGGGATACACAATAGCTCCATCGGCACCCACCATATTACGGATAATTCTCATGATAAAATATGCCCGATTGTATGCATGTACTATCAGCTCGTGCGTGATTAATCGGTAAGAAGATTATGTTCAAAATAAGATTGAGATGGACCCTTGAGCTTTATACCCGCAAGAGCTTCAGAAATATTTCTCTCACAGCTACCTTTTTGCCAAACGCCTGTAGGATCAACAATAGTTAACCTTTTTTCTCGATACTCTGTTGCTGCATTTAAAATTTTTTGTACCTCAGCTCTATCATAATTCTTTACGCCTATGTTGTATAATTCTTGTGATATAACTATGCTCATTACAGTAAGGTCATTGTCCTTCAGTAAATAATTATTTTCAACATTTGCACGCGCGTATACATATACCCCAAGACATTGCATAACACTTGAAAATAGTTTTTTATTTACAGAAGAACCATCTTTTAGAACAACTGTTTCTTCTTGAAAATTAATTGATGCAGGATAGCAAGATGTTTCTGCTGTCTTTATGTATCCAAAAAAACAAAAAATTACGCTGGTATAGATAAAATTCAAGTAATTTTTAATCATGAGTATTTTTCATAAGATCTCTTTCCTAACCTCACAATTGAAAATTGTAAATTCCAGCGATTAAGTTAAAGCGGAGCCCGAATCTTTTTCG
>JAIETV010000008.1 GCA_019744895.1 Candidatus Babeliaceae bacterium | reverse complement strand
ATTTTATATTTTGAGATTTTGTTGTTTTTAAGCATGTTTCCAGCATATATTTATTTTTTATGCTGGGCAAGACCCATAATTTTTATAGTGACCCCTGCATTTTTTTTATTTTTGATCGCTTGGCAAATTTCATCATCTGTTATTACAAATGTGGTTATTAAAACTTCATCTCCTGGTTGAGTTTTATCCAGAAGCCCTAAAATAGTTTTTTTAATGGTTTGTCCATCAAAAAGAGCCTGGGGGGCATTATGCTTTAGATTTTTTTGATGAGTAGCACCTTGTACGTTAAAAAAACGTAATTTAGTTAATACCGATTGGGGGGTAAGTAAAGCATCTAGGTGCTCAATAACTAAATTGGTAAACCCAAGTAGCGAACAAAATAAAACAACAAAAAGTAGATTTCCAGCAAGGGGTCCAAATTGGCGCACTATTTTTGGTGCATTCATGATTTTTCCATTGAGATTGGGATTTTTAACCGAAAAATAGCTATACTTAAAAGAGTATACAGTATTAAAAAAATTAAAGCAGATTTTATGACAATAAAAAAAGATCTTTATATGGTCTATGGGGCGCACCCATTAATTGAGTTACTTAAAGCAAAAAAGAGAAAATTGTATTCACTATATACTACAAAGCAAGAGCCAAAGCTTTTTCCAAAAGTACAGCAGCTTCTTCACCCATCATGCACTGTTCATCATGTAACAAAAGAAGAATTAACAAGACGCGCTGGTTCAGACGATCATCAAGGCCTTGTAGGGTATGCTACGGCACCACTAGAGATTCGTAAAAAACCTTTTGTTCCAGAAACACACCCATTTTTAGTCATGCTTGATGGTATTCATGATGCCCGTAATATAGGCGCTATTATTCGTTCAGCCTATTGCACTGGTGCAGATGGCATTATTATCACCCAAAAAAATAGCGGTCCTTTGAATGCTGCGGCTATCAAAGCATCAGCAGGGCTTGCAGAACACGCAGTGCTCTACGAGGCGCCGACTGCCGCGATGGCTATTAAAGAACTTAAAGAGGCGGGTTATAATATTTACTTAGCTGCTCTTGGCGGTAAATCGGTCAGTGATGTACATTTTAAACAGCCAGCAGTTATTGTTGTTGGCAACGAAGGTTATGGCATTTCACCTGAAATTCTTAAAGAAGGTACAAAAGTGATGTTACCTCAAAGAAGCAAAGATATTTCGTACAATGCGTCTGTTGCAGCCGGGATTTTATTATTTATTACAGCTCAGCAAATCAATAAGATTTAAAAAGAATATATTTAATCTAAATTATTGACTCTTTGCCCATAAAAACGCTATGACTTGAATAGGGACAGTATATATTCCTGACAAATAAAGGGTTAGGGGTGGGGACGTGATACGCATAAAATCGTATGACCAAACTTGGTCAAAGCTCGCTATGAGATACAGCGTGATGTGTTGTGTGGCAGCTCTGATCATAATGCTGCTCTGGTATTACGGGTTTTCTGATCGCAATATCGTTACCGTCACTGTTGTTACCGATTCACGTTTGAATTATGCAACGCGAAAATCTATCGAAGAATTTATCAAAAATGTTAAGTTAAAATCTGGTGCTGTGTACTGGCGCACTAATTTTGAGTATCTTAAACAAGCATTTTTATGCATAAAGGATGCTAAATCTGTTCGTAAAAAGCGAACACATATGTACATTAAGTGTGCCGCGCATACACCTGTTGTTGCGCTGAATACAAGTAATATCGTTACATTAGATGGTTTACTAATTGGGGTACAATTTTTCCGCTCAGATATTATCGTAGCTTTGCCGCAGATTGTTGCAGAAACTGAAATTATACCCTCAGAATTGTGTCTGCTAGCGCGCTGGGCTTTAACTATACCAGAGCTGATTCGTTCACAGGCGACTATCCTTTGGAAAAATCCTACAGAAATACATCTCCTTTTTAAAGAATATCCAAAAAATCCCGTGCTTATAACCACTGAAACAGAGCTCTTGCCAGAAACTATTGCCGCGCTAAAAAGCGTTATCAAATTGCCTGATGTGGAAAGGCTTGATGCTCGTTTTGAAGGAATGCTTATTGCACGAATGGAGAAAAAAATTAAAGGGAAAAGGAGGGCATCATGAAACTTATAGCTATAGATATTGGAACCACAAAAATTTGTGTACTCATAGCGCAACAAACTATTAATAATGATTTTGAAATTATTGGCATAGGTAAATCACCTTCAAAGGGCTTAGCCCGTGGTGTAGTCGTTGATATACTTTCTGCGGCGCATAGTATTAAAACAGCAGTAAAAGAAGCAGAACTTATGGCCGGCTGCAAAATAGAATCCGCGATAATTGGCATATCGGGCAGCCATATTAATTCTTTCAATTCTCAAGGCATGATCAGTTTAAAGCATAAAGATATTCGAGAGCATGACATTAATCAGGTTCTTGCCGTAGCACAGTCTGTGCCACTACCAGAAGGACAACAGATTTTACATGCTATTCCACAATTTTATACAATCGATACGCACCAAAAAGTTCAGGATCCTCTAGGTATGTTCGGAATGCGCCTAGAAGCCCAAGTTCATATAATTACCGGTGCTATCGGTTCGGTTCAAAATTTAATTCGCTGTTGCGAACTTGCGGGTGTTAAGGTTCAAGACATTGTGTTAGAGCCGCTTGCCTCAGCGCAGGCTGTTTTAAGTGTTGATGAGCGCCAAATGGGTGTTGCATTGCTTGATATTGGTGGCGGCACATCAGATTTTGCAATATATCAGCATTCAGCAATTCGCCATACTAAAGTTTTTCCTTACGCTGGAACACTTTTTACCAATGATATCGCTGTGGTGCTGCGTACTACAAGTGCTGATGCAGAACGTATAAAAAAAGAATATGGCTGTGTTTACCATAGTTACGTGGTTCCCGGCCAAGAGATTAGTGTAGAATGTGCCCAAGGCGATCAAAAAATGATTATTTATGAACAGGAAGTTTATGAAATTTTAGAATGTCGTATTACAGAACTTTTAACAATGGTTCATCATGAGATGGAACATTATTATTTTGCTGTTCCCGGGGGACTTGTGATAACAGGAGGGGGTTCATTATTACATGGTCTGCAAGAACATGCACAAGAAATTCTTAAATTACCCGTTCGAATAGGCAAGCCAAAAGTTGCACATTATAAAGAATTTTTAGAAAATCCTATGCATGCAACTGGGTATGGTTTATTAGTTCATGGCATGAAAAAATTGAATGGAAATGACCGCGCTTCATTTAATGGATCACTCTCTCAGAAAGTTCTTGCCCGAATGAAATCATGGATTTTTGATTTTTTTTGATGCGCTGTGTTAACATTTTTTAAATAGTACGCAACAGGCGTACCTATGACGCAAGCGTTATGTCACGCGCAACTTTTTTAAGGGAGAATTATTATGATAGATTTCGATCGCGATGCACTTCCAGTATCAACTCAAGCACGCATTAAAGTCATCGGAGTTGGTGGTGCTGGTGGAAACACGTTAAATTATATGATCGATGCACATATATTGCATGATATCGATTTTATTGCTACTAATACAGACGCTCAGGCATTGTCACAGTCCTATGCTCCAGCAAAAATTCAATTGGGAAACAAGACAACTAAAGGCCTAGGCTCTGGAGCAAACCCAGATATTGGCAAGAAAGCGGCAGAAGAAGATTTAGCAAAAGTTTTAGAGGCTGCAGAAAATGCCGATGTTGTTTTTTTAACGGGAGGCCTTGGTGGCGGAACCGGTTCGGGCGCGCTGCCGGTAATTGCACGGGCATTAAAAGATAGAAATATTCTTACTATAGCTGTTGTTACCAAGCCATTTGCTTTTGAAGGTAAACGGCGAAGTGTAATAGCAGAAAAAGCACTTGAACTTTTAGCAAAAGATGTTGACACGCTTATTGTGGTGCCTAATCAAAAACTTCTTGAATTCAGTGATCGTTCAATTTCATTAGTAAATGCTTTTGGCCTAGTTAATGAAGTTATTTTTCAGTTTGTGCGCAGCATCTCTTCTATAATTTTAAAACCAGGGTACATCAACGTAGATTTTGCAGATGTTAAAGCTATTATGCAAAATATGGGCATCGCCGTTATGGGTACTGGTAAAGCCGCCGGTAAAGACCGCGCGGAGCTTGCAGCGCTTGATGCTATATCTTCACCATTGCTTGAAAATGTAAGTATAGAGGGCGCTCGCTCAATACTGTTAAATATTACGGCAAGCTCAAAACTCGGGCTACATGAAGTGCATACTGCGGCTTCAATTATTCAAAGTCAGGCGCATAAAGATGCAAGTATTATTTTAGGTTCTGTAATTGATGATTCTGTAGGCGATGATTTGTATATAACAGTTATTGCAACGGGATTTTCATGCGCGATTAGTTACGAAAAAGAACCGGTTCGTGAAGTTTCCCCAGCGCATATTTCTGTATTACAAGAAGTTAATGCTGTGCCTGTGCAAGCACAGTCGCTTCAGCACGCAGCTTCTGCTGAACATACACCTCATTATTCGTTAACTCAGCATGAAAAACAAGCAGTTCAAGTAACGCAATCTTCTCCTGAAGATTTAGAGATACCAACACTTTTGCGTAAAATGGTACGCGAAAAGCAGCAGCTTAAAAACTAATCCTTTTATAATTTTTGTGATAAACTATGCCCCCGTAAATTCTCAATTGCGGGGGTTTTTTCATGATTTAAGCAGATTATTTTATATACTTACTTTTTTAGATAGTGTATATTTTGTGTGATTTTTTTAAACCACAAAAAGCAGGTATAAAAAAGTCAGTATTCCTCTTTTTAGTAAGCCCAGTAAATAATGCCCGCTTGTTGTGTTAGCTAACTAGCCCTTGCAGCCAAGGCGGCTGGCTTTAAGTTTACAGGAAAAATAATCGCGAATCGGGCGTTTAAATCAAGATCAGGGTCTTGGATGGAACTTATTATTTTATGGTTATTATGATAAAGATTCTTAGAAAAAACAGATTGAAAATGGCTTTTGCATGGCGCGCATAAAAAATGCTCTATTTTCTATTTATTTTGGTGATCAATCTACGGCATATCTG
Organism: Candidatus Babeliaceae bacterium; assembly: GCA_019744895.1. GTDB lineage: Bacteria > Babelota > Babeliae > Babelales > Babelaceae > BOG-1370. The sequence continues at coordinate 20,715 of JAIETV010000008.1, read as the reverse complement.
AAAAATTCTTTGCATAATTATACTCAGCAAGAAATGATGGTATTGCCAGGGTATAAAGAATTTTGCTTACAAAATAGATGTGAGAATATAATTATTCTTGATCAGGTTCATGGAAATAATGGTTTTTGTGTGCGTGAAAAAAAAGACGTGCTATTGAAGCCATATACAGTTCGGGGTGATTATATAGTATCCGCGTTGCCAAAAATTGCACTCGCTGTAGAAACAGCAGATTGTGCACCTGTTGTTTTGATCGATGTAATTGGTGGAGTTGTCTCTCTTGCGCATGCAGGTTGGCGAGGTGCGCTAGCCGGTGTTGTGACGCATGCTGTAGGCGACATGCTTAAAGTCGGAAGCTTGATCGAAAATATTCAGATATATTTTGGTCCGGCAGCAAGAAGCTGTTGCTACCAAGTAAGCCGAGATTTTTTAGATCTTTTTGAGCAGAGTGACCCCAATATATACTTTCAAGAACGAAACGGGGCAGCATATTTTGATAATACTCTTTTTATAGCTTGGCAGTTGGAAAAATTGGGTATGGCCCGAAAAAATATACTACTGGATTATGCAATCTGCACGATATGCTCAGAAAAATATTGTTCATTCAGAAGGCAAGGTCAAATTGCTTTAAGGCAGATGACAATCGTTGCGCTTAAATGAATATAGCTTTACACTTAAAAGATATAAAAAATGAGTACATAGTCATAATAGGGTATTCGTATGATTTTAGATATTATTGGAAAATTATTTGGAACTAACAATGCTCGCGTTCTTAAAAAGATGCAGTCGCTTGTTATACGTATTAATTATCTTGAAGCCGCAATTAAAGCATTAACCGACGATCAGCTTTCAGCCAAAACTAATGAGTTTAGACAACAGATTTTGAATGGTAAAACACTTGAGGATATTTTGCCTGAAGCTTTTGCCGTAGTGCGTGAAACATCGCGCCGCTTTCTTGGACAACGCCATTATGATGTTCAACTTCTTGGCGGTATCGCGTTACATCAAGGCAAGATCGCTGAAATGAAAACCGGTGAGGGTAAAACTTTAACAGCAACGTTGGCACTTTATTTAAATGCACTTGAAGGCAAAGGCGCCCATCTGGTAACCGTAAATGATTACCTCGCTCGGCGTGATGCGCAGTGGATGGCACCTGTGTTTAATCATTTGGGGCTTACCATTGGTGTGTTGCAGCATGATATGAGTGACTCAGAGCGTAAAAAAGTGTACGAAAGTGATATTATTTACGCAACCAATAATGAGCTTGGGTTTGACTATTTGCGTGATAATATGAAATTCCGTTTAGAAGATTATGTTCAGCGTGACCTTCACTACGCTATTGTTGACGAAGTCGACTCTATTTTAATCGATGAAGCGCGCACGCCATTAATTATTTCAGGTTCTTCTGATGACGCAACACAATTATATGCGCGAGTAAATGCCGTTATTCCGTTATTGGTAGCTAAAACCGATTATGAAGTAGATGAAAAAAATCGCACCGTTCAGTTAACAGAAGCAGGCAATGATAAAGTAGAATCTGCATTGCAGATTCAAAACTTGTATGATCTTGCTAATATAAAATTATTGCATCATGTTGGCCAGGCGTTACGTGCGCATACACTCTTTAAGCGCGATGTTGATTATGTTGTTCGAGACAATCAAGTTTTAATTGTTGATGAATTCACTGGGCGTATACTTTCTGGACGCCGTTATAGTGATGGTCTTCACCAAGCTATCGAGGCAAAAGAGGCTGTTCCGGTTCAACGTGAAAGTCAGACGGTTGCATCGATTACTTTGCAAAATTACTTTAGATTATATAAAAAACTTTCAGGGATGACAGGCACGGCAATCACAGAAGCAGAAGAATTTCATAAAATTTATAATCTTGCCGTAGTGAGTATTCCAACACACAGAATGATGATTCGTGATGACAAACCCGATTTACTCTTTTTATCACAACAAGCAAAAGAGCGTGCCATAGCAACAGATATTGTTGAACGCCATGCAAAGGGTCAGCCGGTATTAATAGGAACGGTTTCAGTTGAAAGTTCTGAACGTCTAAGCATGGTTTTACGTTCACGAAATATTCCTCATGAGGTTCTTAATGCTAAAAATCACGCCCGCGAAGCTGAAATTGTGGCGCAAGCGGGTCAAAAAGGCAAAATAACTATTGCTACTAATATGGCAGGCCGTGGAACGGATATTAAATTAACGCAAGAATCGCTTGATGCTGGCGGCCTGTATATTTTAGGTACCGAGCGTCATGAAAGTCGTCGAATCGATAATCAATTACGTGGTCGTTCAGGCAGGCAGGGTGATCCTGGTGAATCACGTTTTTATTTAAGTCCGGATGATAATTTAATTAGAATTTTTGGAGGTGAGAATTTTAAAAAAAGGTTACAATTTGCCGGCATGACCGAAGATGAATCTATAGAATCTAAATTTTTTACCAAAAATATCGAACGCATGCAAGAACGCGTGGAACGAGACAACTTTGAAATTCGCAAAAATCTTTTAGAATATGACGATGTTCTTAATCAGCAAAGAACGGTTATATACGCTTATCGTCGTATGGTTCTTGAAGGCCAGTCACAAATTTTTGAGATGGTGCGTGATTTGATGGTAGATGCTATTGAAGATATGATGCGCTTTTATGCACCGCGTAGAATTTTATCTCCAGAAGACTTTGAATCTTTATTACAAGCAGTCGCATTAATGATCAATGTCAAAGTTGAACATATACATCTAAAAAAGTTTTCTAGTTCAAATAGCGAGAAATTAACCCAAGATTTAATTGAACATCTTCTGCAAGAGTATAGTCTATACATAGAAGGGCGTGATCATGAAATGTTACAAGAAGCTCAAAAGTGGCTTATGCTTAATGCAATAGATCAAGCCTGGAAGCAACATATGCTCAACTTGGATCACCTTAAAGAAGGTATTGGTCTACGCGGAATGGGGCAAAAAAATCCATTGATTGAATATAAAAAAGAAGCATACGGCCTTTTTGAAGAGATGATGCGTTCTATTCGCTTTGAGATTATTCATCATATTTTTCATCTGAATATGAATAAATTTGATAAGCTTGCATTTGAGCGTGAACGTGAACGTGAGCTTGAAGATGTTCAGATCTCTGGCAGTTCTGAGGCTGACATTACTAAACCGCCTATGCAAGTTGTTCGCACGCAAGCACCTGTTGGCAGAAACGATGAATGTCCGTGTGGCTCTGGAAAAAAATTCAAAAAATGTCACGGCACCTAATTTTAATGATTGATTAAATAATAAAAACTCTATTGACTGTTATGAAAATAATTTTATACAGTGAACTAAACTTGCGTGAAAGATTAGTTCATGAAAAAGTTCTCTGTATTATTATTGATTATGTTTAACATGACTTTGCATGGGATGCATAATACTGCAATTATTGATGGTTTTGATTGGAATGAAATTGATATTTTTTCATTAGAAGATTTTAGAGAAATGAAGAAAAATGGATCATTTAAATTGGCAGTTTTAACTACTGATAATGGAGCAGGTAAATGGACAAAAAGATTTTGTTCTGCTCAAAATTTTGCATACCATTTACTAACAACCGAAAAAAAATCAATTGATCCTGCAAATAAACAAAAATTATTAGGTTTAGCCACAGTCACTTATGTAAAGTCTCAAGATGCCTTTACAGAACCGAAGTACTATGATGTTAATAACTGGTTTGCGTGTGTTTATGAAATATTGTCAACGACAGAGCTTGCTCCTGCAAGTGCGTTAATATATAGCAAAGCTTGCATGGATACTGCTGATAAAACATTCGTTGATTATTTACGTGCTTCATATAGATGCACTGCTCTGGAACACTTAAATAGAATCATCATAAATCCCAAAATAACCTCGGTTCAGGAACAGGATGCAAGTAGATTACTTTTAGAATTACACATGTGCAATACGCCTACTTATTTTAAGAACTTTAAATCAATCGAAAAATATGCGCAAAGAATTTTGGACTTGCAAGAAAAAATCAAAAGTGATTTCACGCAGAATATTCTTAATGATCATAGGGGTATATTTGATCTAGGCGAACCCGTTCAAATTGCCAAACTACTATTGGGAAAAATATATTCTTCAGAAGCCGACGGTGTCGATCAAAACATACCAGATGCTCTGAGAAATCTTGAAGATGTCATTAAAGATGCTAATGCTCATAAAGATTATCTTAATGAGGCATTACTAACACGAATATCAATATATAGAAATAGAGAAAACGCATCAAAATTGCCCCTTTTTGTGCGTATAAAAATGGTACGTCAACGCTCTATACAGAATGATTTACGAGCTATTTTACAAAGCGATCCAACCCCGAGTCACCGCAAAGAAGTTGAAAATATTATGAATGAAATGCGCTATGGATGAGTCTTCAAAGAAGTTGCTGCTTTATTGATCTAGAAGATATTTTTGCCTATACTCCTGTAATTGTTAAAAAAGGTTATCTTATGAAAAAAAATAAATTTATACTTTTTCTAGTATTGTTCCTTAACATAAACATGCCGCAAATATTTGGATATGACGTTACAGAGTTAGAATATAGCTCTTTAATCATAAAAAGTGTAATAAACTCTTATCATGAAACATTAGAGTGGTATACCGCTCATGCTGCCGTTGCCAAAACAATAGCTTTTCTGGGGATAACTTATTTTCTTTATAAAAGGTATTGTCCGGTAGCAAACCGATGCAAAAAATGTTTAGAAAATTCGCAAATTTAATTAAAAAGAGAAATTATGAGGAAAATAATTTTTTTATTCTATTTAATGCAAGTTTTTACGTTGCTGCTTATTAATGCTCACAAGAGTGATGGTAGTCAAGTTAAAGGTTAGGTCTTTTTAAAGCCTGGCTTAACAGAAAAGGCAGCTAGAGAAAAGTATGGTCGTATACGAAATCTAAGTCGGCTTCCCGAAGATCTTCATGGTTTTGATGGAACATTTGATTTTAGAGTTTATGGTAAAAAGTAAGTTTACATAATTTTATCGTGAATAAGTGTCTTTTGTGCTATTCTTTCAAATAACGGTGCGGCAACAGTAGAAGCATACAAATCATGGCGCGAAGCTTCTTTAATAAAGGTAACTATAACTCTTTTATAGTTACCTTTTTCAATAATACCGGCGAATGTATAAATATTTTTTAAGGGTGAATAGTGACCTGCTTCATCAAGAAGTCGCGCAGTACCTGTTTTACCTAAAACAGTCACACCTGGAATGACAGCAGCGTGCGCAGTGCCTTGGTTACAAGTTTTTTCTAATATTGCACGCATTTTTTGTACGGTTTCAGGTCGATATAAAATAGTATGCGTCATTTCACAAAAATTTGGCACGACAAGTTTAGGTGTTGGCAAATATCCCCCATTTGCAAAAATGCTAAATGCACAGGCTAATTGTAATAATGTTGCTCGAATTTCATAGCCAAAAGAAAGTGAATTCAATGAAGCTTTTGACCACGTTGATGGGTGGGTAATATATCCTTTTTGTTGACCTGGAAAATTAAGTCCAGTAAGTTTGCCAAAACCACACTTGCGGTAATGATTATATAATTTGGTTCCAACCTTTTGAGCGATTTTTGCTGTACCGATATTATTAGAGTATTCAATTACTTGAGAAAATGTTAATTCGCCATGTTCTTTCCAAGTGCTGAATTTCTGGCCATTTATATAACCAATTTTACTATTTTCACAATCGATAATACTTTCTGGTTCATAAAGATTTTCTTCAAGCGCAGAAAGCGCTAAAAATGTTTTCATAACCGAACCAAATTCATAAGTTTCTGTAACAATTCGATTTTTTAAGAGACTAAGATCTTGAATATCTTTATTGTTTGGGTTGATATCAGGAATCGAAACCATAGCATAAATAAACCCGCTTATCGGGTCCATAATAATAACAGCACCCTCTTTTGCTTCAAATTTTTCTACAGTTTCTTGTAATTCTTCATATGCATGAAATTGCAATGTACTATCAATAGTCAGGTTTACAGAATTCCCATGAGTGCCTTGTGATAATGTTTTTTTATTAAAATAATATCGGCCAGAGCGGGCATCTTTTTCTAAGTGTATCATACTTGGGGTTCCTGCAAGTTGCTCATTATAGATTAATTCTAGGCCACTTATACCTTGATTATCTATATCGGTTCTTCCGATAACCGCTCCCAAGCTGGATATCGGGTAATAGCGGCCTGGCTCTTCAAGGATGTAAATATCTGCTAACGGCTTTTGGTTAAGTGCTTCAAGTTCGTTTTGAGAGATATTGCGCGCAATATATATAAATTGTGCCTCAGGATTTTTATTTAATCGTATGAGCGCAGCAGGGTAATTATCTGATAAAAATGAAATGAGTTTAGATTTATCTTTGAGGTTATTTGGGGTTGTAAAAATACTTATTATAGATTTTTCAGTAGCAATTAATTGCCCTTTGCAATCATAAATGTTGCCTCTAATAGGTAAAATCTTACTGTTTACATGATATTGTTGCTGGCCAAGCAAAGAGAAAAAATTATTTTTTTTAATTTGCAAAAAATACAAATGAACAATTATTGCTATAAATAATAATAAAAAAACTAATGTGATAACAGTAAGTCTTTTTTTAGCAGTATTGTTCATGGAGTGGAAGATCTTTGATATCCGAAAGCCGAGTTTTTTTCATACGTAATTCATGAGTAGCATAGTTTTTTAATTTTTGAGATTCCTTTTCTTGCAAAAGTTCTTGAGTAAGAGTTCTTTTTCTTTTTTCAACTTCTTGAAATATTCGCTCAGTATCTTGAAAAGAATAAGTTAGTTTAATAATAATACTTTGGGTATAAATATAAAAAAATATCAATGCCAGTTGAACCGAAATAAAGATAGTTGTAATAATGCTACGAGAAAACATTTATTGACCTTAAAAAAATTTTATTTTTATAATTGTTGAATTATTTAAATTTATTACGATATAGTTATGTATGCTAGTATAATCAAAGGAAAAAATATGGCACAAGAGATTGCAAGTATCATAGGTAAACAATCACCCGAATTCGTAGCAGATGCTATTATTAACGGTGAAGTTGTTCATATGAATTCTTTAGATTTTTATGGTCAGTATGTTCTTTTCTTTTTTTATGAAGCAGACTTCAGCTTGGTTTGCCCCACTGAAATGTATGCTTTACAAGATGCCTTACCAGAATTTAAAAAGCGAAATGTAGAAGTTGTGGCTGTTTCTGTTGATCCAATACAAACCCATCTTGCCTGGTTGAAAACACCTCGCAAGCAGGGTGGCATAGAGGGAATAACTTTTACTATGATTTCTGATGTACATAAGGTTTTATCAAAAGCGTATTATATTCTTGATGAAAAACGAGGTTGTTGTTTGAGAGGTACGTTTTTAGTAGATACTAACGGAATTGTTCAATATGGATCAGTTAATAGTTATCAGATTGGAAGAAATGTGCCAGATATTATTCGTATAATAGATGCTATTGCCTATACTCAAACACACAAAGAGCTTTGTCCTATGGATTGGCACCCGGGTGATAATGCAATTGATGTTTTATCTTTTCGTTAGTAATGAGGAATAAGATGAATTTTGCGCAGATATATTTTAGAAAAAAACGTAGGCAACTTGAGTCTATCTCAGATTTTAAAGTTTTATTCGGTTTAATGTTTGCCGTAACCTTTTTAATTTGCGTAATTTTTCTTATGGCTTGGGTTCGCTCTTCTGTTCGTGATCCAAAAATCAATATGACTGTTTTAACAGAAAAAGATTTTAATGCGGCAAAAAATACTATTGAAACTGGACTTATAATAAGCAATTTTTATAGCTTTGACGTATTGGAAAATAATTTTTTAATGAATGGAACTATTTGGTTTTTGTGTAATAATTCAGAACAAAATTTGAAAAATATTGATTTTTTCAGTTTTGAAGATGCAACAATTGTAAAAAAATCTGAGCAGTATAAAGATTTTTTGCCAAATAATAAAATTCTTATTCGATACGATATCGAAGTCCAATTAAACGGTAATTTTAATTTTAATTATTATCCTTTTGATTATCATAGGATTAATTTTGTTTTGGTAAATAAGTCTCTTGATTTTAATGATACTCTTTATATTTCCTATCCACAAAATTTTATAATAAAACCCAATACGTTTACTAGAGATTGGGTCATAAATAATCATTTTGTAGAAAATGGAAAAGACGATATTAATATTATGATAAATCAGCAGTCAAAAAAATTAACTTATGAGCGTGTAGTATTTTCTTTAGAATTTCAAAGAAAATCACTAAAACAGCTATTTTTGCTCTTTTTACCTCTTTTTCTCATTTTTTATATTGGGTTGCTTTCCCTAATTTTTGATCTAATGACTCAGTTTCCTATAATTTTATCGCTTTGTTTGGGAAGTACTACGGCTTTGATTTTTTTCTTAGATTTATTAAAAAAGAATTCTCCAAATACCGGTACATTTAGTTTGGTTGACATGATTTATATTTTTTTGCTTTTTATAATTATTGTTACTTTTATTGTTCAAATAATAGCAGCAAATTATTTATATCAAATGCAACGGAAAACAAAGCTAGAAGAAGTTATTTCTAACACGGTAATAACATTAAATATTATTAGAAGTTTGTTTTTTATATTTTTTATTATTTTAATGTTGGTTATCGTTGCTTGGTTATTACTTTTATAACGCTGATGAGGAATTATTATGATAATTATTGGTAAAAAATGCCCTTCGTTCAGTGCTCCTGCAGTGTTTAATAATAAGATAATAACCATCACAGATACAGATTTACAGGGACATTATACGCTACTTTTTTTTTATGCAGTAGATTTCAGTGCGGTATGTCCCGGCGAAGTTTATGCGCTTCAAGAAAAAATTGAAGACTTTAATAAACGGAATGTAACTATTATAGGGATATCAGTTGACTCAATTTATACTCATATTGCATGGTTACGCTGGCCGCGGGAAAAGGGTGGAATTCTAGGAACAGAATTTGCATTGATTTCAGATGCAACTCATGAACTTTCTAAAATGTTTGGCGTTTTTGATTACGACCAGGCATTATCTCTTCGCGGAACTTTTTTAATTGATGAAAATCTTATTGTCCAGTATGGTTCAGTAAATAATATGGCATTTGGTCGCAGTACTGGTGAAATATTACGTACCATAGATGCAATCCAATTTGCAGCAACCCATGGAGTTTCTTGTCCAGCAAATTGGAAGCCTGGTAGTGAGACTCTAGCCAGTCCTTTAAAATATAATGAGAAATAATTTATCGAATTCTTCAATAAACTCTATTATATCTGATGTTTTGATATTTTTTTATTTTTCTTCATAATTATTTACCCTCTATATCAAGAATTCTTTAAAATTCTTGATTCATTCCAAAGTGGATACGGCTTGCAGGTTCGCCAGAGCGTTTTCTGCGGTCGAGCTTAAAGCCCACATCAACACGAACCGGTGTAGGTTGCGTTACCCGGATACCAAAACCTATTGCATGGCGAAAATCAAAGTTGTTATTGGTTAGATAAGGCTCAGCGATAAGTGGGTTAGGGGTATCCCAGCCGGTTCCGCCATCATAAAAGAGTACGCCTTTAATCGATTGGTCAGCTGTTACGGGGAATAAAAGTTCTGCGTTAATAACAAATGCTTTTTTACCACCTAATGAATTACCAAAAATTTGTGGTCCGATTTGACCAAATTCAAAGCCACGAACTGTAGCAGGACCACCAATATGGAAAAGTTCTTTGTAAGGAACTGTATAGCCAGTAAATATATGAGTGAGCCCTAAAAAACCATGTAATTTTAAAATAAGATCATATTCGTTAATAAGCGGAGTAAGCCATTGAGCATCAACTTCAAGTTTTACAAAACCAAAATCATTTTTATGATGTGGGATACCAAAACGTGTCGAGGCCAGCCATTGGTAACCACGTGATGGAAAGACCGGATTATTTCTAAAATCCTGAGTCAATGACATATTAAGCCATACCAGGTTTCCAGAAACAAAAAGATTATCTAATACATTCTGAAAAACCTGATTTGCTGTTGTTCCCCCGCCAATAATTGCCGATTGAATCTGATTATAACGGATACTTTGGCCACCAGCTTCTATTTGTGCATTGGTATAATTAAGCTGTGGAATTAAAAAGCGTAAAATACCTGAGCCACCAAAAATAGATTCAGTAGGTTTCTGACTTACTTGTCTAAAATCATCATAGGTCATTTTTCGCAATACTATATTCGAACCGATACCGATTGGTCTATTGAAAAGCCATGGACTAAAAAGATCGAAGTTGAACGAACTGTCCTGTTTTGAGTAGTTTAAGGAAAAATTATATGATATACCTGTGCCTAGTGCATTAATATCTGCCAAGTTGACGCCGATATTAAACGAAGTTTCAGGAGATTGAATGTTTGTATCTGAGCCGCCAAAACCTATCTGCGCATTAAGTCTACCCGTTGGTCGTTCTTTTAATAACAAATTAACATCTGCTTTATCTTCATCCAGGCGGACGATTTTCCAATTAACGCCATTTTTTGGGTCAAAATATCCGGTTGATTCAGCGGCATTCTTGGCAAATTCTAATTTTGAACTAGTCAAAAGCTCGCCTTCATTAAAGCGTATTAAACGGCGTAAGACATAGTCTCGTGTTTTTTTATTACCTTGAATATTAATACGATTAACAAAAACTTGATCGCCAAGAGAGCTAAAAAATTCTATTTCTACGGTTTTATCCTCTAAATTTGGCACTACACTCGGTTCTATTTCTGCATAAATATAGCCCTTCTCGCCCCAGAGTAAACGCAATGTCTCCATAGCATTACGAATTTTTTCTTTCGAATAAAGATCTCCCGGTTGAATGGGAATAACACGTAAAAGTTCATCTTCAGTAAAAATATCATTACCTTGGGCTTTGACCGATGAAACTCGATACAAATCACCTTCATCTATAACAAACGTAACAAATACGTCATTTGATTTTGGGTCTGGGTCTTTTTCAGTGATAATATCAGCTATATTTGCAGCTAGAAAACCGTTACTTTGATAAAAGTTTTCAATAGTATATTTGTCAAAATCAAGAGCCTCTTTTTGGTAGCTGCCTGCTTTATCTAAAAATCCTAAAAGCCAATCTTCGCGTGTAAAAGTTAATGCACGTAATGCACTTTCACTGATTGCGTTGTTCCCTTGAAAAAAAACCCTTTTAACATGAGTTTTTTTGCCTTCGTCTAGTGTAATGTATGCACGCACCGTATGGTCATCTACATCTTCTAGACGCTTTTGCATGCTTACATTATGGTAATCTTTTTCATTATAAAGCTTTTCTATTTGAAAGGCTAAATTTTCAAGAGCTTGCTCGTCAATAGTCAGTATCTCAGAGATTTTTAATTTTTTTTCAATCTCTTCATATGAAAGATGCTTATTTTTTTCTAAAATAACTTTTTCTAAACGTTTTTTTTCATCCACAATAATAGTAAGATCAACTTCAGATTCTGACCGTTCTTCCATAAAAAGTTGAATATTTTTAAAATATCCTAAGTCAAAAAGGAGTTGAATCATTTCAGCGCTTTTATAGGAACGAAAAATCTCTCCTACGGTATAAGGCACTTTAGATAATATAGTATCTTTTGAAACCAGCTGGTTACCCTGTATGGTGATTGAAGTAATAATATGTTCTTGAGGCTCTGGTAAGGCAGGCAATTGAAATTGTGCTCCCTGTTGAGTGCCGACTGTCTCATAATCTGGGCTTAATAGTAGATCTTGTCCTATTAGTGGTATTAATGCAATCACACCTAGTACTATGAGATTACGTAAACGGCATGAGCCGGTAACGGCATAAGCCGGTAAAAATGATAAGCTAATGCCTAGTATGCGTGACAGCATGTACTTTGCTCCTAAATTTATTAATATGTAGTCCCATAATGATACTATTTCTGGTAAAATTGACTAGACGCTCCTCTAAAATAAATTTTTTTAAATATTTTTTAAGGTAAGAAATATGAAGCATGTTTGCCTGACAAACTCGATGTCTAAAGAAAAACAACCGATTGGTATTATTACAGACCACGATAACGTTATCACCTTATATGTTTGCGGAATTACGCCGTATGATGCACCACATATAGGCCATGGACGTTGCTATACTACATTTGATGTTTTGTATCGTCTTCTTGAGTTTTTAAAGTATAGGGTTATTTATTGCAGAAATTTTACTGATATCGATGATAAGCTTATTCAGAAATCAAAAAATGAATTTGGTACGCCTTATAAATTTGAAGAAATTGCAAAGAGATATATCGCAATCTTTGAGCGTGATATGGAACTTTTAAACTGTAAAGAACCAACCTACGAACCACGCGTAACGCAGACAATCGCAGAAATTATTGCTTTTGTCCAGGCGCTTATTGATGCCGGTAAGGCGTACATAGTCGATGGGGATGTTTACTTTAGTATCGATGCGTATCCAGAATACGGTGCATTGTCCCACCGTAATTTAGAAGATCTGCAACCAGGAGCACGTATTGCATTATCTGAAAAAAAACGCAATCCCTTGGATTTTGCATTATGGAAATCTGAACCGAATGGTGACTACTATGTAAGTCCTTGGGGGAATGGTCGGCCCGGTTGGCATATTGAATGTTCGGCAATGGCAAAAAAGTTTTTAGGCAAAACGATTGATATACATGGCGGAGGCATGGATCTCATTTTTCCACATCACGAAAATGAATTAGCACAATCGCAGTCTATACAAAAGGAACCTTTTGTTAAATTATGGGCTCATAACGCTTTTGTACAGATCAATAAAGAAAAGATGTCTAAATCGCTTGGCAATTTTTTCTTATTAGACGATATTTTTAAACACTATGACCCTCAGGCTGTACGGTTTTACTTTCTGCAGCATCACTATCGCAATCCGCTTGATTTTTCATTACATGATCTTGAAGTTGCTCAAAAATCGTATACAAAATTAGCTAAACAATTTGCTGCCATAGAAAAAATTTATAGTGATATACCTTATTCTCTAATTACTCATATGCTCGATTTTCTTAAAGATGATCTTAATACTCCTGGTATGCTAGGTGTTTTTTATAAGCATTCAGATGAAATATTTGCTGATGCTATTTTGGCCGGTCAAGTAAAAACTGTTTTTCAGGATATCTTGGGGCTCACTCTCATACCATTGCCAGAAAAAATTCAGGAGATAACCCCAGAAATTAAAGAACTTCTTGAAGCGCGCATTGCTGCTCGTGTAGCAAAAAATTGGAAAAAATCTGACGAATTACGCGATCAGCTTAAATCTTTAGGATATGATGTTCAGGATAAAAAAATTTAAAGCAATGTATCTTTAATCGATGGAATAAGAAGAGGGCCGGTTTTTACCGGCCCTCTTCTTATTTTTAACCAAAAATTTCTTTGATTTTATCAATGAAATCTTCTTTAGACATTGCGCCTGTCTCTTTAGCTTTAATAGCACCATCTTTTATAAAGATAAAAGTTGGAACAGAACTTACGCCATATTGAATGGCGATTTCGCGTGCATCATCAACATTAAGTTCTGCAAATAGATATCTATCAGCAAGTTCTTTTGAAAGTTCTTCAAATATTGGTTTCATATACATACAAGGCCCGCACCATGATGCATATGCATCAATAATTACCGCTTTGGTAGATGCTTGAATCTGTGGCAATGTGTCTTTAGTGATGATAAGCATAAAAGATCCTTACTTATGAGATATTTTTATAAAAAATAGTATAACGCCTTAGAAAAAAAAGAAAAATACCTTCTTATTCTTTTTTTAATTGTGGGCAAGTCTACATTCTTTACCACCAGAATAGAGTTGATTAAATTGGCGTTCTGTTCTTCCTGTTATAGTAAGCTTTTTTATAGCATTAAATGTAAGCTTTTTTTCTAATGGTCCGGCAGCGCTAATTTCGTAACATTCGATTTTTTGAGATGACTCTATTACATAGTGACGCTGATTTTTATCGGGAGAATTTAAGGTAACAATGATTTCAGTATAGTGTTTATTTTTATAATGCGGATTATCACATTTAGCTTTTTCAGCAGGTTCGATTGAATATATTTGATCAAGATCAAATGCAGTGATATTTTCAGCTGGGTCACGAGATGCATCGACGGGCTTTTCATACATTTTTATTGAACGAAGCTTTCCAGAAATCGATATATTATCAACGTTATATCTTTTTCCCTCAAGATCGGTAATTTCACCCTGGTAGTTAAGATAATGTTTTTGGGGGGCCTCATCTTTGGATGACTGGCTAAATCCGGTACACATAAACACTATTAGTGCACTGAGTAATATGCAAAGATGTTTCATTAATTCTCCTAAATATAGATATATATGATTAATCTGAAGCTTATTATTCTATTTACCAGAAAGCTTGATATCTACACAAGAAATCTTTACAAACTCATATAGTTACTCTTGCATGAATGGAAACAATTTTTTTAAAGTTAATGATGCAAAGATTTTATTTTTTAAAAAGGAGAAATAATGGATCGCTACAATAACCTTCCTGATCATCAACATGCGGTCTACGTGGGTACATTTTTTGCGCAAGTTTTTGCGTGGATGAGCTTTGGGCTGGCTTTAACAGCCACAGTATCATGGTTTATTTTTTATCAAAAGCCACAGATATTGGATCACCTTATGCAATCGCCATTTTTACTCATGGGGCTTTTTATTATTCAACTGGGACTTGTTTTTTGGTTTTCCGCATCGGTATTAAAAATGTCATTTGGATCAGCATTAACCATTTTCTTACTTTATGCATTTCTAAATGGTATTACGTTTTCTGGAATTTTTTTTACCTACACTCAAGAAAGTATTGCTTTAACATTTGGTATATGCGCTGCCATTTTTTTAATCATGGCTCTTTTTGGACATACTACAAATATAAATTTAACTCCCATTGGTTTTTTTGGGCTCATGATTTTAATTGGGCTCATTATTACTATGCTCATCAATTGGTTTGTTCAAAGTAGCATGCTCGAAATGATTATATCTGTAATTGGTATTGTTCTTTTTTCAGCTTTGACAGCATATGATATACAACAATTGCGATTATTTGCAGATCAGTTACAAAGTGGCAAAAACCAAAGTATTACTCACCGGGTAGCTCTACTGGGAGCATTAAAGCTCTATTTAGATGTTATTAATTTATTTGTAATGTTATTGTCATTTACTGGCAAACGTCGAGATTAAGAAAGGTTTATAAGATGAATATAAAGAAATATATAAGTGTATTTTTCGTGTTAGTACTTGCATTATATTTAATTGCTCGTGATGAGGTGCCTAAAGCTCCGGAAATTCGGGAGTCAGAGAATGATTCTTTGCTCGTAGATGAACAGATCAATACAAAATCTGAAGAAGCAAAAAAATTGGTGTTAGACGGCGTTGATAAAATAAAAAAACAAGGAATCAGTCTTTCGTGCAAGGCATTTATTGACGACCCAAGATGGCGTTATGGGGAAATTTATTTATTCGTTTTTGATGATAAAGGGAATTGCTATTGCCATGGCTATGAAAAAAATTCTCTTTGGCAAAATTTTATGGATGAAAATAATGATTTTATAAAACGTATGGCTGAGGCAGGCAAAATTGGTGGTTATATAGATTATAAATGGAATAATAGTTACTCACGCGCCTATATAAAAAATGTAACTGTCGGCAATAAGATTTTTATGGTCGGAGCAGGCTTTTATCCCACATCCCCAGTATATATTGTTCAGGAGCTTATTAATTCGGCTGTCATTTATCTTAAAATAACATCATTTATTGAGCTTAAAGAGCGTATCAGTAATCCGACGGGTATCTTTGTCAGAGGAGATATCCATCTTGAAATGTATTCTTTTGATGGAACGTGCGTCGCAAATGGGGAGCAACTAGCTTTAATCGGTCAAAATTTACTTGATGCGGTTACTGCAGATGGTAAATTTTTAGTTCGTGACATTATAGAAATCGCCAAGACTAAAGGTGAAGGATGGTACTCATTTAGAGGCCAAAGTGGCGATGAGCCTGCAAGGACCTATGTTAAAAAAATAATAGATCCAAAAGATAATAAGCCCTATGTTCTTACTTGCGGTTATTACACTGATATAAATGGTGAAACCGTAATAAGTTTAGTTAAGAAAGCTGCGAATTTTTTAAAAGCAAATGGCCGTGAAATTGCTTTCAGAGAGTTTAGTACACAAAATGATAAATTCGTTAAAGGTAATGTAAATATATTTGTATATGATACCCAAGGCAACATGGTTGCCGATAGTAAAAATCCTGCATTTGTTGGTCTCAATCTTATTAATACGCGTGATACTGAAGGGCGTCCAGTTACCCGGCAAATTTTAGATATGGCAAATAAATATGGCAAAGGTTGGGTGACAAACTCATTAAGCAATAGCTATCAAGTTTGTTATTGTGAAAAAGTAAAAGTTCCAGAAGGTGATTTTGTTATCGGAGCTGCATATTTTCCCGTTTCAAAAGAAAATTTTGTCAGGTTTATGCTTGAAGACGCAATCTTATTTTTACAAAATCATACCATTGAAGAATCGTTACGAAAATTTACTACAAAAAGCTCTGATTTTTTGCGTGGAGATATTAATATCTTTGTTTATACCATTGATGGCATTTGTCTGGCAGATGGTATTAATCTTAATAAAATTTGGTCAAATGACATTGAAGCAAAAGATGAAAATGGGATTAAAGTTATCGATAAAATGATAGCGATTGCAAAAACAGGTGGCGGTTGGTTGAAATTCAATCTTAATAACACGGTTTGTAATATTTATATTAAGATGGTGGATAAAGCAGGTAAAAAAGCTGGTCAAGAGCTTTACATAGTTGGCTCAGGTTATTTTGATTAAAAAAAGGGGGCAGAAATGCCCCCATTACATTATTTACTTACATCAAAAAGTTCGACATCAAAAACTAAATCGGCATGAGGGGGAATGGCACTGCCCGCGCCACGTGCTCCATATCCAAGACTTGCGGGAATATAAAGACGACGTTTTTCACCGATCTTCATTCCCATAACGCCCTCATCCCAGCCTTTGATAACCTGACCAACCCCTATTTTAAATTGAAATTTTTGCCCACGCTTAATGCTACTATCAAAAGCTTTATCTGAATATTTACCATAAGTGTAATCTTCTGGTAGATTACCATTTTTTAGCCAACCAGTGTAATGAACGGTAACGATTGAGCCGGGTTTAGGGACTATATTATCTGTGCCTTCTTCAATAATGACATATTCAAGACCACTTGCGGTTTTTTGTTTTGTTTGCATTCTAGTTTTCTCCTGATCAACTTTAGCATTTTTTACATTTTTTGAGGTATGTACTTGTTTGTGTTTTTTGCCACAGCATAAAGCATCAGCATATACGCTGCTATACGCGCAAAGCATGCTTGTTAAGATAACTAGTGGTGCTCTAAAGCGAACTATTTTTTTCATAAAAACTCCTTTTAAGTTTTAAATTACCTGCTACCAGTTTACAACAAGAGATGCGCATTGGCTACCCAGATAGCTGCATATGCCTATGATTGGCAATGCCCCTAATATGGTAGCTACTATAAATTTTTTGGTATCTATGTGTGTTAAGCCTGCAGCGAGATTAACCATAAAAAAGGGAATAATCGGTACTATTCTGACAAGCATTAAGTAATAAAAGCCGTATTTTTTAAAATTCATATTAAATACATATAACTCTTGGGAATATTTTTCTTGCACATAGTTCCCAAACATTTTTTTTGATAACTTAAAGGCGCATATGCTGCTTGCAAGAATTGCACTGAGTGAGTATATTGTTGCCGCAAAACTTCCAAAAAGAAAACCACCCATTGTTGCCATAGTAAGAGTCACGGGTAGCGCGGACAACGTTAAAATAAAAAAAATAAAAATATAAAGTCCACCATAAAATAGTGGCCTATTATGAATTTGCGCGACCAAAAAGTGCTGGTTATTTTTTATCATTGTAAGGTCAAGATAAACTTTTAAATTGCAAAAATGCCATAAGCAAGCAACCAAGAAAAAGAAAAGACACAAAAAGATAAGATTACGGTACACTTGTTTCATACAGGTGGTAGTCTAAAACAATTTTTAAGAAATAAAAATAACTTATGGAACGTTTACTTATTTTACTCATGAATGCATTTTTTGCTGCAACTTTTCCTATTGGAAAAATTGCATTACGTTATAGTGGTCCTGTATTTCTAACAGCTGTACGTATGCTTTTAGCTGGCAGTTTATTGCTTATATATACGTATTTTAAGAAAGATAAAAAAATAACAGTATATAAAAAAGATTGGTGGATTTTTACTAAAACATCATTTTTTTATATATTTTTAGCTTTTGTGCCAGAATTTTGGGCATTGAATTATTTAACTTCGATTAAAACTAATCTTTTATGGTCTGTGCAGCCATTTTTGGCTGCGATATTAGGTTTTTTGCTTCTTTCAGAAAAACTTAATTATAAAAAATTACTTGCCTTAGGTATTGGCTTTATCGGCATGTTACCTATTATATTTCATTCTGACCAAGGTGAGTTGGGCATGACGCAATTATATGCTATTTCTTTGCCAGAGCTCGCACTTTTTATAGCGGTTTTTTCAACTATATATGCATGGTTTCTAATCAAACAACTTCTTGAAAAAGGTTATAGTTTGAGCCTTATCAATGGCATTACCATGTCAATGGGTGGCTTATTATGTTTGTTAACTTCTTTTGGCGAAAATATCTTATTTCACCAAGAGTTGTGCAATAACTTCGGCGCTGTTTTTGGGTATAGCTTGCTGCTTGTGCTTATCTCTAATGTACTTGCATATGGCATTTACGGTTACTTGTTATCACGATATTCTATTACTTTTCTATCATTTACTGGATTCACCTGCCCATTGTTTGGCTTTCTTTTTAGTTATCTTATGGGCGAAACGATTCCGCTTTCCTATATCTATGGATGCGGATTAATAATTATTGGTTTATACGTATATTATCGGGAAGAATAATTATCATGGACAACACTAAAATCCGTTGTTTTGGCAATGGCATAGGGAAAGAATTTTATGCAGAATACCATGATAATGAATGGGGTGAACCAGTGCACGATGATAAGCTTTTATTTGAGATGCTTATTTTAGAGGGTGCGCAAGCAGGTTTAAGTTGGGAAACCATATTAAAAAGACGCGATGGATACCGCATGGTATTTCATCAGTTTGATGCGGTGAAAATAGCAGCTATGAAAGATAGTGAGCTTGAGCAGGCACTTACTAACCCTGCAATTATACGTAATAGATTAAAAGTTTATGCTACACGCAAAAATGCGCAGGTTTTTTTAGAAATTCAAAAAGAATATGGCTCTTTTGATGCCTATATTTGGCATTTTGTAGAACATAAACAAATTGTTAATAACTGGAAATCACTTAAAGATATTCCGCCTAAGACAGCTCAAAGTAACGCACTCTCTAAAGATTTAAAAAAGCGAGGTATGACTTTTGTGGGAACCACGATTATATATGCCTTTATGCAGGCAGTTGGCCTGGTCAATGACCATATTACAAGTTGCTGGAAGCGAAAAAATAAATAAGGGTAAACCTTTTTCAATAACGGTTCAGTTTTTATTGTTTAGCGTATTTAGCTGCAAAATAAAAGTTTTTTGTATCTCCTATAAAATCATGAACTAAATCTTGTAGGGGGTAATATGATGTTAAATCATTTTTATCAATAATATACTTTCTTATAAAATCAATAATTTGATTAGTTATATTTTCATGACTAAATTTGTTATTAAATGAATTCAAGATGAAATATCGAGTAATTCCCTTATCGTCTCTATATACTAATAAGCCTATGTAATGATCTGCCCCATGCTGGCTGAGCAATTGAACAGGAAGTAATATGCCGTGGTAAAAGGAGTGTGATGAATTAATTTTTTTAAAAAGATTGGCTAACATATTTCCGCGTATACTAAGATTATTATATTCAAACATATAGGAAATTTGACCAACATATGATATATTATCCCTTGTAATAAAAGAGTGAAAATTATTACGCGTTTGCTCGATAATAATCATAAGCTTAGTTATATCGAGATCATTTTTTTCTGGAATAAAATTTGAATTTTCTTCGAATACTTTCATCCATATTTTGAAATATTCGTAATGATCATTAACGTTATAAAATTTTCTGATAAGCTCTGAATATTCTTGCGGATCTGCATGTAACATAGCATATAATTTATCAAGATTTCTAAGTACAAAATAACCACATCCATTTCTTTTCATATAGAGCGGAGCAAAAGCTACATTGTCTTGGTTGCGACAGGCGATTTGATAAACTATATTTTTGTCATTAATTAAAAAATGTTCGCTTCCCTTAATAGGTATAATACATGATTTAAGATTATTTGAAGGTTGATCAATGTCATAGTCATATATTTTGTCCCTAAAAGCAGCAATTAATGGGATGTCATCTATTTTAATATTAGCTTGTAATTGCAAAGTCAGCGTTATAGAGAAAAGACATAGTGCTATTAAAAGCTTTAAGCGAACAACACTTATTATTTTCATAGAAACTCTTTATTGATGAGACATTTAACGGTACATATTTTTATTTTAACGTGAGTTCGACGAATTTGTAATCATGAAATAGCTTTTAAGTTCAATGCAATTGAAGGTTTTGTTGGATAAAA
>JAIETV010000011.1 GCA_019744895.1 Candidatus Babeliaceae bacterium | reverse complement strand
ATCAAATGCGCCAAAAAAAGCCTTCTATCGAGTCTTTTGTGAAAAACTTAATTCCGGCTTAGATCGAATTCACGTTAGTTAACACTACTGGTACTGATGCTGTTACATTAGCCAATGATGTAACTCCGTCACATAATGCGTATCTCATCTTAGAACGTATTGCTGCTTAAGATCATAAATTTTTAATGAAGCGTCGAGTAAAATCGGCGCTTCTTCTTTAGAAGTGCACTATCTTTAAAAGTGTAATGGGCTTTCTATTCGATTAATAATTTTTTTAACCAACTCTACGGCATGTGGCGCCGCCTGAATTGCTAATAGGTATTGAGGAGCATCATAAATATAAGATGCTAAGTTTCTCAGAACTAAATATTTTGAAAATTCGCTATATTCTTGGTCCGTTAAAAAATTTACTTCTTTTGCAAAATGGATAACGCCTTTTGGTGATGATGGAACATCTGCAAATTTTTGATATTCAAGAAAAATCTTGATATCTTTCCATGTTGATTCGATAAGTATTTTAAAACGAGCAATCACTGAATCTTGTATGAATTCTACTTCTTCTGGGTTAGTTTTTTGCAGCATATCGATAGATTTTTCAAGAGCTTTTACCATCTTATTAAGATTCAGTAACTTGCTTGTTAATTTTTCCACATTATTCTTTCTTTTTTTATTGTATTTTTGAAATTCTCATCTTTAACAGAATTAATGTCCACAATATCGAATGTAAAAGAAAGGTTTGTTGCTTGAAGCGTATCTTTTAATTCTGCAATTTCAAAAAAGCTAATTGGCCTATCAGCTTCCAGCGCAAGATCTATATCAGAATTTTTTGAAAAATCGCCCCGAGCGTATGATCCAAAAAGCCAAATCGATGCATCGGGAATAATGGCTTTGCAGATATTAATAATTTTTTCTTTTTTTTTGAGAAAGAGCTGACATACAAATGTCCTTGATTGAGTTGGATGGTAATAAGTTTATTACTTTTTTAACGTTTTTAAAATCGCCTCAGCATTAATTTCTTCATAAGCAAGCAATTCTTCAGGTTTGCCAGACATAGGGGGCTTACTAACTGCAAGATGCGAAATATTCCAAGTTATCTCAGCCGCATGTTCTGCAAGCGCTGCAATAACAGCTTCTCCTAACCCGCCAGCCGGGTAATGGTCTTCAACAATTATAATACGGTTTTGAGTTTTTTTAGCAGCATCAATAATCTGCTTAATGGGTAACGGCTTAATACTATAACAATCGATGATAGTAAGCGGCGTTGTTTGGCAAGCTTTAAGTGCTTCAAAAATAGGTATGCCGGCAGTGACTATAGTCGCGTAGTCCTGGTCTGATTGTTTAAGAATGTGGCAGCCGCCGATTTTAAATACAACATTGTCGTCGTACAATAGCGGCGTATCGCCTCGGGTTGTGCGCAAATAGCTGATGCTTGTATGGTGATTGACCATAAGCTCAACACACCGGTACGTACTTACCGCATCGCAGGGGTACAATAATACAGAATCGGGCAGAGTCCTAAAAAGAGCGATATCTTCAAGCCCCATTTGAGACGGGCCATCTTGCCCAACTGAAACTCCGCAATGTGAACCAACAACCCGCAATGGCAGTCTACTTATTGCACTCATGCGCAGCTGGTCATACGCTCGGGTTAAAAAGGCTGCAAATGTTGAAGAAAATGGTATAAAACCTTCAGATGCCAAGCCCGCAGCCATGCCGATCATATTCTGTTCGGCTATATAGGATTGAAAAAAGCGTTCGGGATATTTTTTGGCAAAAAAATCAGCAAAAGTTGAATTATTAACTTCAGCATCAAGAGATACAATTTTTTCAGTGAGAGAACCTGCGTATTCAAGGGCTTTTCCAAACGCTTTTCGCGTTGAAATGGCCTTCCCGGGTATAAATTCAGGGGTTTTAAAAAAAATACCTTCAAATTTTACTTTTCTGGCTATTTTACAAAGGCTACTATTGACCACTTCACCCCCTAGCGCATACGAGGATGCCCCAGGAAAGAAGTTTTTTAGCTCATCTAAAATATGAAGAGTCTCATCGCTTTTGAATGCTTTTCCATGGAAATTCTCTTTATTTTGAACAGATTGAACCCCATACCCTTTTTGTGTTTGGGCGATGATGCAGGTAGGTTTTCCGGAATAAGTGAGTTTTTCAAGACTATTTTTGAGCTCTAGGATATCATTACCCTTTACAATAAGGGCCTGCCAGCCGAAACTTTCAAATTTTTTCTTATAACTCTCAAGAGAATCGATGGTTCGGGTTGTTTGCCCCAAACCGTTAACATCAATAATGGCTACCAGATTAGCTAACTGATAATAAGAGGCCAGTTCTGCAGCTTCCCAGACTGAGCCTTCAGTTGTTTCGCTGTCACCCATTACAACAAAGCATTTGGCTGAGTTTTTATTTAATCGTTCAGCAAGTAATTGACCGATGCCTACTGAAAGTCCTTGCCCAAGTGAACCTGTTGCTATTTTAGCGTAGGGAAATCGTGGGGTTGGGTGGCCCTCTAAAGGTGAGCCAAACTCGCGTAATGTCATGAGTTCCTGTTCTGAGATGCAACCAAGAAGATGGTAAACGGCATAAAGCGCCGGTGCAGCGTGGCCTTTTGAAAGAATAAAATGATCTTTTGGTTGGATTATGTCAAAAAATAAAACTGCCAGAATATCGGCTGCAGAAAGGCATGAGGTAGGGTGCCCGGAGCCAGCTTTTGTGGTGGCTAAAATAGATAATCTACGGATATGATAAGCGATATATTCTAAATATTCGTAAGTTGGTTTCATGCGACATTAACTTTCTTTAATAGATTTAGTGCTAATCTACTAAAGTTTGTTATGTAAAACCAAGAAATTTAAATAAATAATTTATATAAATAAGGGCTGCCTTTAAAAGCAGCCCTAGAGCTTAAATATTATAATTCTGGATTTCGAATTCGAGGGTTGAATGCTTCATAGGTGTAGTCAAACCTTTCTTCTTGCGCCATGCTCGCCGGCTCAGCTCTTTTTACCGTGCGTCTGTCTGGTCCATTGACAACATCAGCTGGAGCGTGCAAAACGTCACTTGTTAAGTTACGTCCAGTATCTAGTGTATTACTTAAAAGACCCGCAGATAATTCGCTTATTGTTGCAATAAGTGCAACTGCTGTTAATAACTGTTTTTTCATAATTCATTCTCCTTTATTTCAAATACAACCATATTTTTTTAGTCACAGTCGTGAAAAAATTAACCATTACTCGTACCCCATAGTCTACGCATACTATTCCAAGAGCTTGGGTTAGTCGTTGCCGCTGCTCCATAATCCATCGCAAAGTTATAGGTGCTTCTTGCAGGATCTGGATTATCAGGGTCCCTGCCGGTAAAACGAGTTGTTACTGGCTGCCCGCCTTCTGGGCTTAAAAAGGGTGTGCTTTCAGAGTTGAGAGCTGCGGCAAGAACGTCGGCTTTGATGATTGCCGTGCTTGTTAAAAAAAATAAAGAAATAACTATTTTTTTCATCTCCAAAAATCCCCTCTGTGACTTAACTTTCCACTTAAAAAATCAATTCGCCTACTATAGTCGTTGCCCCAATAACCTCTGTCGTAACGGGGAACATACCCAAAGTCAGAACTTTCTTCAGTAACAACGTCCTGGCTTGTGCACTGACTAAGTTTGACGATTAAAAAACAGTTGATGATCAAAAAAAGTGTCTTTTTCATTTTTTTCATTTTTTAATTTTTAAGCTATAGTATTATGGTAACAAATATCTCTTTAATAAAGCAATATTTTTGGTAAATGTAATAATTTTGTTTAAATAAATTATGATCGATATAATTCCCAAAGCAGTCAGTTTGAGCAAATGGCTGGCCCAGACATTAATAATTCAACTTTTTCTTGTAAGTTTAAGTTTTCCTCTATTAGTAAGCTGGGGAATAGCTTTTTCGCCGCTTATATTTTTAGGAAATATTCTTTTTACGCCAGTTTTAACGCTATTTTTAGCGCTTTCATGCGTAATTTATATGCTTGAACTATTTTATATTCCAAATGATTACCTGTGTATGGCTCTTGATAGTGTTGCGCACTATTGGATTATAGCCATGTCATGGGCTCCTAATCTGCCTATGATAGGCTGTCCCCAGGCACCCTTTTGGGTTTTGCTTGTTATGCCCCTGGGCTCGTGGGTTATTTTAAAAAATTATGGTTTAAAAAATAGTTTAGTGACGCTCTGCCTTTTAACCTGCTGGGTGGGTACTGTTTTTTGTAGTATTAAATGGTATTTTACGCCTATTGATAAAGAGCTTGAGCTCAGGTGCGGAGCGCGCAGTGTAATAGTAAAAAGTAGAGGCCGCAAAATATTTTTTTTAGACACTCAACGCGCATTGCAATCGCGTGCATGTTCGCTTGCATGGATTGACTACACACTTTCAAGAGAACTACTTAAAGAATTTGGCGCAACAACAATTGATGTTATTGTTATTGCAAAAAATACACCGGTCACATCGCTTCGATTAAAAGAGCTTTGCAAAAAATACCATTGTAAAAAAGTCTTTGATGCTCATGATTTTTCTCTTGTACCTGAGTTGCAGATATAGAATATTTTTGTATGCTAACTCAAGTGCGTAAAGCAAAAATTTTTAATTTTTAAGGATAATTAATGGAACAACAAAAAATTGACACTCAAACACCACAAATGTGTTGCGAGATTTTAGCAAAGACAGACCCGCTGGGCGATGGCATTAGTCATGTCGAACTTATTCGTGTTTCGGGTTCAGACCTTGATGTTGTTAATGCAGCTCGAGTCTCTTATGGTAAGGTTGCCCATGAAATCACGCCGCGGGATGAGAATCTTATTAACTATCTGGTTGAGCATGACCACACAAGCCCCTTTGAGCATAATCAGCTTTCTTTTAGAATAAAAGCACCTATTTTTGTTATTAGGCAATGGATGCGCCATCGCATGAACTCGTATAATGAAATAAGTTACCGCTATGTTAAATCAGCATTAGAATTTTATGTGCCTACTGTTTGGCGGGATCAGGACCATAAAAATAGGCAAGGTTCGGTGGGCGGCGCTCAGAACCCGGAATATACCGAAAAATTTAAAGATACTCTGCTTAAAATAACTCAAACGTATGAAGAGCTATTAAGTCTTGATGTATGTCGTGAACAGGCTCGGGGTATATTGCCCTTATGCACCTATTCTGAGTTTATTTTCACAACAAATTTGCATTCTTTAATGCATTTTATTCGTTTGCGAACTCATCCTGGCGCTCAATTGGAAATTCGCGTGTATGCCCAAGCTATGCTTGAAATGGCTGAAAAATACTTTCCTGCTAGCATCAAAGCCTTTAGGAAGAAGCATATGACCGAATAATAGACTTTAGTGATGGAGCTTGACATTTTAAGGGGATTATTCATAATTAAAAAGCTTAGTCTTTATAAGCAAAGAGCAAGTGCTCAAAAATTAATTCAAAAGTAAATACCATTCTTTCAGTACAAGGAAATTGCGGTGGCAACAAGTAAACAAGGCGGTTCAACTTCCAATGGACGCGACAGTATTGGCAAGCGTCTAGGTGTTAAATTATTTGATGGTCAACGTGTAAGCGGCGGAGAAATTATTGTCCGTCAGCGTGGAACGCGTATTCATCCAGGTAGAAACGTAGGTATCGGTAGCGATGACACTATTTTTGCTATGGGTGGAGGAGTTGTCAAATTCCATTTTGGTCAGCAAGGGCGTAAATACGTATCTGTTCTTTAACACTTGGAGAGTGTGATGATAGATTTTTTAAAATATCGAGCAATTTATATTACTTTTTCGGCGCTATTCTTTTTAAGCTTTATAGGAGCTTACTGGTATAAGGTTGCCACAAAACCAGACCATCAAGCTTTTATATATAGCGTTGAATTTACCGGCGGTTTAGAAGTGCTTTATAGCTTTTCAAAGCCTGTTTCAGGTGAAAAAGTAAAAGAGATTTTTGAAAGTCACGCAATAGATGGTGTAGTTGTGCGTACATTTACTAACAGCCCTGATGTTATAGTGCGTGTTCCACTGCGCTCAATCAATAATTCGATTGAAGAACTTGCTGCTACCATGCGTGATGTTTTGCAGAAAGAGATAGCAGATGTCACTGTTGAGATTCAGCGAACAGACGCAATAACTGCTGGAGTTGGCGAAACAATGCGTTGGAAGTCTATGCAAGCGATAGCTGTAGGTCTTGTTTTTATGCTCTTGTATATTGCATTGCGCTTTTGGTCGTTTGCTTTCGCAGCAGGTGCGGTTTTTGCACTATTTCATGATGTGGTGGTAATTTTAGCGTTCTTTTTATTCTTTGATTTTGAGATTTCGTTGAATGTTATTGGCGCTGTTTTGGCTGTGCTTGGTTATTCGATTAACGACACAATCGTTATATTTTCTCGTATCAGAGAAAATATTGTTCGTTTACCGGGGCACACATTGCATCAGATCGTAAATATGAGTTTAAACGAAACGTTACGTAGAACGTTGTTGACAAGTTTTGCTACGACGTTGGTTGTTATTCCGCTTGCTATTTTTGGTGGAGAAGTGTTGCGTACATTATCAATTGCTTTGTTGATCGGATTTGTTTTTGGAACTTATTCGTCAATTTATATCGCAAGTCCGGTAATGATGCTTTTGTATAAAAATAAATAGCTTGTGCTTATTATTAAGCACGAATAGCTAACGAGAGCTTAGAGAGCTCTTGAGCTTGTATCAGAAAATATTTTACGGTAATTATAGAAAGAGAGCATGCTTTCAGGCGCTCTCTTTGTCTTTAGTAATAAAATCTATGTTTTATAAGGAGTTTTTTGCATGAGAGATCAAGCTTTAAAGGAGATGAGTCTTGTTGATTTGCATGCTTATGCACGTAAACTGGGCATTGTTGGTGCGGGACTTATGACCAAGGATGTGTTGGTTAACAAGATCGTTGATCTTGAGCAAAATCCAGAAAAAGAAATTGAAGTTGAAGGTGTTCTTGAGCGCCTGCCTGACGGTTTTGGGTTCTTGCGTTCAGGTGCTTATGATTATGTTTCTGGGCCAGATGATATCTATGTCTCTCCGTCTCAAATCCGTCGTTTTTATCTTCGCACAGGCGATATTATTAATGGTGTTATTCGCAGGCCAAAAGAGGGTGAAAAGTATTTTGCTCTTTTAAAAGTGAATAATGTAAATGGTCAAAACCCTGTTCAGTTGAGCGATAGGCCCCATTTTGATCGTCTTTCGCCACTGCATCCGGAAAAAAAATTTATTTTTGAATCTACGCCCGGTTTTGTTTCTACACGCATTATGGATCTATTTTCTCCTGTAGGTAAAGGTCAACGTGGACTCATTGTTGCGCCACCTAAAACAGGAAAAACGGTACTCCTTAAAGAAATTGCACAGACGATTGCCTTAAACCACCCTGAAGTTTATTTGATGGTGTTATTAATAGATGAACGTCCAGAGGAAGTTGCCGACATGCGCCGCGGCGTCAAAGGTAAAAACGTTGAAGTTATTAGCTCTACGTTTGACGAGCCTGCTGACCGCCATGTTCAAGTTGCTGATATTGTTCTTGAAAAGGCAAAACGCTTAGTTGAAGCAGGAAAAGATGTTGTTATTGTGCTTGATTCTATAACGCGACTTGCCCGTGCTTATAATACCGTTGCGCCAGCTTCTGGTAAAATTTTAACCGGTGGTATTGACGCTAATGCCTTACAAAGGCCGAAACGCTTTTTTGGTGCTGCGCGTAATACTGAAGAGGGTGGTTCATTAACCATTATTGCAACGGCACTTGTAGAAACAGGCTCTCGCATGGACGAAGTTATTTTTGAAGAGTTTAAAGGCACCGGTAATATGGAAATGCATTTAAGCCGTAAGCTTGCTAATTTGCGTATATTCCCTGCATTTGACTTACTCTTGTCAGGTACGCGTCGCGAAGAACTACTTCTTTCTGAGGCTGAACTTAATCGCGTACGTATCTTACGTAAATTCTTATCTACTATGAATACAACAGAAGGCATGGAAATTTTGATTGATAAGATCAAAAAATGTAAAACCAATGAAGAGTTCCTGGACTCGATGAGTAAGAAAAATGGTGCTCATGCCCCGCAGGGATCTAATCAACCGATTGATCAGCGAGCTTAAAGCTCAAAATAACATAAAAAGATGCTACAAAGAAAATCGTATTATTGTTTGCTTTTAAGCCCTGCAAGCCAGAGTATTTGTTTAAAGCTTGGCAGGCTCTTTGTTTTGGTTGCCAAGTAGGTATTGTTACAAGTGATGTGCTCGGAAATCAGTATAATATTAGTGCCTTGAAAAGCTAATATATATCCATAGATAAATCTGAATAGTTATTTTGTTCTGCTTTGTAATTGGCAACAAAAGCTATCATGGCCGCGTTATCTGTGCAGTATTTGGGTGGCGGGAAATAGAATGCTTTTTTATGTTTCGTTGCGGTATTTTCTAAACGTCTTTTAAGATATTTATTGCATGCTACGCCGCCAACAAAAGCAATAGCTGTGACATCAGGATAGCGTTTTAAAGCGCGGTCAAGAATGCGTTCAAAAATATCGCCGATACATACAAGCAGAGAGCTTGAAACTTTCTGTTGGAGTTCCCTATCGCCATGAGCAAGAAATTTTTTATCGTGTAGGCTATAAAGATTTTTTTTTATTAAATCATACAATACTGCCGTTTTCAATCCTGAGAAGCTAAAATCTAAGCTAACTGTATCTTTCAGGCGCGGATACTTAAAGAAATCTTCAAAGCCTACTTGATGAGCTAATTTTTCAATCTCCGGCCCGCCAGGATAAGGCAATCCAATAAGTTTTGCAACTTTATCAAAAGCTTCGCCAGCTGCATCATCAGTCGTTTGGCCAATTATTTCATAATCACCAAATGCCTTGACATAGTATAATGCTGTATGCCCTCCTGATGCCGTTAGACATATAAACGGAAATGGAATGGCATTTTCTATGCATGCAGAAAACGCATGCCCTTCTAAATGATTCACGCCAATAATTTTTTTATTTAACGAGCCTGCAAGGGCTTTTGCAAAACAAACGCCGATTAAAAGCGAGCCTGGTAATCCGGGGCGTTGCGTAACAGCTATGGTATCGATATCGGCAAGCTTTACATCTGCCACTTCAAGTGCCTGCTCTATTATGAGATTAATTTTTTCTATGTGTGAGCGTGAGGCAATCTCAGGAACAACGCCGCCGTATTGTGCATGCAGGTTTATCTGAGAAAATAGGTTGTTTGAAAGTACTCCGCGGGTTGAGCTATATACCGCAGCAGCGGTTTCGTCGCATGAGCTTTCTATCGCTAAAACCATTCTTTCCATAATTTTATGATTTACTGCGCACATTTTTTATAGTATTACCCGTTTTTATCAATTTAGAGGGTGTTGGTGTCAAGTATGCATTCACATCAGGTTGTGACAGAATGCAACGTGTCAAACCATTATCGCGCTTTGTACGTTCTTGTTGGGTAAGATTCTTTTTTAGAATAATGGTTGGAAGATGAATAATTGAAGACGATTCTTGAGGAGTTTTATCCTCTATTTTTTCAATAAATTCAGGTGGATAACATATAATAAGAGCATTATCCGGAATTCGCAATGGCATATCATCGTCTGCTCGCTGTTCAATGGTCCATACTGTTTTAGTGCCTTCTTTTGTCCAAGAAACGTCATACCATAAGCATTCTGCATCAGAAACTCTTTCAAGATGTGAAACGGGTCCGCTTGATAATCTTGGGTGCTCAACTGTTATGATAATAGGAAAGCTATTAAGAAGATCATTTTCAGGTAAAAAATCTATACCATCACTTAAGTCTATGACGCATCCTTTGTAGGAGCATTTAACATGAACTTTATCGCGCTGGTCTGTATCAATTTTTACCACATAGGTGTAGTTTTGCGTTGACATGCTTGAATATATGCAGCGTATACTAACTATATTCATGGACAAGAACGTTAAAAGTATTTTACGAAAGATAGTGTTTTTCATACGATTTGCTCCATTTGACAATAGTATTAAAGATCTAGATATAGCAAGATAGAATTTCGTATTCTGAATCTTAGAATAACTAATTTTTAGGGATAAACCTAGGGGGATAGATGAAAAAGTTTTTTGAAACACTTGTCCATAAATTTTTTTTGCTTGAAAAAGATCCATCGAGACTTGCATATGCTACCTGCTTGGGAATTTTTATAGGACTTTCACCTTTTTTAGGTCTACAGACTTGGCTTGCAATTTTTTTTGCTTGGGCCTTTGGTCTTTCCATTCCACTTGTTTTTTCTGTCTTGTACCTTGTTAATAATCCCTTTTTTACCACAATACCCATTGTTATTGCAAACTATTTAACCGGGTACCTGCTATTTACGTATATAATCACGGTCGATGTATGCGCTCATAACCCAAGCTGGTTCAATTGGATCGAACAAAAAATAGCCCCTTTTTTATTCAGTTATCTTGGGATTCAAAAAGTTTGTTTTTGGTATTTTATGGTAGGCGGCGTTATTTTTGCTATACTTGTTACTATACCGTTGTACCCAGTTTTTAAATATCTTTATACTAATCTTGCCAAAAAATATGAAAATAATAACACAAAATAAAAAAGCATTTCATGATTATGATATTTTAGAAAAGTATGAGACCGGGATAGTGCTTAAAGGCGACGAAGTTAAATCGCTTAGAGCTGGGCATGTGCAACTTGTGGGTGCATTCGGTTCAATCCATAATAATGAACTTTTTCTTATCAACTGCCAGATCTCGCCTTACTCGCATGCCTATCAAAAACTCGAAGAAATGGTTAAGCGCAGCAGAAAACTTCTGGTCTCCCGTAAAGAATTAAATCGTATTATGATGGAAGTTGCAAAAAAGGGTGTTACCTTAGTGCCTCTTAAGCTGTATTTCAATCAAAAGGGCTTAGTAAAGGTCGAACTGGCACTTTGCAAGCACAAAAAAGCGCATCAACGAAAAGAAGACATCAAAGAGCGAGATATCGCGCGCGAAACCCGACGCGAGCTGCGTGGGAAGTATAATGCTTAATTGCCTAATATTGCAATTTGTGTTACTCTATAACTAATTGAAATATACGGGGGCGTACTGGCTTCGACGTGGTGTTGACGTCTTAAAGAGCATGTCGAGCGTTGATTAAGTGCTCGTAAAAGAATTAATCAAACAATAAATGCAACTCCTGATATGAGTGGCTATTCTTATAAAGTAGCAGCTATGGCGTAAGCCTTAGTGACTATATAAGAGCTCTTGTTTAACTGGCGTGTCTATCAGTTGGTTAATCAAGTATCATCAAGATAGAATGTTATGTAAGACTTTTTTGTTCTGTAGCATAACAATCACTGAACAAGCCCTGTGACATTTTTTTGTTATTGAAAAAGTCATAGCGGTATAAGCAATAACTAAGCATGTAGCGCTTTGAGCCTGATGCGTTGCGGACATGGGTTCGATTCCCATCGCCTCCACCATTGTACGCTTCTTTTAATTTACCTGAACTTCTCCGAATATATCTTCCATTAATATATCTATCTCTTTTTGCATTTTTCTAAAACGTGAAAGTTCGTCAAAATAAATTGGCAACTGTCCTTGTTTGGCTCGTTTTGCTTGCGTTAAGCTTCTTAAAAGCGTTATGCGTAAGGGCTCTTCGGTTGGCCATCGTCTTGATATTTTTAGATTTATAGAACAATTCGTAGTATTTATAACTATAATAAGTATTAAAATTATATTTTTTAATAATTTAATTATCTCCATGCGAAGGGCCTTTTGTCACTGGTATTGACTCTTGGGTTATTCCGAAGTAGCTTTACTATAGAATTTTGTTTAACTTATTTTCAAGGATATTTTATGAAAACATTGCATACAAAGCTACTTGTTTCGACGTTAGTTTTTGTTTCTAGCACAATTTTTGCTATGACAGCGCCTGCAGTAAAAACAGATATGCCAAGCTCAAAATCGTCATGCGGCTGCACATTTGCAACAGTTGATATAGCGCAGATCATTGATCCTAAAAATCCGGCCGATTCAAAAGCAGAAGGTTGGAAAGAGTCATTCAAAGGGCTTACAGATGGATTAGATAAAGAACAAAAAGCTCTTCAAAAATTGCAAACTGATGTTGAAGCGGAATATAAGAAATTAGAAGAAAAGCAGAAGAAGGGCGAACAGCCAACCAAAGAAGAAACTGCAAAAATTCAAACTATGTTTCAAGAATTACAAACAAAAAATCAGCAACTTTCTGAAAAAGCTCAAGCACAATTTGTTCAATTGCAAAATGATTTCAAAACAAAAATCGATGCTGCTGTAAAAGTCGTTGCGGACAAAAAGGGTTATGATCTTGTAATGTATAAAGATATTGTCCTGCATGCAAAAAATGTTGTAGATATGACACCTGACGTACTAGCCGAACTTAATGCAAAACATGCGGCAGAAAAACGTGCAAAAAAAATGACCTCAGAAGCTCCAAAGACAGCAGCTAAACCGGCAGCAGCTAAAGCAGCGTAATTGTTTTTTATGAAACAACATATCAAGCTTATTATTGGCCTGGGAAATCCGGGCCAATCTTTTTATAAACATCGCCATTCAATTGGCTTTCGCGTGCTCGATGCCTTTGCTGAAAAATATCATGCACAATGGCTCGAAAAAGATAGAATGCTTGTCGCCGAGGTTTCTCACCAGAGTAATAAAATATATCTTGTTAAGCCTCAGACATTTATGAATAACTCTGGCCAAGTGCTTGCATACTTTACCAAAAAGGGCATTAACCCAGAAGAAGTTTTAGTTGTTCATGATGAACTGGAGCTGCCTGTTGGTAAGGTCACACACAAAAAAGGTGGTTCGGCTCGTGGACATAATGGCCTAAAATCTATTATTTCGTACATCGGTGATCTTTTTCATCGAATTCGCATAGGCATAGGAAGACCTCTAGAAAAATTGCATGTTCCTGATTATGTTCTACAAGCCTTTCAAGAAGGTGAACCTTTTATAACTGAAATTATAGAAGATGCTGTTGAATTAATTGAAACGTTATTATAAAAAACTACTAAAATTTTAATTTATACTAGCTTTTTCAGCTGTCTTGAGCATTAAGAGTCTATAAAAATACCAAAATTTTTTGCTAAATCTACCAGAGGTTTATCGGTAGAACCTTGGAAATGCTTCTGTGTTCCGCCGCCTTTAATACCCTGCGTTTTCATCCAATCAGCTACTTTTTTCATATCACAGAGCTTTTCATCAGAAACTGCCAAAAACACAAACTGCTTGTTATTTACAACACTTGTTAGTAACACTATGCCAGCTTCTTTTGAAAGAAGTAATTCAGCATATTCTTTAAGTTCAGTAAGCGAAGCTTCCGATAACGTGGCATGAAACAATGTACTATGGTTGAGCTTAATTGCTTGTGCGGTAATTTTTGGAATATGAGTTCTAAAAAGCTCTTTTTTAAATTGTTTAATAGTGCGTAACGCTTCTTGTAAATCATGCTTTTGGGCTTCAACAGTTCGGGCAAGCTGTTCGCTAGGGACTTTGAGCTCTTGCGATATTTTTTTAATAAGATTAAAATCCTGCTGAAACAACGCTAAAGCTTTTGGCCCAGTGAGTGCAACAATGCGTCTATTGCCTGCAGAAAGTGCTATATTTTCTGTTATCTTAAAGCTACCAATATCACCCGTTGCGCGTACATGGGTGCCGCCACACAATTCTGCTGAAAAACCTGGAATTTGCACAACGCGCACATTATCCGGATTATATTTTTCACCAAAAAATGCTATTACTCCAGCTTCAACGGCGGCTTTATAGGTGCTATTTGTAATAGAAAGTGGTATGTTTTCCATGATTTTATTATTTATAATATCTTCTATACGCGTAACCTCATCTAATGTTAATGGCGCATGGTGCGTAAAATCAAATCTTAAATAATCAGGAGTTACCAGCGAGCCAGATTGTTTTATGTGGTCTCCCAAAACTATCTGTAGCGCAGCTTGAAGCAGGTGTGTTGCCGTGTGGTTTTTCATGGTTTCAAGACGAGTTTGCTGTTTTACGCAGATAGTAATCTGCTGATCAATTATAAGCCGTGTAGGCGCAATACAGGAAAAAGCAATTGCTTTGTTCATTTTTTTAATATCGATAATTTCTGCCTGCCGGTGCCCGACCATCATAAGCGCGGTATCATTTACCTGGCCGCCACATTCAACATATAAAGGCGATTTTTCAGTGATAATCAAACAGAGTTCGCCCTCTGGCACTTCTGCCACTAGTTCATTATTAAAAATAAGTCCAATAATTTGCGTTGATGTTATCAGCTCATCATAACCAGTAAATACCGTTTTAAATTCTTCAGGGATACTAATATCATCGGTAACGTTTACTTTTTTGCCTGATTGTAACCGCTGCTGCTCCATTGCTTTTTTAAAGCCATCGCTATCAACCGTAAATCCCTGTTCATGAGCAATAACGTGCGTTAGCTCTAGTGGGAATCCATAGGTATCATATAATTTAAAGGCCTGTTCGCCTGTAATAACAGGTGTTTCAGTTTGCTGTGTAAAGTAATTTTTTAAAATAGATTGCCCATTAATAAGATTTAAAGAAAACTTTTCAATTTCAGCAGTAAGAAGCTGTTTTATTAATGAACGTGCTGCAATAAGTTCAGGATAGAGATTACCAAACTCATTAATCACCGTATCTGCAAGTTCAGGAAAAATATTTTTATCGCTGAGTTTTTGAGCAAAAAGAGCAGCCCTGCGTATAATCTTGCGCAAGACATATCCACGACCATCATTTGCGGGTGTGCAACCATCTGCAATAGCAAATGTTGATGACCTAATATGATCTGCTAGAACTCTAAATGCAGCCTGAAGTTCCTGTGGAGCATGTTCATAGGTTATACCAGTTAATTTTTCTGTTGCCTGTATAATCGGTAAAAACAGATCAGTATCATACACGGTATCTTTGCCTTGAACAACCGCACAAAGACGCTCGAGTCCCATGCCCGTATCGACACCCGTTTGAGTTAATGGCATGTCTGTGCCATCTTGTTGACGGTTAAACTGCATAAAAACTAAGTTCCAGATTTCTAAAAATCTATCGCATGAGCAACCTGGTGCGCATTCAGCTGCGTTAGGACACGCATTATCTGAAAATCCCCGATCGTAGTAAATTTCTGTGCATGGTCCACAGGGACCGGTGTCACCCATTTGCCAGAAATTGTCAGCTTGGCCTAGTCTGACAATACGGTTTTTCGGCAAACCGATATTTTTGTGCCAAATATCATACGCTTCATCATCAAGTTTATAAACGCTTGCATATAAAAGTTCTGGATTAAGTTTTATTTCTTGCGTAAGAAATTCCCACGCAAAGTGAATAGCTTCTTTTTTAAAGTAATCACCAAAAGAAAAGTTGCCCATCATTTCAAAAAATGTAAGGTGCCGTTTGGTAAAACCAACATTATCAAGGTCGTTATGTTTACCGCCTGCACGAATACATTTTTGGATACTTACAGCTTTGCGATATGAACGTTTTTCTAGTCCAAGAAAAATATCTTTAAATTGATTCATGCCCGCATTGGCAAAAAGTAATGTGGGGTCCTGCGCAGGGATTAAGCTTGAACTGGCAACGTGCGTATGCCCCTGTTTTTTAAAGTAATTAAAAAATTTTTGACGTATTTCTACTGATTTCATAAAGCTACCTAACAAAAAATATTTTATATATAAATATTATATTTTTCTTCGAAATAAGTACATCCTGGTAAAATATTGCATAATATAAATTAAATTTAATATCATTATTATAATGATGATATTAAGTTAGATAGGTTAAATAAGGGTTTAGTATGAAAAAATTTCTGCAGTTATGCATGATCGCTATAGTTTCAACAACATCTAGCACGCTTATTTTTAGTGGTGAATCAGCACAGGTTCAGCCCGGTATGACAAGCGTTATAGAGAAATTAGCTCAGGTTAAAGTTCAAGGCGAGGACATATTTCCAAAAAACTTTGCCAAGTTACCTTTAGAGATGCAAGAACGTATTTTAGATCTTAAAATAGATCAATTCTTAAAAGCTTTGCTGCAATCAGAGAATAGCTTTATTAAGTTAATAACATTTAAAATTTCCGAAAAAGATGTCCTTACTCTAGAATTAAGCCCTGATGGCACTAGGCTTGCAGGGGGTTTTAAGAGCGGTGCTGTCAAAATATGGGATGTTCAGACAGGTACATTAATAGCAACACTAGAAAGCTCCGAAGGTGAGGTTAATTCTTTGTCATGGAGCCCTAATGGCACCAGGCTTGCAGGAGGTTTTAAGAGCGGTGTTGTTAAGGTATGGGATGTTCAGACAGGTCAACCGGTAAGAGTATTGCGGAGAAACGAAAATTTAGTTAAGCCTTGGGCGTGGAATTCTGATAGCACCAGGCTTGCAACAATACCAAAGATCCTTCTTAATGATCAAATACAAACCCCTGGTTTTGAGATATGGAATCCTCAGACAAATGAATTAATAGCAACATTAGAGGCCCCCGAAGGTAATCTTTCTTCTGAGGCATGGCAATGGAGCCCTGATGGCACCAGGCTTGCAGGAGGTTTTACTAGTGGTGATATTATGGTATGGGATACTCAGACAGGTCAACCGGTAGGAGCATTGTCGGGACCTCGAACAAAAGTTTCTTCTATGGCGTGGAGCCCCGATAGCACACAGCTTGCAGGAGGTTTTAATAATGGTGCTGTTAAGGTATGGAATGCTCAGACAGGTCAATTGATAGCAACATTACAACTTCGCGGCGATTGGTCTTCTTTTCTGGCGTGGAGCCCTGATGGCACTAAGCTTGGTGCCAGTAGTTTATTAAGTGATACTACTAGGGTATGGAATGTTCAGACAGGTCAATTGATAGCAACATTACAGGGATCGCAAAATCGAAAGAAAATATCTTCTTTGGTGTGGAGCCCTGATAGCATCCAGCTTGCAAGGAGCTCACGTGCTGGTATCAGAGTTTGGGATACTCAAACAGCTCGACTAATAGCAGTATTGAACTATGCTGAAGGGAAATTTCTTTCTGTGGGGTGGAGCCTTGATGGCGCAAGTCTTGTAAGTGGCTTGCTTGAGAATGGCGACATTGTGATAGCGGAAGATATAAGTAGCCGGCTAAATAAGTATTTTTTAAAAGAAATAGTAGGAAAGAATAATCGAATTGAACAGAAAATGCTTTTTGTAGCCTTAATAGCATTAAAACAGCCAGGTAGGCAACTCATGCTTGAAGATATTGTAAAGCAAAATGTTGGCTTAAAGCTACCTGAATTAAAGTCGATTCGTGACAGCTTTCCGCCGACGATACGCAGATTAATAGGTAAGATTTTGACGAGTCTGACCGCAAGCTAAATATTTTATATTGTGTATTTGAAATTAATTTTGATATGCTTTGAATGAATACTTAGGACTATTTTTTAAAGGTTGCTATGAAAAAGTTATTTATTCTGAGTGTTGTGGCACTTTTTGCCCAAAAGCTTTCCGGAAAAAATTTTCAAATTTTTAATGATACCGCATTTCCGTTGCGTATTTTATGGAAAAGTAATGGATTGGGGCCCGAGACGAGAAGCGGAAAGTTTGTATTGCAACCGGGCAATATGTGCGCAGCATGCATAGAAACCTTTGATGAAAATTGTGTGCATATTTTGTATGCTCAAACAGTTGATGGAAAATATAAAGCGCGATCAAAGCCTTTTTGTAAAGATTCAAATATTATTATTAGTTTGCAAGATGCAAAAAATTGGAAAGATTATTTCTTTAATAAACTTACTATTAAAATAGAAGATATCTCTTCAAACGAAAGTCTAAAGGCAAGACTATGATTAAAAAAGTGGCCTATTTTTGTCTTGTATTATCGATTTTTATGAGTAAAGCTGAGCGAAATCCAAAACAATATAACGCTTTTGAAACCCAGAGTTCGTATACAATAACTAATAGCACACAAGAACCTATGGATGTTACCTGGCAAAGCGGTGGAGGCAGCTCTTATGATGTGTTAACAGGAAGACAAGGATCTTTTTATGTTCCATCTAAAGACTCTCCATCAAATAGTCAAATTATTAAAACTTCCGGCACAGATTGTATTGATTTTATTGAAGTAAAAAGTAGATCAAATGGAAACACCGCTAAAGCCGTAGACGTATGTAAAAATGTAACTATTGAATATGAAGGTAAAAGCATTAAAGACCAAAAAATAGTTTTAAAAATAAGTTGATATAAAAAAATGTATCTATTGACAGGGTGAATTTCTAAAGTTCATTCTTAATAGACACCCTACGTTACAAAATAAAAAATGCTCTTATGGAAGAAAAAAAGTTACCATCGCCAGATCAGGCCGCTTCTGAAAAAACAGAAACAATAAGTTTTCTTTTTCATCTTATTACCATAGCGCTAACATGCATAACTATTTTTTTCTTGGTGCAAAAGGCGATTAAACAGCCTACGCCCAAAGAAGATAAATTCTTAATAAAGCCATTAACACCTTTAAAGTTGAGTGAATCGGGTAATGCGCCAGCTGTTGTTCGTACAGGGATCTCGATAAATAATTTCCGCGAGTTTGATCTTGTTGCTAATAGTTTTATCTTTGAAGGTGTCATATGGTTCGAATTCGATCCATCTTTAATTTCACTTGATACGGTTTCAAATTTTAGCTTTGAAAAGGCTGAGATAAAATTTGTCTCAGCACCAAAAACTCATCTTGATGGTCGCAAACTCTTAGTACGTTATGATATTGTAGTAAAGTTTAGTACCCAGATCGATTATTCATTTTTCCCTCTAGATGATCACATGTTGGCTTTAGTGCTTGTTAATAGAACTGCATCACCACATGAAATGATTTTCGAGTCAGATAATCGCCAGTTAGTAGTAGATGTAGATACGGCATCTTTTGGTTGGATCAATTATTACCATCAGGTTTTTACAGGGTATACAGAGCAGGTTCTAGATTCGCTTAATAAGTCATCTTACGTTGATCATCCGGCAACACAATTTTCTATTTTTTATATACGAACCGGCTTAAAATATGCATTAATTTTGTTAATGCCCATGGTTGTCTTTATTATTGTCATGCTCACAGCTTTTTCCTATGACCCAAAGAAAAACTTTTCTTCGATTATGGTTGCAAATGGCGCCTCACTTTCCGGCCTTATAGGCTTTAGGTTTGTTATTGAGAATATGTCGCCTAAAGTAGGTTATTTTATGATCTCAGATTTTATGTTCCTCATTTTCCTTGCAATTGCGGCAGCTTTATTTTTAATAGGGATATTTTCAGCGTATCTTTCTGTTAGGATGAAAAAAATTATAATTTTGTTAGTTGATGCCATTTTGATTTTATCATTTACCTTAATTATATGGCATGTTTTGAGCTTCTCTTTTTATGTTTCTGAAGTAGTCTAAAAGGTATAATATATGGTTCATAAAAAGTTAATTTTCTGTTTTACGGGATTATTACTATCTCTTAACTCAAAAAATTATAATCTTGCAGATGTAACAAGAATGGCTTTCTTGTATAATGAAGATATAGAGCCTGGCAATAATAACTATTTTGACCCAGATTTTAGTTCGTATTTAGCAAAAGAACGTCCAAATCTATTTAAACGTGCATTGCGTATGGTTGGCATTTGGACCGACCCGTTTCCTATCAATGATTTTATACAAATTTTGAAAGATGTTTCATTTGCTCAGAAATCTCGGGGACGTTTGGGAGATTTTATTCTGGCAACCCAATTAGCTTTGAATGATAAAATTATTATTTTGGGCAATATTCAGGGAGCATTCCACTCTTTGGTGCGTGACCTACAAGAACTTATGCGTCAGGGGATTATAGATAATTCTTTCAAAATTGTTGACCCGCACTATAAAATTATTTTTAACGGTACTGCTGTTTGTCGCTCGCCTTATATTTTGCAGACACTTTTTGTTATGTTATTGCTTATGCAGCAAAATCCTGACAAAGTTTTCTGCTTAAAATCAGACTATGAGAAAGAAAGTTTATGGAAAGACCGTGGCTTTTCCCGTCAGGTAGATATTGTTTATAAAAAATATGCGTCTCAAATATTTTCAGGATTTACCGATTTTATTGAAACGATGCCCCTTGCATTCTTTGGCAATTATGCCGATTGCCCTGAAAAACTCCTAAAAATTACCGCCTACCATGAATTTAAAAATGAGACTATCGAAAATGAGACGGGCGCCTTTTTTAATAAGTTAGCGCATAATCAGGTTGATATTTGGCATCTTGATAAAAAAGAAAAATCTCAAAAGCCAGCACATGTAGCGGTTCTTATCCAGGGGTTTCTGCCCACGGTGCTGATAGCTCAATTAGAACCACTTATGTTTTTAGAGCCGATTGCAAGCGCTGTCCAATGGCGAGTTTTTTCGGCGCCTACGTATAGTTTTCAAAAACTTTATGGTTTTAAAGATGATGCTTTTGCAACTATTGTTTTTGGCAAAGAAATCAGTTCAAGTATCATAGAACTTTATGCGCATAACCGCATGGCAAAAGATGAATTTAAATTAAAGGGAAGTTTTGATATAGATACTGGCATTGCTCGCAAAGCATCAAAAGAAAATCTCCTTAATCCCCAAGAAAAAATCTATATTGGTTCTTCATTGGATTTATCAAAAAGTAATTTTATTATGGGAGACCGTGTACGAACGGGAATTTCTCTAGCCATGCGTCAAACCAATGAATCAGGGGGAATACATGGCAAAGAAGTTCAAGCAATTATTTTTGATGACGAGTATACTCCCTACATTGCGCGAAACAATCTTGACCGATTAGAAAAAGAGTTTGGAGTAAAGACTGTTTTGCTTCCTATAGGAACCCCGACCATTTTAGCTGCTGAAGATCTTATCAGATCAGGAGAAATTTTGGCAGCGTTCCCTATTACGGGCTCCCCCGCGCTACGCTTACCAGACTGGAAAGGTTCAATCAATTTTAGACCAACTTTTGAAGTAGAAACTGAGATTCTTATTACCTATCTTATGAAAGAATCAAAATTTAAAAACTTTGGTTTTTTTTATCAGGATGATGAATACGGACAGGGGTGTATGAAAAAAGCCAGGGAAGTGCTTTTAAAAAATGATATAAAAAAATGGGTTGAGATCCCTTATGCAC
The DNA here is from genome assembly GCA_019744895.1 of Candidatus Babeliaceae bacterium. Taxonomy (GTDB): domain Bacteria; phylum Babelota; class Babeliae; order Babelales; family Babelaceae; genus BOG-1370. The sequence continues at coordinate 7,405 of JAIETV010000011.1, read as the reverse complement.
GTAACACTACAAATTTTGACAAACAGAGAGAAATCCTCAAAAATGGGCAAATAGAAGCATTAGGTTGTTTTTCGGCTTCACAAGCTACCCAAGAGTTTTTGCGTCAGGTAGGCGCAGCTCCTTTTGCCTCGATACAGCTTTTTGCACTTGCATTTGTGGCAGATGATGTTTTTGAATCTTTTGTAAAAAAAGAGCTTGGGCTCAAATGTTTATTCAGCAGAGATGTGCCCAACCCAAGACTCAGTCAGCTTGAAATAGTAAAAGAATACCGGCAATTAATGGATGAAATAAAAAAACCATACGATTCATTTTCTTTAGAAGCATATATATGCACGAGTATTTTATGTGATATGATGAAAAAGGTTTCTGGTACTGTTACTCATGAAGCAATTATTGAGCAATTTCAAGCGCTCAATAACTATGATTTCAAGGGTTTGACGCTCACGTTCAGGCCAGAAGATCGTCAAATAAGCAAGCGTGTATGGTTGGATTTTCAAGATGGCAAAGATTGGCAGGTGGCATTATGATAGCGGGAAAAAAGGTAAATCATGTAAGCGCTGTTTTTCAGACATGCGCCTTTATTATAGCATCTTTTTGCTTGATACTTATTTTTTACAAGCCCTTTATTTCTTTTAAATCGTATGACACTGTTCCCCGCGCGCTACCTTACGACAACCTTTCTGGTACAAGTACGCCTATTTATATAAGCTTTATTATTCATAACTTTGTTGAATCAGAGATAATAAAAAATAATATTAGTATCGATGCCACTATTTCATTTGCCTATGATCCTAAAAAAGTCTCGCATGAGCAAATAGGGCAATTCGGCTTTGATGAGGCATCAACTGAAAAGTGTCAGGTCTCTTACCATACCTACGAAAATCTTGAAATTGCAACGTACGATATTCAAGTTAAAAGCAAAATGGACTTTAATTTTAAAACGTACCCTTTGGATGACCATAGATTTTGGTTCTGTTTAAAAAATAGTGCTTTGCCTCCCGAACAGTACCATTTTGCTATTTTGCCACACTCATTCACACTGGGTGAGCGGATGACTATAAATAATTGCATGGCAGAAAACATTAATGCTCATGTTGGTTTTGTAAGCCGCGAAGCAAAATTGCCAGACGGCACTCATGAAATGCATTCATCGCGGGCCATTTTTTCTGTTGATTGCAACCCCGTTGATATGCGTCATTTTCTGAGTATATTTTTGCCTATGTACTTAATTTTCTTTTTAACACTCTTTTCATTTTCTTTTGGGTCTTCTTGTTTTTGAATTCCCTTTATTTAATTTCTTTTTTTCTTCGGTGGTTAAAGAGGGGTAAAAATAATAGACCTCTGCCATGGAACTGCTAAGTTCAAGACGATCCGTTAATTCTTGTCCATTTATTTGATAAATGTGGTCAACGTTTACTGGAAACTCGCGGCGCGAAAAATCTTTTAAACCTGTAGTCATAAAATTACGATCAGAACCTCCGTATTCTGTGTTGCCCCAATATGCCTCGAAATATTCGTCTTCATCTATCATTATGATAGAGGGCGGAGATCCATATACTTTTTGCAATAACTCATTTTTCAAAAGCTTGCCTGTATCTAACCCTGCAAATCCCTCGATTTTAGGCCCACAACCTTGGCTATTATTTTTATGTAGCAATAATGAAATAGTTTTAGTAATTCTATGTTCGCTGGGAGAAAGGCGTCTTATCCCATATACCTTTATTTCAGTTTTTTTGTCTATCTGTTGTAGCAACAATCTTTGTTGTGTTGGAACTTTTTGATCAACAAATTTACCAGAAACAGAATAAGTAGCAGTTTTTGTTTCTTTTATAATTTCTTCAATGGCTTGTACGAGATCATTTATGTTTATTTGTTTCTGGCCATTGTCGCTTAGTTTTGACAATACGTCTTTTAAGTAATTTTTTTGATCCTTGGTGAGTTTTTTTACAGATGCAATTTTTTCCTCCCAAGGATTTTTTTCTGCGGATTTTATATGAAGGGATACATCGTCACAGATCTCAAAGGTTTCCATGCGATCTAGAATTTTAACAACTTCTCCCGTTCTTTTGTCTATCACACGTAGCTCATACGTTTCATGTAGCCTCTCTGGTGCAGGTAATTCTACAAGATGGGGATAGTCTTCGATTGGATCGTGATATGCTGCATAAAGCAGCTCTTTATTTTCAATGATAAACTTAATGAGCTGAGAAATATTCTCGGGCAATAAAAAATCACAGGGAATCAATCCCAGTTTTTCCCATTCCTCAAGCTCTTTATTTGACCAGGAAACATTATTCGATGTGGGACCCTTTGTTTCATAGAACATTGTTGTTCCTTAATACTTTTTTGCAATCATTGCCGATTTTACCATTTGTTTTTATGTTGACTTTTGGTGGCTCATTTTTAATGATTTCATTCTTAGGAGCTTCATTAAGCACCCATATATCATTTCTCTTGAAAGGGATCGTGATATTTTGCTCGCCATCTCGGTTCTTGGCAACTATTATATCTATTTCATTGATTCTTTTTTGGGTGTCAAAGTATTCACTGCGATGAACAAAAATAACCACATCAGAGTCTTGTTCAATTGCACCGGACTCACGCAAATCACTTATCTTTGGTTGTTCGTCTTTGTCCGCATTTCTGTTTAACTGTGCCAAGCACATAATAGGAACTTTATTATTTTTTGCTGTTATCTTAAGCGCTCTGGTTATCTCCCCAACCTCATTGGCACGGTTGTTGCTATTGTCGTACGCTTTTACCAGGCCAATATGATCAACAATAATAAGCTTTGACCGTGCGCATTCCAATTCGATATTTCCGGCAAGTGTTGCGAGCTGGCTGTTCGATGCGCAATCAGTTATGTAGAGCGGGGAGCTTTTAACCTTCTCATACGCAAGTACCACCTCATATAGTTCTTGCTCATTAAGCATCCCCTTTTTAATTTTATGCGCTGTTATACCGCTACACAGAGAGAGCAACCGATACAAAATTTGTGCATTAGACATTTCTAAACTAAACAATGATACGGGTATCTTTTTATCAATAGCAATGTTCTTAGCAAAATTAAGGCATACCCATGTTTTACCCATTCCCGTCCTGCCTGCAAGCGTTATGAGGTGCTCTTCTTGGAACCCATCAAGAATGTTATTGAGTTGCGGATAGCCGGTGTCTATGCCAGATAATTCAACCCTCTTTGTGCGTTGGTACTCAAGGGTTTTATTTTTTATTCTGTCTAAAAATGCCGATGCTTTAAAAACTTCTTCTATGCTGGAGCATTTGCCATTGCTGGTGTTTATGGTAGTCGCTCGAGCAGGTTGTATAGCAGCAACAAGTTCTTCGTTGTTGATTTGCTTAATTTGGTTTTGGAGCTTTTGATACTCAACGGTTCGTTCTATGAATAATGTGCCTTCAGGGCTTTCTGCAAGTGACGCACGTAATTCTGGTGGCAGTGGATTATTAATATCAACGTGTAATAGTCCTAGCTGGGGTGTTGATTCGTCTTTTTTTTGTTTTAATTCTTCCGATTTCTGTTGAAAAAATGATAACTTATTTGCTCGTTTAAATGCTTCAAAATTGCCACCCGGAACAGACACCATCTGTGGGAATATCTTAGCTTGAGTGCAAAGCTTGGTAATCTCTTCCTCGTGTTTCAATTCAATGAACCAGCCAAGCTCATTACGTGTTGCACCAAATTTTTTGAAGTATTCATGCATGCCTTCTTTGCCTTTTTCATGCAGAATAAAAAGGCACTGTGTGGTCTGATTTTTTTGTGCTTCTTGCATATGGTGTACTCACTCTGTTTTTGTTGTCGGTTCTTCTTCGTTTGCAACTAATTCGTTCTTTTCAAGTTCTGATTCAATTTCTTCTATTGTCGGCAAATTGCTTCTGAGCTCTTTTGGTAATTTGTTAAACAGATCTGTTGTATATTCTGCAACGCCTATTGGTGAGCTGATATTTCTAAGTGCATACTCTGCAGTAAAGTTTCTTTTTGTTTTACAAAGAATAAGACCAATAGTTGGCTTGTCGTCCGGCGCTTTCAAAAATTCATCTACTACCGTTAAGTAAAAATTAATCTGCCCGGCATCGTGTGGATTAAATTCACGCGCTTTAAGTTCAACGACAACAAAGCACTTGAGCTTGAAGTGGTAAAAGAGCAGGTCAATAAAATATGATTGATCATCCAGCTCAAAATGGTGCTGCCGCCCAACAAAAGAAAATCCCTTGCCCAATTCAAGCAATGTCTTTTGAACGTTTTCTATAAGGCCTTTTTCAAGGTCTTTTTCTTTATGGTCATTTTTAACCATTGATTATCTCTCTATTTTATTGGGATATGCCTTTTTGTGCTATCTGTTCTACTTCACTTTTTGCGATTCTCCACGCACCTTTTAATGCAAATCTAAATGCTCTGATTTTTCCGTCATTTATCAGTGTACGTATGGCCCCTTCGCTGATGCTTAAAAGCTCTGCCGCCTCTTTCACATTAAGCAGAACCTCCTCACCTTGCACAAGGCGTTCAACTTCACTGGCTGGAATGCGCAAAAAATGCCCAAGGCGCACAGTAGTAATTTTTTTAAGGGCAATTGCACGCCGAAGTGTTTGCAATGAGATTCCCAGAAGTTCGCATACTTCTTTTGAGTCATAGAGTCGCTTCTTCATAAGGGCACTCATCAATGTTTCCCTTGGTGACATCTTTGTGGCTTTTGTTAAATCTTTGCGCGGCTTCATGGCGACTACCCCCTATATGCAATAATTTTATATGTTTTTCAGTCTATTTTTTATCAAAAATGCTTTATTCGTGAAGGAGTATACAATATTATTTTTTAATAACCAAGAATCTTATAATTTCAAAAGTAGCACAGCTTGTGCCACTTTTTCGGTATGCGGCTCAGGCAGAAGATAACGAAGCAATTTACGTCTTCCATTTTAACAAGTCTGATAATTATTTTTTTCTGTAATCTTGCTTTCCTGAATGCGTCAACTTGGGGTGCCCCTCCCATACTCCCTTTTTAGGTTTCTCCACCCCTTTTTTTCGGAACATCAAAAAATGATTGTCGTTGTTTTGTATTCCGTGGATTGGTAAAAGAACGTTGTTATACGGGGTTCCGTTGACTGGTTCGTTTTTTATTTTTTACATAAGTGAGGGTTGTTATCAGCACTATTAAGAACACGAAAGATACTTGCATGGTTCCATTGTGCGTCGCCACGGTTAAGAAGCTTCTTCTTATTGAGTTTTAAGGCCGTTTCGCGAATAGAATAGCCCCGAGAGCGCATCCTTTTTATAGATTGAACTATGTGCTGCTCAAAATCATTCGGCTCCAACTGAATGCCGTCTTGTGCTAATTTATAACCGAATGGAATATGCCCCACCCGTTGTCCTTTTTCTTTCTTTACTCGTAATGCAGCTTTTGTACGCGTGCCGATAATAAGCCGTTCATACTCAGCAAAGGCGTCCACCATGCGGCGCATTAAAATAGAAGACGGATCATCATTGCCTGTACCTTCCCCGGCAGCGGATGCAATGCGGGCACCTTTTCTTGCAATGGCGGATTCTATCATGGCAATTATTAAGGGATCCCGTCCCAATCTGTCACGCTTGGCAATTACAAGAATGGCGCCTTTAGTAAGTACGCTAATAGCTTGTAAAATGCCCGGCCGCTTTTCTAGTGATAGCGTGCCACTCAAACCTTCATCGCTAAAGAATTGAATGACGGGATGCCCTAGATTGTCTGCATATGCTTCTATAGCTTTCTTTTGTGCCTCAAGACCTAAGCCAGATTCTGCTTGTTGATCTGTGCTAACACGGATATATCCAATAATCTTCATATTCACTGCTTCCTTTTTTACAGGGTATTGGCAAGCAGGAAGTAATTGCAAGAATATGGTAAGGCAGTTTAATTTTTAAGCCAATAAAATCATATACAGCGCCATGAGACCCATTATGACATCTTCTGCTAGGGTGACATACGTCATAGGTATTTTAAAGACAGCACCAAGGCAAGCGCAAACTATTTCTTTTTGTTGATACAACTCATAACCAACCCCAATACTTCCTATTACCATAAGAACAAAGGTGATCAAATTGGCAAAAAAGAGTTGAAAGCGCGTAAGATACATAATTCCTAATGTTAATTCTATAAATGGGTAAAGGTACGCATAAAGCCAAGAACGTTTGGCGATAATGTCATACATGCTGTACGCTTCTGCAAATTTCCTTATATTAATTATTTTAAAAAGGCTAAATACAACGAAAAAAAGCCCCATAAAATCATACATTATCTCATGAATTCCCCATCCATGAAAAAGTTGTAAAAATGCAGTAAGCCCAACAATTATTAGTATGATTATTATGAGAGGCAGAAAGTTTTTAATAGTATATACACTTGATGGCACGCCTTGTTCATCCATGAGCATTCTTCCTTAACATTGTATACTTTTTTATAGTTGTGAACCCCCAGATTAAAACTCTGAGGGTTGAATTCCGCAAGAACACAAAAAATAGCAAATAATGTAATTACTTGTTTGCTTCCATAGCAGCTTCGTGATGTTTCATGGCCATCTCACGGTGCCCCATTGCCGTTTCATGATGCGTCATAGCTGTTTTGTGATGACTTAAGGCCTGCTCATGGTGTTCTTGGCTTTTTCTATGATGCTCCACTGCCTTTTTATGGTGTTCTTGCGCTTTTTTATGATGCTCAAGAGATTCAGGTGTATGCTTAGCAATAATTGATGATATTGAAAATAGAGAAACGATGGCTAAAGATAATATAAATTTACAATTGTAAAATAACTTCATACTAGTATCCTTTTTATTAAAAAAGTTAAGGTCTCCAATTAATATCTTTCATTACACGCATTCTTGGCAGGCTTTTATACAGTCATTGCATGCTTGGATGCACTTCTTGCATAATTCAGCACATCGTGCGTCAGGAGTATTGCACGCGTTGCAGCACTCTTCGCAGGCTTTTATACATTTATTACATTCATCTACGCATTTTTTCATAGACGCAACACAATCACTATCATTGCATTGTTTTATGTGGTTTTGGCATGCAGTAATGCATTTTCTGCATGCATCAATACATTCCCGGCATTTTCTTACACAATTATCAGCGCTTGTTTTACACTCATTTTTTTTACCGGTAATACATTCATGGCAATCCTTGCAGCATTGAATACATTCCTGGCACTTTTTTATACAGGCATTACACGCATCGATACATTCTTTAGACATTTTACAGGCCATTTTTTCTCCTTTTATTATGGCATATGATATCTATTTCAGAGCTTATTAAAAGCAATGGGTCTTGCCCAGCATAAAAAATAAATATATGCTGGAAACATGCTTAAAAACAACAAAATCTCAAAATATAAAATAGAAAAAATATTAAGGTGCTTTTCTGAA
>JAIETV010000020.1 GCA_019744895.1 Candidatus Babeliaceae bacterium | reverse complement strand
CTCCTCTTTTGAATCAAGGAAATCTTAGCGACAGACCTGACTTTTGTTAACTTTTTCTTAGATCGAATTCACGTTAACTAATGTTATAACATCTCCAGCAGCTAACGTGACCATCGCAGCTCCATTAACCACTGCAGTTCCTGACGTTAAAGTATCACTAGCAAAAGATGCGAAATCTGAACCATTATTTTGTAAAGAAAATTTCAATGGGAAAGTATTTGGGTTAGTTGAATCAAAGCCTCTTACTTCAAATTGCACACGATAGATGCCTGAATTTGTTGCAGTCATTGAATCGGCTGCAAGAGTTATACCAGAAGAAAGATCCTGGTTGCTAAATGAAACCGCAGTATTAGCTGCTACAGTAGCTGCGCCCACGTTATATTCATAACCATATGCTAAATCGCCACCGATGCCAGGAACACCAGGGGTTCCAGTAGCAGCAGCTGGGCAAAGATCAAAACCTCCAGCACAAATAGTGCCTGTAACATTAACATCACCTGTAATGGTAACATCGCCAGCGATAGTTTCATCCCCATTAACAACAAGCCCGCCATTTGCAGTTAATAAACCAGTAATAACTGCATCGCCACAATCAAAAAAATGATTTCTTACAGTTAAACAATCATATTTTTTATTTTTACCTTTTGTTTCAGCTTCATCTGCAGAATCCTGAGCAGCTAGGTTTGCTACGGCAAACATACATGTGAGTAACAACAATTGTCTTTTAAAATCCATGAAAACTCCTTTTTTGGATTTTTGTGAAATAAATATTTGAATAAAACTTTTTTATTCAGCTCTTGTTACGTATAACATACTATATTTACCAATGTCTATTTTTCTTGTAAAATTAAAAAAAATTGCAAAATATATCAAATAGTATATATTACTACAAACTAGTTATATCTTTACTTACTGGAGGTGTTATCATGACAAACACACTCTTTTTCTGGGCAACAATCATCATTACCGCACTTCTTATTGAAACAGGCGCCCCGGGTTTATTTTATTTCTTGTCTCTTGCTATCGGGTCTGCCGTTGCAGCTTGTTTAAGTTATTACGGTTTTGATTTAGTAACTCAATCAGCTTGGTGTTTTGCAATTAGTTGTGCAATGTTATTAGTTTTGCGCTATTTGGTAAAATATGATTCTAGTAAAGAACTACCTACCAATACACATGCACTTATTGGCCAAAAAGCACGCATACTTGACGCTATTACACCCGATAAAGCGGGAACTATAAAAGTTTATGGCGATATTTGGCTTGCTCGCGAGAAACATAATAACGAAGTTCCAAGCGGCTACGAGGTTACTATTCTAGATGTGCAAGGTTGTCACGTAATCGTTAAAAAATAAAACATACGTATTGTATAAACAAGAAAGGCCCATCATGGAAATGATAGTATATGGCTACACGGGATTCGGCATTATTTTTTTAGGCTCATTAATAGTGCTTTTAGGATTATTCCTTTTAAAATCAATTTACTTAGTACAACAGGCAGAAGCTGTTGTTATAGAACGCTTTGGTAAGTATCACCGCACCCTTGGCGCGGGCATTCACTTTGTGGTGCCTTTTATGGATGCTGCGCGTGTGGTTTCTTGGACTTATTTCAAAGAAGAAGCGCGTCGCTATTACCGTTACATCCGGAACTTATCTGTTATAGATTTGCGTGAAGCGGTATATGATTTTCCAAAACAGAATGTTATTACAAAAGATAACGTAACTATGGAAATTAGTGCGCTATTATATTATCAAGTCACTGACCCAAAACGAGCGGTATACGAAGTTTCCAATTTACCCGAAGCAATCGAAAAACTAACGCACTCGACCTTACGAAATGTAATTGGTTCGATGGACCTTGATGAATCGCTCGTTTCACGCGATCAGATTAATATGAGATTGCGCTTAATTCTTGATGAAGCAAGCGACAAATGGGGCGTTAAAGTTAACCGCGTTGAATTGCAAGAGGTCAACCCACCTGCAGATATTCGCAGCGCGATGGAAAAACAAATGCGTGCAGAACGTGATCGCCGAGCTGTAATTCTGGAAGCTGAAGGCTTAAAGCAAGCGGCTATTTTAGAGGCAGAAGGTAAACAACAATCACAAGTTCTTGCAGCGCGGGGGCAAGCCGAATCTAGATTGATTAATGCCGAAGCCGAGGCACAAGCACGCTTGAAAATAGCACTTGCAGAAACCCAGGCAATTGAACGCTTGCAAAATGCCTTGCCAAACGGTGATTCTGCACAGTATATGTTAACACAACAATATATTAAAATGCTCCCATCTATGATGGAAGGTAAAGACAATAAAATGATTGTAGTTCCTTATGAAGCTGCCGGAGCTATGAGTTCATTGGCAACTATTAAAGAGCTTTTTAATGATAAAAAATAACCATTTACAACATCAAAATTATATAAAAAAATTGGGTCTTTTTTGGGCCCTCTTTTTATTAAGTTCTCAAAAAATTATATTGACAAATTGAAATCAAACCTGCCATTATTAAGTCAGTAAATAGCACTTTGTCGTCGCTAAAAACTTAAAGGTCGGGTCATGAACATTAAAAAAACACTATTCTTTGTCGGTATTGGCTTAACTTTTTCATTACAAGCGCTTCGATTACGCTTTATTGTTATAAACAATACTCAAGCAAATCTTTTTACCTGTTTACGCACCCACGATTGTAACCCGTTAAGCCAGGCAGAAATGCGTCCGGGGGAGGCTGCCAATATCTACACTGAAAGTTTTAAAACAGGCATTACGCGATTTATTCTTAAGTTAGAAACGAATAACAAAGAAACAAATTATGATGTTGTTTATAATAGTCAAACAAAGCAATTGCAACTTCAAAGAAATGGTATAACTATTGAAGAAATTTCTTATACCTTTAATTCTGATCCTGAAAATACTCCTGTAATTCGGGTGGATAAATGGCTCGATGCCCATTTTGATGCCGAAGCTATTTATAATGAACGAAAAGTTACCGGTATGAATGCCCCAAATGCCAGAGGTTATACACCTGGCCTTGCTTACGGTAACAATGGATATATTGAAATACGTGAAGATAGAAATAGATTCTGCCCAAAAAAATCTGAATGCCGTTATAACCTTGCACGTTTAAGCTCATATCTCGGTCTGTGTAATAATGCCCAGCAGCATGATAACCTAAACCCTTTTTGCAGAAAAACACAGATTAATTGGCAAGAAAAACGCTTTAAAAAGTGTTAACTAAAGAGTAAAAAAGTCTTATTTTTAAAACCGATTTTTTGATAATTAAACATACATAAAAAAGGCCCGAAAAAATCGGGCCTTTTTTATTTTACAAACTTCAAATATTGAAAAGTTGCTTGAGTTCACGACGTGCCGTTTCAGGCGCATCAGAGCCATGAGTTGCATTATATGAAATGCTTTTGCCAAACATTTTGCGCAATGTTCCAACAGCAGCATTTTCTGGGTTTGTTGCTCCCATAAAATCACGCCAATCCTGAATAGCATTATCTTTAGAAAGTGCCATAACAATAACAGGACCTGAGACCATATTATCAACTAGTTCACCAAAAAATGGGCGCTCTTTATGAACTTCATAAAAATCCTGCGCATCTTTTTCAGTAAACTGCATCTTTTTCATATGCTCAATATTAAAACCATTAAGCTCAATAAGATTAATGATCTGGCCAGAAAAGCCTTCCTGGACCGCATGAGGCTTAATGATAGCACATGTTTTTTCAGCCATATCAATTATTTCCTTATTCTTCATCTTGTGAGCTTTTGCGTGCAGCATGTTTTTCAAGCTCTAATTGGAACTGTGATTTGCCTTTAGGGGCTTCCTGATGCTTACGTTGAGCTTGCTTTTCTAAGGCTTGACTTGGCTGTTGTCTTCTGCCGCTACGCTTTTCTGTATGCTCTTGAACGGTATTGAGAGTTAAACCAAGCTTATGGTCTTCCTGACTTACCTTGATAACCTTAAAATCAGCTGTTTGACCTACTTTAAGAGCGTCTGCCTGAGCTTGCGGGAATTCAGAAATATGAACGAGCCCTTCAATGCCGGAAGAAAGCTTAACAAAAGCACCAAAGTCAGTAATTTTTGTAACTTCGCCAGAAACTACGGTACCAACAGGATATTTTTGTTCAATATTTTCCCATGGGTTTTCAGTCAATTGCTTAATGCCGAGGGATATCTTTTTCTTTTGTTTATTAATATCAGTAATAATTGCTTCAACTTCATCACCCTTTTTGAAAATATCAGCAGGATGTTTTACATGCTCAGTCCATGAAAGGTCTGAAATGTGCACAAGCCCATCAACACCTGGCATAAGTTGAACGAAAATACCAAAATCAGTAATATTACTTACTTTCCCAGTAATGCGCTGCCCTATGGCAAATTGGTCGGCAATAGCTTCCCATGGATTTTTTTCAAGTTGTTTGATACTTAAAGACATACGCCTGTTTTCTTTATCTAAAGAAACAACAAGCGCTTCGATCTCTTGACCAACTTTGTAATGTTTATGAAGATCGGTGATACGGTCTGTCCATGAAATTTCAGAGATATGAACAAGCCCTTCTACGCCTTTTGCGACTTCGATAAATAGACCATAGTCTGTAATACTTGCAATAACGCCTTTAACTTTTTCACCGACTTTGACCGACTCAGGAAGCTGCTCCCAAGGATTTCCAGCAAGTTGCTTAATACCCAATGAAATTTTTTCATTTTCTTTATCAAGCGTGAGCACCTTAACCGTGAGAGTATCGCCAATTTTGACCATCTCACTTGGATGAGCAATGCGGCCCCAGGTCATATCGGTAATGTGCAATAACCCATCAACGCCACCGATATCAATAAATACACCATAATTGGTGATATTTTTAACGGTTCCCTGAATAACCTGTCCTACAGATAAGTCATCAAGAACTTTTTTACGTGATTCAGCGCGCTGCTCGCCGAGGTATTTACGACGTGAAATAATAACGTTTCCACGCTTTTGATTAACCTTGATGATATAAGCGGTGATAGTCTGGCCAACAAAAGTGTCAAAATCCGCAACACGCTGCACATCAACCTGTGAACCAGGCAAGAATGCAGGCATGCCGATATCAACGCTTAAGCCACCTTTAACTTTATGAAGAACAGTGCCTTCAACAGGTTTACCTTCTTCAAACATTTTCATAATAACAGCCCATGCTTTTTGTGCTTTTGCTTTTTCGTAAGACAAAATCACATTGCCATCAGCATTTTCGAGCTCGTCGATGATTACTTCAATCGGCGCACCAGTTGTTAATTTTTTAAATTCATGCTCATTAAATTCATAAAGAGGAATAAGACCATCGGACTTGAACCCGATATCCACAAGCACTCCATCGCTACTTGTACGCAATACAACACCCTGAATAATTGAACCTTGCTTATAGGTATCAAGGGTACCGGTATACAGTGACGCAAGCTCTTTAACCTGGTCTGCATTGAGTACAAAGCCTTCAGACATAGCAACTGCTTGCACATGCGCAAATTGGCGTGGATTTATACGTTCTTTTGACATCAACTGCTCCATAATCGTCCATTTCTGCGGCAGTTAGTGCAAAAATGGGTTTAACGTGTAAAAAAATAAAACTACACTTTAAGTATAAACAGGATAATTTTTTTTTCAATTCTTGCAGCCAGATAAGAAAAAGGCCCAGTTTAAAAACCAGGCCTTTTTCTTTTTGTTATAAAACTTCAAAATGCTTATCTTTTTGCTAACACCATTCGAGCAGCATTAAGATTAAGTCTCTTAATCAATATATATTGGACCAATCTCGCCGCATCTTGCACAGCTTTAGCCTGAGACTGTATTAAGGCATGATCCTGGTGACGAGTCAGATAGTTTTTTAAGATTCTCATCTGATTAAGATATTCATCAATTGCCCGAGCTTCATTTCTATACAAGCCTAAATCTAAGTTATAAGTAACAGGAATATAAATGTCACAAGCAGATAAAAGTATACGTCTTTCAGCTTCTTGATTGGTTACAGTAAGCTCAAACTGGTTCGCTTGGGCTAAAGTATTATCTATAACCTTCTGTAACTTAAGATACTGTTCTTCAACAACACCTTGAGCAGAACGGCTGAGATAATAAATAGTGGCGGCTGCACCAAGAACTAAGGTAACTTGTGGGTGGTCATAGATAAACTTACCCATTGCATAACCAGTGTCTTTTGCCAATCCGGCCATATCTTTACCAGCAGACAGTGTTTCACATGTTCCTGCATAAGTACTCTGCAAGGCGGGAATAATAAAGCTTCTATGAACATATGCACCGTTTTCACTAGTTTTTGCCGCTACTTCAAGTGTCCAATTAGCAGTGTCTGACGCAGTGCAAGCTACGCCATTATAAACAGATAAGGCCCCGTCCCATACATATCTTCGAGCGTCGCCGAATGTTATTTTATCAAGAGCATTGGAAACATCTGACCAGGTTGGAGCAGCCTGTAAGCCAAAGCCACACGTTAATAATAAGATTAATAATTTTTTCATGATACCTCCATAAACATCCTTAAATAATCGCTATTAAAAGGCCTTAGTTAAAGTCTTTTAATAGCCTTATAAATGTTATTTTTTGGGCGTAGTTACATAATTGTAAAATTTATACGAACCGTAACAAGCCGCTAACACTGCAACGGCAATTAACGAATTTCTAGATTCAACAACACCTGGCTCATTACTGCTTATAAATTCTTCGGCCATTTTAGAGCCTTCTGCTAGGAGAGAAAGTACGTTTTCTTGTGCAGAATCTAAAAGATTTTTGCAATCAAGTGCAGCTGTTGCACCAAAAAGGGCGAACGCAAGTAATATTCTTTTCATAAAATACCTCTTTAAATGAATTGTTTTTACTATAATAAATTATATTAAAAAAGCTTGTAAAGTTAGCACTTTTAAAGCTTAATTAAAGTATAGCATGAGCTTAAAATTCTGTTTTTTTTGAATTAATAATCTTATCAGTAAGCTTTATTGGTATATTTGGGGAAGTTTTACCCTCATATTTATGCCCATGCAGCTGGGACAGGTAATAAGTGTTACTTTAATCGGCTAAATATCAAAACTATTTCATCAAATAGCTCTTCAAAAGCCTCCTTTTTCTCACTATATGCGTCAGTTGATCCTGATTCATTAAAGACCTCAGCGCGGCGCTTTCTGTTTCCTACTATGTCATCTTGCGCAACTCGGGAAGGCAACCATTGTAAGGCGTCTTTAACAATTTGTGTCTTAGATGCTTTAAGCTCATCGATACGCATTCTTTTTAGAGTGTGCCCTATATACGCTACAAAAGCGTTTCTATATTGCTTTTTATATCTATTTTTTATTCCGGTTTTATAAACTGAAAATCTAGATGAAGTGAAGTAGGCATAAAGCCTATATGCACCAAAACACACGCCAATAGTTGCAACAGCAGCTAAAGGATATCTGTTATTGTCAATAAACGCTGTAATTTGGTTTGATGCATGCACCCGGGGTAATATACTAAAAAGTGCTAAAGATAATAATAATAATCGTTTCATAATAATGACCTCCATAAAAAACAAGATAACTTAATCTTGTACTAGAAAGTATATCAAAATTATTTCAATTATTATTTTTAAAAGCTATAGCTTGATCCAGAAGCCAAAACTTGCAGAAATACTCTAGAAAATTATAGCTTATTAAGCTCTGGATGGTTATTTTAAATTAACAATAATAACACTAATATTATCCGTACTGCCTCTGACTAAAGCCTGATCTTTCAAGGCATCAGCAGCTTCCTGGCAGTTATATCCCCGCGCCAAAGAGCTTTTTATAGTATCAATAGCCTGTTGATTTTCGATAACGTCCCATACCCCATCACACGCAAGAATTAAAAATTCATCATCATGAGTAAGCTTCCTTTGAGTTATCTCCGGGTCAGGAATAACAAAGGGATTCAGCGCTTTATCTCCTAAAGCTCGAGAAACTGCAAGTTGGCCATTTACCCGCGGCGCATCAGAAAAGTACGTGGTGACTATGCCACCGAGTAATTCTATACGCTTACGCTCATCACATCTATCGGGCTTATGATCTATTGATAAAGGAATAGCAACACCATTATTGCATAGCACAGCGCGAGAATCTCCTGCGTTGGCAATAAAGAGGATATCATGATGAATACATGCAACAAGTGCTGTACAACCCTGGCCTAACGTTAGGGAATCAAGCTCCCCATGGGTCTTTACAAAAGCCTCATGCAATTTTCCCGGGATAGAATAAATATCAGTAATTCTGACATTTTTATGTAGATTTTGAGCGGCAAAATTTGCCACTAAAGGGCCGCCATGGCCGTCATAAAGCCCAAAAAATGCAAAGGTATCGTTGCATTCAACATAATGCGCATCTTCCATACTATTTCTTAAACCCTGAGCTTGGGAAATACCCACAATGGTTTTATCGTTATGCGCTCCGGCAGTATTAACCCAAGCAAGCATGTGCGAACTTTTGCATAAAGCCAAAAAACCTAAGGCTAAAAATACTTTTTTCATATATTATTCTTTGTTTTACATAATTATATTTATTAATTATATCATAAAAAAGGCATGGTATTTTAAACCATGCCTTTTTATAAAAATTGATCAAATTATTAAGAAAAATTATAAGCACTTGCAAGGCTTGTACGATTTAGGCGCAGTAGCATATTTATAGCCAGCGTAACTACCAGCGATAACTAGGGCTGCCAAGGTTAAAGAATACGGGTTTGCTTTAACAAAGCTCAACGTTGCTCCAGGAACAGATGCAACAGATGCGCTGGTATTTTTAAAACCATGAGCAACAGCATCTTGTGCTGAAGATAATGTGCCCGAAACCATCGCCATTGAGGCATTGGCTGTATTTTTAACGAATTGTACCATTGGTTCACTATTTAAATCGCTATACGCTACCTGGGGCACTGCTGCAAGTGCTACAATTAGACTCTGCACTCTTACCATGAGTGTGGGCGAAGTTTGAGGAACTATGTCAGAAGCATATGCTTTAAAAGAAATCGAAAACAATAATGCTAATGCTAAAAATGTATGTTTATTCATAAATTGCCTTTTAATAGGTGTAATTATAGTTTGACAGCAGTAAAAATTTAATCATTCTCTTTATTTTGTCAAGAAAATTCTTTACTTAGTTAGATATGTCAGTTTCTATGATAAATTAGCTAAAAAGGGCTATTCGAACCACAAAAAACCTACAATATTCAGCTTTCTTGCTAAAAGCTAGATACTATTAATTGACAAAAAATAATATTTATTTATAATAAAATTATTACACATAGAAAAAAATCACTTTTTTATTCAAACTATTTTACTATAAAGAACACCTATTCATGATAAGTTTTAAAGATCTTAATCTCTCTATAGAGACCCAACAAACTCTTGAAAAACTCGGCTTTACGCAACCTACCGAGATTCAAGCAAAAGCTATTCCTCTTTTGCTTTCTAAGCCTATGGATTTTCATGGCCAAGCACAAACAGGGACAGGCAAAACGCTCGCTTTTGGGCTTCCTCTTTTGGAACGCATAGACAAAACAAATCGTTTTGCTCAGGCGCTTGTAGTTGCCCCTACACGAGAATTAGCTCTGCAAATTTGCGATAGTTTAAAGCCATTTGCTCAAGCTGCTCAGATTTCAATCACCACTATTTATGGTGGCAGTTCTATGGAAGAACAAATTAGAAATCTTAGACGTGGTGTCCAGGTAGTTATTGGTACCCCTGGAAGACTTAATGACCATCTACGCCGAAAAACGCTTGATATCGGCACTATTAAAACATTAGTGCTTGATGAAGCAGATATTATGCTTGATATGGGCTTTAAAGATGAAGTTGAAGAGATTTTACGCCATGCGCCGAAAAACCGTGAAATTTGGCTTTTTTCTGCTACTGTTAAATCTGGTATCAGTGATTTAATGGCGGCCTATATGCATGACACTCAAAGTGTGAAAGTTGCAAAAAAAACAGCCGATGCTGCTACAACTCAACAGTTCTATTGCGTTGTCCCTATGCGCCAACGGCTTCCTGCGCTGCAAAGATTTATTGAAAGTGCAACTGATTTTTATGGTTTTGTATTTTGTCAAACCAAAATTTTAACCAGTGAAATTGCTGAGCAACTTATTCGCGCAGGTTATAATGTAGGTGCCTTGCATGGCGATTTAAGTCAAGCGCAACGAAATCTTGTCATTAAACGTTTTAAATCTAAAGAGATATCAATTGTAATAGCAACAGATGTTGCAGCGCGTGGTATCGATATTGCAAATCTCACGTATGTTATCAACTACTCATTACCTGAAGATTTAGAAAGTTATGTTCACCGTATAGGAAGAACTGGCCGCGCTGGTAAAACGGGTACTGCTATATCATTTATCAACAGATCAGAAGCACGAACTATTTCGATTTTACAAAAAAGATTTAATTTCACCATTAGTCCGATCGATGTTCCTTCAAAAGAACAAATTGTCTCTTCTCGCTTGAAGTTTGCACAGGAATATTTAGCCCAAGTTTCTGAATCACACATTCAGCACCACGAAGAACTTAAATCGCTGGTTACCCAACTTTCGGCCGAAGAATTACGTGATATTATCGAAAAGATGATTTACGATAAATTTATAAAATCTATCGATCAAGAGGAAAACATCAACTTCACCTCTACACCAAAAGATGTCTCATCAGAAAGTGGCCATCATGGAACAGCAAGTGGACTCCAAGAGTTCTGCCTAGCAGTAGGTGTTGATGACGGGGTTACTCAAGATGATGTTGTTGAATACTTAACGGCAACTAAACTTATTACTGCTGATCAAATTGCAAAAATTCGCGTTATTAAACGAAAAACATTTGTTGAAGTGCCAAGCGCAACAGCGCAACCTTTGGTAAACGCACTTTCAAACACCTCGCTTGCCGGCAGAAAAACACG
Source organism: Candidatus Babeliaceae bacterium (assembly GCA_019744895.1). GTDB lineage: Bacteria > Babelota > Babeliae > Babelales > Babelaceae > BOG-1370. The sequence goes on along the minus strand of JAIETV010000020.1, from coordinate 19,059 downwards.
CATTACTATCGTTGAACCACAAGACTCCTTGGGTGGCGGCGGTAGAAACCGTGAACGTACTGGTGGCCGTGATGGCGGATACCGTGGAAACCGAGGCGGTTTTGGCGGTGGACGTGGTGGCGACCGTGGTGGATACCGCGGACGACGCTAAAATACAGATAATATAGGGGAGCCTGAACGGCTCCCTTTTTTATGCAGTTTTTCTGGCATTACCATGTTATACGATTCCATATCTGAATTTTAATGCCGCTCTTTGTGCGGGCTCAGCCTCATCTTTAAGCGCTCTTGCGGCATCTTTAAGATCATCTACTATATCAGGGTCAAGGCTATCAAAAGTATCCTTGTCAGCTGCTATGTCTAAAAGCTGTTTAAGAGAAAATTGGTTAATTACAAGCTTATATTTTTCAACCTTATCAATAAGAGCTTGATCGGAAAGATTTTTAAAATCTATAGCAGCGATTTCAGGAGACGCTTTTGGCTGCTTTGATGTTTTAACAATAGGTTTTTTTTCTACCGATGACGCAGGTTTTTCTGGCGTTGGTGCTTTTGATTTAATAATAACCCGGGGCTTCTCGGGTATCGGCGGCTTAGATGTCGCATAAGCCGGTTTTTGCGTTGGTATTTCTTTTTCTGATTCTTCCCACTCTTGCTCTGAAACACCTTGAATTTCTTCTTGTTTCAAACCCGATTGAAAGGGCTCTTTTGCTTTTTTAATGAGTTCACTTTCACCTAATAATTCTTGCAAACCACCCTTTTTATCCGATCTGGGTTTTTCTTCAAACTGGGGAGCTTTTCTTAAATTGACACCCTTTTTGATGCTATCGAGTAAACTTCCTGATGGTTTTGTTAATTTTTTTAACGTTGTTAAAAATTGCGTTAAAGAAGTTTTAAATTGAGCTAAAAGCACTTGGATGCTGGTTTCATTATACGAAGCACTAAGATGTATGATTAAAAAAAGAAGGATTAGATATTTTTTCAAAAAACACCTCATTTTGCTTATAATAATACACTTGTATACTGTAGTATAGTGATGGGTATCGCTCAAAAGTCAATAAACTCGCAAGTTACATCACTTGCAGCAAGCGGCCAGGAAGTTATTTCACAATTTATCCACCTAGAAAAATTTTTCGTAAAGTATACCCGGAGATGTCCCTGATATACTTGATTTAACTATTAATAATGTTGTACTCTTATTTTATAAAGTAAATTTTTATAAAGTAAATTATTAAAAAAATTTAAAACTATGAAAAAATACTTTTTCGCCTATAGCTTGTTTACACAGATACAATATTGCGCTCAACTACCTGCTCTTCAAGTAGAAAACACCAGCACTTCAGCTAAAGATAACATTGCAGATCATCCACTTATGAGTCACTACAATATGTGTATACTTTACAATTTAGCTCTTAGATTATCTGATACTATAGATCGTAATTTTCGAGGAAAAAAGCAGGTACTTGTAGGCCTTGGCCAATCTCCTGCATATTTATTGGAAATGATAAAAATGATTGATAATAAAAAATCTCGAGAAGACCGAAGATATATTTCAGCAGCTTTTAGCGGAAGAAAGTTTTTATTTGACAATGAAGATGGTAGAATAAAAAAAGATCCTTTTCTTGCCGAACGGTTTAATAAAGTAGAGCCATATTATAGTCGTTATTTAGATTCTATTGGTCTGTCAAAAGAAGAACTATCTAAGCATGATACTGAATTTATTGTCTTGGAAGTTTGTCGTCATTGCACAGGATTAGCATCATTTTTTGATTTTTTCTACACTTATTCAAAAAAACCATCTGCTTATTATTTACAAAGTAGTGATTTTAAAGAGGTTAGGTTCTTAGATTCAAACCTTAAAAAAATAAAAATCGATACCGATGAAGAGAGGCTTATGGTTGGATTAGCAAATTCTGATAGCTATAAAGATCGAATTGTTGCTCAATTTTCCTACTATAAATGGGAAACTATTAATCCTTTAGCATTTCAAAAAGAAGAAAATGCACAACTTATAATTGAAGAGATAAAAAAATTTGTAGAATCACCTGATATTAACTGCTGATCAATTTCAATCCTACTAAAATTTTACATATAATGGACCTCTTTCCCAACTCTAAATGAATGTTAAAATTAGGATCGATTCAAAAAAAGATTGCTCATGAAATTTAGAAACCTAAACAAGCTATCTAACAAACAGTTCAGAAGAGTCGCAGGAATCAAACGAAAAACATTGGGGCTTATGATTTCGCATTTAAAAAAAGCAGAAATTAAGAAAAAAGCAAAAGGCGGGGCACCAAATAAGCTATTGAAAATAGGTTACTTATGGCATTAGAATATTTGCGAGAATATCGAACTTATGGATATATTGCCGCCTCTTATCGAGTTGCCGAGAGTAGTGCGTATAAAAATATTCGGTGAATCGAAAATGTCTTAATTAAATGAGATGAATTAAAGCTTTTAGCAAGAAAAGCCCCCTTAAAAAGCGATCATGAGTTTGAAGGAAGTCTAATGATGGGTATCACTCAAAAATAAATTTATATCTTCACTTTAAGCAGAGTCGCAATCTGGTTTAGAATGGAATCTTTACCAGTAAATGCAGCTTCAATTGCTTCACTAACCGTTCTTTTATCAACTCTTCTTAAAATAAATTTTGGTTGGATGTTTATCCTTTTAGGATCCTGCCCAGCACTCAACGTTGAATCAGATTCCCTGCTTGCCACAAGTTGTTTAAAGTTCTCAAAGAAGCTGTTAAGTTTTTTAAAATCATTTTTTAATTTTTCTTCTTTTTTAGGGAAAAGATCTTTTGAACAGTTAGATAAATAACCGATATTCATTGATTTTTTTGCTCTCAGTATCGATTCATAAGCAGAAGTGAGAACATTAATATAGTCAAGTGCTTGTTGTTTTGATTCATTAAGGCACGAATCTATTGATAGAGCATCTGTACGTGAGGGTTTAAATAAGAATTCATTAATATCATCAACTTCTGATTTTAAGCATTTTTTTAATCTTTCTTCAGAATTTTTTGCAATTTCCTCTTGGCTTCTTTTTTTCTCTTCATCTTTACTTTTCTTATACTCATCAAAAGTTCCTAAGTATTCTAAAAATTCTGCCCTTAATTGAGACATTTTTCTTGTAAAGTCAGACAGGTCAAAAGATGAGTTGCTTTTTGCAAGCTCATTAACTTTTTCTTCAAAGGCATTTACTATATTTTTAGCTTCTAAATAATTTTTAAATCTACTTTCTTTGGCGCTAGAATCTTTTAATTTTAATGCTGGTAAAAAATCTTTAAGATTCATCATATAATCGTCAACTGATTTTTTTAAATTTTCTGGTAAATCACTGAATTTAAAAGAAAACAAAATATTCTTTGGAACCTCAACTTCACTGCCAGTCTGCCCTGCTCTTATTGCCAAAAGAGCCGATTCAATTGAACCACCAAAGCCTGTTGATGTCTTTTCTTTGACAGGCAAAAAGATAGAATCGTAAGAAGGAAGGCCTAATGAATACCGCGCTTTTTGCATAGGGCCTTGAATTGCTAAATAGTTTACTTTATCTGGTGTAGAGTCTATTAATACAGCGGCATCTTCAATGGCATTGAAATAATCAGTTAGTTCTTTAACTTTATCAGAAGGCAACTGGCAATCACCAAATTGTCTGATGATAGGCTTAATTTTTTTTTCATACACTTCTTGATATGCTTTAATTTTTCCAAATTGTTCTTGTATAATACTCTGGTTAGGAAATACCCTATTTAATGCTGCAGCATACTTAGCTTTAGGATCTTTATTTCGTTCATATTCTTGATATGTTGGAAGTTTAGGAAAATCTCTCTTAAATAGAAAGTCTTCTAACTCAAATATCAAAGCTTTAAGCGGATCTATAATACTTGAATATTTTTTATCACTATATCTAATTTCCAGGTTATTAAGCGCTGCTTTTACATCACCAAATAACTCTTCTAATCGTTTCTTGCTATAGCCTTGACCGCCACCTTGACATTTGAACCCTTCCCCAAGCTTATTTTTTAGTTTAAGCACATATTCTTCTATCTGTATTTTGAGATCTTTTGCCGCAGGGACATCTTCCCACTCATCTGGTTCTGCCTGGGCTGCGATATGCTCAACAAAAAGCATGCCAGGTTTAACATTCTTCCCGAGCGATATTTCCAGCTTCTGGATAATTTTTCTACCAACGCCATGCAATTCATACAATAAGAATGAAAGAGCCGTATTATCGCAACGAATTTCAAAAAAGCTATCTAAGACGACTATCAAAAATAAAAAGTTTTTTTTCATGCCATGCCTTAACTATTAAAACATCTAAAGGAAGAGTTGTTCTAGTTTGAAAAGGCAATTCTTATTTGCTTGCCTCTGCCCAGCTATAACCTTCTGCTAGTGTAACTACAAGTGGCACATTCCAGTCAACAACATGTTGCATAACCTCTAAAATAACTTTTTGAACATGCGCTTTTTGATCTTCTGCAGCGGCGACTAAAATTTCATCATGAATTTGTAATACCATCTGAGCATCGAGATTATCTTTCTTAAAACGCTGGTCAAGCTTTATCATGGCGATTTTCATTAGCTCAGATTGCGTTCCTTGCGCAGGTGTATTTATAGCGATACGGCGTGCAGCGTCATAGAGTGTTTTATTTCGTTCATAAATTCCCGGAACATAGCGGCGTCTGCCCCATAGTGTTTCTACATATCCACGCTCTTTTGTTTTTTCAACTACAGCGTCCATCCATTTAACAATACCTGGGTGCTCCTCAAAGTATTTATCAATATATTTTTTTGCCTGGGTAAACGGGATATTTAAATCCTTTGCAAGGCCATACGGAGTAAGACCATACAATATACTAAAGTTTATTCGCTTGCCAATCTGACGCTGTTCCCGCGTTACTTTATCTTCAGGCACCTCAAAAAGACCTGCTGCCGTGTGCGCATGAATATCACTATTATTTTTAAAAGCATGCAAAAGCGCTTTATCTTGTGAAAGATAGGCAACTACGCGAAGCTCAATTTGCGAATAGTCAGCAGATATAAAAATCTGCCCTGGATCGGCTTTAAATGCACTACGAATATGTAGGCGCTTGTCATCTTCTGCAAGAGTTGGAATATTTTGTAAGTTCGGGTCAGAGCTTGAAAGTCTACCTGTGGCAACCAATGTTTGATTAAATGTCGTGTGAATTTTATGAGTTTTAGGGTTGATCCATTGACGCAACCCTTCAATATAGGTGCTTTTGAGCTTTGCAAGCTCGCGGTATTTAATGATAAGTGCCGGAACCGGGTGAATACCCGCAAGCTCTTCAAGAACTTCTTGGTCAGTAGAATAATGAGCGCGGGAAGTGGTTTTCTTAGACGGTGGCAATTTCAAATCTTCAAACAATAGTTCTTTAAGTTGTTGGGGCGAGTTGAGGTTAATAGCAAAATAGCGCTGCCCCACCAACGCGATAATTTCTTCATGAATTTTCTCAAGATCATGAGTAACACGCTCATTAAGCTCATCAAGTACATGTGTATCACAGTAAATACCGTATTGCTCCATAGCAAATAAAATAGAGACAATTGGCAACTCAATATCATAATAAAGTGAACTCAGTTTTTCTGCTTCAAGTTCTTTTTTCAAAACATCAACAAGCTTTAATGTTTGATGGGCATCAGCGGCAGCATACTCAGTTGCAATATCTAAAGGCACATGTGAAAAATCTTTATATTTATTTTTTTTTACTATATCGTCATACGATAACATAGGTTCATTAAAATATGTTTCAGAAAGCACTTTGAGCCCAATGCGTTCATTGTCTTTACGCAATAAACTTGCTGCAACAAGCGTATCGAAATCAAGCCCGTTAATTGCGATACCTGCATTGGCCAAAATATGCATATCAAACTTTGCATGATGAAAATATTTTTTTATACTCGCATCGGCAAAAATCGGCTTACATGCTTGTAATACTTCGTCTTGCGAAAGCTCACCTTTATGAACATGATCAAAAGGAATATAGTAAGCTTTTCCCGGCTTAATCGCGACAGAAAGACCAACTAATTTTGCGTGACTCACGGTAACACCATCTGTCTCTGTGTCGATTGAAACGCTTTTATGCTTTTTAATTTCTTCGATCACCTGCTGCAAAACGTTTATATCAGTAACCGTACTATATTCAGCATGAGGCTTATATTCGCGTCTTTGTGCAATGTCCACAATCCCGGCGGGCAATTCTTTAAGTAATGATTTGAAATCATATTTATCAAAAAAACCCCGCGCTAATTGCCAATCAGAAGGTGAAAAATGGAGATCTTTTTCAGATAAATTTAGATTAATATAGCGTAATAAAAACAGCTGTTCACTTAAAAAAGCCTCTTGTTGGCAGGCCTTGAGTAACTCTCGGGCACGTTCTTTGGGAACTTCTTGAATGCGTTCATAAAGATCTTCAAGTGAATCAAACTGTTGCACTAAATCAGTAGCGCCTTTTGGGCCTATTCCACGAACACCGGGAATATTATCAGAACTATCACCCGTTAAAGCGAAATAGAAGGGTAATTTTTCAAGAGGAAACCCGTAACGCAATTCTATTGCAGCTTTATCCAACATCTCTTGCTTGAATGCGTCATAGAGTACAATATTTTCGTCAACCGCTTGCGCTAAATCTTTATCTGTCGTTATCAGAACAACATGATACCCTTTTTGTGAAAAATCACGCGCGACGCTATATAAAAGATCATCTGCTTCATAACCACTTTTTTCGATCTGCGGTAAATGGATTTGTTGTGCAAATTCTTGAATGATAAATTTCTGATCAAACAAGTGCATCGGCGCCGCTTGACGCGTCTCTTTGTATTGGCTGTATAACTCATGTCGTTGCGTTGGCCCTTTACTGTCCCATACCAGCGCCAGGTATTCCGGATTGAAGGTATCGATAACTTTTTTTACCATGCGGCAGAAACCGTATACTGCCCCTATATGAGTTCCCGATGGTGAGACCATTGGCTTGAGAGCATAAAAGGCTCTGTATAAAAATGAAGAACCATCAATAAGATAAACTGTTTTTTTGCTCATAAAAAGTTCCTATACTTTTATTACCCGTTCTCTCTGTTAAAAGTATAGCATTATATGCTTTATATAGGTAAACTACATTTCCAAACTAACTCTTGAAAGAATAGTATGAAATACTCTCTTATCTATCTTATAACTTTTTTGATTTTTACGGCTCACTATAACACCCTTTGCATGCAAAAATATCCTTCAGAAAGTAATATTAAACATATCGGCCTTGATAAGGAAAAATCAGGATCTGATAGCAGTGTTGATTCAACAGGGCTTGACACTGATACGTTTATCAAAAGAGTTAAAGAGTTCAATCGTTTCAATATTCCAGAAAATCATGAAACGCGGGATTCTCTAGAGAATCTTACCGCTAAAGAGGCCCGACATCAAAGCTCTAAACTTGAGCCGATAGCAGAAGAAGATTGTAAAAATGGGGGTAAAGAAATAAACACACCACCCGCGTTGTTTCAAAGGAGAAGCAAATCGGTTCCATGCGTTCCGACAATTGATACCACATTATTAGCGCAAGGCGGTGATTTACAAGAAAAACCCGGAATACATATTGTATTTCAAGAATTTCCCGAGCCCCACACACCGACGGGCAAAACATTTCAATTGTTTGGCCTACCGTTAATGCTTACGCATACCAACCAAAGTGCTTCAATTATTTTTATGCCAAAAGGCGGCGCCTTTACCCCGACAAAAAATTCTATTGATTTTGGAGATAAAACAGGAGATTCCACCTTCGATGAACTTAAGAAAAATCTTCCTAATGACCAGAGTACCGCCTTGGTATTACTAACTGCTTTATTGGCAAACAGAGTCAAATCATATCTTGCCTCAATAAAAGAATCTGCTGTCACTGCGTGTAATTTGGAGATTATTTATGAACTTGCAAAAAGATATGGTCAGGCACGTATCACCGAAATAATTTCCAGCGCAAGAAAACTCAATAGATATGATTCAAAGATATGTGAAGAGTATGATATCGAACTTTGTAGGATGCAGAAACCGGCAGAAAAAATATTAAGGAAAGCTGGATTACAATTACTTACATGACGCTCTTAAGATTACTAGTTACTATGCATAAAAGACCAAGGCTTTAAGTAACAGTATTTCATGTTATACTTAAGAAACAGTTTACATTAAGGTCTTTATGTATGAATAAAAAAATTATTTTTATATTTCTATTATCAACAGTTATCACATTAAAATCAGCAGAAACCAGTACAAGTAGGCTGCGATCACTGGCAAAAACACTTGCGGGTCTAGATGTTTCAGATAAAGAACTCCATCAAACACATTTGCAATTTTCCGAGATCGGCGTTCCAGAAGATGCTATTCGCATAGAACTACCCGGCCTTGGCCTACATGTTTATATTCAAGGGGATGCTCAACTAACGATAACCCCAAACACCCCCTATGGCCCGGAGCCTGCAACTCCCACAGACAATGTTGGCAGAGCCTATAGCATAGCCAAATCAAATGCGCAAAAACTGCGAAATATTTCTGATCAGCTCCATGACTTTGCGATACTTTGTTACTTTACGCAAATACTTAACAAAACATATGATCCCAGAAATCTTGAAAAAATAGCAGAACTGGCTAGAAATCATGATCGCTTTGTAAGAGACAGTTGCAAAAATTTATTACAACGCCTAGATCATAATTTGATACAAGAAATTAAGAAAAGTGCTGAAAAAAGACGCGCTCAACGACTAGAAATGCTAAAAAAAATATTCGAAGAAGCCGAGCTGCCATTACCAGAAAGTATTTTTACAAAATAAATACTATAATTTATAAGCACTATGTTATCATGCATATTTGAACAATCAATATAACAGTCAAAATAATAAATTTATGCATATAACGGTCAAGCTCTTAAATGGCTTTCAGCAGCAACTTACCTATAAAGTTCCAGCTTCATGGACAAGCAAACCCCGTATTTCTGATATCATAAGTGTGCCGCTTCAAAAGCGTAAAGAGCTTGCTTATATAACACATATTCTTGAGCATTATGATTCGTCACAAGAACATTTTAAAATTAAAGAAGCGTTTGAGCAACAGCCACTTCCCGATGATGGAACCTACAAACTTTTTATTCAACAGCTCGCTCGCTATTACTGTGTGAGCGAGTTGAGCTTTTACAAACGTTTTGCGCAGTACCTTGAAGATGCTCATGATACGCGCGATATCATGCAATTAGGGGAGATTTCACGTGAAAGCAATTTAATATTGTCGCCAGCACAGCAACATGTCGCACAAGAAATAGACCTGATTTTTGAAAAAAAAGAGTTCCAACCGATTTTATTACACGGCGTAACCGGCTCAGGCAAGACTGAAATTTACAAACACGCCGCACAAAAAGCAATTGTCCAAGGGAATAATGTATTATTATTACTTCCTGAGGTTTCTCTTGCGGTGCGTTTTACGCAGATATTTAAAAATTATTTTAATGACAGCACGCCAGTCTTCAGTTTCCATAGCGCAACCAGTAAAACAGAAAAAAAAGCGTTATGGCAACATATGTATACGAATAATGCCGCTATTATTATTGGCGTCCATCTGCCACTTTTGCTGCCGATACCACGACTTGGCTGTATCATAATCGATGAAGAGCATGACGTTGGTTACCAAGAAAAAAAGATTCCAAGAATACACACAAAAGAAGCAGCACTGATGCGTGCAAGCTTGATGAAAATTCCCATACTTTTAGGCTCTGCTACCCCGTCAATAAGTTCATTATATAATGTTGAGCACAAAGGCTGGAAGCTCTTGAAATTGAATGAACGTTTTCGTGGCGCGTTCCCTAAAATCGAGATCGTGCAGCTGGATAAAAAAAATAAATCAAATTTTTGGATTAGCAAAGAATTACAGGCTGCTATATTAGACAGATTAAAGCGCAAAGAACAGACTATTATTTTTTTAAATCGCCGGGGATATAGCTTTTTTGTGCAATGCTTTGCCTGCGACTATATTTTTAACTGCTTAACATGCTCGGTGAGTTTGACGTTCCATGAACCGAATATTCTTACCTGCCATTATTGCGGTATAAAAAAAATGGTTCCGGTTGCATGCCCAACCTGTAACCAGCCAGAAAAACAATTTTTAAAAAAGGGGATTGGTACACAGCAAGTTGTCACCCTTCTACAAAAACTTTACCCGCAAGCGGTTATCGCACGAGCAGACTTGGATAGTACGGTTAATAAAAAAAAGTGGCAACAAATCGTAGATGATATGCACACACAAAAAATCGATATCTTGGTGGGCACGCAGACTATTACGAAGGGATACCATTTTCCGCAGGTTACGCTTGTGGGTATTTTATGGGCGGACAGTAATATACACTTTCCTTTCTATGCAGCAGCTGAAACAACATTATCGCAACTTATTCAAGTTGCCGGTCGCGCTGGACGTGAAACAGAAAATGGCTTAGTAATTATGCAAACAATCACCCAACACCCGATATTTTCATATATCAACGAAGAGCATTATATAAAATTTTATGAATACGAACGGGCCTATCGTCAAGAGTTGCGTTACCCACCCTATGTACGTTTTGCCGAAATCGAATTCAGACATGAACATGAACAAACTGTTGCGCGTGATGCGCTTATATGTGCAGAATTTCTAGAAAATCTCTCTTATAAACAAAAAAAAGATCTTGTGGTCTTAGGGCCCGCCCAACCTATGGTTCATAAAATACAAAACATCTTTATTCAGAAAGTCTATATCAAAAGCGAATCCATTAAAGAGATTATTTCTGCTTATCGTGCTATGGCTCAACTACCTATATCTAGCAAGCATTTTTTTACGCCGAACCCGGTCTCTTAACCGTTCGTTTCACAGCAAGCTTGAGTGCTTTATGCTTGAGTTCTAATTCCGCAATACGCGGCTTTAAATTAATGTTAAAAAAAACAATGAGGGAGTCAACCTTGGCTTGCTCTTGACCAGAAAGTTTGCCTGATTTTTTAGATCCTAAACGTTCTGCGATCTCCCTATGTCCAGGTTCAAGCTTTGTTGCATCTTCAGTTAAGCTTAAAAGCTGTTGCCCTGCATTATGCAATTTTTCGATGAGACTTAAAATAGCCGTAATGCGTTCTTGGCTTACCGTTTGGTCAGCAAGTTCTTTTTCTAAAAGTTGCGGAAAGCCTTGTATACGATTATATAAATCTGGAATTATTGTTTGAGTGTATGCCGCAGCATCACCTGGTGAAGAAGACGCAGAATCAGCGGTTTTTGGGGTGCCAGGGCTTGCACGATTTCCTTTAGGGCTGGGAAAACCTCTGGGTGAAGAAAAATTTCCTGATAAACGTTTACTAGCAGGCGTTTGCAAAGGGGTAGGCCTTGGGCGTGCTCTCAAACTGCTTGTTTCAGCGGCATAACTTACATAAAAAACGATGCTCATAAGAAAAATATAGACAGGTTTCATAAGGTATATCTCTGATTAAATTTTAACTTTATAGTAAGTAATTACTTTAAAGTTTACCTATTAAAATTATTATTTAAAGAAATATTTTCTATAATGTGAAAGCTCAGCCATCGATTCGTGAATATCTCCAAGCGCGCGATGCTCTTTATTTTTTTTAAATTCACGGTGCTGATCTTGAGGATACCATTTACAAATCAATTCTTTTATCGAAGAGACGTCAATAATTCTATAATGAAAAAGTGAGTCAATTTTAGGCATATATTTTTTCAAAAATATTCTATCTTGATACACGGTATTGCCCGCCAAAAAAGTTTTACCGGGAATACAATACGGCTTTAACGCATCATAAAAAATCTGTTCTACTGTTGCAAGATCTGTTGTTGATGTAGTTACACCCGTCAATAACCCTGACTTTGAATGTTGATTTTTAACCCAGGTATCCATTGCTGGCAATTCAGTCTCATGGTAATGAATTATAGCGGTCATGCCAGGATAAATCACCGTATTATCAAAATCAGAAACAAGTGCAGCTATTTCTAAAATTTTATCAATCTCCGCGTTTAAACCTGTCATTTCAAGATCTAACCAACACACGCGACCATTTTGATTCATAATTTACCCTTTTTACTTTTTTTAAGAGAATAATTGTAGTACACTTTTTCAACAATATTTTTTATCACATTACGCATTAACTATCATGACAAAAATATCGGTCGGCGTCTTTATGGGTGGTATGTCGCTTGAAAAAGAAGTTTCATTTAATTCCGGTAGAACAGTATGCGATCATCTTGATAAAGATCTTTATACTGTTGTACCAATCTTCCAGACTGTTTCGGGCACACTATATATTTTGCCGCAAAAATTTCTCTACCGCGGAAAAATCAGTGACTTTGAACATCGCCTTACAAAAGAAGCGCAGCATATAGCATGGCATGATTTAAAAAATCTTATCAACATCGCATTTATTGCTCAACATGGTCGCTTTGGGGAAGACGGCTGCTTACAGGCAACACTCGAAATACATGAAATTCCTTACGTTGGCACAAAAGTTTTTGGTAGCGCACTAGGCATGGATAAATTTTTACAAAAATTTTTTTTAAACATGCATGGTATACAAACTGCGCATGGCATATGTGTGCAACCGGAAAATATAGAAAAAATTACGCATGCATATCTCAACCAGCATACACTGGATTTTCCACTTGTAGTCAAACCGGTTCATGAGGGTTCAAGCTTTGGCGTGAGCATTGTTCATGATATTATTGAACTTAAACAAGCATGTTACACTGCAGCGTCTATAAGCAAGCACATGCCTGAAAATGTGATTATTGAAGAAAAAATTAATGGAATGGAGTTTTCTTGTATCGTTCTACAAGATTCTGAAACCGGCCTGTTTAGCGCGCTTTCTGTTACAGAAATTGTTAAGCATGGCCAAACCGAAATGTTTGATTACGAACAAAAATATATGCCCGGTCGCGCAACCAAATGGACGCCAGCGCGTTGCTCTGAGCAAAACTTACAACGCATACAAGAAAGAGCTGCACAAGCCGCTCATGCATTGGAATTTTGCACTATTGGCAGAATAGATGGATTTTTGAAAGACAATGGCGATATTGTCATCATAGACCCAAATTCTCTTTCTGGTCTTGCGCCATCGAGCTTTGCATTTGTGCAAGCTGCACAAAAAAAATTAAATCATAAAGAATTTATTAATAAATTACTCGAAGCAGAAATGAAAAAAAATCAACCGAATACAAAAAAAACAGAAACGCTACTTGAGCATAGCTCTCATAAAATTGCGCGCGAACCACATAAAACAGTCATTGCTGTTGTCTTTGGTGGCGCTTCACATGAACGAGAAATTTCTTTAGAATCTGGCAGAAATATTATTTATAAACTTTCCAGCGAAAAATATCAGGTGCTTCCGATTTTTGTTTCTCGAGCATTAACATTTCATTTTACTACCCCTGAACAGCTCGTTCTTAATTCCACGCAAGAGATAGAAAACTCTTTAGAAAAGTCACAACAATGGAGTCTTGAAGATATAAAAATTAATGCAGATTTTGTTTTTATCGCTCTGCATGGCGGGCAAGGAGAAAATGGAGTCATGCAAGGCACGCTTGAAATGCTAAAAATCCCTTACAACGGTTCCGGCGTGCTTGCCAGCGCACTTTGTATGGACAAGCACAAAACGTCGCTCCTGCTTAAGGCTTGCGGATTTGATACCCCTAAAAGCGTTCTTGTTCCACTTGATGATTCTCTCGGGCATTATAATCTGTCGCAAGTAGCATACCCGGCGGTGGTAAAACCACACAACGACGGCTGCAGTATAGGTGTAAATAAAGTGAAAAATGAGCATGAGTTGCGCTATGCTTTAGATTGTTTGAAAAAAAATGGTCATACTTACGCCCTTGTTGAAGAATTCATAACCGGCATGGAATTAACGGTTGGCGTTTTAGGCAACAAAGATATTACTGCGCTGCCCCCAAGCGCGGCTATATCAACTAAAGATATTCTATCTATTGAAGAAAAATTCTTACCAGGAGCTGGTGAAAACCAAACACCTGCGCCACTGCCTGAATCATCATTACTATTCATACAACGCACCATGGAAGGCGTGTACAAAGCTTTAACATGCTCTGGATATGCACGAATAGATTGTTTTTACCAACCGGCTGACATAAGCCCGACCAGCAAAGAACGTGTTATAATACTTGAGGTTAACTCACTTCCTGGCCTTACTCCAGCAACAGTTATTTTCCATCAAGCGGCTGAAATTGGCATGAGTCCAAGCGAATTGCTTGATACTATTGTGCAACTTGGCTTTGAAAAGCACGGTAAGTCTAAGCACCAGCAACAAATCTCTCAAGAAAATCCGGAGAAAGAAATGGCAGTCGCATAGCGCGTTGCTGAGTTTATTGTGAAGCGCTCATAATCAAAGAACCTTTATTATTGATAGTTACTATACAACCAATAACACGGTTTAGATCTTGCTGAGAAAGGGATAAAAATACAGTAGGAAGAGCCTCTTGCCTGCTCATGCCGCGCTCAAAAGCTTTGGCAATAATTACGCCACGCTCGTCAGCCCAGATATAAAAAACTCCATCGAGTGTTATTATTTCAAGGGCGTCGTCTGCTTTATATGGTTGATCTGCTATAAAATCGGCAAGATTTTTTTGGCGGGAACAAAAAGGAATACCTGCTAATAATTTTTTGGTATTACCAGGATCAATAGTATACTTTTTTGCTACACATTTAAAAAAAGCCGCTTCAGGAGAGTTATTTATAATTTTAACGATTCTGATAGCTCGGGCTGATGCGACGGTCAAAGCCAAACTTAGGATTAATAAAAACTTTTTAATATTCATAAAAAAGTCTCCCGGATAATTTTTCTAGACGTATACAACGCCCGTGCCTGATTTTTCAAAGTCCGCCAGCAACCTGAAGACGACACCTTTGGGCGTAACACGTATTAATAAACCGGCCGAATGAGCAATATCCATCTTTTTTAATACCACATAACAAGCGCTTGAAGACGTATTTTCACAGATAAGATCAGCGCCCATAAGGCAAAAAAATGTGCGATTGATTTCATTGCCAACCGAAGGCATAGGGGCTGAATAATCAGCAGCGTTAGGAACCATAAAGCGTAATGGGTACTTTCTTTGACCTGCAGGTATAGGTAATGAATAATTTCCACATTCTAAGGTAATATCTTCACCTGTTTCATTTGCAACCAAAACAACAGAAAGATCTGCTTTTAAAGGAACTGCGGGTAAAAATGTTATAGAGCTTGCCACCACTAGCGAATTAATTATTTTTTTCATAACTATCCATTAATTTTTTTATTATTTTTTAAATATACACCTTTCTATGATAACAGCTTATATTTTATTGTCAATTTAGCATTTATTTACCCTATTTCTTTGCTAAAAGTTGCAATGATTTGCGTAATAACTGATCAAAAGACATTTTTGAAATGCCATCAAGAGCGCGTAGTTGCTCAACTGCAAGCAAAATCTCCTGCCTTGAATACCCCAAAGAAATTAATGCGTCTGTTAAATCACGCATGTGCATACTCAACAAACCTAACGATTGGGTATCTGGCGAGCCAGAACTAAACTCCATTTTTTGAATCTTGTCTTTGAGACTCAAAATAAGTAGTTCTGCCTTTTTTCGGCCGATACCGCTTACAGAGCTTAATAGCGCGATATTGCCAGAAATGAGGGCCTCAATAAGCGCAGTTGCTGAAAAAGCTGAAATAAGTGCCAAGGCCATTCGAGGGCCAATCCCGGAAACACTTATAAGCTGAACAAAAAGATCTCTTTGCCCTACTTCAAAAAAGCCAAATAGTGAGGGTCCCTGATCCTGATTCCAGTGAAAATAAGTATATAATTGCACTTCAGAGCCAATTGACGCTATGACATTTTCCGGAATATGCACCTGCAAGCCAAACCCTGCAATTTGAAGCACCATTGCATCATTTTTTTGTGATTGTACAATACCTTTAAGTGTGCTGATCATAAATAACCCTTTTGTTTATTGCTGAATAATAAAATCTTTATTGACAAATATTGAACATATGATACCTTTCTAACTATGCAAGTAGCTGAAAAAACAGCAACATGCGGGAATAGCTCAGCTGGTAGAGCGTTGCCTTGCCAAGGCAAAGGTCGCGGGTTCGAATCCCGTTTCCCGCTCCATATAATTCTTTATATTTGTATATCACAGTGTTAACCTTCTATTATCTCTCTATCATTACCCATCGGTAATTATTTTTAAAGGTATAAGCATGAAATCAATAATTCAAGAAGCGTCATCTATAGCAAAAGCTGTTGAAGAGGGCTGGATAAAAGCTCAAAAGCCACAAGAATTTTCAGTAAAGATTTTGGAAGAAGCCGAAAAAAACTTTCTTGGGCTCACTAGAAAATCTGCAAAAGTAGCTATTTTTTTTGATGAAACGCATGCAGCAAAGTCTATAGAACCTAGAACTACACAACAAATTAATAGACCAAAACGTCAGCCGCAACAGGCACAACAAAGAGCTCTTCATGAAAAACAGCCCATCTTACAACAGCAGGCGCCAAAGCAAAAGCACCAAAGTAATGCTCATCAGGTAGAAAATGCTCCCCTAATGCCTAGTGGTCAGGCTAAAAAACAATTCGAGCCGCTCTGGAATCAGGCTATGGTTGATCGGACACAGCAATGGATGGATGAGGCATTCAGAAATTCTAATAATAAGCATATTCAATTTACCGTTGAACCCCAAAAATTCCATTTACGCATAACTCTTTCAGCCCCGATACTTTCTGATCAAGATAAAGAAAAGCAGCTTCTTGCAAGCTTTTCTGCTCTTATTTTAGAGACATTAAAACGTAGCTTTAAAATGTCACTTCGTGGGCACAAGATTGTACTTACCCACAAAAACAGTAAGTAAGAAAATTATATTTATTCATGTCTAAAGACCCTATTCAAATATTTTCTGATACCGTAGTTGCACTCTGTACACCACAGGGCAACGGCGCTATTGCATTGATTCGTATAAGCGGCCCGAGCTCTTGGAATGTAGGTCAAAAATTTATTTCACTCATATCAGGAAAAAAATTAGATGAAGTTACGTCCCATACTGTCCATGCCGCAATAGTTCATAACGCATCTGAACACGTTGACACTGTTATGGTGCTAGCTTTAAAAGGGCCAAAAACTTTTACTGGTTATGATACAATCGAAATCACCTGCCATAACAATGCATTGATTATACAATCTATCATTGAGCTTGCCATTAAACATGGTGCTCGCCCAGCCCAACAAGGGCAATTTACACGACAAGCTTATGAAAATAAAAAAATTGATCTACTGCAGGCAGAAGCTATTCATGAATTGATAACCGCTCAAACACAAACCGCTTTAAAAAAATCACTATCTCAACTTCAAGGTAGTTTAAGTGATCAAGTGGCTAGCATTGAGGATATGCTGTGCAAATCGATTGCATGGTGTGAAACAAGTTTTGAATTTCTTGATGATGCCGGAGACTTTTTTTTGGAGATCTCACAATTTTTACGTGCTATCATTGAAAAAATAGAACCGATTATATCAGGATATGCAGCCCAAAAACAGATCCGCCAAGGTTATCGGATAGCACTAATCGGCGCAGTTAACGCAGGTAAATCATCATTATTTAATCTTTTAATAGGCCACAAGCGCGCTATTGTGACTCCTATTGCAGGTACTACGCGAGACAGTATCGAAGCATCACAGATTATTGACCATATGGTAATCACGCTTATTGATACAGCAGGATTGCGAGTAACGGCAGATCTTATTGAGCAGGAAGGCATAGAGCGTTCATTCAGTGAAGCTCACGCGAGCGATGTCATACTTTTGGTTATTGATGGCAGCAGAGCTCTCACACAACAAGAAAATATCATCTATCGTGATTTGATTGAAAAATATGAGAAAAAAATTATTTTTATACAAAATAAATCTGACATTGAACAAAAAAAGCATAATTTTTTTGAAAAATTAGATATCGAACCACTTATAATTTCTACGCAAAATAACAATGAGAAAAATCTATTGGAAGCAGAATTAGTGAAAAAAATTTCTCTTCTTTCCAGAAATCACGCGCTTCCATTTTTGATAAATAAACGACACTATGAACTTTTGCAAGCTGTCTATAACGATATAAATCTTATACTAAACATGCTTGAAAATTCTGGCACAACGCCGCATTATGAATTGATTTCACATCATCTCAGGCAGGCACTTGAACAGATAAGTGAACTAACCGGCAAGAGCGTCAGCGAACAAGCACTAGACAGAGTTTTCAAGGAATTCTGTGTGGGAAAATAATAGCAAATATCGAGTGAAGAAAAAGCACGCCCGTCCAGTTTTTAATAAAGTCATAATAAATCTATGTTTTCATATAATGCGTGTCAAAGACCGCCTGCAAAGCACAGCGAGTTGACAAATCTAAATCTACATAGATTTTTTTAAGCTCTGGGCCTGTGAGCGTTTTTTGCGGATTTTCAATTTTTATAGGATTGTAATCCTGTTTGACCTCACGTTTTTGATTTAAAAACTTTGCTAAACCAGCAAACGTGATTTGTATGATTTTTGGATGATACTCTTGAAGATATTTTTTATAAGAAAAAAGATCGTACATAAGCTTGAGGGCATTGAGGTCATACTGATATTTAACAAGAGTTTTTTCTAAAACTTTTTGTATATCAATCCATAAATCGATCGTTTTATCAGATGCAGAAACAATGCATGAGCCATCAGGGCTAAATTGCGCACTACGTACCCAATTTGAATGGCCTGCAAATACAGCAAGCTTCTTAATAGTTTTTACGTCCCATAAAGCAACTGTTTTATCATTAGATGCAGAAACAATGCGTGAGCCATCAGGGCTAAATTGCGCACTATTAACCCAACCTGAATGACCTGCAAATACAGCAAGCCTCTCAGTAGTTTTTGCGTCCCATAAAGCAACTGTTTTATCACTAGATGCAGAAACAATGCGTGAGCCATCAGGGCTAAATTGCGCACTATTAACCCAACCTGAATGACCTGCAAATACA
>JAIETV010000017.1 GCA_019744895.1 Candidatus Babeliaceae bacterium | reverse complement strand
TTTTAAATTTCATGATCAATCATCCTTTTTTGACTGATCTTATTTTATAGATTTTTTATTGTTAGGAAAGAAGTCTATAGTTTATTATCTAAAATATCTTGTCTGTAACGCTTCATAAGATTAACCATAAATCTTACATTATGAATTGTTGCTAATCCATAAGCAGTAAGCTCATGGGCTTTAAATAAATGGTGCACATACGCACGTGAATGATGAGTGCAGGTGTAACAATCGCATGAAACGTCAATGGCAGAAAAATCTTGCTTATAACGGCCCTGAACAATAGCTATATTGCCTGCCTGCGTGTATAAAAGCCCATGCCGTGCGCATTTTGTTGGATGGGAGCTATCAAAAGTATCTAAGCCTAATGGTATGGCTGCATGCAGCGAAGGCATGTCAGCAATACCTAGTAGATGATTAGGTTTATCATAGGGCATATACGGCATAAGCATGGTAAGCATCTGTACCATTTCATTACGATTTTTGCCTAAGCTACCCCCGATTGCATAACCATCAAACGCAAGCTTTGATAAAACATCTATACTCTGCTTGCGCATTTCTTGATCAATGCCACCATGCACAACAGCATACATAGATTGATAGTGCGGATTTTTAAGATGCTCCTCAAGCGAGCGCTTTTCCCACCGGTGGGTACGGTCAAGTGATTTTTTAAGATCAGCTTTTTGGGTATGGTATGGTGGTAGTTCATCAAGTGGAATAATAATATCAGCACCTAACTTTTTTTGTGCGCGCACAGAGCTTTCGGGTGTCAACATAATTAAGCTACCGTCACGATATGACCTAAAAAGCACCCCTTCTTCGGTTATTTTTTTAACTCCTCCTTCAGTCTTTTTTGTGCCGGCACTTTTAAGTTCTTGATGCACGCCACCATAGGCTAAACTAAACACCTGAAATCCACCAGAATCGGTAATAATCGGCTTTGTGCGGTTCATAAATTGATGCAGTCCCCCGCCAGCAGCAACAACATCTTCGCCTGGATGAAGCATCAAATGGTAGGTATTGCAGAATAGTAAATCGATATCAAGGGCATTAATCTGGTCTGCCGTAAGGGCTTTTAACGACGCATTTGTTGCAACAGGAACAAAATTGGGCGTTTCGACAATGCCATGGTTTGTATGTATTCTGCCAACGCGTGCACGTGATTTTTTAGATTGATGCAGAATTTCAAACTTTAACATACTCGAACCATTCAATTAATTTTTTACAGGCACTTAAAAGCGGCGTCATAAAAATGACAGTTATTGCTTTAATAAGATAACTAACGATAATAATTTCATATAAATTATCTACCAGGCCATATAAGCCAAGAAAAGTAAAAAGTATTGTATCCAGTAATTGCGTTACAAGCACCACACCATAATTTCGTGCAATAAAAAAACGGGTATTATATATACGCTTAAAATAGTCATAGAGATAATACTCTAGACTTTCTACAAGCATGTACGTAAAAAGAGATGCCGCTAAAATGCGAGGCATGTGCCCTAAAATCGCAATAAAATGCTGCTGCTGTACATCACAGGCCGAAGGCACATAGGCAAGCTGCAACCACGTAATAATCGTATAAAATATAACAATAGCAAAACTTAAATAAACCGTTCTGCGCGCAATAGATGCACCATAATATTCACGCAACAAGTTTATACCTAGCACTGCACCTATGCCAAGAGCATCAGCAGTAGTTGCATGCATGCCGCATAAGAGTATTTGTTTAGTAACAAACAAGTTCATGAGCACAACTTGCAGACAAACAAGCGCGGTAAGCGCTACTGGACCAGCGTATAAAGCGCCTATTGCGCTCACTGCTATAAAAACAATAGAAAAGAGAAAAATTATCTCATTGAGCATGCGAACTCGAAGGCGCAGTTGCAGGATCAGATGGCTGACTGGCTGACGCTATCGGTTGCCATGAGGCTCCTTTAGAGCTAGTACTACTTTCATCAGGATTAGCATCATAATATCTATTTAATGCCCCAGCTAAATTATCACAAGCAGCCATGCGACGCAATGTACCCTTATTTTCTGCAGGTCCTTCTGCGGGGTCAGCTTGCTTCTCAGGAGATGCAGCTTTATTTTCATCAAACATAATATCCATGAATTCGCGATGATCATCAGTTAGTGTTGGATCTACAGCTGATGTTGGATCAATAGGGTCTTCTTGAGTAGTTTCTTGTTTGCAAGCTACGGCAAGTGCACGAAAAAACATATTCGGTGATTGCACATTGCCACCCTCCGCTGCAAAACATGCCACGGCGCTCAAAGCGACGCTGATTATTATTATTTTTTTCATTATTGAGACTACTGGTTGAGGTTTATAGATTTAATTACTCAATTATCTTACCAAATCTGGCTATTTTTGCAAAAAATTAACGTATGCATATTATTAGAAAATCTATAAAAAAAGCTGCAAAAAGAAGCCCATCAATTCGATCTAAGACACCACCATGTCCCGGCAATATGCCTCCTGAATCTTTAAGCTCTGCCTGGCGCTTAAGATATGATTCAAAAAGATCCCCCCAAAATGCGAGTGCGCCAATGGCAAGACCCGCTATAAGCGCTACACCAGAAGAAAAAGAAAAAAAATTTAGAAAATTTTTTAAAAATAGCCCTACAAAACCTGCGCACACAACACCACCTATCAACCCCTGCCACGTTTTGCCCGGGCTAACAGCAGGAAGAATTTTGTCTTTTCCCCATATAGAGCCGATTATATAGCCGCCGGTATCGTAGCTTGCAACAACTACCACAAGCCATGCCCATAGTATAGGGTTCTGCAGATAGAGATGTATCAAAGCAAGAAATGGCACTACAGGATAAAGTGGTGTGAGCCACCAGATATTAAACTGTGGCCATTCAAACGCAACAACATATCCAAGAACAAGCGCTAGCATAACAACAAAGTATAAAGGCTCAAGAAAGCAGAACGTAAGGCATCCAACACTAACCAAAACAATCGCGGTGACGGTTCGCATAAAAAAATCATTCATAGCACCCTCTCAGAAGCCGTAAATGCATTAGGAATAAAAGTGATATCAAATGTACTGTCATGCATATTCGGCTCGACTAACGCAACATCAAAACGCAATACGTGCTGCGTGTAGTTGTTCTTAGCCGCGTAATGTAAAGCGGTGGCGATAATTTTTTTCTGCTTGGCACGGTCAACCACTAAAGAAAGATTAAAATAGCGCTTGCTGCGCATTTTTACTTCAATAAACGCAACCACTTCAGCTTTGCAAGCAATAATATCTATTTCACCGGCACGAATAGTATAATTTCTTGCGCAAATACCGTAACCCTGCTGCGTGAGATAATCGACGACCATCTGCTCGGCATAATAACCGCGACCCTGAATCTCAGTTTTCATAATTAGTTCTAAGGAGCATAACGGCTTTAGCTAAAAGGTCATTTTTTTCAGAAATATTATCCGCTTCCAGCCCTTTAAGCTCTAAACAGAGCTCAATTAAAGCGTCTTTTGCTGCTGAACTTATGTTTTTTTGAAATTCAAGAAGTCTTTCAACAAGATAGGTGAACCGCATCTGAGCAGCAGTTAATGACTCAGGCTGTTGATTGATATGATATTTTTGTACATAAAACCCCATGCGTAAAAACTCAGCATCAAAAAGCAATTTATAACAATAATCCTGAATAGTTTCAAGGCTTTCCAAGTATGATGTTTCACTTGGAAATTCTTTCAAGAAATTTTTGACCAATGATAGAGTCTTTTCTGTCATTTCCTGGTCGTGCTCAGCGTCGCAACAATCCCAATAATGCGCCAATATTTGACGATACAGCGCCTCTTTTTTACATTCAACACCAGGATATTCATGAATAAGTTTCTCAAACATCTCTCGAGCTTTTTCTAGCCTGCCCATTGCTAAATGAATGGTTGCAAGCTCGTAAAGACAGTCTGCGCGTTCCTGGTAATTATCACTCAGCTTCATAATGCGTTCAAGAACTTTTTCAATTAATTCTATATCATTGCGCTGTTCAAAATAAACCCGCGCCGCACGGGCTTCTTGAAGCGTCATGTGTTTGATATTTTTTTTGTTAGCTTGCTCTGCTGATACAGATTTGTCATCAAACTGCACTGCTCGGTCAGTTTTGTAAGTAGTTTTATAAGCCTGGTATGGCCGCTTTCCACAACTGGTTATAAGCATAAACCCCAAAGATATCAGTATTAACGTTGATTTTTTCATATATTTTTACAACCTTATACAACAAAAAACTATATCTTTGAGCCTACCATCTTGGCAAAAAGCTGTAAATCACGGTAGACTAAAACCTATGGAAAAAAAATTAAAAGCTTGGATTAAATCCCTGCAATCACCAAAAACTCGTAAGGCGACCGGCTGCTGTGTCGTTGAAGGGCTGCGAACTTTTACAACTTTTTTAAACTCGGTACATATACTCAAGGCACTTTATATTACGCAAAAAGCCCTACATGAGCATAAACAGCTGCTTCACGTCCATCATTATACAGTTATTACCGAAAGTACTATGCAGCAGATAAGTGCTGCAACTACACCAAGTGGCATTTTGGCAGTTTTTGAAATTAATCAAACCAAAGCACTTCTGGGTGCAGGCGTAGTATGTGCTCGCTTACAAGACCCGGGAAATGCCGGAACGCTTATTCGCACCTGCGCAGCGCTTGGCAAAAAAACAGTGGTTTTTGTTGAAAGCGTTGACCCATGGAGTCCTAAAGTTATTCAGTCAAGCGCTGGAACTATTGCGCAAATGAATATTCATGAACTTTCATGGCATGCTTTACAAAAGGAGAAAAATAACGTTCCCCTTTTTGCGCTTGTTACTCAACATGGTCAACAACCGACATCTGCCCACGCACAGGGGCTTTTTGTCGTAGGTAACGAAGCAAATGGCATACCTACCCAATGGGTGAAAGATTGTGACCAGAAAATAACTCTTGCAATGCCGGGAAATACTGAAAGTTTGAATGCGGCTGTGGCCGGATCTATCGCATTGTATATAACTCTTTTACATAAGTAAGTATTTTTATGAACTCACACAAATTATCACTACGTTCAGCTATTTTTATTAATCTTAATATAATTTTGGGTGCTGGAATTTTTATTAATAGTACAAAGCTTGTGCATCATCTAGGCCCCTGGGGGGCATTAAGTTATGCAGTGGTAGGAATTTTATTGTTACCTTTGATTCTTGCGATGGCGCAACTAGTAAAAATCCATAAGGGCGGCTCATTTTATGATTATGCTGCCGGTATTCATCCATTTGCTGGTTTCATGAGCCAATGGTGCTATTTTGTTGGCAAACTGGCAGCTTGTGCCCTGTCTATACATATTTTTGTTAGTCTCATGCAAGCACTCTTTGTGCCACTTAAAAATTTTTCAACCCTAACATTAGATAGCAGTATTGTTTTATTTTTTATGCTTCTTAATATGCTCAACCTGCGCATTAATAAATCTATACAGATAAGTTTTTTTGCGCTTAAAATGATCCCCATTTTGTGTATTATTATATTCGGGATTTTCTATTTTTCTCCCTATTATTTAATTGATACCGCGCTCGATATTAATCAACTTTTTGTAACTATACCTTTTGCACTTTATGCATTTACAGGCTTTGAGGCAACCTGCTCATTGATAAATACTCTTGAAAACCCAGAAACTAATGGCCCTAAGGCCATTTTATATTCTTACGGTTTGAGTGTGCTCATTGCCGTAACATTTCAAACACTTGTGTACATTTTAATAGGTCCGCAGTTACATGGTTCTGATACTTTTTTAACCCTGTTTCCCCTTGCGTTTAAAGCTATTTTTTCAGGTACATCAATGCAGCACTATGGCGTTATATTAATGCACACTGCCATTGCATGTTCTGCTTTAGGGGCTGCGTATAGCATTATGTTCAGCAACTCTTGGAATCTTTATACCCTTGCAGGAAAAGGCTTTAAGCAGAATGCTCCGGCATTATGGCTTTCTCAGAATAACGTGCCATATGTGTGTATTCTTACAGAAGTTTTCATTATTTTGTGCTATCTTTGGTATACGCAGGGGGCCCAGGTGCCATTACAGCAAACAAATATCCTTGCTTTAGTAATAACGTTTACTTTCAGTGTAGTTGGGCTTTTTTGGTATAGCCTAAAAAATCGCGGCAGCGAACTTTATTTATCAATTTTTGCAACAATAAGTTGCATGCTATTATTAGCTTTTTTGGTTAAAAATTATATGCATTACCAGATGCTTCCCAGCTACCCATTTGTATTTTTAGTAAGTATCGGCGTTTTTATTTTTTTAACGCACTTTAAGCAGCATCAACGCACATAAACAGACGATAATGGTAATAATACTTGCTCGAATGGTAATTTTCATTTCAGGCCAGCCAAGCTTTTCATAATGGTGATGAATCGGTGCGATTTTAAAGATCCGTTTCTTAAAAAGTTTAAACCCGACAACTTGAATAATTACCGATAATGTTTCACCCACAAATACTATGCCTGACACAGCAAGCAAAATTTCCTGCTTGGCAAACAAAGCTATAAGCCCTAATGTTGCACCTAAAGATAAAGCCCCAACATCACCCATAAAAATCTGAGCTGGGTAAGTGTTGTACCATAAAAAGCCTAAGCAGGCGCCTAGCAATATCACTGCTATTATGGCAACTTCGGCTGTTGCCATAAATGGTATATGTAAATAGTGGGCAAAAACTATGTGGCCGGCGCAATAGGAAATTAATGCAAACGTTGCGAAATTGGGCAACAGTGCGCTCACGGCAAGGCCATCTAAGCCGTCAGTTAAATTAACCGCATTACAAGTTCCCACTATTACAAAAAGAGCCCACGCAAAGTACCAGAGCCCTATATCAGGGTTTAAATCTTTAAAAACAGGTACGCACACTGTTGTTAACGGATTAAGTAAAAAATACCATAAGGTGATTATTAAACTTCCTGCAACAAGCTGACCCATCCATTTATGTAGTTCTGAAATACCCCTTTTTTTGTGAATCTTACTCCAATCATCCCAAAAACCGATAGCCGCAAAAAGAATCAATGTGGCCAAAATTATAAAAACATGCGGATCGCTCAAATTGCACCATAAAACAATTGTGCTTAAAACAACACCCACTATAAACAGACCGCCCATAGTTGGGGTATTATGTTTTGCAAGATGATTGTCTGGGGTGAATGGTCGAACCCCTGACCTAAAAAACTTTTTCGATTGCTCTATAAATCTGGCGCCAAAAATAAACGATAGAGCCAATGCCGTTAAAAAAGCAGCCATTGCGCGAAAGCTTACCGAATCGATAACGCGAAAATAGCGAAAATAATTTTGTAGATAGAGCAAAAGATGGTACATTGCACGGGTCCTTTAAGGGCAAAGAGCTTTAATAAGTTGTAAGTTAGGTGTAAACTGAGATAGTTTACGTAAAAATTTAATTCCAATAAAACCTTATTAAATCTATCGTATGAAATCAAAATTTACTATCCCTGACATCTTACTTTTTTTATTAATTATGATTGAGTCTCTTAAGGCTACCACGATTTTTGCACCTACTATTATTAGTTGCAAAAAAAATAAACATGCTACGTGTGTTACTTTTACGGCTGATGACAGAATTCGTTCATGGGAACTTGTGCGTTTTCCAACCCAACCAAATATATTGGCCTTTCAAGGTCGCGATACACAAGAAGTTATAGTGGCGGCATTTAAAATTTACGGGCATTGTTCGGGAAATAATCAGATCAAATTTTTTGCGCCAAAACCCGGAGTTCAAATCTCTGAGCCTCACGCAACGTTGCAAGATGCCGGTAATAATATACTGCTTACACACCACGGCACCGTCGATTTAAGTGGCTTTGAAGATTTTAGTCAACCGGAAAGCGCCTATAAGTTCAGCACATATTGTGATCAAAAATTTGCAGATATGCGCGTTGTTACCCTTATTATCCCCTATAAAATGAACGGCCGTTAAATAGAAATTTTGGAAAAATCTTTAATGCGAGTAGACTGGTTAGTAAACGATAGTTTACAAAAAAGTTTACTCTTAATTACGTTAGTAACCCTATGGAAAAAAAGTACGATCATCAGATTCATGAACCTAAAATAAAAGCATTTTGGCAAGAAAACGCTACGTATACCCTTGCCCCAGAAGATGTAGATGATCGGCAGCTTTTTAGTATAGATACCCCACCGCCAACCGTTTCTGGGTCACTTCATATAGGCCATATATTCTCCTACACACATACCGATTTAATTGCACGGTTTAAGCGAATGAGCGGCTACGCAGTATTCTATCCTTTTGGTTTTGATGACAACGGGCTTCCCACAGAACGGTTTGTTGAAAAAAAACTCGGTATTACCGCCTTTGGCATAGGTCGCTCTGAGTTTATTAAGTTATGCCTTGAAGAAACTGTTGCTGTTGAAAAAAAATTCCAAGAGCTTTGGCAAACTATTGGCCTTTCAATCGATTGGAGCCACTGGTACTCAACCATAGACGCACGAAGCCGCAGAATTTCACAGCAGTCTTTTATTGAACTAGTTAGAAAAAAATATGTCTATCGCAAGCAGGAGCCCGCACTTTACTGCACAAGCTGTTATACGTCTGTTGCGCAAGCAGAACTTGATGACGCTGAAAAAGAAACGTTCGTGACCACAATACCTTTTTCTACGGTCAAGGGGGATATTCAGATTGCAACAACACGTCCAGAATTTCTAGGAGCTTGCCTTGCTGTATTGTATAATCCGGAAGATCCACGTTATAACCATCTTTATGGAACAGTAGCCACGGTGCCGCTTTATGGAATGGATGTTCCTTTATTACCCGAGAAAACGGTTAAAATCGATAAAGGAACCGGCCTTGTTATGTGTTGTTCTTTTGGTGACAGCACCGATGTTGAATGGATAAAAAAACATAACCTGACTATTAAACCGGTGTTACAAAAAGATGGGCGTTTTCAAGCAGACTTACCTTATATCGGCGGCTTAAAGGTTAAACAAGCACGTGAAAAAATAATAACTGAGCTCTCAGCAAAGAATTTAATCATTGAACAGAAAAAAATTCTTCATACCGTTAATATTCATGAACGTTGTAAAAATGAGATCGAGTTTTTAAGTTTACCTCAATGGTTTATCGATATAACATCACACAAAGAAGATTTTTTGGCAATGGGACGCCAAGTTAGTTGGCATCCAGATTATATGAAATCCCGTTACGATAACTGGGTAGAGCATATACATTGGGATTGGTGTATTTCTCGTCAGCGCTTTTTTGGGATTCCCTTTCCATGCTGGCATTGCACCGTTTGCGGCACAGTTATTTTTGCAGAACAATCACAATTGCCAGTAGACCCGCAAGAAACACCATACCGCAAGCCGTGCCCACAATGTGATAGCACGGAAATTGTTCCGGATATGGATGTTATGGATACTTGGAATACCTCGTCTTTAACTCCGTATATTAACGCTGAATTATTTAAAAATGCCTATCCAACAACTCCTAAAAGCTTATTACCCATGAGTATGCGTCCACAAGCACATGACATTATACGCACCTGGGCATTTGATACTATCGTTAAGTCATGGATGCATGGCAAACATATACCATGGCATGATATTGTTATTTCTGGACACGTGCAGACACAAGATAAACAAAAGATTTCAAAATCGCAGGGCAACTCACCTCTTGATCCAGAAAATTTACTCAAAACATATCCTGCCGATGTTATTCGTTACTGGACAGCCGGCGCACAACTTGGAACAGATACGGCATTTTCTGAAAACCAATTTAAAATAGGCCAACGCCTTATGGTTAAACTTTGGAATGCCTGTCTTTTTATTAAAGAACATGGTAAGTATTCTGACGCTATTAATCCGCATGACACGATAAATAAATGGATCTTACACCGTGCTACCACTACTTTTGCTATATATAAAAATGCATTTAATGAATATCAATTTAATAAAGCGCTTGAAGCTATTGAAAAATTTTTCTGGCAAGATTTTTGTGATAATTATCTTGAGCTGGTTAAAGATCAATTTTTTAATCCGAGCAATTACAGCAAAGAGCTTGTTACTGAAACTCAGGCTGTTTTATACAAACTGGGTTTTGAATTGATACAGTGGTATGCGCCCTTTTTACCCTATATTACTGAAACAATTTACCAAGAGCTTTATAAAGATACCATTACAGTGACATCTGTACACCAAACAACGTTCAGCTCTGAACATAATTATTATGATTATCCCCAAGATGTAAAAATCGTTGAGATATTACTTGAAGCAGTTCAGCAGGTACGCAAAATAAAAACTGATGCTGCTGTATCATTAAAAACAGATATTAAGCTTCTGAGCATTCACTGCTCGATTGAAATGCAGCAACAACTCAATCCTGTAGAAAATGTGTTAAAAGGAGTCGCACGCGCACAAATGCTTGAATACTCTCAGCATGAAGCGCCACAACTTTCATTAATCGATAATCAAGGCATTTATTCAATGGTTATTCGTCTATGATTTATATAAAAAATAGCCAACGTGCCATAAAAATTAATGCAAATCAGCTCAAAACTGACCTGCAGATTATATTGGATGCCCTTAAGTATTCTAATTTTGATATTTCTGTTTTAATCACCACTAATAAAACTATTCGTGCATACAACCGCGATTATCGCCAAAAAGATACTCCTACAGATATTTTGTCATTTCCTTATCATCCTGAACTTCAGGCAGGCAAACGAATTAGGGTTAAAGAAATCGAAGACAGAAACTTGGGTGACCTTGTAATTTCGGCTGAATATGTTTCCAAAGAGGCTCGAGAACTTAAGGTTACTTTTGAAGCTCGTATGAAAAAGCTTTTAGTACATGGTGTATGCCATTTGTTGGGTTATGACCATATTATTGACGCAGACTGGCGCCGTATGCGTGCAAAAGAAGGTTTTCTTTTAAAAAAATTGATGAATATCTGATGCACGTTGGCGCTTTAAATTTTATATTCCGTTTAATCCACAAAGATAATTCAAATCTTGTGTTTTATTAACTTTGTCATCACCTTTAATACGGGATACACGCTCTGCTTGCTGCTCTAATAACCTACTTTTTTCTTTTTCACATGCAAGCTCAAGATCTCTTTTTTCAAGAGCGTCCTTTAATGTCTTAATTTGTTGAGCATATGCTCTTTGTAAGTAAAAATATGTTCCTGCAGTCGCAACGGCAGCACCGGTAGCGCATGCCCCTACGCATGCAACAAGGCGCTCATTAATTTCGGCATGCGCCTGCACAAAAAACACTAAAAAAAACAAAAAAACTATTTTTTTGCAAGAACTTTTCATACTATACTCCCAAGTGAAAAACTATGTTAGATATTCGATACTCTTTTTCCTATAACAAATAATTTTATAGAAAACAACTACTTTACATTTTAGATATGAGTAATAATATCCCGTTGAGGTACGTTAACTTCGGTCCCAGTCGTCATGTTTTTAATGGTTGCCGTACCTGAAGCTTGTTCTTCAGAACCAATTAAAATTGCATGCTGGGCACCCATTTTGTCTGCTGCTTTAAACATACTTTTAACAGAACCCTTATCTACTATAACATCAGCACATATGTGCTCTGCATGAAGCATTTGCACAATCTGCAATGCCAATGGCTGCTGCTCAAAAGAAAGTGGAATAACCACCGTCAGAGCCGGCTTTATATTATGACTTATTAAACTATTTTGTGCTTCGAGTAATAGCTGCATGCGTTCCAATCCTATAGCTGCACCAATGGATGGGTAGTCATTTTTTGCACCGATTTGTGTTGCAAGCGTATCATAACGACCACCGCCACAGAACGTATTTTGTGCACCCAGGCCTTGACTATCAACTGAGACAAATTCAAAAACTGTTTTATTATAATAGTCTAAGCCTCGGACAAGAGTAGGCTTGACAGAGTATGATACGGAAAGCTCTTCAAGCATATTTTTTAACTGCTGCCATTCAAAAACAGACTCCTGTGCCATAACATCAATAATTGCAGGGGCAGCGGTATACAATTTTTGGCAGGCTTGCTGTTTACAATCAAAAACACGCATGATATTGCTATTCATGCGCTGTTTACACAAATCACATAATTCAGCACTATGTTTTTCAAGAAATTTCTTAAGAACTTTTTGATATTCAGCCCGATCATCTCGCGTACCTAGATAATTAATTAAAAGGGCGTATCCTTTAATGTTTAACACAGTGGCAAAAAGGGTATCGAGCATCGCCATAAAAAGCGCGTCTTGCATAATCGACTCTGAACCGATTATCTCCATGCTCATTTGGTGAAACTGGCGATAACGTCCCTTTTGTGGCCGTTCGTGACGAAACGCAGGCCCTGCTGAAAAAACCTTCCAAGGAGTTTCTTGAATGCCTGCATTAATAAATGCTCGCATAATGCTTGCAGTAAGTTCAGGCCGCAGACAGATATTTTCAGAATCATCCGCCCGCTGGTCGTGAGCTTGGCGCACGTTTAAAGCGGTGTCTGAAAGTACACGATACATTTCTTTGCTTACCACATCAGTCTCAAGACCTAATGATCGCTTAAAAAGCTCTAATGGCTCGAGTAAAGGAGTAGCTATTTCATGAAAGTTATATTCTATTAGATGCTTTTTTGTTTTTTGAAGTATCCAATTATATACAGAAAGATCAAGAAAGTCCTGTGTGCCCTTAATACGCGTAATCATCGGCGGCCCTTACGTAAAAATACTATGTGAGATAATTCAAGTATAGCATAGTTGCATAGTGCACTAAAGTGCGACAACTATCTTGACTTTATCAAGATAGACATAGTAGAACTGTTACCATACCCCTGTTAACCTATTTAAAAAGGAGACGTATGAATTTTAAAAAGTTAGGTTCTGTAAGTCTGCTCGCACTTGCAGTAACCAGCAACATTTCAAGCTGGTACCAAACAGTTTCAAGTAAAACATACTACAGCAATATTCCGCTTTGGGAAGTCGGTAAGCCCGCTAAAGAAATATTCTTTAATACAGAACGTATGCAAGAGCGTGAAGACGGCTGGTGCGGAGGCCTTGAAGTTGCAGGATATGGTGGTCAATCAACAAACTCTAGCAAACTTAACTCCTACTTTATGCCCTACGGTAAATGCTCTTTAAATGTTATTGAAGGAATTCCATTAGGAAGTGCTCCTTGGGTAAACCCTGCCGATGGCACTACTAACCGTGATATAGAAGCACGCAACTTTAATATTGAAACCGTTAATGGTTTTAATGGTCTAGATGGCGAACAATATATGGGTACTATAACTTTTAACCCAAAACAAACCATTGCCGGTGTTGGCTTCTGCTGGAGACAGTCATTGTGGAAAAACCATGAAGGCATACCGACAATATGGGGTGAACTTTCATTCCCTGTGCAGTATGTAAAAAATGAGATGAACCTATGCGAAAATGTCACACAATCAGGTGGCGGCGCATCAGACACTATCGGTCTTGATAATGCTCCTCATGTAGGAACCATGCAAGCGGCTTTTGCACAAGAAAACTGGCTTTATGGAAAAGTTGATAATAGTAAAGATCTAAGCAAATGGGGCGTTGCAGATGTTGAATTACGTGTGGGGTATAACTCCTACCATAGCGACTGTTGCGATCTAAATGCCTATGCTGGTGTTATTATTCCAAGCGGTACAAAGATAGACCAGTGCAATGCTGCGTATCTTTTTAATACCGTTATTGGTAATAACCACCACGTGGGTATTCTCTATGGCACCCATTTTGGTTTTGAACTCTATGGAAAAGGCAACCATATGCTACGCATGGAGCTTGATATGTCAAGCAAATACCTTTTTTCTAACCACCAATGGCGTTCATTTGATTTAGTTGATAAAGAGTGGAGCAGGTACCTTGAAGTTTACACAAATGTAGATGAAGCAACTGCTGCTTCTCTTGACGCAAGCCCACTTTCAATCAATGCTGGTACTTCAGGCATTAATGTTTTTACACGCCGCTTACGTGTTTCACCACGGTTTATGACCAATATCAATATGGGACTAAACTACTCATATTGTGACTGGGATTTCGAAATTGGCTATAACTTATATACCCGCCAGGCAGAAAAAGTTGAATTCCCGCGTGATTGTTGTGTAGACTTTCCACTCACGGTTGCTGTGAAAGATATTAATGGTACCGGTGGCACCAATATTGCACGTACTATAAAAAATGATTTTGGTGGATCTGCAACAGTACTTGCACAATATGCGCAGAATGTTATTCAGTTGCCAGAATTAAATCTCGATTCTGCTGCTCACCCGGCATTACTTACTAACACGATTTATGGTGGCGTTGATTATAATGTTGAATGTATGTCATTCCCCATGTTTTTTGGCGTCGCGGGCATGTATGAATTTTCTAGCATGAATAGCTCATTTGACCGCTGGAACGTATTAGGCAAATTCGGTATTACCTACTAATTAATTTTTTTAAGGAAATTATTATGAAATCGATAAAAACTTTATTGTTATGGTGCTGGTTACTAGCAGTACCTTTTGGGCTTGAAACAGTAGTTCTTACCACTGCGCAAGCACAAAAGAACCTTAATGATGCTGTTGCTGCATTAAAAAATGACCCAAGTAACGAGACTAAAGCTCAAAAAGTTCTTGAGGCTTATAGCTATTTAAATGCACCTGCTATTAAAGCAGCTGCTAATGCAAAACTTCAGAAAGAACTTAAAAAAGATATCCAACAAGTAGAAAAAATAATTGTAGATGCTAAAGCAGCTGCGCTTAAAGCAAAAGGTATGAAGGACGCAGATGCCCTAGCAGAAGCGGAAGTGCAAGAATTCATAGATAATGCAAACTTCATGTTAAAGCTTCTCAAAGACGACGCTGCTATTAATGCAGAAAATGATTCTGATGCTCTACAAGATTACAATAGTAGCCTTCAAGAGATTCTTAAGAACTTACCTAGCCAAAAAGCTAAAAATAAACTTTTATCGCAACTTAACGCCCTTGAAAAAAGACTTAATGCCCAATTTGGCTCAGTAAGTGCACGAATTGCAAATCTAACTATACCACCATTTACTCCGTCAGCAGCACCAAAAATTTCACCTGCAGATCTTCAAAAAGTTAATGATTTCGATCAACGTCTAGGAAATGCATTACAACAAGAAAGACAAATTGAAAGCCCTATTCAAGATCATCAGTCTGAAAAGTTTGCATTTGAATTTAGAAATTACCAAGATTTTAATTCTAGGGTTTTAAAGTTACAAAGTGATTTTGACTTAATTACCAAGTTTATAACACCATTGCCAGCATTGCTTAAAGAATCTGAGCAAATTGTTATTATTCCGGGGTATTCCGCAGTTGATCAATCCAGACGCGATGACATTGTAAGGAAACTGTCTAGAGCACAAAAAATATTTGATGAAGGCTCAGTTGCGTTGTTGACTATAATCAAAGAACAGATAAAAGTTGTATCGTACCTTACAGCGCGCATTGCAAGAACAGAAAACTTAGCTGGCGATACTAAGATCGGAAACATTAACCTTACAGCTCTTTGGAATAACCTAAAGACTATTATTACGGGAGATACTGCAGGTCAAATTTTCCCAAAAGGAACAAATATTGAACAAGTAAAAAAATTAGCAGAGAATTTGGAACAAAGCATTAACAGAAATATCGTAAACTTTGAAAATATAACCGGTAAAGTTTTTAAAAATTTAATTCAAGGCCAGGAGATATTTGTTAACTATGTTGATAATTTTCTTGGAGCAGGATCATTGATTGACCTTCTTAAACCAGCACCAGCAACACCTGGTATATTCCAAAGAGAAAGGGAAATAAAAGTTAGTGACACGCATGATAAAGGTCACCTCGAGCATGCAAATAAAGTTATAGAAGCTTCCAAAAGAGCCATTATAGACCAAACCGCAAAACCACCAGTATTCGATTACAATCTTACTGAACTCAATGCTGCTTTAGGTAATATTCAACAAGACGCGCTGAACTCAATGGAAGGCAAACGAGCCGCGGTTGCAATAAGAAAAGAAGTTCAGGATGAAATTGATCGAATAACAGCATTGAAGCCAGTAGCTGTCAAAGTTACCATTAACGGAATCGAAATTAGCAAAGATATGTTCAAAAATGATGATAGTGCTGCGATTTCAAAAAAATTGGGTGAATTGAAAGATGACCACATTAGGTCAGTAAAAAACACCATCGTAGAAGCATTACAAAATAGAATTAACACTACAATAGATCAAGCGCAAAAATATCTTATACAAGCAGAGCTTGA
The DNA here is from genome assembly GCA_019744895.1 of Candidatus Babeliaceae bacterium. Taxonomy (GTDB): domain Bacteria; phylum Babelota; class Babeliae; order Babelales; family Babelaceae; genus BOG-1370. The sequence continues at coordinate 14,762 of JAIETV010000017.1, read as the reverse complement.
TGAAATTCAAAAGTTGTAAAATATAGTTTTAAGGAAAAAAATGAACTATAGATTGTTTTTTTTATGTTTTTTAAGTCTAAAAGGCTATGCAGATTATTCTGCGTTACAGCTTTTTTTACTTGCAACTAACCCGGCAGATGCGGCCGCACTGTACCCAAATATCAAACCCCAAGAATTTGAAAAAAGTCGTCCAGCAAAAACTAAAGCGGCTACACCCGAAATTAAGGCAGCAATCGAAAAAAAATCAACTGGAGGTGCAGCAGCTGGTTGCCTGACTAAAGAAGAAGCGCAAAAAATTGTCGGTGCTCCATTGCCTGATATAGCTAACGCTGCAGCGGCAAAAGCAGAATTGGTTAAGTTCTTCGAGCCAGGAAATACAGGTGGCAAACTGCTGACAGAAATAGGTGCAACTCCACAACAAGCAGAAGCTGTCAAAAATGCAATAGCAACTATCACAGCAAAAGCATAAACAATAATTTTAACCGCAAGGGCCCACTGCATGCCAAAACCGCAGTGGGCCCTTGTCTTTTATTCAAACTCATTCTAAACTTCCGCTTATGAAGCAAACCATACTTGTCACCGGTGGCGCAGGCTATATCGGGTCTCATACTGTCTTAGAACTAATTATGCATAACTACCAGGTAGTAGTTATAGACAGAGTATGCTCTTTTGAAATCAATCATCCAGAAATCACCTATTTTCAATGCGATATAGCAGACACGCATGCGGTTAAAACTATTTTAAGCCATTATAAAATTGACGCAGTAATCCATTGCGCAGCATCGATAGAAGTTGCTGAATCGGTAATAAACCCTGCAGAATATTATGAAAACAACGTTATTAAAACGTTATTGTTATTGGACACTTTGCGCGAACATGCTCTTACAAAGCTCGTATTTTCTTCAAGCGCAGCTGTTTATGGCATTCCGCAACAACTGCCGATCAAAGAAAGCCATACCTGCAACCCCATAAACCCATATGGTAGAACAAAATATATTATTGAAAAAGTACTGCAAGACTACCATGCAGCATATAAGCTTGATTATATCGCATTGCGTTATTTTAATGCCGCAGGCGCCTACCCTGAATATAATCTGGGTGAACGCCACCAACCGGAAACGCACCTTATTCCACGCATGCTTGAAGCAGTTCTGCATAACAAACCATGCACTCTTTTTGGTACTGACTATGAAACCCCAGATGGCACGTGTGTACGTGATTATGTGCATGTACGAGATATTGCCCGCGCACATAGATTAGCATTAGAGTATTTGTTGGCTGCTCCCCTTAATGTATCAAGTGCTATTATTAATCTGGGCACAGCCAAGGGTTTTTCTATTCAAGAAATTATCACCACAGTTGAGCAGGTTACTGATAAAAAATTAAGTATAAAACGTATGCCCCGCAGAGCGGGCGATCCAGCTTACTTGATAGCTGATAATACCTTGGCACGTAGCTTACTTGGTTGGCAAGCATTACACAGCGATATCACCAGCATTATATCGAGTGCCTACGAATTTTATATACGTGAAGCTCCTAAAAAAAATACTCTACTTCACCTTAAAGGTTACTATGAAGAAAAAAATAATTAAGTTAGTTCTTTTACTCACCGCAAAAGCAGTGAACTGTGATGATTTTGCCTGCCATTCCTTTTTTACGGTACGTCCACAATTTAGACTTGTTGCACCTGAAAAGGAGGCACTTTTTCGTAATGACAGGATGCTTTTGCGTGAAGGTGGCATAGAGGGTACAACGCAAGTTACCGTATATGGTGGGCAATCGAATAATGACCTTCAATTGAATAGATACTTCTTGCCTTCAAACAAAACAGCATTAACTGCTCAAGAATATAAAGCGCCAAACTTTACGCAAGATGGCCTTTTTGTTAAAGACCTTGAAGCACGCAATTTTAATATCGAAACTCAACAAAATTCTGGTACAACTTTTAAAAGCACCATTCTTTTCAAGCCACAGCAGACCAGCTTTGGGATTGGATTGAGTTGGATTCAAAACCTCTGGCATGATACTCAAGGTGTTCCGCGTATTTGGGGAGAGATTTCTTTTCCCGTGCAGTATATAAAAAATGAAATGAAATTGCATGAATATATTGTCGACGACGGCGGCGGCGTTTCACCAACAATAGGCTTGGATGGTGCACCTCATGTTGCCAACATGACTGAAGCTTTTAAACAAAAAACATGGCTCTATGGAAAAGTTGATAACTGTGCGGATCTTGACGCTTGGGGTGTTTCTGACATCGAAATAACCTGTGGCTATAATGCACTTACTTCAGACACCTGTGATTTTAATGCTTACGGCGGTTTTGTCGTGCCAACCGGTACAAAAATCGACCAGAAAAATGCTGCTTACATCTGGCGCCCGGTCGTGGGAGATAATCATCATTGGGGACTTCTTTTTGGCGCGCATGCCGGTTTTATTGTATTTGAGCATAAACTCCATAGAATAGATTTAGAGTTTGATGCAGAGGGACAATACCTTTTTAAAAATACTCAGTGGCGCACATTCGATTTAGTACAGCAAGGCCAGTGGAGCAGGTACCTTGAAGTGTACCAAAATCTCCAACAAGCAACGCAAGCCGAGGCAGATAGTGCACCATTAAACATGAATGCCGGAACTTCGGGAATAAATGTATTTACTACCTGTGCGCACGTGCACCCAAAATTTACCGTAAACACAAATTCCGGTTTTATCTATACATGGAAAGGTTTGCAAGTTGAGCTTGGTTTCAACTTCTTTGTACGTCAAGCTGAAGAAATTACCAAATGTTCATGGAATACTGATGTTGCTATAAAAAATATCACCGGTGAAGGACAAACAAACATTGCGCGCACAATAAAAGATAATTTTACTGGGTCAGCAATCTCGCTTGCTGATTATAAGCATCTTACCTTATCTGATTTAGATTTAAATTCCGCTGCGCATCCAACAACACTTACGCATACTATATATCTGGCGCTTGGTTGGAACTGGAATGATATCTTTATTCCAACATTTTTTGGCGCGGGGGCATCATATGAATTTACTACAGTGACCTGTGCACTTAACCGTTGGCTGCTATTTGGCAAAGCAGGAATTTCATTTTAATTATTGACATTATCTTCATTAATTCAGTACAACAAACTCATAGTATTACCATTTCTTTTAAGGAGAAGTATGAAAAGAAAGTTAGTTGTATTAACACTGCTTATTACTGCGCGAACGGTTTATGCCGATGATTTTGCCGGCCATTCATTCTTTACCGTGCGTCCACAATTTAGATTAGTTTCACCTGAAAAATTAACGCTGTACTTTCCGCATGATATGGAATTTGCTGATGGTGGGCTTGAAAGCAAAATTCAGGTTGTTGCTTTTGGAGGCATGTCTACAAACAGTTGCCAATTAAATCAATATTTTTTACCATCTAATAAAACATCATTAAATGTTCAAGAATATAAAACGCCAGACTTTACACAAGATGGCCAATCATCTAAAGACATAGAAGCACGCAACTTCAATATCGTTACCCAATCAGCAGATCAAACATTTAGAAGTAATATCGCTTTTAAACCACAACAATCAACATTCGGTATCGGTCTTTCATGGGTGCAAAACATCTGGCATGATTGTAACGGTGTACCACGTTTTTGGGGAGAGATTTCATTTCCCGTTCAATATGTTAACAACAGTATGAACCTGCGCGAAACAGTGCTGAATGATGGTGGCGGCGTTGCAAACGTTGACGGCGTCCCCACAACAGGATTGGATGGCGCACCACATGTTGCAAACATGACTGAGGCATTTGCGCAATCAAGTTGGCTCTATGGCAAAGTTGACAACTGCGCAGACCTTTCAGCGTGGGGCGTTTCTGATATAGAAATAACATTTGGGTATAATGTATACCTTTCTGAAAGTTGCGACTTTAATGCGTATGTAGGTTTTGTTGCCCCAACAGGCACAAAAATCGATCAGAAAAATGCTGCATATCTGTGGCGTCCGGTTATTGGTAACAACCATCACTGGGGCGTACTCTTCGGCGCGCATACTTGCTTTTATCTTCGTGACTGGGGTCAGCATGCCCTTCGTTTAGAGTTTGATGCTGAAGGACAATATCTTTTTAAAAATACACAGTGGCGCTCATTTGATTTAGTACAACAGGGTCAATGGAGCAGATACCTTGAAGTATATCAAAACGTTGCTGCAGCTACTGCTGCAGCAGGTGATGCAAGTCCTCTTAATCTTGATGCTGGAACATCTGGTATTAATCTGTTTACTACCTGCGCGCAAGTAAGTCCAAAATTTTCTGCTAATACTAATACTGCATTTATTTATAACTATTGTGGTCTTCAGGTTGAAGGCGGGTTTAACTTTTTTGTTCGCCAAGCTGAAGAGATTTCAAAATGCTCCTGGAATAGCGATGTTGCTATAAAGGACATTGACGGCACAGGACTTACTAATATCGCCCGCTCAATAAAAAATAACTTCACTGATTCTGATATAGCACTTGCAAATTATAACCCACTTAGTCTTGCTGATCTCGATTTAAACTCTGCCGCCCATCCAACTATGCTTTCGCATACCGTATTTGCCGCTGCTGGCTGGAATTGGGATGAATTGCGCACACCGGTGTTTATTGGCGTTGGCGGCTCGTATGAGTTCACCACCGTTAATACAGCACTTGACCGTTGGTTGATCTTTGGAAAAGTCGGCATTTCATTTTAATCTATAGGGAGAACAATATGAAAAAAATAGTAGCACTTATATTTTTATGCGCCCAAAATGCATATGCAGCACAGCAACCAAGATTTGATGCATCACTATTTCCATCTGTACCGGATACAAAGCCTGATGAAATCCTTGCAGAAGATGCTATAGAAGAGGCTTTAGAAATAGATGTTGAGCGAGCTTCACAACAATCATTAAGCAACGCAATAGGAAAATTAAAACAGGCAAAGGAAAGACTTATTTCAAAAAATCCAGACTTAATAAAAAGAATTGACGCTGCTATCAAAAGGCTTGCTGGGCAAAACTATCATTTGAAAAAGGAAAATAGAAAAACAACTCCACCAAAAATAAGAGAACTTGTGCAAAATCTACCTTCAGCACCGACGACTCTGCCTTTTTTTTCCCAAGATGAAGAAGCCGATTTATTAATACAAAAAATAGATCAGTTACTCAAAACTGGCAATAAAGATGCAATAACAAGGCCTTCAGTTGAAGAATCTATCAAAAACTTTGAATTTAGAAACATGTCTCGAGCTAAATCAGTCGAACTGGAAGAAAAAATCAAAGAATTTAAAGCTTTTATCATGAAAAAAAGATAAAAAATATCTAAAAAGGAAACAACGTGAAAAAACTGTTTTTACTAGTATTTTTTTGCGCACATGCTGCATATGCAATAAGGTCACTTCCTGATGCTTCAAAAAGGTTTCAGAGCGCCTTAAACATATATTTACAAGATCCGACTTCAGATAATGCACAAGATGTTGTTGATGAATATGACAGCACTGAAAATACAGATAAATATCGCCGCACTTTTGATTCAACATTGAAGGTTAACGGACTCACTATTAATCAACTACGTTCAAAAGCTGCAGCAGTAATGCGCGCTTTGGCGCCTACGGCCCCTTTTACACCAGCCCCGGTAGCTCCACCTGCTCCTGCTATGGTTCCAGCAGCGCCAGCACCCGCACCTGTTTCGCCTATGCCAGCTCCTGCCCCAGGAACGATACCCCCTGCGCCCCCAGCTCCGCCTATGCCAGCTCCTGTAATGCCTGGAAGAGGGTTAGGCATGAAAGCTCCAGCAAGCCCAACACGTGCAACTGGGCAAGCTTTAGGCCAAATCGGACAACAACCGCCAGCAGCTATACCCTCTATGCCTTCAGCCCAGCCTATGCCAACTATACCATTGGCAACGCCTTTAACACAAAAACAACAAGACGCGTTAGATGCTGCACGTGAAGCCCAAGAAGCCCAAGAAGATTTACTAGAGGCTCACGAACAAGGGCGTCTAGCACGAGAAGCTCTTCAAAAGGCGCAAGACGAATTGCAACAAATTCAAGCTGATAGAATTCAAGCAGAAAATCTTGAGTTACTTAATGGTATTACTTTTGAACAACTTGAAGCGTATGAAGCAAATCTTGCGCTGCTTGAAGGATTACCTCTTGAAATAGGTGCCTTTAATGAAGAAAATTCTGAGGTACAAGCTACTGCAACCGAACTAGATCAAGCGCAAAGTGATGTTTATGAAGCACAAAATGACGTTGATGTAGTTACTGCGCAGATACTTGAAAAAGGTGAAAAGCTTAATGAGCTTGATGCTTTAGTCTCCACTATAAATTTATTACTAAGCTCTCCTGAAAATTTAGAGAAATTTGAAAATATTGATATAGAAGCTATCGCGGACCCAAAAAATGCTTTACGGTATGGTTTTTTAGCTGCTATGGCTGCTAATGCTCTTATGCAAGGACTTGGTATTCTAGAAGCAATGTACCCAGACAAAGCTGAAGCATATAAAAAATTCACACGCGAAAAACTAAGCAAACTTAGTATTGAGTGGCTTCTAATGGAATTTACAGCGGCTTCAGACAAAATTTTACAAGAAATAAATAATCTTAAGCTTAATTTAATTGACTATCTTATTAATGTTGATGAATCAGCCAAAAAACTTATTGAATATGAAAAGCTATTACAAGAAAAAATTATAGCCAACAGAAAACTAAGTCTGACCACCTTTGAAAAAGGTATCGCTCAACAAATGACTAAATTACAGAGTCAAATAACTAAGATTAATGATCTCATTGCGAAAATCCAAAATAGAGTCGGTAATCAACAAATGAATGCAAGAACAGCGGGTTATTACCAAAAACTTTTAAATGATAAAAAAAGTCTAGAAGAAAGATTACAAAAATTAACATCACTTGAAAATGGCTCAAAAAGCGGTATTACTCGTCTAGATAATAAAATGTCAGAGTTTTCAAAAGAGCATAAAGCTTTTACAGATGAATTACAAAAAGTCATTCAAAACCGAAAGCAGATTAAAGATACAATACAAAAAACACTCAAGAAACCTTCCGTACTTGCTGCAACTACCATTGATGAAATTATAAAAAAAGGTGGTGACTTTGTTCAACATGCTGAATCCGTTGCTCGTGAAAATGCAAAAAAACTTCAAGAATTAAGCGAATATATTACTAAAAATCTGAATGAACTTACTACAAGTGCACAAAATACCCTAAAAAATGCTCTCCAAACTGGGCTGAAGGAAGCTGATCCATTCATTTTGGCAGAGATAAAAACACCTCATGGCTCACCAAAAGCACCTACAGGTTTTAATCTTCCTGAAAAAATCTCAAGAGAATTAGCAGTAGCCCGAGTTCAAGTTAGTCAAACAATGAGTGAATTGAAAAATTGGTCTCAAGCAGTTGCAAGCCAAGATGCAAAAACTTTACAGAAATTTGCAAAAGATGCCAAAGCACGTGCAGGCGAATTAAAAATCAAGGCTCAGGAAGGTATTCAAAAATTACAAAATGCGACCAATGACGCTGCAAAAGCTATCCAACAATTTAAACAACAACAACTACAACAAGCTGGCGAAAAATTGGTGAAAGCGAAAGTTACATTTGGAAATGAATCGCGTTCACTTTCTGCACGCGTAGCCCAAGTAATGCAAGACGCTTTAAAACTACTAAAACGTGCTCCAAAATAAAAATCTATTGTGCAGGTGTTCATGCATAATAATAGCCCATACTATCAATAAAAAGAGGCTGGAAATATTTCCAGCCTCTTTTTATATTCGTTATTAATACATGCCTGGCATGCCGCCGCCATGACCGTGTCCAGCATGTGGACTTGTTTCTTTTTTCTCTTCAGGGATATCAACGATTACTGATTCTGTAGTGAGAATTAATCCAGAAATAGATGCCGCATTTTGTAATGCTGTGCGTACTACTTTGGCAGGATCAATAATACCCGCTTTGATCATATCAACAAATTCGCCAGTTTTTGCATCAAAGCCGTTATTGCCAGATTCTTCACGAACACGATTAACAATAACAGATGCTTCAAATCCAGCATTTGAACTAATGATGCGTAATGGTTCTTCAAGCGCACGAAGAACAATCTGAGCACCAAGCTGCTCATCACCTTCAAGCTTGAGTTTTTTAACCGTATCCTGCGCACGAAGCAATGAAACCCCGCCACCAGGAACAATGCCCTCTTCAACCGCAGCACGTGTTGCATGCAATGCATCTTCAATACGGTCTTTTTTCTCTTTCATTTCAGTTTCAGTTGCAGCGCCAACTTTGATGATAGCAACACCACCTGCAAGTTTTGCAAGACGCTCTTGAAGCTTTTCACGATCATACTCTGAAGTTGTATTTTCAATTTGAGCCTTAATCTGCATTACACGGCCTTTAAGGTCTTGCGCAGAACCGGCACCTTCAATAATAGTAGTATCATCTTTAGTGATAACAACTTTTTTGGCACGACCAAGGTCATTTATCGTGGTTGTTTCTAACTTCAATCCGAGATCTTCTGAAATAAGTTTACCCGCTGTTAAAATAGCAATGTCTTCAAGCATAGCTTTGCGACGATCACCAAATCCAGGAGCTTTAACTGCGGCAACATTTAAAATGCCACGAAGCTTATTAACTACTAATGTTGCTAATGCCTCACCTTCAATATCTTCAGCAATAATAAATAATGGACGGCCGGACTTTGCAACCATCTCAAGAACAGGCAAGAGCGCTTTCATACTTGAAATCTTTTTTTCAAAGATCAAAATTAATGGATCATTCATAACTGTTTGCATTTTTTCTGCATCAGTTACAAAATAAGGCGACAAGTATCCACGGTCAAATTGCATTCCTTCAACAACCGTTAGTTCACTGTCCATACCTTTGGCTTCTTCAACAGTAATAACACCGTCACGTCCAACTTTTTCCATCGCTTGAGCAATTTGTTCACCAATAAAGGTGTCTGAGTTTGCAGAAATAGTCGCTACTTGCTCGATCTCTTTTTTATCATTAACTTTTTTTGAGCGAGCTTTAATATCTTCTACAACTGCAGTTACTGCTTTATCAATACCACGTTTGAGTTCCATGGGGTTTGCGCCTGCAGTTACATATTTATTGCCTTCGCGGAAAATTGCTTGCGCTAAAACGGTTGCTGTTGTTGTTCCATCGCCGGCAACATCTGCCGTTTTGCTGGCAACCTCGCGCACCATTTGCGCACCCATATTTTCAACCGGGTCAACCAACTCAACTTCTTTTGCTACGCTAACACCATCCTTAGTAATGGTTGGTGAACCAAATGATTTCTGAAAGGCGACATTACGTCCTTTGGGCCCTAGCGTTACTTTAACGACATTAGCAAGTGTATCTACACCAACACCAACTTTTTGGCGCGCTTCTACGCCGAATAATATTCTTTTTCCTGCCATATTATAACACCCCTAAAATATCTTCTTCACGAACAATTAATAGATCTTTATCGACTTCTGTTCCTGCATATTTACCAAAAAGGACCTTATCGCCTTTTTTAACTGCAACAGGAATAACGCTACCATTATGCCCTATGCGGCCAGTTCCAACTGCGATAACTTCACCAATTTGGCTTTTTTCTTTTGCTGCATCAGGAATGATAATACCACCAGTACTTTTTTCTTCTGCCGATTCTAAACGACGAATTACTATACGATCGGCAAGTGGGCGTATGTTTGAATACATGAAGACTCCTTATTTATTTAACATGTTTATATAATTGTAAGATAGTATACTGCATGTATATTTTTTGACAATACTTTATAACAACAGACTAAGATTTTTTAAAAAAAATAACTCAGATAATTTTTGAAAACTGTTCTAATTTTTCTTCTGGTTTATTGCCAAAAAAAACTGAAGAGCCAAGAGCGATTTCTGTAACTGATGCTGATAAGGCTTCCTGAATAGTTGCAAGATTAATCCCGCCGTCAACACCGACACCCAGACTAGTTTTAAAATTCTCTTGAAATGCTTCAAGCTCCTTAAGTTTAGAAACGGTACCGGGCAAAAATTGCTGTCCAGAAAATCCTGCATGAACAGACATGATATGAACATGGTTGATATAACCAATGAGGTCATGCAGCACTGAAACGGGTGTTTGGGGCTGTAATGCGCAGCTTGCTACTACATTACTATCCTGAAGTCCTCTAAAAATAACTTTCAATTCTTCAAGAGGTGCAGACTCGTAGTGAATTGAAACGATATCATATTCTTTTAAAGCTAATTTCTCTACATATTTTGTTGGATTAAAAACCATTAAATGTGTCCATAAGGACAAGGGAGTTGCTGAACGGATGGCATTAACCATATCAATAGAAAATGCCAGGTTTGGAACAAACTGGCCATCCATAATATCTACATGAAAGCCGCTACAAACATCTCGTAGTTGATGCAAAGTTTTTTCAAGTGTTAATAGATTACTTGCCATAAGTGATGGAAACAAACGTATCATGAAACTTCTTTTTTTGTGTTAATAAGTTCACTTATAGTATAGAGCTCATATGATGCAAAAAACAAGGGAGCACGAAGTACGCCCCCTTGAGTTTTGGGATTATTTAGGTTGAGTCTTACTGAACAAGGTTATTAATTTGTTGCTGTAGCTGAGCAATTGCTTCGTTTTGGTTTGTAATCATGCGCGTTAATACATCACAACGGGTCACTAACTCATTGATGTGCATGCGCTGCTTAATTAATGCATCAAGTGCAAAAATTTGTGCAGAAAGATAATTAACAGAATCTGGCTCACCTGCTTCATTGTGAATAACCAATTCAGGACATGCAACTTCAACTTCTTCTGCGATTAAACCATATGATGACATATTTGGTGAGTTCTTAAAGTTAAACTCAGTTGGACGCAAGTTGTAGATTTTATCAGTCAACATTGAAGCAAGGGATTTGATATTATCTTTATACCTTTTTGACGACATCGCTTTTATAAGTTGGCCATTAGTATCAAATGAAGCAATATAACCTGTACCACAGTTTACTTCTGGCAAGTTTATACAACCATAGATTGTTGTCGTTGTATCAGAGTTTGGCGCGCAGTTACTCACTGTTGAGTTTGAAGGATTGCCGATGTAGATCAGATTGTCGCCGCTGGCTACACCATTATAACCTAAAAAGATAGATGAATTACCAGTATGACCAGCGCCGGCATTAAGACCAATATAAATATTGCCTGTACCGGTTGTTACTGCCGATCCGGCACCGGCACCGATTGCGGTGTTACCAGAACCTGTTGCGATCGCCGCCAATGCATTATAACCAAATACGGTGTTGTTTCCACCAATAGTAGCGGTATCTGGCGCAGCGCTTGTGTTAAAGAGACTGATGATGGTATTGCCGTTTTGTGGCGCCAATATAAATGGTGCACCCGGGAGACATTGGTCACTGCTGCCGTAATCGATCAAACTGTTACCGGTTAAACTAATAGTTGTTGCAACGAACATACCATTAGTATCACGTGCTACAATTGTGTTCGGTAAATCACATACTGTTCCAGAAACTATTTCAGAAATACTGATCCATTGCAATTGTCCTGGGGTAGAACTATTTTCAAGCAATTGCCCGGCTATACCGACTGTTGTTGGGAACTGTAAGCTATATGATGATGAACTATTTTGTGCACCCAGAGTTACCGTGCCACTTGCATCTGACGCAACAAGTCCTACATTAGTCGCTTGAAAGCTACCGGTGCCATCACGCTTGACTAATGTATTTGGTATATCAAGTGGGGTGCCTGCTTGCACGGTTGTGTAACTATTGTAGAAGTCTTGATAATCAATACCGGAAATGAGTCCTACACTGTTTGTACCAAGTAAGTTGCCCGCATAGGGGATATTTAATTCATTAGTATTGTTATATAACGTTATCCATTCTACCAAAGTACTTGCAGAAGTGCTGGTTATTAAAAACTGTGCTGAAGCTGTTGCGCCATTGAGGCTTTCAATACCACCGGTTAATGTTTGTGCCCAGCTAAGATTACCGCTGCCATCATTAATAAGCGCTTGATTAGGCCCTGTTGCTTGCTGTAACGGCAATATTAAGCTGTAGGTTATTGTTGAGTCACCAACTTTTAATACAACACTATTGGTTGAAAAATCATTAGGTGCTGTACCAGAAAGCACTAAACCATTCTGTGCACGAATGTTAAATGTATTCTCAGCAAATGAATTATATAGTGGATCCTGTGAGTCTGCAAAAACAAATGAGCCATTCGATACCGCCTGAGCGCCGTGGCCCATAGCTACAGAGAAATTTCCGGTTGTGAGATTACCGCTACCGCTTACAATACCTGAATACCCACCATTTGCGGTGTTAAACTGACCACCTAAAATTGCAGCGGCAAAACCATTTGCAGAGTTCCCAAAACCTCCTCCTACAAATGTCGAATACCCATCAGATACGTTACCATAATAAAAAGTACCTCTTCCATCATCGATAACTCCACCACCTACAACACTTGCAGCAATTTCTGAGGCGGTGTTTCCCCTACCACCCAATACAGAAGAATATTGCGCAGTTGCTTGATTATTTTCGCCTCCAACAACCGCTGAATTATCTCCACTGGCAAGATTGCCATTACTAAAGCTGCCGCCCCCACCAATAAAACTTGCAGTGCCTAAAGCAATATTATTTATACCACCCACTACTGCTGAAAAATCTCCAGAAGCAGTGTTTGAATTACCTCCTAAAAGGGCCGATAATACACCGCTTGCTACCTGTGAACTAAGGTTGCCAAACGATTGTAAATCAATAGCCCCTAAGCCGCGTTGATCGCCAAAAGTAGTAGTTTGAATAGCATCGGAAAAGCTAGGGCTAATCACTAATGCAGAGGGTATGGCAAAAATTTTTCCTTGAAGATTGTCCGAACTATCTCGCAAGTATAACGCACCTGTTAAAGTAATATTTGTCGCTGCAAAACTACCCGTTTCATCGCGACGAACTAATGTATTTGGGATATCAAGAGGTGTACCTGCTTGCACAGTTGTGTAGCTGTTATTAAAATTATAATAATCAGCTCCGGTTATCAGACCAACTTGACTGTTGTTATTTGGCAGATTTCCAGCATAAGGAATATTAAGATTATTTGTTGCTGTTCCGATAGTTGTCCAACCAAGTGTATTAAATTGAGTGCCGGTGCTTAAAAATTGGTTCACTGCGGTCAAGTTGTTTATACTCTGGATACCTTGCGTTGTAGTTTGAACCGTTGCCCATATATATTGGCTGCCGTCAAACAATAATGCTTGCGACGCCATGGGTGCATCGTCTGGTAATGTTATGCCATAATCTGATGTTGGATTTGCTGAGTTCATGGAAATATAATTGCCATTTTGCCCCTGGAATATCACGGACGTTACCGTAACATTTGTCGCGGCAAAGCTGCCTGTGCCATCACGTAATACGAGTGTATTAGGAATATCTGCTGGTGTTGCACTATATAATAAGCTGATCGCCTTAGAATCTGTTACTGTAGTAACCCAGGTTAATTGACCAATAGGATTTTGAGCTAGAACTTGGTTAAGTTCACCTTGATAACTAGGCAGCTGAATCATTACATTAGTCCCCGGAGCAACTGTGGGGCATGGAGCTCTAAGGGCAATGCTTAATGTATCATCGCTATTATTAAAAATAATTTTATTACAATTTTGCAACACGAGCGTTGATGTCATAATAAGCGGACCGGTCATAGTGCCGCCGGTTGTGCTCAATTTCATATTAAAATTATTGTAGTCTGCATTGCTAATCAAACCAGCTGTGACACCTGACTTTGAAGCCAAGGGAATATTGAGTGTATGAGTATTAATTACGGAATCAAATTGTGGTGCGCTACCTGCTTGACCAGTCGTTAAAAATTGGTTTGGTGCAGTGAGATTATTAATACTTTGTATACCAGATGTTGTTGCTATCGCCGAAGACCAGCTTAAATTACCAGCACCATCGGTAACAAGAGCTTGATTCAGAGTACCATCAGAAACCGGTAAATTTAATACATATGAAACAGGTGCTACTGATGCAGGCGCCTGAATAGTTACACTATTTGAATTAGTCGCATCTTCAAAAACAATTGCCGTTTGTTGCGACATATCGATATTGCCCGTCATAGTTCCACCTGCAAGCGGCAAAAAGGGACCACCTACTACTGAATCACCACCAGAAAATCCCGGAGCAACAAGCGAGCCCGTTACTAAAAGATTTCTTAGATATTCGTCGCGCGGATAATAATAGCGTTCGTCAACAACAGCTTCTGAAGTGATATAAGAAGGCGCACCGATTCTGGGAGCTTTGGATGTGAGAACTGCTGACCGAATGCGATCAATTATTTGTTGCAGAATTTCTTGCTCTTCCACTGGTAATTGAGCTTTAATTTCGTCAAAAACATTTATCAGTTCAAGTACATCGTGGTCTTGAATAATTGCTGCTGGGTCTAAGCTTTTTTCTGAAAGGCATTTATCTATATATTTAATAGCTTCAATATATTTTTCAAGCTCACGTGAGAGTGTTGCATGCATAAAACAAGCATTGAAAACCCCAATGAGAAAGATGATCTTAACAGACAAAAAAAGTTGCTTCATAGAGCTTCCTTAATTTTTTTTATAAAAAAACAGGGTCTTGCCCAGCAGATTGTTAAAATTGTTTGATAACTAATAGCATTTTATCATAAAAATTTGAGCCCCGATAGTTAAATCGAAATTCACATTCTTTTAAGTGCAATAAAAACTT
>JAIETV010000009.1 GCA_019744895.1 Candidatus Babeliaceae bacterium | reverse complement strand
TACCGCTCATCGATCAGTTATTGCTTCAAAAGCGCGGAATTATCGAATCAGTAGGAGATATTTTAAAAAATCATCTTCAACTTGAACAGACCAGGCATCGAAGTTGGTGGGGTTCTTTGACTCATCTTTTCTCATCACTGATCTCTTATCAAATGCGCCAAAAAAAGCCTTCTATCGAGTCTTTTGTGAAAAACTTAATTCCGGCTTAGATCGAATTCACGTTAAATTAAGAAATAAAAAAATTAACAAGGTAAGCTTTTTGAATGAATCAATTTTTAATATGAGCTAGTTTATAAGACTGTGCTTGAACTAAAAGTTCAACAACAACTTGTTTAAGGTTGTCTGCAAAACGCGGCTTTACAAATTCTCTGAGATTCTTCTTACAGCGCTCATAAAATTCACGATCAAAAAGGTATTTATCCAGAAGTTTATCAAGTTTTTTGAGGTCCGTTACACCTTCGCCGAATCCATGTTGTGTAATAAAACTTACATTGAGTGCCTCCCAATCTAAAGCACGGGAAGTACAGTCAAGAAGAAGTGGTATCTGAGCATGGACAGCCTCCATGACACTTACAGTACCACATTTACTTATCAAAACATCTGACATTGCCATAATATCAGGGATTTTGTCGGTAAACCCAACAAGGGACATAGTAATGTTGTAAGGAAGCTTAATTTTCTCTATTTTTTTTCGCAGAGCTTCGTTGCGGCCAAGACATACTATGACATGCAATGCATGCTTGCTGCGCGATAGTGTTTTGAGATAATCGTAGGTAGCCGATGACCCGGCAGCACCCATTAGGACAGTTACGACAGGCTTTGTAAGTGGTATTCCAAAATCATTTTTAAGCTTTTTAATATTTTTCTTAGCAAAAAATTCTTGCCTTATAGGAAAACCGCCTACCACAATTCTTTGGCTGGGTATACCTACAGGGTCTAGGGGCTTAAGAAGATCTGGATCATTAAAGGGCACTATATAGCGATAGAGCTCATACGTCAAAGGACTATCTTTAAGCCCAATAATAAACATCGAATGATCAAGATCTGTAGGGATAATGATAAGAGGGATGCCCCGTTTTTTTGCTACCGCCAAGAGCGAGTTATTAACTGTAGGCATAACTGATATCATAAGATCTGGAGGGTTAAGATCAAGAAAATCAGAAATCAATTTCTGCATTTTTTTATCTTTAAGGGGCATATTATATTTGCCATAATCACAAAGAGTATTGGTAAACCAAACGTACTTATTAGTAATAAGATAATTATAAAGATCTTCGGCTGAGGAATACTCAAAAGTCATCTGCTTGACAAAATCTAGAGGAGCAAGAACGTCTCTCAGCATGTATACATCTGCAATCTCGTAATTATCTTGTAAAATGGTACGAACAGCACGAGCTGCAGAGACATGGCCGCCACCTCCACCACTAGTAAACGTAATAATTCTTTTTTTAAGAATGTGCGACTTTTCTTCAACAAAAACGCGCTTAGCATAAGGTTTCGGTCGCTTACAACCGGTAAAAAGTCCAGATACAAAAATTATTGCCAAATATATTTTTTTTATTTTGATATCCATATATTATAAAATATACCTCAACCCTTTTCTTTTGACAAATCCTCCTGCTGATCGAATAATTGAAATTCAGTTTGACAATTATTTCAAGGCGAGATACACTTAAATATAAAAAAATAGATAATTAAGGCGGAATTTATCAATGAATATATCTAAAAAACTCATGTTGTTTGCATTCTTATGCGCTCAAACTCATCTTTTAAGCTTTTTATTCCCAGATGCGGTTGAATTTAGACTTTCCCCGAACTTTGCCACCCAAGTCATGGATGCAATTTCTCAGGGGGGTGATACATTCAATAAGACTATGGATGGTTTCTTTCAACAGCTCAATGTAAGTCTACCAAAAGCACACGAGGGAATAGTTTCATTCGGTAAAAGTATAGGTTCAGCAATAACTCCGGCAGCACACGTTATAGTTTCAAGCTCTGGCGCAATTACGGGAATAGTTGCTGCAGGTGTGATAAGTACCTATATTGCCCATAAATATACCACACGCTATATGTTTGAACCAAGCCTTATTGAAAAGTCTTCTAAAAACAGTTTTTTATCATACCTAAATCGTTATTATTACCGCACTTCAGCGCCTGTAAACATCTGTGAGCATATGGTTATTAATCAAGATTTAAAAAATAAGCTTGAATATGTTATTCAGATGACAAAAAATATAAAACTCCATGGCGGGCAGTTTGATAACGTGCTTCTTTATGGGGCACCAGGAACAGGAAAAACTCTTTTTGCAGAGCTTTTGGCTCAGCATTGTGGTATGGATTATGCGATAATCCCAGCAGCTAATATAAGCCAGTTTTTAACTAAAGGGACTGTTGTAGAAGAGTTAAATAATCTCTTTGATTGGGCAGCAAAATCAGACCGTGGAACTATACTATTTCTTGATGAAGCAGAAGTATTTTTAGCAGATCGCAAGACGCTTGACAATATAGCTCAGAATGCCCTCAGTTCATTCTTATCAAAAACAGGAACGCCCTCCAACAAGATCATGATTATTTGTACAACCAACAGACCTGAGATACTTGATCCAGCAGTAATAAGTCGATTGGGAATACATATAGAATTTAAACTTCCCGATTTAGATGCCCGCGTAGCACAGATTAAAATGCATACTTCAAAAATATTTGCGCAACAAACGGGTACCGTTGTAGACTTTGAATATCTTAAAGACGAACAGAATATTCTTGCTCTTGCTAAACGCCTAGATGGTTTTTCAGGTAGAATGATTCAAAAATGCATAAACTCTTTCAGGCAATGTGCTCTTGCTCAAAACATTTTAAAGATCGATGCATCTATTGTTGAGCAGGTAATACAGCAACTTCATGAAAATATAAACAACTAGCTCTACAATCAACTACGATTGTCAAATAAGCCAGATGTGAGATAATTAAGATCAAAGTAACTTATTATCTCACAAAGGTCTTACATGGCAGAAAAAGAAAATCTTTTAAAGTCTGGCTACGAAACTGTAATTGGTATAGAGGTCCATGTTCAATTAACTACTCAAAGCAAGATTTTCTGCCAATGCCCCAATGTCGTAAGCCATAAACAAAACTCCACCATATGCCCAATATGCACTGGTCACCCGGGTGTATTGCCGGTACTCAACAAAGACGTTCCCCATAGGGCGATTAAGGTTGGCCTTGCGACTAATTGTAAAATCACAGAAGATAACTTCTTTGCCAGAAAGCACTATTTTTACCCAGACCTACCAAAAGCCTATCAAATAACTCAAAGCACTGAGCCAATTTGTAAAAATGGCTATTTAGAGATCCCATTAGAAGACGGCTCTTTTAAAAAAATTAGAATCAACCGTATACATATGGAAGAGGATGCCGGAAAAAATCTGCATAGTGCCTTAACCAATGAAAGCTATGTTGATTTAAATCGTGCGGGAACCCCCCTTTTAGAGATTGTTTCAGAGCCTGATATTTCAAGCCCGTATGAAGCACGCATGTACCTGAAAATGTTGCGTAACATTATCATGTATCTTAATGTAGGTACCGCCAATATGGAAGAAGGGGCGTTCAGAGCCGATACCAATATCTCGGTAAGAAAACCTGGTGCAGCTCTTGGTACTAAGTGCGAACTTAAAAATATCAATTCATTTAAATTTATTAGTGACGCTATTGAATATGAAGTCGATCGCCAAATTGGACTTTTAGAACAGGGCGGAAAAATCACTCAAGAAACGCGTCTCTGGGATGTTAAAGAGCAAAAAACTGTTCCTATGCGGGGCAAAGAAGAGGCGGCCGACTACCGTTATCTGCCAGATCCCGATATTCCGCCATTACATGTTGATAGCGCCTGGATATCAAAAGTAACATCTGAATTACCCGAGTTGCCAAATAAACGTTATCAGCGTTATATCACAAGTGGATTAACGCCTTATGAAGCCGATGTTCTTATTAACGATATGGATGTTGCCGATTATTATGACAAAGCAAGAACGTTCACCAAAAGCCCATTACTCATTAATTGGGTACTACGAGAATTAATGGCGTTTATAAAAGAAGAAAAAATTAGACTCACTGATTGCAAAATGACACCGGAATTATTAGCCGAATTGGTGACATTACTTGATAATAAGCTTATCAACAACCGGGGAGCGCAAGAGGTCTTTGAGATTGTCGGTAAAACTGGTCAATCACCAAAGGCTGTTGTTAAAGAACGTGGACTTGAACAAATTGGTTCTTCTGAAGAAATCGAGAAAATTATTAAAGAAATTATTGCTACAAATCAGAAAATCGTAGAAGAATATAAGTCTGGTAATCAAAAATTATGGGGATTTTTTGTTGGTCAAGCCATGAAAAAAACCAGCGGGAAAGGCGACCCGATAATGATTAATGATCTTCTTAAAAAATATCTTTAAAAAATAAGCACCACCATAAGTGGTGCTTATTGCTCTATAATATGCCATCATTTATCTAATTTTGTATTATGCTCATAAGAGAAAAGTTCATTTTACCAAAAATTTCTCTAAAAAATTTGAAAAACTGAACACAGATGGTAGTGAAAAAAATTATTTTTTAGCAGCGGGAATTTTTTTTAATCCATATTCTGCGAGCTTGGCATCTTCAACAGCCGTAGGCGCATGCATCATCGGGTCTGTAGCACTTTGTGTTTTAGGAAATGCAATTACTTCTCGAATCGATTCAAGATTAAGCAACAACATCACTAAACGGTCTACACCAAGAGCTATTCCGCCATGCGGTGGAAAGCCTAGTTCTTGAGCTTCAAGCAGAAAACCAAAATGCTGCTTCATAGCACCTTCATTAAACCCAAGATAGTCGAATATCTTTTGTTGTAATTCAGGAGTATGAATTCTGATAGATCCGCCACCAAGTTCAACGCCATTAAGCACGATATCGTAGGCTCGTGCGCGCATATGAGCAGGTTCTTGATCCTCCCAACCAGCCTGTGGACTAGTAAATGGATGGTGAACTGATGTCCATGATTTTGAATCTTTATCGTAATCGAGTAATGGGAAATTAATGACCCAATGCAAATTGATTTTACCTTCTGGGATAAGATTTAAAGCGGCACCAAGTTGTAGACGTAGTCGTCCTAGCTGAGTCCACGCATCCTTGTAGGGCCCGGCAACTAAAAATATGGTGCTACCGGGTTTAAGCTCGGGAATAATAGTTTTGATTTGCTCCATAAAATCAGTAGGTAAAAATTTAGCAATAGGCGCTTCAATGGTTCCCTCATGAGTAAAACGTATCCAAACTAAACCTTTTGCACCATTTTTTAGTGCTCGATTCACCCACGATTCGAGTTCTGAACGGGTAAAAGAATAGTCCTGAATATGCAATGCACCAACTTTCCCATCTGCTTGAATGATAGATTTGATAAAAGAAAGTTGCGTATCTTTAAACACTTTGGAAAGGTCATGAATTTTCATGCCAAAACGCACATCGGGCTTATCAGAGCCATAATCGCGCATGGCTGCATCATAGTCCATTCGCATTAACGGCAACTTAACTTCAATATCGAATTGTGTTTTTAGAATATGAGCAAGCAGTTCTTCGATGAGATTTTGAATATCAACTTCATTAATAAACGACATCTCAATATCAAGCTGCGTAAACTCTGGTTGACGATCCGCTCGCAGATCTTCGTCCCTAAAACATCGCGCGATCTGAAAGTAACGCTCAAGACCGCCAGCCATTAAAAGTTGCTTATAAACCTGTGGCGATTGAGGTAGGGCATAAAAACTGCCAGAGTGAATTCTTGAAGGAACCAAAAACTCACGCGCTCCTTCTGCCGTATTTTTTGTCAAAATTGGCGTCTCAATTTCATAAAATCCTTTCTTATCAAGAAATTCACGCATAGCTAAAATAATTTTATGACGCATTTTTAACCGCTGATGAACTTCCGGTCTTCTTAGGTCGAGGTAACGGTATTCTAAACGAATTTCTTCATCAACATTTTGACTATCTTCGATGCTAAATGGCAACGCTTTTGATTTATTTAAAATTTGTAATTCCGACCCCTGAAGTTCAAATTCACCAGTAGAAAGCTCTCTATTGATAGTTTCCGGCGAGCGAAGAACAACCCTTCCTGTAACCTGCAAAACATATTCTGAGCGAACGTCATGCGCTATTTTACGTGCTTGTGCTGAAAATTCCTGACTAAAAACAATCTGCATCAGGCCGGTGCGATCACGAAGATCGATAAAGATCACGTTTCCATGATCTCGACGGCGATTTACCCAGCCGCATAATGTAATTGTCTTATCCAAAAACGAGCTTTCAACGTGCCCGCAACCTGTAGTTCTTTTAAAAATTTCCATAATTTACAACCAATTTTACAAAAAAATATCTTTTTTATTGTATCATAGCTGAAAAATTACGCACGCAAACTCAAAAGAGGCTAAAAAGCGCCTTTTTTATATAAATAATTTATAAAAATTAAGCGATTGCTATAGGTCCGAATAAACCGGGAGCAAAAACGCCTGCCAAAATTGCTAATAAGAAAAGAACCACAAAGACAAAAAATAGCGTTTTAGCTATCTCAGTCGCACCATGTTGGACCCCTGAGAATCCAAATAGACCTGCAATGATAGCTATAATAAAAAAAGCAACTGCAAAATATAACAACATAGTCTCTCCTTAGTGTTGTTGTTTAACTTCAAGATACAATTTATTGGTACCAATAATAATTATCATGGAACCGAGAATGCAAAAAAGAAATAATCCAAAAAAAATTATCAGAGCAAGAACAGAAAATACTATTGATGCGCTTATAAATGGAATCAACATGGCAGCCAGGCTCAGCGAAGCAAGAGCTCCCAAAAGCAGTATACTCGCGATTAAAATAATGAGCATAAAAAAACGCGCCATAACCCACCAGGTCTTCTTGAAATATTGCCAAGATAGCGAGAAAGATTTAGTGAAAGAAATTTCTCCATCAAGTAATATTTGAGGAACGTAGCAAAACACTGCAAAGGCAAAGACCCATAAAATTGAATTACTTACAAAAAAATAGACTATATATGTCGGAACTACCCAAAAAACTGAGCTGCAAATGCGCAATGATTTTCTGAATGAAGATTTTATCGATGAATTTCCATGTCTTAAATTCGACTGGACGTAGGCGGTAAAACTAAGAGAAAATAAAATAACAATGAAGAAAAAAAGAATCATTAAGCCTATTGCAAAAAATGAACCGAACAAAACCCCTAAAACAGTTCTAACTATTATTGGGAAGCTAAAAGTAATAAGAGATAAGGTGCCGACACTTATAGCTAAAATAATGACTCCGATTATAGCACTAATAACCGGCAAAAAATAAACAAACCCATAAAAGAGTAAAAGTGGATTGCTTAACAAAAAATTGAAACTATATTTCAAAAGCCTGCGTGCTCCGATCATACTATTTCCTTACCAAAACCCATTTTATTCAACATTAGCATAATATACTGTTTGTAAAAAAATAAATAGATTTTAGGCTTTTAAAAAAAACAAGAGTCATTAAAGCAGTTTAATGACTCTTGTTTTAATTTCAATAATATTTTATATGTTTTTATTTTCTCCACACCCATTGTTTTCGCAGGAACAGTCTTCCTTATTGCAGCAGGCTATATCCTGCTCTGCTTTGCAATTGCATGGATTGCATTCACACGGGTCGCATATACACAAACTATTTTTGGGCATTAGGCTTTCGCTGCATGAAGCTATTGGTGCATCATCTGCAAAAACTTTAAAAATCACCGTTGATATTAATAGAGTTACTATAGCAAGTTTTTTCATAAGGTTACCCCTTGAGTTTTAATCAGAACTACTAAGTCGAACCAAGTATATATTTATTAAAATCTATATTCAAGGCCAAGGTTCATAAAAAATGCAACATGATTACTTGAAAATAGAACATATTCTCCCGGATAACCAGTTCTTTCTATTCTATCAAGTGCGCTTTTTTGATCTTTTGTAATCGGTTTCCCTTTAATGTCATCATAATAACTTCCAGGAAAATAAAGGGCGCCCACGAAAAATAATTTAAAATCCTGCGCAAGCATGATATCGCCAAAAAAGTTACCTTCAAGTCCTAACCATTGACGTGCGTTCCTGCCTATACTTACACCATTAATACGATCAAATACTTTCAAAGGAAATTCTTGCCAGTAGCTAATAACGTTAGGCATAACAGTCCAAGGCATATCAAAAAATACACCTTTAATTTCAATACTAGGGCCAACATAAATTATATTATTAAAACGTGTGATCAAATTCGCCGTTGGATCACTCAGATTTAAAGAGGCAAAGTTGCTGATTCTAGGCACTTTTGCTGAATCGTTTAGTAAAAATGCACTCTTAACCAAAGACCCCTGATAAACTTCTTGCAAACTTATGAACCCTCGATAATCTCCATCTTTATTACTATCTCCCAAGCCTTCAATATCACGATTAGGATTCACATCGCCAGACGCATAACCAACCTCAACTGCAAAACGCCAGTTCGGTGCAAAACGGTAAGCCAAATCTGAAACAAACATAAAACCTGAGTAAGAATTGCTATACGGATTAGTAAATCGCTGATTACTATTTTGCAGGTTGGTTTCACCGATTTGTTGACCATTATATTGTTCGCCACGGGGGGCAGCATTAATAATAGTCTGATTTGACGGAATAGAGATAGCTTTTTTTCCCGCTATATCATTACCTTCTGTTGCCACGGCAGTGACTTCACTATTTACAATAGTGATAATACCACTCCTGTTTTCAATAGTTACAATATTTCGGTCCCAACCCTTAACCCTTTGGCGACCCAAATTTCTTGCACATTCAAAATCGAAAATGAAACCATTATATTCGGAGTTCAAAGCAAAGCCAATCGTGCCCAGCTTCGAATCGGCGTCTCCAATAAATTCAATCCGCTGCTCGGACTGCCTGTCATACAAAAAGTATGGCTCAAGATGAAATCTTTTATTATGGTCACTAATCGGTCTCCATATGATTCTGCCTGCAACCAAATAATCGATCTTACCAAAACCACGTGCTGGATAACAAACTCTGCTTTCGCCGACAGAATCAAATTCTTGACCCTGTGTTGCAAGATTGACGTTAGTAAATGTATCAGAGCGGTTTCTTAAGATCGCTGCATAAACATCATATGAAAGATAATTTGGTAAAACTAAATTACCTGAAAACTTGAACCCTGGAGCAAACTGATCAATACCAACCATAGGAGTATATCCAAGAATATCTGGATCAGTTGCATAAGCACTGCCTAAAGAAATTCCGCGCCCTAATTCAAAAGGGAAAAAACCCATGGTAAATTTATGATTGAAGATGTTTGGCTGATTAAATATCCCCTCAAGTGAAATATCCATCCACAATTCACGCATCCACAAAATATAGCGATTAATCGGATGTGTATGTACGCCAAAAACAGCATCACTTAGCTTAAGAGAAGCGTTGCCGCTTGAAGCTATACTTTCAGGAGCGCCCCATGTTCCCCTTGTACGAATGGTTGTTTTTAATTTTACAACCTCATACCCCCGACTCGGTCTTCCAAGGCCATACCCCATACTAAAATCGATTGTATGTTTTGCCGGTATCAAAATTTGATCTAAAGGATCTTGAGAGAATTGTTGAATGCCTTTTCCATAAAAAGCTTCTACACGAAACCGAGTTGCAAACTCCAAGACGCTATCGCCAAATTCCCACTTAAAAGGTAATTTTTTTAATGGCTTAATAATTTCTTCTTCTTTTAAGTTTTCACAGATAGGGGCATAAGCGATAATGCTTACTGCACTTAAAATAGTGAAAAAAATAAAAAACGGCATATACCGTTTCATAAAAACTCCCGGGATCTTAAAAAATCGTAAAATTCTATCAATTTCACCAAACTTCCAATGTACAGTGAAAGTAAATGCTATGAAAATTATGTAATATTTATACTATTTGTAATCTAATAGATTTGCTTAATTTGTCAACTCATTTATACTCATTTTTCTCTATAAATAAAGGGATTTTCATGAATAAGTCAACACTATTACTTGGGGCGCATCTTTCTACTGCCGGCGGCCTTCACCGCTCAATAAAGACGGCGCAAGAACTTAATTGTACTGCCATTCAGATATTCACGCATTCAAATCGTCAATGGGCATTCAAGCTGCCCTTGCTTGATGCAGTAGAAGAATTTATAGCAGCTAAAAATAATTCTACTGTAAAAACTATAATTGTTCATGCATCATACTTGATGAACCCGGCATCTCCGGACAAAGATAGCAGAAATAGGGCTGTCAAGATGCTTAAAATGGAGCTTCAGACATGCTCTATATTAGAGATTCCATACTTAGTCCTTCATCCCGGTTCGCGTTTGGAATCGGCCACAAAAGTAGCGCTTTCAAATTGCGCCGACAGCATAAATTATTCGCTGGAAAAAAATGAAGGCGCCAAAATACTTATTGAAAATATGGCAGGGCAAGGCTCAACAATAGGTTCAAAACTTGAAGAGCTCCAGGAGATCTATTATCATATAGAACAAAAAGAGCGTGTAGGTTTCTGTTTTGACACATGCCATGCTTTTGCAGCAGGTTATATTTTCACAACTGAAGAAAGCTATGGAAGTTTTTGGAAAGAATTCGACACTCTTCTTGATATACGAAAACTACATGCCATTCATATCAATGATTCACTTAAACCTCTGGGGTCAAATGTCGACCGTCATGCACATATAGGCAAAGGCCGTATAGATCTTAAAGCTTTCGAGCTCATTATGAACGATGAAAGATTTAACAATACTGCAAAAATACTAGAAACGCCGAAGGGTCAGGGCCTTGAAGAGGATTCAATGAATCTATCAAAATTAATATCGCTTATAAAGTAGTATGCGCCTTTTGTAGAAGATAAGGCGCACACTTTCTATAAAAGCAGTGCTACTGAAACTTTGTTGATTATTACCCAGAAGGAGCATAGGGTAATAATCAACAGATGTTACTTCAAAAGCTTCTCTAATCTTTTCACGATTTCAATAAAAAACAACAAAAAAAATCCTGCATTAAAAATAGCAACAAAAAAAGTCCCTTAAGTAAGGGACTTTTTTAATTAATATGTTGCAATGAACCAGAAATCACTTTTTATTGATGAAAAATAGCATATACTTGCCATATAATGTTGCGCACCATGCAACGAGCAACAAAAACAAGGTGATTATTGTTGATAAAATAGATAGATATCCAAGATTAAATAACAATGAAACTATTATAAGAATGATATTAAATGCCGTTACAATAACTAAAATACTTTTTTTAGACCAGCTCTGCGCTAAATAATAGTGTGCAAAATGATCTGGTGAGCCTAAATAAAACGGGGTACCTTTGCAAGTCCTTATAATAACCAAACTTAAAACTTCTACCAATGGTACGCCAAGAATAATTACAGGTGTCAAAAAACCAAAGGCTGTATATGTGCCCCAGGGTAACATAAAAGGTATAGTTGCAAGTATTCCTCCTATAAATAATGACCCTGCATCGCCAAGGTAAATTTTAGCAGGCGCTTTATTAAAATGTAAAAAACCTACAAGAGTTCCTATGCATATGCTAATAATCAAAGCTACGCAGTATCGATTAAATATACAAGCAAAAACAAAAAAACCGATAAAAACACCAAGAGCCGAGGTAGAGGCAAGCCCATCCATGATATCGACCAAATTAATTGCATTAACAATTGTAAGAACCCAAAAAAACGATATCGCCATAAAAAGATAGGGGAACAACGGAGAAGAAAATGAGCCAATAAATTCTTGTTTTAAAAAAAAACCGCCTTTTAGAAAGCAAAGGGCCGCCATAATCTGACCCAACAACTTATAAAAAGCACTTAAAGGCATTAAATCGTCCACAAGACCGATAAGTAACAAAAGCGTTGAACCTATAAGAAAAAAACTTAAATTTTGATCGACTGGAAAAAAAAGGGCAAGGGCGATAATGAACGAAGAGTAAACAGCAAGCCCACCAAGATATGGTACGGGAGTTTTGTGATTTTTTAGACCAGTTGGCCTGTCAAGTATGTCTCGAGCAAAAGCAATTTTAATAAAAAGAGGGGTTATAAGAAAACTTGTAAGAATTGCAAAAATGCACGCAGCAATAAGTACTACAAAAGGGAACAAACCTATCATATACTACTTCCCCTTTTTTTAATTTTATTCAGGAACTTCTATAAAGCACTCGACTCGATCATCAACTATCCAATCAGAAAAGTTGTCGACCATAAAGGCGCATTCAAAGCCCGCTTGAACCTCTTTAACAGTTTTCTTATCTCGCTGTAAGCTCTTTAGGGAACCTTCGCCAGCCTTGTATTTACCTCGATATATTAAAACTTTGCCACCTTCTTTGACAAATCGGCCAGACTTGACTTGCGCGCCTGCAACAACACCTACACCTTTAATATCAAATACCTTAAGAACAACAGCTTCGCCCATTTTCTTAAGCACTTTTTTAACCGGCTTACCTTGCTCTGCAAGCAATTCTAAATCTTCTAAAAGCTTGTAAATAATATCATGAACTTTAATGGCAACGCCCATTTTTTGGGCTTCGCGCGCAGCCTGCTTGTCTATTTTAATATTGAACCCATAAATAATTGCATGAGTTTCATGGGCAAGCTCGACGTCACTTTCTGTAATCATACCTATTCCTGCAGAGACGACGTGCAGAGGTTTAAAGCTTTTCTTGGACAATCTTTCTATTTCACCCAAAATAGCTTCTTTTGAAGACATATTATCTGAGCGAATAACAATGGTTACAGCTTCATCCGTGGTGTGCATTGTTGCCATTGAGGAAACTCGCTCAACATTTTTATTTTTATGCAATTTATATTCTTCTGCAGAAACAACCTCCAAAAGGGCTCCAACTTGGGGTTGCATATCAAATCCTGTTATAGCCACAGGCATTGCAGGCAAAACCTGCTTTACCTGTATTCCTTGAGAATTAGTCAGCGAAGCTACTCTACCTTGAACTAAGTCGCAAATAAAATAATCGCCGATCTTGAGAGTGCCCTGGTGAGTTATTAACGTTGCGACAAGCCCACGACCTTTTTCAATCTTAGATTCAAGAACAAATCCTTTAGCTTGAGCTTTTGTGTTGGTAAAAAGATCCATAATTTGCGATTGCAAATGAATCACTTCCAGCAAATCAGCGACTCCAGTTCCAAGTTTTGCTGAAATAGGAACAACAACAGTTTGGCCGCCCCAGTCTTCCGGTAGCAAATCATATTGAGCCAGAGATCTTTTGGTTGCTTCAATTTGAGCAGACGTAGCTTTGTCAATTTTATTCAGAGCAACAATAACGGTGACACCTGCTGCCTTTATTCTTTTTATTGACTCGACTGTTTGAGGCATAACACCATCATCTGCTGCAACAACAAGGATTGCTATGTCAGCAACTTTAAGTCCACGTACGCGAATAAGAGAGAACGCCTCATGGCCAGGGGTATCTAGAAAAACAATTGGGTCTTTATCGACCAATACCTCATAAGCACCCAAATGCTGTGTGATGCCACCCTTTTCTTTTTCAGCCACACGAGTCTTGCGAATATAATCCAGCAAGGTCGTTTTACCGTGATCTACGTGACCTACGATTACTACTATAGGGGCGCGCTTCTCTGTTCCCTTTACAGCACTAATGGAGCGTTCAGCTTCAGATTGTTGAGCTACAATTTTTTCACTAAATTGAATGTTGAAATGATGAGCAAGATCTTCGACAAGTTTTTCAGACAAGACATAATTTTTCGGTGCTACAATTCCTTTTTTAAGTAGATAGACGATAAGATCATTAGCTGATACATCGGTGGTATCACAAAATTGCGCAACGGTCATTGAGGTGTGAAAAAGCTCTTTTTTAAGAGGAGTTTCAATCTCTTTATCCGAATTATTTTTTTTAAAATTTATAGAATTTCGCGTGTTCTTTTTATTCCCAAGATTTTTAATAGCCGCGTCCTTTGAATTATTTTGTTTATTTAAAAAATCTATCATCTCATCGCTTAAATGGGTCATATGATTCGGCACAATAAAACCATTTTCTTCGAGCAAAGTGATAATGTTTTTGCTCGGAACTCCGCTTTTCTTTGAATACTCATACACACGAATTGCCATCTGGGACTACCTACTCTTATTCTATGATCTCAGCAGATTCTTCAATTTTCGGGAGCTCAATCGATTCATTTTTAACCAAATGAATACTTACTCCGGTAAGCTGAGCGGCCAGGGATATATTTTGTCCCATCTTGCCTATAGCAAATGATCGTTGATCTTCATCAACCCATACATTTGCATTTGCATCATCAGTCATTTGTACCCTGTTTATCTCTGCAGGCTTAAGCGCATCTCTAATAAAATCTTCGATATCAGGGGAATATTCGATTATGTCTATTTTTTCATTCCCAAGCTCGCGCAAAATTGGCTTAATACGAGCACCGCCGACACCAACGCAGGTACCCACCGGGTCTATATTTTTCTCGTGAGATATAACGGCAACTTTAGACTTGTATCCTGGAGCGCGAACAATCTTTTTTATCTCTACAAGCTTTTCAAAAACCTCAGGAATTTCAATCTCAAAGAGCCCAGACAAAAAATCAACCGAAGAGCGGTCTAAAATCAATTGGTTTTCATGGCGCGGTTCAGCCAAGACTTCTTTCAATAGCGCGCGTATAGAATAACCTATCGACAATTTTTCTTCAGGAATCATAAGAGACTTTGGTAGAAATGCAAAGGTGTCTCCAAGCTTGACGATTGATCCGCTATGCTCGTTTTTATATACAACACCATACACAATAGTCCCTTCTTTGGGCTTAAATTCATTGTAAATCGTGAGCGCTTCGATTGAGCGTATCTTTTGAGCGATGATTTGCTTTGCCTTTAAGATTTCAATACGACCAATTTTTTCAGTAAATGGGACATTCAAGGTTTCATCAATAGCAATATCTTCTTTTAAGGCTCGAGCCTTACGGATGCTGATTTGCGAGTTCTCATCATGGACAGAGGAGACAACTGTTTTTTTAACAAAAGCATCGATTTCGTCAGTTTTTTTATTATATTCTACGCTGATATCCAAGTCTGGATATTTTTTTTTATAAGCGGCCAAGATACCCTCGCACATAATTCCACTAAGGACTGTGCGGTCAAGACCTTTTTCTGATATGAGTTCATCTATTACAAGAGAGAGTTTCACGAGTTCCCTTAAATCCCAAAATTGTGAATTGAGCGAAAATTGTAATCAAAGAGTACCATAATTTTTTTGTTCTGAAAAGACATTAGTGTGCCAGAAATTTAATTCGTCATAAAACATTTCTATTTGTGTATATGCCTATTATTATATATATAAATATATTATTAAATATAACAGTAAGCCAATAGGTTTTTGTGGATAACTTTTATAATATCTCTTCCAGGTCGTCATTTTGGAAGATTTTCGAATGTGGATAACTTGTGGATAACTTGTGGATAACTTTGAAAAGCACCTTTGGATGAGCGTTATTGATTGCTCATCATCCGGATAGTGCCTGCAGAATTTGATTTTGGTTGTTCTACCATTTCTCTTAAAAAGAAGTTATCCACATTAAAAGCTGAGTTATCCACAAGTTATCCACAAGTTATCCACATAGTGGGCTTTATATAAAAAAAATAATTTATCTATTTGAATTAAATCGATAATTAATTCAAATAGATAAATTATTTTCCTGCGTGATATATTGTGCAACAAAAAAAGGGCCCTAAAATAATTTTTTTGTTGCACAAAAAGTAATTGCAACAAAAAAATTATTTTCCACTTACACTTTTAATTTTTTAGTTTGTTGCTTTTGAATCAGGGTGAATAGTTGCCTTCTGAATGTATTTTTGCCTAATCCTTTTATTGTAAGCACTTTTCTTGTTGCGCAAAAATATATTGATTCTCTTGAACAGATTAATATATATGTTTTGTTAGGATGCTAGATACAGGCTGACCATGACAAACCAGAGGTTATTTTTTGCAAATGTTGTATGTTGAAAGGAAGAATGAACTCGTGTTTCTGGAACATAAATTGAAATCCCTCCTGATTGTGAAAGATTTTTTCCGGCGCAATGGCTGATTACGCAATCACAAATTTGTTGAATCGCCAAAGTTATCTTTTTCCCGAGCTGATTTTTGATTGAATTTTCTTTTTCGATATCAGTTAATTCAAAGGATGAGATATTTTTTTTGAAATTTGTTAATAAATGTTTAAGGTCTTTATAAGTTATTTCATCAAAGCTTGTACAATTATTTCGCCAGCTGGATTTTCTTATAAATTCTTTTACCGAACCTTTTTTTTGATATCTTAAAGCTTCAATGAGTAGCTCAGCTATATCATTAATCGATTCATAAAGAGGTTCAACGCTTTGAAGGTCTATTCCAGAAAGTGTATAGTCGGGAGTAAGTTTTTGATAGGTTGTTTCAAAGACTTTTATAGTGTGCTTAATAAATTCTTTAATATCAGGATCATCTTGATTGAAAAAGTTAAGAACTTGGTCATATCTGAACCCGGTTGCAAGAACAACCTCTTCGGAAGCTATTAAATAATTTGCCCAAGGCCTTATTTCCCTTATAAAGCCAATTCCTGACATAAGGCACGCATCGCAAAATATTAAATCTATTTTTTTTCCATTTCGCATCGTATTGCAGATTTTTTCTAGAGCATTGCCAACGTTTTGATTTTTTAAGTAATTTCGCGTCGAATCATCAAAACAAATTCCTCTATCATCACTAGAACAGAAGTTTTCAAGATAATCAAAAAAACTTATTGATCTATTAAGAACTATTTTCTGTTCTTCTGGATCAAACTCAAAGAGATTTGTAGGATTAAATATTTTGCTTGTTGTTGGGTTTAGGTCGCCCGTGCCGTGATTCCATAACCCAATTATTACTTTTTCTCCGGGACAGAATTTCATTGCTTCTGAATAGGCATATATGAAAGTTTCTTCTTTTCCGCTATCCATTTCACCCTGCCACGCTATACAAAGTTCATTTCTGTATGAAACAAGATGAAAGGTCATTTTCTTTTGCCCTGGGTTATGCACATCCAGATGTACAAAGATGTTGAAATTTTGAGAAGCAGGTGTTGCACGCAACAGATATTTGATTTCTTCAAGATTTCTGTAAACAAAAGAGCGCAAGTCATTATCTGCAGCCATATACAAGATTATGGTAAAGGGTTTTTGTTGGGGGATGTAATCTGAGGGAAGAAAATTGAAATTATTGTTATAAGCTATTTTGGCAATATTTTGCGCTTGAGTTGTAAGTGTGAAAAAAAGGATAACCGGTAAATGTAATTTTGCAAAAAAAATCATACTCTCCCCTTACTAAGTAAAATCTTAGTTTTTCTTAAAATTCCCTATTTTAACGTTATCAAGAAAATGCTTTAAAAATCAAGCGAAGCGAGTACACAAAGTCCCCAAGTTAATAAAAAAGTAAGCTGAAAATCCAAAAAAAGAGCAAAAAAGGGATTATAGATAATCGATATTAGAAAAGCTAAGGTCACTAAATGTAAAGAATTAAGAGGAACACGCATTGTTAAACACCATATCCCCATAAGAGCTGTTATAAAGGCTCTAAAGAATGAAATGCTTGAATATGAAAATAGGCTATAAGCTAAAAGAAAAAAACTGGTTATAAGATTTAAATAATTAAATGGTATAAGGCAAATTCTTCCCATAAATATAATAAAAAATAAAATTAAAGTTACGTGAAGTCCTGATCTTGCAAGAAAGTGATTGATGCCCCAGGTATTAAAACAGTTTTTTATTGTCAGGTCTTGGCATTCTATATATTTTTTTGATCCAAGAAAAAGAGAACTGAAAAGATTCCCTGCAATATTAGACATTTTATTTGATATTTGATTTTCTATTTGTAGAGATATCTCTTTTGTATTAATTGTTTTAGTTTTAATTTGTTTTTTTTTAGTGCTTAACAACTTATTGCAATAAGTCGTAGCATGAATATTCTCTTTAAGTAAATAGTTTGAGTATTCAGGGTTAGTTATTTTATTAAAATTTAAATTTTTAAATTCAACGTTATCGCCTGCATTAAACAAGGGTTTTGTTTTAGAAAAAAGTTGAATTCGTGCTGCCTTTTTTGACCCATTTATTTCGGCTATTCCTGTGATTTTGTAGGTGTTTTTAATCTCATTAAAATATATATCATCAACTTTGACTAAAAGCGTTGAATGAAATCCTAAAATTTTATTTTGTATTTTCTTATAGTTATATTCAAGCAATACACAATATAAAGCCAAAGAAAAAAATACAAAAGGGCTTATAGGTCGAAGCTTTTTATCAAAAAAAGTCAATAATGGAATAAATAGAAAAATAAAATTACGCAAATACCACCAATATATAGCAGCAAGCATATTAAGAGCTATGATTGTTATACTATAAGTGGGAAAATGCCTATTATCGCTTTTGGGGAACGCTAAGAAGTTCCAGAATGTCTTGTGCGTGGGTAGTAACGTTAACATTATCTAATAAGTGTGTTAAGATTCCTTGCTCATTTATCAAAGCGGTTATTCGTGCCGGAAAAAGAGCATTTAATAGTGATTTGTAGGCTCCATAATCTCGTGCTACTTTTTTTTCATTGTCACTTAAAAGGATAAATGGCAAATGATACTTTTGCCTAAAAGCTTTGAGCATTTCAGGGGAATCGTAACTTATTCCAATAACGATAATATTATTTTTGTCATATACGTCATATGAATCTCTGAATGAGCAGGCCTCTTTGGTGCAACCTGGGGTATCAGTTTTAGGAAAAAAGTACACAATTACTTTTTTTCCTTTAAAATCCGACAATTTTATAATTGAGCCATCTGAGTCTTCTAATGAAAATTCGGGTGCTGGCATGTTAATTTTTGCTTCCATATTATAAATATACACTAATCGGATGTTTTTCAAAAATATTATCATCAATTCCATATTTTTTAAGTAGAACTTTTAATTTAAAGATTTGCTGATTAATTTCTTTGATTTTTGCAATATCTTCAGGTTTTAAAGATTTCATCAGGGCTTGAATATTGAAAGATATTTGATGAATTAAGCGCATAATCAGGCATTTTGAGGTGGTGCAGTCATCGGGATTCAGTGTTTTTAGCAGTTTAGTTGCGCCATTTGTCTCGATTGCCCTGATTTTTTCATGGCATTCAATTATTTTTTTGAAATGACCTTTTGGATCGGCATCTGAAACAATACACAGTTTTTCATGATGCGCCGCATGAAGTTGTCTTTGCAAATCATGAGCTCGTGAAACATCACCAGAAGATACTTCAGTTTTTGCGAAGAAATAAAAATTTATGCAACTACTCAAAAAAATGCATATAAAAAGCTTTTTAATTGTCATAGTAACACCTACTTATATTGATTATCTTTAATTTCATTTTATTTAATTTATAATAGAAAATACAATGATTTATTGTCTTTTATTACTTTAACCCTAGTTCTTGCCCTTTTTTTAACAATTAACTAAGCTTTAAAGGTTTAAAAAGTTTTTAAAAATAGTGGTATTTTATATGAGTAATTTTAAAGTTCACAAAAGAATCTTAAATAATGGCTTAGCGGTTTTGGTGTTAGAAAACCATGCTATTCCTAAGGTTTCATCGCAATTATGGTACGCAGTGGGGTCAAAAGATGAAAAATGCCGAGAAAAGGGAATAGCTCATTTCATAGAACACATGATATTTAAAGGCACTGAAAAACTTTCAGAATCTGATATTAATCTTATTACTCATAAGCTATCTGGGACATGTAATGCCTTCACTTCTTATGATTATACTGGCTATTTATTTGATTTTCCGTCTGCGGTTTGGCAGCAAGCTTTACCGATTATGGCAGACTGCATGCGAAATTGCACTTTCAAACAGCAATTTCTTAATTCAGAAGTAAAGGCTGTTATCCAAGAGCTTAAAATGTATAACGATGATTTTGGCTCAACCCTTATAGAAAAAATGATTAGCACGATTTTTCTAGATCATCCGTATCATCATCCTATTATCGGTTATAAATATGATCTGTGGAGTCTGAATAGAGACTCCTTGGTGAGTTTTTACCAAAAGCATTACATTCCAAATAATGCGACCCTGGTTGTTGTAGGTGACGTTAAACCGGAAGATGTATTTGAGCACGCCCAAAAGAATTTCGAATCGATCCCTGCGGACAACTCTTATAAACACGAGGTCTTTTATCACACCCCTGACCTCAATGGTGGTTCTGTGACAATTTACAGAGAGATTCAAAAGCCACTTTTTATATTCGCTTTTGTTGTTCCCGGACTCAAGGCAAGGTTAGATTATGTACTTGATTGCCTTACCTGGATTGTTGGTGCAGGTAAGAGTTCGCGTTTATATAAAAAACTTGTCGAAGAAGAAAATATAGCCAGCGACGTTAATTGCTTTGTTTACGATCTTTTTGATCATAGTGTTCTTTTTGTACAAGTTGATCCCTACAATGCCCAAAGCCAAGAGTATATAAAATCAATTATATCTCATGAAATGGTCAGATTAATGCAAGGGGAGATTGGTCAAGAAGAGTTGGTCCGAGCTATCAAGAAAACAGAAATGGACTTTATTTCGCTTCAAGAGAATAATCAAAAAATAGCTTATATTATCGGTAAGTATTATACGGCGCTACAGGACGAAACGTATCTAGAAAATTATTTACAGATTGATCAATCGACTTTAAAGAAACACATTGAGACCATTGCGCAACATCATTTAAGTCCGGCACTTATGTTTACCGGAGCGGTCTTGCCAGTGGCCCAAGAAGATAAAAAACTTTTGAAATCTTACCAAGATATTTCTGATGCTCAGGATGTTAAAGTTCTGTCGGCAATTACTCGTGAAACTGCAGTTGAAAATGGTTTACAGGTTCATTCTATTTCAAAAAATTATATTCAACAGGATTTTAATTACCCTCAGCCACAAAAAACAATATTAAATAATGGCCTAAGATTGCTTTATCATCATGATCCTGCCATTTCAAAAATAGAAATTATTTTTGACTTTCAAGGTAAATATTTTTACGATCCAGAAGATAAGCAAGGCTTAACCATGATGCTTTTTGATATGTTACAGGAAGGGACCAAGTCTTATTCCTCTATTGATCTTGCTCATGTTTTAGAATCACGTGGTATGTCCCTAGGCAGCTTTCCTGGTCTAGTTACTTTAAGTATGCTCTCATCAGATTTTCGTAATGGCTTAGAAGTTTTAAAAGAAATAATTTGTAGTCCACGCCTTCCAAAAGAGTCATTTGAACATGTAAGAAATAGATTATTGGCAGATGTTGAAGATTTTTGGGATGATCCGCAACAATTTATAGGACAGTTAGTTCGTGAAAATATTTACGATCATCACCCTTATCACAAAAATATATTCGGAACGAAGCAGACACTTTCGGCGATTACTTATGATGATATAAAAAATTGGTTAAGCAGAATGATTACGCCAATCGGAACACGAATAGTTATCGTTGGAGATTTGTCTAATTACGATGTTGCTCAGGAGATTGAACATGTTTTTAGTTCATGGTCAGGTGCTGCAGTTACTCCAATGGAGTTTCCTAAATTGCCTGAAATACAGGCCCATGAAGTTCAGTATCCAATAGTACGTGACCAAATTACGCTTGCTTTTGCAGGAGTTTCCGTTTCGCGCAAAGACCCAGACTTTGATAAATTACTTCTTTTTGACCAAGTTTTTAGCGGTGGAGTATTAGGCTCTATGAGTTCAAGACTTTTTGAATTACGTGAACGTTCAGGTCTATTTTATACTATCGGTGGCTCATTAATTGCTAATGCAGATCAGCAGCCCGGTATGATTTATATAAAAACCATTGTTTCACCAGATAGACTAGAAGAAGCCGAAAAAAGTATTAAGGAAGTAATTACCCATGCTGCAGAAAGCTTAACTCAATTAGAGCTGGATGAGGCCGTTCAGGCTGTCAGTAGCTCACTTGTTGATAATTTTGCATCTATGAAAAAGATGGGGTCTACTTTTTTATTTATGGATACATTTGATCTTGCTCCAGAATTTTTTAAAAATCGCTATAATCAATTATCAAAAATCACTATCAAAGAAGTTCAAGAAGCAGTTAAAAGACATCTTGACCTCACAAAAATGGTTACACTAAGAGTTGGGCGTGTGTAAAAATTCTATAAGTTTTTTTTATAAAACCATGGTATAAAAGCGCTTGTTTTGCTCATGTAATCTTGAAATTCAGGGTTGTTTTTTAATTTTTTTTCTAATAACGGGATGCCAGAGACATATAAAAGTAGGTAGGTTAAAATCAAAGGGCTTATGATGGTCAGCCAACCCCATGGTAAACCAAGCGCTATAAAAAATAAGCCCCACCACATAACTGATTCGCCAAAATAATTTGGATGCCTGGAATAACGCCAAAGACCAGATTTCATTATTTTACTATGATTCTCGGGTTTGCTTAGAAATTGTTTGAGTTGATAATCTGCCACCGACTCAAATATAAAACCGCATAACCAGACAAGTCCACCAATAATAGTATAAACTACCATTGGCGAAGTTTTATCTGTGTTAATTAATAATATAGGCAGTGATATAAGGAGTAAGAGTGTTCCTTGAAGCATAAAAACCTGAAAAAATGAACGCAGCACGATACCATTTCCCCATTGTTTTCGCCACATTGCATAACGTTCATCTTCTGGCTTATTGTGATTACGCATGTAAATATGCCAACTTAATCGTACACCCCAAATTATTACGAGTGTTGTTGCAACAAGTTGCTCAGGTAAATATAAGCCTGTTAGTATCAACGTTTCCAGCGCAACAAAAATAAAGCAGAGTCCCCAGGCGATATCAGCAACACTATTATTTTTTATGCGCAAGGCGTATAGAAACCATGCTGTCATGAAAATATACACACTAACAATTGAAATTAATATAATGTAATTCATACTTAAATCATAAAAAATTTAAAATCCATAAATCAAGAAATAAATAAGATTAATAATTATGGAAATCAATCATGATAATTTTATAAAAATAATTTACGATTACTTCAAAAATAATAGACGTTTATTCCAATGGCGTGAAGAGATTTCTCCTTATAATGCGCTTGTTTCAGAGATAATGTTGCAACAGACGCAGACAGATCGAGTGTCCTACAAATTCCCACAATGGTTGAGTTTGTTTCCAGATTTTAAAACACTTGCACAGGCAAGTACACGTGATGTAATTTCTGCGTGGGCCGGGCTTGGTTATAATAGAAGAGCGCTTGCGTTACATGCGGCAGCTCAGCGTGTGATTCAAGAGTTTGGTGGAAACTTGCCAGATAACCCAGAGGTCTTACAAACTTTTAAAGGTATCGGGCCAAATACTGCGGGCTCAATTTGCGCTTTTGCATTTAATAAACCAACTGTGTTTATTGAGACCAATATTCGTGCTGTTTATATACATCACTTTTTTAAACATGAAGAAAAAATTCACGACAAGCAGCTTTTACCTATTATTGAAGCTACACTTGATAAGAAAAATCCCCGTGAATGGTATTACGCGCTTATGGACTATGGTGTAAAATTAAAAAAAGAGCATAAAAACCCAAGCCGTAAAAGCAAGCATCATGTCATACAATCTAAATTTGAAGGTTCTGAACGTCAAATTCGAGGTATGATCTTGAGGGCGTTAACTGAACATGGCAAGCTTACATTTGAGGAGCTTGTAGTTGTTATACCTCGTCAAGAAAATCGTATTTATAAAAATCTTTCAGATTTAATTGTTGAAGGTTTTATAAAAACTCATAAAGATATTTACTTTCTTTAAGAGTAAATGTTATTAATTTTCTGTAGTATCACATTATAAAAATTTAATGATGTTTATTAAGAGATGTTATGAACAGAAAAATATTTTTTTTAGCAAATATTATTACTTTTTACATTAATGCGTCAAAAGATGCGCCACCACTTTTGCAAAATCTAAGAAATACATGTTATATGAATTCCGT
Organism: Candidatus Babeliaceae bacterium; assembly: GCA_019744895.1. Taxonomy (GTDB): domain Bacteria; phylum Babelota; class Babeliae; order Babelales; family Babelaceae; genus BOG-1370. The sequence continues at coordinate 12,390 of JAIETV010000009.1, read as the reverse complement.
ATTACAAGCACTTTTTGCCTGTACGAGTCTTTCTGATGAAGTAAATAAATACAAAATAAATGTCGGAGAAAATAAGTATGATTCTTACATTGAGCAATATTACAAGCTTTTAAGAGAACAACAGTCATTAGATAAAGGGACTGTTATTCAACCCAAAAGGTTGCTTCATTGTATGAACGTTAACAGCATTTTCGGGTCATCTGCCTCAGCTAGCGCTAACAAGCAGCAGGACGCATCTGAATTTTTAAGGTTACTACTGGACAAATTAACTAAAGATGAAAAGGACGATACTAAAGAAGAATTATTAATTAAAAATTCAATAAAACGTATCTTTGAATTTGAAACTAAAAATATGGTAAAATGCTCTGATGGCTCTGAGTTTGAAAGCATTTCAAAAAGTAAAGTGAGATCAAGCAGCACTGGCGTTGAAGTCAGTTTTCCTTATGTTTTAACATCTAATCAAGTTTTTACGTTACAAGAGCTATTTAATAATGGCATAACTGACCAAAGCGACTTTGAATATAAAGATGATGCAACAACAGGACCATTTTGCCCTCTTTATAAAAATCCTAATGATGACAGTTCTTATGTTAATAAAAAAAATAAAATTATCTCTAAATGGTCTCAAATGACAACAGCACCTAAGGTTCTTGTTATTACGCCAAAAAGATTTAATTATGACGGGACAAAGATTAATAATACCATTAAATATGATTTAGAACCACTCTCTTTACGGATTGATAATAAAGAGTATGAGTATAATCTTTTCGCTTCTGTTATCCATTTTGGAGATCTGGCATCTGGCCACTATACTGCGGTAGTAAAGTATGGTAATCAGTGGTACAATTGTGACGATTTTCCAAATCCTGATATAAGCAAAATAAGTAAGCAAGAAGCTATTAACCGTATTCAAGGCTCGGGATCAAAAGAACAAGGGTATATCTATTTCTTTGAGCGGCAAGGCGAAAAAGAAATAAGTGTAAAAAACTCGCTGGGGCAGATCTTAAAGAAGTTTTTGAATGAGCTTAATAAAATTTATCTAGCTCTATTTTCATCCTCGCACTAAGAAAAAATGCTCTAGGTATTAAAAATAAAACTTTCAGTATAGAAATTATCAGTAAAAATCATTTAAAAAATTTTCAGCGTTTTTTATATGAGCTTTGAGTACTTTATCATCCATACGCGTTAAATAGCTTTTCATAACCCTTAAGCGAGGATTTTTAGAAATAGTATTTATATTTTTAAAAATAAATCTCCAATAAAGTCCATCCCACACGCTACACCAAGGACCTTTTTTATAATCACTCATTTTTAAGATATAATTTGAGCCTGATATGTAAGGCTTTGTGGTTATAAGCCCATTATCTGCATATTGAGACATACTATAGACATTTGGAATCATTACCCAATCGTAGGCGTCGATAAACATCTCCATGAACCACTTATATGCTTTATGGGGTTCGATTTCTGTTAAAAGCATGAAGTTGCCAAGTATCATAAGTCTTTCTATGTGATGTGCATAACTATTTTCTAGTGTGTGGTTAATTGCGTCGTCAAGAGGTTCTATTCCCGTTGATGCAGACCAAAAAGATGGAGGTAATTTTTGAGTGTGATTAAAAAAATTCTGCTCTTGAATAAATTCGCTTTTAATCTGGTAAACACCGCGCATAAACTCGCGCCAGCCAATAATTTGACGAATGAAGCCTTCAAGAGAGTTGAGGGGAATTTGGTATTTTTCTGCATGCTCAAGCGTAGTTTTGATAACATATTCTGGCGTGAGTAATCCAGCATTTAAAAGTGGCGATAAAAGCGAATGGTAACCAAACGATACTTTTTTAGAAATAGCATCTTGAAAATCACCAAAATTATTTAATCTATGATGTAAAAAATCAGCGAGCCACTTTTTTGAATCTTTGTGATTTATGGGGAAAATAAAATTTTCCGCGCTGCCGGGGTTTTTAGAAAATTCTTTTTCGATTTCAATTTGAGCTTTAACAATATGGCTGTTTTTAACAAACTCTTTCAGGCTAGGCAAATAAAGCTCTGTAGGAAATTTTTTACGGTTTTCCGTATCAAAACTCCACCGGCCACCTACTGGTTTATTGTCTTGAGTTAGAATAGAATATCGTTTGCGCTGATCGATATAAAAACTAGCCATTGAGTAATGGCTTTTATCACCTAAGAAGCTTTCTATTTCTTGTGACGTGGCTAAAAACATTGGCGAGTCGTGCCGCACAAGTTTAATATTTTTTCTTTGTGCGGTCATTATAAGTTCTTTTTCTAAAATTTTGTCGGTTGGGTCGATGTAGTGGCAGGTATGTATACTATTGGTTTTTATATAAGCAAAAAGACCTAGGTGCTCATCGCGCACTGTTGGGTGAGAGAAATAAACTACCTGATATCCATTTTTTGTAAGCATTTCACCATAACTTTTCATGCCAGCTCTGTGAAAAATAAGCTTTTTTTTATGAAAAGAAAATTTTGAAAAAAAATAATCATCTTCCAGGAGGCTTATGATCCTATCTTTTTTTAATGCAGCATGATTTTCAAATAGTTGATGTGGGAATAATATTAAAACTTCTTTGGTCATTATAAATATTCGATTAAAATGGATTTTCTAATTTATGACTAATATTTCAAAAACATCTCTTTTGCATAAGCGCTTTGTTTTGCATGGTCGACCATTGGTTTTGGGTAGTTTGGTATATCAATTTTGCCAGTAGAAAGAGCGTTTATTATTTGGGGGGAATAACTAGCAAGCTCAGGAACCCAACATTTAATATAGAGGCATTCTGGATCAAATTTTTGCTGTTGAAGCCACGGGTTGAATATACGAAAATAAGGTTGCGGGTCGCAACCCGTTGAAGCGGCCCACTGCCAACTGCCATTATTAACTGCTGGATCATAATCCACAAGATGTTGCGCAAAATATTTTTCGCCCATACGCCAGTCGATATGCAAATCTTTTGTTAAAAATGATGCAACAATCATGCGTACTCGGTTGTGCATCCAGCCTGTTGTGTTAAGTTGCCGCATACCAGCATCAACAATAGGAAAACCTGTTTTGCCCTCACACCAAAGCTTAAAATCTTCTGGATTATTTTTCCAGGCAAGATCATCATATTTTTCTAAATAACTGTGTCCAAATACTCTTGGAAAATGCCTTGCGATTTGGGTATAAAAGTCTCGCCAATAAAGTTGTCGAACAAGCATATGAGACGCACCAAGATGCTTTACCATACTATGAAATTCTTCACGAATAGATAAGGTGCCGAATTTATTATGCGCGGATAAACCGGTTGTTTTTAGTTCTGGAAAATCACGAGTATTTTCATAGTCTTTAAAATTTTCTATGTGTTTTAAAATTTTTAAACCATTTTCGCGCCCTCCATGAACAAATATATTTTTGTTAAATGTTTTTAAAATTTCTTCAGGTTGTTTTTCGGTGATAAGTTTACCAGTGTAATAATTTTTAAAGTTATTTTGACGCGGTTCTGTAACAGGATTTTTTAAAGCTGCTCGATAGAATGGTGTAAAAACAGTATAGGGTTTATTTGCGATCGTTAAAACATCATCAGGCGCATGTAATAAAAGGTCATGAAAAGCGTAAAATTCAATTTGTAATTTTTTGCATATCTTTTCTATATGGGCGTCACGCTTGAGAGAATAGGGTGTATAGTCATGATTTATAAAAAGTGCATCAATTTTTTTGATTTTGCATATATCCTCAATTATGTCATGGGGTTCACCATAAAAAAGATATAAATGTCCTGAATGTTTTTTAAGTTGATCATGAAGATCAGATAAAGATTCGAGCATAAATTGTATAGCATTATTGCTTTTGTAGTCGTTTTTATCAGTAACTTGCTTTGGGTCAAAAATAAAACAGACAATAACATGAGCAGAAGATTTAAGGGCTTCTATTAATGCGGTATTATCAAAAATTCTTAGATCGCGACGAAAAATAAAAAGAGATAAAGAATATTTTTTTTCCATAATTTTTTTGACCATCTTTACTTGTTTTTTACAATTTGAACATCAATATTGAAATAGTTTATCACTTGTTGCTAGATTGTGGTTAGAGAAGTATAAGCAAAAAAAATATTATATACACCAATTTTATAAAAAGGGGCAATCATCATGATATCACGTATTATGAAAAATCTTGATGTTATAATTATAAGTTCTTGTGTAGTAACTCTTTCTGTGCTTGGTAAAATTTTCACTAATACTGGTCTGGATTGGTACAGAACATTAAATCTTCCTCATTTAGTGCCAGAAAATTGGGTCTTTGGCGCTGTGTGGACAGTATTATATATTCTGGCAGCATGCGCGACCGTTATTTTAGTTCGTGCATATAAACATATCGGTTATTATCAAACATTTTTAGGATTTTTCTTACTTTTGGCAATCCTAAATCCGCTGTGGTCATATTTATTTTTTATAGAGCACAGTATTTCTGCTGCTTTACTAGCTAGCATTGTTATGGAATTCATACTTATAACTATAATAGTTTATGCATGGAACGATGCCCGGATTATAGCATTATTAATGGTGCCAAGCGCACTATGGATTGCTTTTGCAATTTATTTAAATTATCAAATTTTACTTTTAAATTAGGAGCATATAATGAGAATAGCTTCAATTATAGGTCATGAAATATATGACTCGCGTGGCTGGCCAACTCTTTTATGCGCCGTGCACTTAGAAGATGGATTTATTGCCTATGCATCGGTCCCGACTGGGCTTTCTCGCAGTAAGCACGAAGCTCGCGAATTGCGTGACTGTGATAAGAGACTTTGGGGCAAGGGAGTTAGAAAAACTATCGAAATTATAGAGCAAGTAATAGCACCGGAATTTATTGGTCAAGAGCCTAATGCTATTGCCATGGATTTTAAAATGATAGAAATGGATGGTTCGGCTGATAAATCATACTTAGGTGCAAACACAATGCTTGCTGTGAGTATGGCGCTTTATCGAGCTCAAGCCCATATTGATGGTATAGAACTCTATGAATTAATTGGGTATCTTTTTGGAGCAGAAAGTATCACAATTCCATTTCCATTTTTTAATGTAATTAATGGTGGCGCTCATGCACAAAATAATTTACGTATACAGGAGTTCATGATTGTGCCGGTCGGTGTGCCAACTTTTAGAGAGTCTATGGAAATAGGCGTTGTTGTATATCAAGAGCTAAAAAATGCTTTAACAAAACGTGGTTATTCAACTGCTGTTGGTGATGAGGGTGGCTTTAGTCCTGAAGTTAAATCAGATGAGGAGGCACTTGATATTTTAACTGAAGTGCTTGAAAAAGTTGGTGATTCCGAAGGAAACCGTTGCGTCATAGCGTTGGATTTTGCTGCATCGCAATTTTATGACAAACTTGCCCACAAATATCTTTGGAATAAAAAACAGGTGACTTCAAAAGAAATGATAGAGATATATGAGGATCTTGTTTCAACGTACCCTATATATTCAATAGAAGATGGGTTGAGCGAAGATGACTGGTCTGGCTGGCAAGCGATGAAAGCCGCTCTGCAGACAAAAGTGCAACTTGTTGCAGATGATCTTACTGCAACTAATGTTGATCGGATAGCACAGTGTATTGAGCAGGATTGTGCTACATCAGTAATTATTAAGCCAAACCAAATAGGTACGATTACAGAGACATTGCAAGCTATAAAATTATGTAAAGAAAATAATCTTAATACAATTGTTTCGCATCGTTCAGGGGAAACAGAAGATTCATTTATTTCAGATATCGCAATCGGTGCAAGTGCCGGTCAACTTAAAGCCGGTGGCCCTTCACGTAGTGAGCGATTGACAAAGTATAATAGAATATTGCGTATCGAAGATACATTGGTAGCAAAAGTATGATTATATTAATTTTTTCACAATCATCATGCTCTAGCCAATTTCAGGCATAAATCACGATACGCATAGTTTTATACTATCTAAATTCCGAATTTAGTTTCTGTGATATGTTTTTTTCTTGATTGCGTGTTCCAGCTGACATTGTTTTATTTTTCTTACTAAGACGTCTTGAGCGTCGAGGCTTTGTATTGTCTCGTTTATGTTCTAAGCCCTTTTCAAGCTCTCTTACAAAATCACCTTGAGCTGTAGATAGATAAACATTTGTGGTCTCTAGAGCATCTTCAAGGTTACTTTTGAAAAACCAGCGAGTTACAGGATCTCGTGGATTGCCAATAACACTTTGAGTTTCAAACACCTCGAACCCTTTAGAAATTTTGTCGCGGGTATATATTTCGACGCCGCCTCTAACCTTAGGCTCTATGATCGTCGGTGAAATTAAAATAAGAAGATTAGTTCGATTTGTTGTTCGCTCATTATATTGGAAAAACGGACCTATTAGGGGAATATCTGCCAATATAGGTACCTTGTAAGTGCTTTCAGTTTCTAACAATGTTGAAAGCCCCCCAAGAGCCAATATCTGTCCACTACTTAGATTTGAGCTGGTATTTACGGTTCGAGTGTTGCGTGTATAATTGGTTTGCACAGAAGTAGTAAACTCTTGCACGTCAACTGCTATTTGCATATTAACGCGATCCAGCGATGCTACGCGTGAGATAATGCCCACACGTAATCGAGCTTCGATATCTTCAACTTTTTGAGAAACAACAGCTGCTTGACCAGCAAATGCCTGACCCTGATCTCGTCGAATAGTACTTATAATTGTTTCTGCTTCTCTGTTATTACGCGTAACCAAAAATGGATGAGAGAGAACTTTTAAATCTGAAAAAGAATCAAGTACTTGTAAAACTCCCCAAATTCCTGTGCCATTTGGGTCATTAAATGACATAATAAGCGAACCGGGATTGGCAGACGAAAGTGTTCTTGCAAGGCTTGCAGGCGTTCCCCCCGACGAACCGGGGCTTATGAGACTTAAAAGATCAGATGCTAATTTAGCCGGCTCAGGCATGGTTGTAATGGTCCCAGAAGATTGTGTGCTGTTCAAAACGACTCCGCCAGGATTAGCAAGGGCAGCTTGGGCGGTGACCCCATTAGATTGAATTGTAGTTGGTACAGTGGCTGTAAGATTGCGAATCTGCGTTCCTAGAATTTTACTTTCGTTAATATTAACGTCGATGACCATAACCTCAATAATAACTATTGGTTGTGGGATATCGAGTGATCTAATAAGATCTTTTATTTTAAGCCAATCATCTTGACGGGCCGTGATAATGATTCTATTTCCGCCTTTAAATACAACAGACCCTTGAAGGAGCGATTTTTGATCACCAGTTGTTTGAAGGGCTTCTGCCTTTTCTTCTACCTTTTCCTCTGCAACGACAATAACCCCTTCAAATGCCTTTCGAATGCCTCCCTGCAAATCTTTTGTTGCCTGAGCTGTCTCTGTGCCAGATTTTACTATTTTTTGTAAAATTGGAGCAAAAGTAGTTGCATCAAGATATTGTAATTCATAGACATGCAAAATAGAGCGTCCTGAATCAACTGGTTGGTCAAGTTCTGCAATAAGATCTTTTATTAGTTCAATAGTTGGTGAAGATCCTGATAAAATTATTGCATTTAAACGATTATCTGCTACCAAATGCACCTGATTTGGTCCAAAATAGAGTCCTGTTTCTGATTTAACATCAGACTTGAGAGTGCCTTTTTCCGTACCAGTGAGCGCTAATATTTGTGTTTTAAGTAAATCTGCAACAATGCTTGCATCTACATTATATAATCTAACAGCTTCAAGAACATTAGGGTCTCCTGAGCGATCTAAAAGCATAATAATATTAAATGCAGTAGAAAGTTTATTTGCTGAATCTGCAGCGATAATAGCATTTGTTTTTGTATCAAACGTGATAGATTTGTTTGTAGATAGAACATCTGTTAATATTTGATTTATAGGATCTTTGTCATCACTAGCATTGTACTTTTCTGGAACTTTTAAATTGGTTAGATATAAGATGGAGCGTATTTTATTTTCCGTTTGAGGAAAATCTTGAGGATTATATCCAACATAAATGGGAAGTGTGTCACGATTACTATTAGGGTCATTTTTAATGATCATATGTACGCCATTATGTGGGATCATGGTATAGCCAGCCAAGTTGAGTAACATAGCCGTATAATCCCAGGCTTTCTCGAGAGAGATCTTATTCGGGAGATGAATATTTACCTTCTGCTTAATAGCATTTGCGCCTTGCGGAAATATGATATTCATTTCTGATTTTTCAGCAAGCACATTGATTATTTCTGTGAGCTCTTTGTCTGCAAAATTGAAATCTATAATATTGTTTGAATTAATCTTGCTTAGCAAGTTAGTTTTAGTTGCAAGTATGAGTGTTAGTAGCAATAATATTTTTTTCATATTCATACTTTAATTTAGGCTGAAGTTTGTTGTGGTTCTAATGTAGCAATAATTAATGTTACATCAAGAAGGCCATCTTTAATATTTTTTATAATTTTGAGCTCTTTTGTGTATACGCGTTGATTTTGCTCTATTTTAAAAAGAAGTTCTGTTAGTAGTTTCATGTTAAGTTTAGAAAAAGTAACTGCTAATTTATGTTCTATAAATCCATTACCAACATCACTTTCAGATCGTTCAGGATCTTTAGTAAGATTATTTTGTAAATTCTGTGAACGCAAAAGATCGGTAAAATATTGCCCGATATAAAAGTTTGGCTCTTCTGCAAGTATGGCCTTTACTGCTTCTTGTTGAGCGATAACTTCTTTGTTTTTAATCAATATTTCTTGAGCTACTGCCCTTTGTTTATTAATTTTTTTTAATTCAAGAGTTAACTTTGATATAACCTTAAAATGTGAATAAACAATAATAACAGAAGGTAAAATAAGTACGCCTAGAAAAACACCAAAATAGATATACAACTCACGCGTACTTTTTATAGAAAAAAAATTCTGTATGGATTCAATATAACTCATTTAATCCTCCTTATAATTTTTATCAAGAGTTATTTTTATGGAGAATTTGGGCTCTTGGGGATGTGTTACTTCCTTGAACATCCCATTTGGTCTACTGAGCTCTTGATCAAGCAATAGAAGTGCATTGTAATCACGTACTTCGCCCTCAAGCGTTATGGTGCCATTAGTGTCATTAACTGAAAGCATAGTTAAGCTGAGACCCAGTGCTTTTGCATCAAGCCGTCTAAAAAGCTCTTGCAAATAATTTAAGAATGAATAACGGTTTTGGCTGGAGAGCGCAAACCAGATCTCTTCTTGTTTTTTTACAAAAGCTTTTGCATTATCAATTACACGCTCAAGAGTTTTTCCGGTAACTTGCTGTTTTGGCAAATTAAGCTCGCGGGCAAGCTTTTGCTTTGCTTCTTCTTGAGATGCATTAATTTCTTTCTTTATTTTTCTTTGAGTTAATTGGGTATGAATCACAAGTGAGCCTATAATAATGATAAAAAGTATAAAGGCTGTTAAAAGCTGCTTAAATAATAAGTTATTATTATGGGGCGTGTACTCACCCTGAAGAAAATTTATTGACCTGGTATATGAAAGGTCAAGCGCAGCTCCCATGCTACCTATAAATTGCGTTGTTAAAAGAACCCCATTTATAGCTTTTATAGTATTATTATGTACTACTTTGTAGAGTAAAAAATCTTCTGTCTTTAAACCAGTTGTTTCCGCGATTTGATTAATAAGCATTTTGCTATCTATTGATGTTAGCGCTATTAAAATATGTGAAATTTTTTTATCTTGAGGCAAGGGGCCATTAAACGTATCGAGTGTAAACTGTACATCTTGTAAAAAACGTGAGTCATTATAACCACGTGAAGTAATGCGAATATTGCGTAGTTGCCCGTCAACAATTGCTATAAATTGGCAAGAGTCATGCGTTATTTCTATGCATAATGTTGAAGTTGTATAAGCATGGTATTCTGGAATTTCTTTAAAAATCGAATAAAACTCAAAAAGATGAATAGAAAATTTTGTTGGTTTGAGTCCTGCATTATTAAAAAGCGCGATATTTTGTGCAACAGTAGATTTTTTTATTGCAGCAACTTGTACAATCACGGTATTGTTATTTTTATTTTGACTTACAACTAAAGCATCGATAAAAGCATCATTTAGTGAGAAGGGTAGCATGGGCTCTATTTCAAAAGGAGCAACCATTTTTATAGTGTTGATATCGGTGAATGGTATGGTAATCTCTTTAAAAATGATTACATTATTTGGCAAAGTAACTATGAGTTGGTCATACGCACCAATGTTAGTAGCAATTTTTTTTAATGCTTCTTCTATGCGTTCTTCTAAAGATATAACCCCATCTTGTATTATTTCTTGCTGAAAACAGTTAATAATTGTTTTTTTATGACCTTGAGCCAAAACAATTGTTACAAAAATAATATTTTGATGGATTTCAATACCAACTAACTTTTGCGTTGTAATGTAATAACTATATAAAGAATCTGGCAAAAATAATAAGCGAACTTGTTCTAAATACGTTGCTATCATTCACTTACCTCTTTCTTTTTTGGCGACTGCTCTGAAGAACCAAAACGAGCTCTCACCATCTGTTCTACCTGTGCGCTTGGTATTTGTGCAGTAATTTCTTTTTTCTGTTCAGGGACAGGATTTTGATTTTCATTATCGTGAATATGATCTATGACCGAGGCTTTGGATATTTTTTTAAGTCTAGATGGTTTCTCTAATCGCTCGTACTGACTTTCATCGATATATTTATCTTTAAGGTTTATAAAATCATCAATTACTATTTCGCCATGACGTCCATTATTTTTAAAGAACCAGCGCAGCAGTGGATCGCGTTCATTATTCTCTGTATAAAATACAGCTTTCGTATCAAGAATTTTGTCTTCTGTAAAGTTGTCAGCAATTTCATCACTGTCTGAAGGGATGATTTCAGGAACAATAAGCACTAATATGCTAGATCTGGCAGCAGTTTTTACGATATTTTTAAATAAATTTCCTAAAATCGGAATATCGCCCAAAATAGGAACTTTTGTAATAACATCTGTTACAGTATCTTGAATTAAACCACCTAAGGCAAGTACCTCGTTGTTAGACATAATAACGCTGGTATTAACGGTTTTTTTGGTTCGATTCCCAGAACTAATGTCGTTTTGGTTGGTTTCTGAGGTGGTAAATTGTTCAAAGTTGACTACTACATCTAAAGTAATTAACCCGTCCACGCTTACTTGAGGCGTAACACTCACCGTTAGATTTGCTGCTAAGTCTTTAAAAGCATTAGTTTCAACTGCACTACCATTTTGAATTACCGAGTCGACAACCCGCCTAATAGAACCTACAGAGATTTGAGCAGGGTATTTATTGGTGGTAATAAGAAACGGATTTGCCACCACTGAAGTTTTTGTAAATTGTTCAAGTATCTTAAAAAGTCCCCATACTCCATCTATGTCAGCACCAAGGGTTAGCAATGTTGACCCTACGTTGCCTGAAAGTGAAGCAAGTTGTATAAGATCACCAAGCAAGCGGTTAGCGCCTGTACCGCTGGTATTTTCAACCACAGAGGAACCGGTTCCTGCAAGACCTGATGTCTGAAAATTAACATTATTTCCTAAAAAGCCATTCACGCCAGGAACCTTATTACGTATTTGAGTTCCTATTTGCTTATTTTCAGTCAAATCGATATTCAATAAAAGAACTTTGATCGCAACTTGTGGCTGCTCCACATCAATTTTTTTTATCAGATTAAATATTTTGGTATAATCTTCGTAATCAGCATAAATAATAAGGCGGTTTCCAGTTTTTTCTGCCTCGATATATACCGGTTTTAAGTATTTGTCACCATCGCGAACCCCACCAGTTTTTGCGGCTTCAGTATCTCTTTGAAACTGTGTTGCTGCATTTAAAATTTTTGCTATCGATTCTGCGTTAGTATTTTTCAGAGCATAGGTAAAAATTGGCGTGTGGGTTGAATCAGTACGTCTATCCAGAATTTTTTCAATAAAATCGTACACGCGTTGAACAGAGTCTTTAGTTCCAATCATAACTATAGAATTCATATGGGGGATTGGCGTTAAACGAACATTTTCAGAAAAGTAATTTGTATTCGGTTTTTTTCGTTGACCTAAAAGACGAGCCGTTAAAGATGGTTCATCAGTTTTGATTAGCTCTTTATATAAATTTACTGCGCGAGTCGCATCTATTTTTTCAAGCTTTAGAATTTTTAAAACTTCTGTTGCATTTGCTTTGTCAAGCTCCTTAATAATTGCCAACATGTTTTTTATATTCGAAGATTTGTCTGTTAAAATAATAGCCCGCATATCAGGTATCACAATCGCGCGAGGGGAAGTGGCGCTTTTTACTTCATTAATTACATTAATAATAGTGTCTATAGATGTATTTTTTATGAAGGCTATATAGCGAATTACAGAATCGTCTGATGGCAATTCTTCGAGCTTTGTATCTATA
>JAIETV010000013.1 GCA_019744895.1 Candidatus Babeliaceae bacterium | reverse complement strand
CGAAAAAGATTCGGGCTCCGCTTTAACTTAATCGCTGGAATTTACAATTTTCAATTGTGAGGTTAGGAAAGAGATCTAATCTGTACATCCAGCTCTAACGCACGAGCAACTTCTTCAGGATCTATAGTTGATGCCACCATTTGACGTTTTTGCTTTCTGGCAAGTTTTTGAGTTTCTAAATATTCTGAGTGTTTTTCTGCATATTCTCTGATTATTCCTCGAGCTGCATCAGGATCAGCCTGCCAATCAGGAAAAGAAATACGATTTTGCTTACACCAAAAAATAGCTTTTTTTACAGTCTCTTCTTCCAATCCTAATGCATGAACAACTTCTTGAAGGTCTATATTTGCTACTACCATTTGACGTTTTTGCTTTTGAGATCGTTTTTGAGTTTCTAGATATTCTGAGTATTTTTCTGCATATTCTCTGATTTGCTTTCGAGCAGCATCAGGATCAGCCTGCCAATCAGGAAAAGAAATAAGGTTTCGTCTACACCACGAAATAGCTTTTTTTACAGTCTCTTGTACCAACCCTAACGCATGAGCAACTTGTTGAGAATTGATTTCATTAAGTTTATAAAACACATCTAATTTTTGACGCTGATCATGTTCATAATCCATAATATAATCGCGCAAAGTTTTTTTATCATCAGGGGGAAAAGGTTTTTTCTTTATTTTTGACCATATGCGAGCTTTTAAAATATCATCAACAGGAAGACCAAACTTTTCGCTAAGCTTGCCAGCCGCTTCAAGCTCTTTTTGAGTAAACCTATCATGAGAGATAGTTATTTCCTGCGTAAAAGCTTTAGAAGGAACAAGCCTTCGTTTTTTTGGTAGTGTTTGTGTTGTTGCAAGATTGTCTTCTAAGCGCGTTCTTTTTACAGACCGCTCGCCTGTTAAAGGGAATTCAGGATCAAGATCTAGTTAAAGCAGCTCGCGTAATTGATCGCTGTCATCTCCAGGATTCAAATCATATTCAAAAGGCCAACTTCGAGTCTCACCATAATCAGTAAGAGATAAAGGGCTTGAGGGGCCCCCTAATAAAAACGGATCATCTGGGTTGTTCATAGCCATCAAGGATAGCGCGCTACTAGTACCGCTCAATAGTATAAGACATTTTTTAAATCGTATATTCATGCTTTTATTTTTCTTATTCTTATAAGAATAATTCTGTTATTAATTATCAATATAAGCAATCTTTATTAATAGTGCAATAATATAAAGCTTTTTTATACTAAAGAGACCTTTTTGCTTATATTTAAGGCTCGGTCGCTTTTGTCATAAGCATTAACCATCGCAGATGATGCATGCCCAGAAATTTTCATAATGTCGCTATCTGAATATCCTGATAACTTTAAAAAAGTTATAGCTGACGCGCGCAAAACATGCGGTGTTACCTTAAATGGAACGTCTGATAAAATTCCTGCTTTTTCAAATGTCATTGCAAGCTGATTAGGCATGATTGGCCTGCAGTTTCGTGTTACAAAAACTAAACCTTGACGATCAGCAATATAGGCTTTAAGTTCTTCGAGCAAGTGCTGAGGATAGGTTATCACTGTTTCTTTTTCATAGCCTTTGGTTTTTGATTGTTTAAAGGTTATCTCCCGTTTTGCCCAATCTATTTTATCTGTAGTCAGACTCAAGACTTCTGATAATCTTTTACCGCCTTGCAAGATAACTTTTGCGATTAAACAATCTCGCTCATTAATACTACTAAGCTGTTCCAGAAAATCTGTCCATTGTGCGCGCGTCATAGCTTCTGTTGATATTTTGTCTCGCGTTCTATAAAAAGTTTTTGAAACTCCTTCACGGCTTGGGGTAGCTTTAGGTATAATACCTTGTGTTCGGCGGCTTAAAAATCGGGTGAACGATATATAACAAGCCGCACGCGCCTGCTTTGTACATTCAGAAAATGCAGGTAATGTTTTTATTTGATCTATTACGGCATCATGGTTGATAAGGGCAAACATTTGTAACGTTAATTTCAGGTCAATAAGTTTTAATTTGCTGAGTTGCTTAATGCCGCTTATGTAATTTTTTGCTGTTATGCTTTTTAATGTGCGCAACCATTCTGTTACCGCTTGCTTGACGGTTATTTCCCCTAAGTTTTTCCAAACTGCTTCCTTTTTTAATTGAAGTGCCTGCTCAAAACCCAATTGCCGTGTACTCTTCAAGGTGACCTGTGTGCTTTTCATCAAACTACTCCTTTTTATGCTCTAAATCGACTTTTTTGATCGCTAATGTGTATAAGTAGCATTATACACATTAGCGCATTCTTAAGTAAAGAATAAAACCTGTGAATCAAATTATTTGAGGTTTTTATAGATTTTTTTATTTTTTTTCCGATTTTCAGAAAAAACAAGTAATTTTCGATTCTCGCCTGCCCGTGCCGCCCCTGCTATCTATTAAGACGCCCCAAAAAGTCACGCTAGGCTCGATCCTTGTTTGGGTGCACGAATGACTTCAACCAGAGCAGGCTGGGCGCGTCTCATAATTTATTTTTGCTTTTTCAGCTTGCATCTTAGGGCGGCGATAATTTTTTTATAAAAAAATTTGCCTTCGTCAGAAAGTCTACTTGCACCCATGAGTCTTCTGTTATGGTTACGCTCTAAGGGCTTTGCTATGTTTTTAATTTTTTCTATTAAATCTAACGCTTGTTTTGATAGCGAGTCGTATAATTCTTTTGTAGCTGGAGTAACAGGTGCATACCATGAGGCATAAAATTCAAAATATTCTGAAAGATGCTTGAGGTCATCATTTTTTATTTCTAAACGCCTTATCTCTTCATAAGCTTTATTTAACGCAATTGTCAATTTTTCTGCTGAATTCTGAGCAAAGCCAGAAAAAGAAGTTATTAGGCAAACCATATTCACTAAAAATTTTTTCAAACAAGCCCCCTTTTTTTTCCACATAACGCGTCGCATAACTTTTTTTTGTTTCCCTTTCTTTCAGTATACCCTCTTTTACGGCTGCTCTTGTAGATCTTATTTAAAAAAATTAACTCCTTAATAATTGGATGATATTAGTGTAAACTATTAAAAACTATACTTTCCTAAATAAGGTTAAAAATGAGTGCAGAGAAGAAAATCAATACGCATGAACGTTCTCAACATGAACAGAAAAAACATGCTGCATTGCCGGATATTAACAGTTCATTTTCTGAATGGTATCATGAAGTTGTTTTTCAAGCTGAACTTGCAGACCAAGCCCCAGTCCGTGGGTGTATTGTTATTCGACCTTATGGATACGCATTGTGGGAAGAGATAAAGAAAATACTCGATAAAAAAATTAAAGATACTGGCCATCAGAACGCCCAATTTCCGCTTCTTATACCTGAGTCATTCTTTAAAAAAGAGGCAGAACATATTGAAGGATTCGCCCCTGAACTTGCTATCGTTACTCATGCAGGCGGCAAAAAACTCGAGGAACCTTTAGTTGTTCGTCCAACATCAGAAACTATTATTCATTATATGTTTGCACAATGGATACGCTCATGGCGCGATTTACCCTTAAAGATTAATCAGTGGGCAAATGTAGTTCGTTGGGAGATGCGGTCACGCCCTTTTCTACGTACTACCGAATTTTGGTGGCAAGAAGGTCATACTGCTCATGAGACTGAAAAGGAAGCCCTTTTAGAGGTACAGACTATGTTACTTGAGTATATAGATCTAGTGGAAAATTACCTTGCCATTCCTGTTGTTGCTGGAAAAAAATCCGAATCCGAAAAATTTGCCGGCGCTGATATTACAATGACATTTGAAGGGCTTATGCAAGATGGCAAAGCTTTGCAAATGGGGACTTCTCATATGATTTCGCAACAATTTGCACATGCATTCGGTATAAAATATCAAGATCGAAATGGCGGGGAGGCATACCCTTACCTTACAAGCTGGGGTGCAACAACCCGTCTTATTGGAGCGCTCATTATGACGCACGGTGACCAAAAAGGATTAATTATGCCACCGCGCGTTGCGCCGATACAGATTATTATTATTCCTATTTTCAATAAAAATATGCCAAGCGACCAAATCGAAAAAGCCGCTCTAGCCATACAAGGTACTTTAGGTAACGAGTTTAGGGTTACTATTGATGCAGATACGCATACAACACCCGGTTCTAAGTTTTATAAATGGGAACTTAAAGGTGTTCCGTTACGGATCGAGATCGGCCCACGAGATATTATCCAACAGTCAGTAGTTATAACTAACCGCTTAACGGGCGAAAAACAAACGGTTACATGGCAAGATTTACTTGAAGTTATTGAAAAAGAACTTCAGAGTATACAAACTATGCTTTTTGAACGTGCACGCGCCCGACGAGCGCGCCAATGGCATAAAGTTGCAAAGCTTATTGATTTTGCTGACGATCTTAAAAATAAAGGCGGCTTTTATCAAACAGGGTGGTGCCGCTCGCCTATTTGTGAAGCAGCGCTCAAAGAGTATCAAGCAACAACCAGATGCTTGATCGAAGAAAAACAATTTTTACATTGCTTTAATTGTGATCTTGAAAGCCCAAGTGATGTAATGGTAGCAAAATCTTACTAAGAGCATGTACGTAATTGCGTAACAGCAGCTGAAGAAAGGCCACCAAAAGCATCTGCAGAAACAATATAATACAGTCTGCTGTGATAAGGTTTAACATTATGCTCTTCATACTGCAAAATGCCTGAAGCCGGAACGACGGCTAAGAGATTTGTTAAAGAAGCATCACGATAAATGCGATAAGAAGAAGGTGGTATTCCTGTTGTAGGCGCTGACCATGTAACACTATTATATGTATCTATTTGACCAATAAAAATATTCTTTTTCGTACATACCTTAGCATTTTCAGGGCTTTGCACCCCGGTAGCAGTAGCTCCTATAACGGTTACACTATTGCCACTTAAATTCGTTACATAGACATACCTTCCATCAGGAGTTATTGCTAGTCCTGTAGGCAAATTAAAACCTGAATCTAAACCAGGTGTATCAAGTACGGTATTAGTGGTTATATCTACAACCGTTACGCTGTTGCCCGTGTAATTTGTTACATAAGCATATTTTCCATCAGGGGTTATCGCTAAAGCATTGGGAGAATCAAAGCCCATAGCAAGACCAGGTGTATCAAGCACGTTGTTAGTCTTAATATCAATCGCACTCACACTGTTACCAGCGGCATTTGTTACATAAGCGTACCTTCCATCAGGAGTTATCGCTACGCCTTTGGGGGCATCAAAACCCACAGCAAGACCAGGCGTATCAAGCACAGTGTTAGTCTCAATCTCAATTACACTCACACTGTTAGCATTGGAATTGGTTACATAGACATACTTACCATCAGGCGTTATTGCTAAAGAATAAGGGTCACTAAATGCCAATTCTAGATTCGGAGTATTTAGTATGGTATTACTTTCTGTTTCTATAACTTTTACGCTATCATAGGAAAGAGATGGTATATATACGTATTTATTGTCAGGGGTTATCGCTATATTCACGGGGATACCAAAGTTAACCTGCAAATCGGGAGTATCAAGAACCATATTAGTTTCTAAATTTATTACGTAGACAAAAGACGTAAAGGATATGCTTGTTACATAGGCATACCTGCCATCAGATGTTATAGCAATAGCAGCCGGAGAATCAAGGCCTGAATTCTCTCTGTTGAGACTAGGGACACTCAACAAAGTATTACTGACAAGCTCTATTACACTTATACTTTTACCACTAGCATTAGTAACGTAGCCATAGTAACCATTAGGGGTTATGGCTATACCTCTAGGAGAATAAAAACCTGGGGTTATACCTGGTGTAACTAATTGATTCTCGGCAACGTTTATAATACTAACGCTATTTCCATATGCATTTGCTACATACGCAAACTGACCGTCAGCAGAAATAACAATACCTCGTGCAGAAAGAAAATTTTCTTGTAAGTCTGGTGCTGTTACAATAGAGTTATTAGTTGTAGCTATTACCGTCACACTCGTATCGTTTGTTACGTAGGCATATTCACCGTTGGGAGTTATCGCGATATTTGAAGGATTACCCACGCTAGAATCTAAATCAGGAGTATCAAGGACGATAGAATTTTCTATGTCAATAACATTAACACTCCCATTTCCTAGATTGGCCACATAGGCATACCTACCATCGGGTGTTATGGCTAGAGCATTAGGCCCATCAAATCCTGAAATTGAATCATAAATAGTATTAGTTTCTAACTCTATAATACTCACGCTAGTACCTGTTGAATTGGCCACATAGGCATACCTGCCGTCAGGTGTTATTGCTATCCCTGTAGGATTATCAAAGCCAGAATCTAGATCAGGAGTATCAATAAGAGTGTTAGTGCCTATATCGATAACAAGCACATTACCAGTAACAGAATCTCGATACGTAGCATCACAATGCCTAAAGGTAAACGCAGGATTATTAGTGACATACGCGTATTTACCATCAGGCGTTATTGCAAGAGCATATGGTTTATTAAAACCCGATATACTTGTTATAATCTCATTCGTTACTAGATCAA
Organism: Candidatus Babeliaceae bacterium; assembly: GCA_019744895.1. GTDB lineage: Bacteria > Babelota > Babeliae > Babelales > Babelaceae > BOG-1370. Next base: position 37,427 of record JAIETV010000013.1, on the reverse strand, counting down.
TAACCGCTACCGTATTGTTACCACTATTAGCAACATAAGCATATTTTCCATCAGGTGTTATTGCTATGCCTAACGGGTTATATAAATCATTCACAATCACTTGCGTCGTATTTGTTCCACCTCTAATAATGCTTATGGTGTTGCCGATTAAATTTGTTACGTACACTAAATCTTGTAAGGGATTTTTTGTTATACCTATGGGTACATCAAATGATTCTATAGTTGCAACTATAGAATTGCTTGATTGAGCCTGACACTCGTGAAAAATAATGATGATTGCAAAAGAAAAAAAATATTTTTTTATATGCATATATATAGCACTTTTAATTAAAATTATAACCAACTCCTGCTCCAAAGATAAAGCCACTTACATCCGCTTTAGTTTGTTGAACATACAGATTAGGGTTTGTGCAGCAACCAGGAGAAACTTTAACAAATGAATAATCTGCAAATAAATCAAGTACCACATTATGTGGTAAATCAATATAGGCACCAAATTTTGCAATGCCGCCAAAACCCCATTTTTTTGTTTCCTGTACAACGTACGGTGAACAGTTTTTTGTGTAAAGGTAGATCGGTTCAAAACCAAGACCTCCATAAAGACGTGCATGATGAGCAACGCACCCCATAAATTTTAAACCGACGGCAAGGACTTGCATAGTTGCTTTTGTAGGTGTGTTCAAACCGATAGATTTACCATTTTTTGTAAAATAATTATAGCTTGCAAAGCCATAAACGCTTCTAAAAATATTCCACGTAAGCTCTGGGCCAAAGAGCGCGCCGCCGCCATAAATATTTTTAAAAACACAATCGATTGGCCTTAAATATGCGGCTTTAAATTCTAGTATTACATCTTTTTTTGTCTGTACATTAAAGCATGAACTAAGTAACCACAAGCTTAAAACTAGATAAACTTTTTTTTTATTTTTCATAGATATTTTCCCTTCTTAAAAATCATTACTGAAGATAGTTTTTTATATTTTCCAAAGTCAATATAATTTTTTGAGCGTCAAAAGAGTTGTGCTATGGTATACTATAGTATAGTTACTTACTTTTACATACTACCTATTATAGAGATTCATGGAAAAAAAATTTATTATTGAACAAAAAGAACTGTTATCTGTTTTAACTGCTATGCAACCTATTTGCACGCGCAGAACAACACTTGATGCAACCAGTTGTATTATGTTTCATATCGGCGCTAAAGAATTAATTTTAAAGAGTACCGATTTAGAAATAAGCTTACAGGCAAGTTGCCCTATAATTGAAAGTGATTTTCGTCAAGCAGAGCAATTTCTTGTTCCGGGAAAACGTATTTTTGATATCGTTAAAGAATTAAATAATACTATTACCCTAGAATTACGGGAGAATCAGCTCAATATTACCTGTGATGATGTACATTTAACGTTAAATATTAAAGAGGCAAGCGAATTCCCACCATTGCCAGAACGTATAGAAAATCTTATGCAGGTTGAAAGTGAAACATTAAAATCAATGTTAGAAAGTGTCAGCTTTTTGGTACCTCAAAACAACTCAAACCCAGCGCTTAATGGGCTTTTTATAGAAGTATCACCAGAAACATTTAAAATGACGGCAACAGATGGTCATAGTTTGGCGCAAGTAAGTTCTACTGAATTTACGCTAGAAACAGCACAGTCATGGCTTTTGCCACGCCGCGCAGTTTTTGAACTCAAAAAAATACTTGAGTCGTATCAAGATACGGCTCTTTTTTTAGGTACATGCTCTTCACAGCTTGTTTTTTCTGGCCAACATTTTAATTTCTTTTCAAAACTCTTGGTTGACACATTCCCTAAATATCAGCCTATTTTACAAAAAGATGGCTTCCATGCCGCAAAGCTTGATCGTGCACACTTTCTCAAGACTCTTAAAAGATCAACATGCCTTCTTTCAGGGCAATTTATAGCAACTCAATTTAAATTTTCACATAACACCGTACATGTTGTCATGAATAATAAGGAAGTAGGCAAGCTCAATGACCGCGTTCCTCTGTATGAGTATACCCATGATGAAATTGATGTACGGTTTTATGCACCCTATCTTCTTAGTGGCGTGCAGAGCTTTGAGGAGAATATAAAATTTTATCTCCACTCAGCAAGTAAACCTATTATATTCGAGGCCGCTTCTGAGAAGATAAAAAGATTGTATCTTGTAATGCCCGTTTCAGCAGCTCAATCACAAAATTAAGTAGTATGCCTATAACACGTATCTCATTAAAAAATTTTCGTTGCTTTAAGCAAGCGCTATTTGATATTACTCATGGGGATAAACCAGGAGTTACTATAGTTCAGGGAAGCAATGGCTCGGGTAAAACGTCCCTGCTTGAAGCGCTTCATTATGGCAGTCACTTGCGTTCTTTTAGGACGCATGTACCTGCAGAACTATACTATGATAATCCGCAAGAATCTGCAGGGTTTACTATTCAGATAGCTACCGCTACTGATACCCTATTTATAGGTGTTGCCGGCAAAAAACGTATTATAAAAGTTAACGGTGCATCTATTAATACTTATGATGAATTAATGAAAATATACAAGGTAGTAACCTTTATAGAAGATGATCTTCTTTGTATTAAGGGTTATCCAGAAACACGTAGATTATTTATTGATAATGCAATATCTGTTCATGAGCCCCATTACCACAACCTCCTTCGATCTTTACGTAAAATTCTTATCCAGAGAACAAAGTTACTACAAGATCACCCATTTCATCAGGACCAGTACGATATTTGGACAGACCAACTCATGAACGTCTCACAGCAAATAGTTCGTTATAGAAAAGAGTATTTGACACAATTATCCTTACAAATTGCTGAAATAACAAAATTATACGACACTGCAGCTACACAAAGCTTTTTAACCATAAACTATTTAGAAAAGCGCAGTTTAATAACGCCTGACGATCAAAAGCATCTCCTTGAAGATGAATTGAGAGCGCAGCGCACCCTTTATGGTCCCCATCTTGATGATATTGAGTTTTTGGTATACGAGCGAAATTCGCGTAATTTTGCTTCTCGCGGCCAACAAAAACTCGCTATTATGCTCTTAAAAATAGCTCAAGCTCGCCTTTTATTAAAAAGATCGTCTGATAACCTTATTACCTTTCTTATAGATGATTTTATTACTGATTTTGATGAAACACGTGTTTGTAAGCTCTTAGCACTATTATTTGAACTCAAGGTACAACTTATTATAACCACGCCTCAACCTAATCATCTTTTGTCCTCGTTATGCCAAAATAATGGAAATTTTAATCTCATAAATCTTGATTCTAACGATCTGGTGGCTATTATTCCAAATAATAAACTTTCAAATAACCCAGAAATTTCAGCCTGAAATAGACATCGAAGATATAGGCTTTTTCTTTTTTAAAAGAGTTGACAAAGACACAAATACTGTTAAGATATATACTATATTAATAACATTTTATTAAAAAAAATTATAAATTTCATAGAGCTCCGGGCACTAACCCAGGCAACCCTCACCAGGGTGACTATAACTAGGCTTCATTACTACTCTCCTTTTTTCCATCGCATTGGTGCAAACCGATGCGATGGTTTATTTTAATTCGTTTTTTCATCGTCCTTCATTGTCCTTCATTTTTCATTCCAAGCTTAGGCGCGATCCCGGATTCATGGCGCACCCAAGCACGGGCGTTGCGCTCAGCAACGCAAGGCGCCGGGAGGCCCATGTAAGGAGGGGGAGGGCGATAAAATTTTTATTGCGGGGCTTTTTGATTGAAGCGAAATAAGAGAGTAGTAATTATCAGAAGCAGAGAGAGATGTTTTTAGCAACTAAACGTACGCCCTGTACTTGTTGACTGGGCGTACGTAATTCTTAAGAATTAAAACCAGCTAAAAATACTTTTTTTAGATTTTTTAGCGCTGCGTTTAGCAGCTTTGGCTTTGGTAGACTTAACCGCTTTACGACGCTTAGGCGCAGAAGCAGTTTTCTTGGTAACTTTCTTTACCATGATTTCTCCTTATAAATGGTATATCCATTTTATATTGGTTCATTTGACACATAAATGTCAACATCTACTTTAATTATAAAAGATAAAAAGATAATAAATCAATAGTTTGAAATTAAAAAATAGCTCAGCTCATCTGAGTAGTGTTTTTGTAGACCAGATACAACAGATACCTACACCGAAAGCATCTGTAAGATCATATTGAGCAGGCATTGCTAAACTGGGAAAAAGGCGAATGATCATACGCGCAACTTGTTCTTTATCAGCACCACCAAACCCTGTAACAGATAGTTTAACCTCACGGGGTGAATACTCATGCAACATAAGGTTGTAGTGTGAGGTAAGAATGTAGACAGCTCCACGTAAATACCCTAATTTCAGATAATTAGAGGCATTTTTACCCAAAAATGGAGTTTCAATAGCGATATCAGACACAGAAAAATCTTCGATCTTCTTTTTAAAAAAGGAAAAAAAATTGGCTACCCGGTCAGGAAGGACTTGGCTAGCAGGCAAGGAAAGCGTACCATAATCTAAAAGAAGCACCTGACGATTCTCTTTTTTAAATATGACATACCCGGAAACGCGCGTTCCAGGGTCAATACCCAATACTACCATCTACTCCCTCTCATTTTTTAAAAGCTACTCTTTATCTTCAAACAACGTAAGCTCATTTTGAAAGTGTAAATGCACCGTACCAGTGGGTCCGTTACGTTGCTTTCCAATAATAAGCTCTGCCAGTTGCGGATCTTCTGTGTCACTATTGTACACAATATCACGATACAAAAACATAATAAGATCAGCATCCTGCTCGATTGCGCCAGATTCACGCAAGTCAGAAAGCATAGGCCGCTTATCCATACGACTATCAACCGCGCGCGAAAGCTGAGAAAGTGCTACTATAGGTATACCTAATTCTTTTGCAAGAGCCTTTAAAGAGCGTGAAATTTCAGAAACTTCCTGATGCCTGTTTTCATGAGCTTTACTTGAATGAATAAGTTGAAGATAATCGATCACCAGAAACTGTAAATTATGCTCCGCTTTGAGCTTTCGGGCCTTTGCACGAATATCCATGATACTCTGCATTGCAGTATCATCTATAAATAACTTCATCTCAGCAAGTTGGCCCGCGACATGGGCGAGTTCCATCCACTCATCAGAAGTAATAGAGGCATTACGAATTGCATGATGCGCAATACGAGACTCAGCCGATAGTAACCGCAAAGTGAGCTGCTCTGCCCCCATTTCTAGAGAAAAGAAACCAACGGCACCCTGCTGACAAGCATTACGCGCCAAACTGAGAGCTAGGGCCGTCTTCCCCATAGAAGGTCGAGCGGCCAAAACAATAAGGTCGCCCTTTTGAAAACCCGACGTCATCTCATCAAGAATTTTATAACCGGAAGATATCCCCGTAATTCCTTTACCATGCCCTTTAAGCTGTGAAAGCTGCTGAAAAGTTTTATTCAACCAAATGGTAAGTTGCACAAAATTTGAAGGAGAGCGTTGCGCAGAGATTTTAAAAATAGTCTTTTCTGCTTCATCAAGCATCGCCTCAATACCCTTATCACTCTGCATATAACACTGCCCAATAATTTGGGTTGCAGAATGTATAAGACTGCGTAAAACAGACTTATCTTTTATAATCTTAGCATGCTGAGTCACCAAGCCAACAAGAGGAATGTCCTCCTGAAGGGAAACTAGATACATAAGCCCCCCACATTCAGCGAGCTTACCATGCTTTTCCAACTCATCCTGTAAAGTTACTAAATCAATACGCCTTTGGCTTTGAACGATAGTAAGACAGGCAGTAAAAATAAGCTTATGCGCAGGGGAATAGAAATCTTCAGCGGAAATAAGTTCGCTTACAGCAGGAAGGTGCTCATCATTAAATAATATAGAGCCAAGAACAGCACGCTCAGCTTCTAAGTTACAGGGTAATGACTTACCTAAAAGTCTTTCAGCGTCGGCAAATTCTCTTTTTCCACCTGATGTTGCAACAGGCGATATTGGCATAAATCAACTATTCTGCTAAAACCTTGATTTTACAGACTGGTTTAAGCGTGCTTGAAAGTTTAACGGTAAATTCGTGAACACCCTTGGTTTTTATTGATTTACCAAATTCAATCTGATTCTTAGAAACAGAAATACCCTCTGCGGCGAATAATTCAACAATATCACCTGCAGAAATAGCGCCATATAACTTATCGCCGTCTGCGAGTTTGCGTTTAATTTTTAACTCCAGCTGTTTTACCTTTTCGGCTAGCATAGATGTTTTAGTTGCCACAACTTCTTTATGCTTTTCAACTACACGAATTTTGCTTAAAAATTTAGCTTCATTTTCTGGCGTAATCTCAACGGCGAGCTTTCTTGGAAAAAGAAAGTTAGTCGCGTAACCGTCAGTAACTTTTATCATTTGGCCAGCCATGCCTACTCGTTCAACATCTTTAAGTAAAAATACTTTCATACAGAAATCCTCACTAGGTATATTGCATTATCTTATTTGCTAGTATAGCCTAAAAAGCTTCTAATGACACGCATGAATAGATAACTTTTTTTAGAGTCGACTCACGTAAAATTTTAGCACGTAAGCCCCCAACTTTCTGACCAGATTTAAGTATAAAAGCTTCTATCAAGCAACCACCAGTAATGGAGGTATACTTTACAACACCTTTAATAAACCCATCATAAGAATTATTAAAGATATCACAAGCAACAATGGCTTCTCTTTCATGGTCAATCTGACTTTGCAAATTACTGCTATGAGCGACTTGAGCAAGAGCATACGCAAGAACACCCTGAACATACTGCTCCAACTGAACCGCTTGAATGGTATATTCAACCGTTTGTGCTTGCAGCATGAGAGCTCTATATAGGTGAGAAGAAACTCCTGCTAAACTTGCGGCAATCAATGTTATAAAGATAATGAACATGAAAATGCCTTGGTAAATGCCGCCCTATACCACGTCATGTGCTTGGTCTTGTAATCACAGGTAAAAGAAGCGCCCCGTACCTGCTTACCAAACATATCACTAGACGAACTGAAATGTGAAACTTCATCAAGAATAAGACTCTGACGTTTGCTTATTATGCCCATGAGTTTATTTTTTTTAAAGACCAAACCGTTAGAAAAAGTTTCATGATTCTTTTTGTATGCTACCGCGTGATCAAAAGTTTCATTAACCTGAAAAATCGCCGTGAGCACGTTAACAGAATGTTGAGCAGATAGCGCGATTTTGTCATAAAGGTTATGATACATAAGTGCTACTTGGCACACCATAACTACCAAAATAGCCATCAACCCCAGATAGATCTGAAATTCTAAAAGACTAAACCCAGCACTCATTAAGTTCACTGCTGCAGTATTGCTGTTTTTAAACATACCGATTCCAGGCCATCAATAAAAACTTTTACCATAACAATCTGCAACAATTCAGCGTATAACTTTTGTTCGCATGAAACAACAATCTCCATGCCATTGTCTGTAATTGTTTGATTTTTAAGTAGGAGCAGCCCAGACTTCAATTTTTCAATGGTAGAGTTTGCCGCAATAAGCGCCTTTGCTTTTTTTTCAACCTGTGCTTCAAGCGCTATGGCCTGCACGGCGCATTGTGTTATCACATACCACGTGAACATTACCAAGGCACAGGTAGCCATAGCCTCAAGAAGAACAAATCCTTTGCCAGTTGCTTTACGATACATATTCAGAAAAGAGTTTTATCATTTCATCATTAAAAAAGGTAAGATCTTCGGGCTTGCGGCTTGTTACTAAATTTCCGTCGCGCACTACTTCTTTATCAACCCAATGCGCACCGCCATTTTCTAAATCTATCTTTAGTGAAGGCCAAGACGTTACGTGCTTGCCAATCACTACACCGGCATTGATAAGCGTCCAGGGACCATGACAAATTGCTGCGATAGGTTTTTTTTGATTATATATCTCTTTGATAAATTCTATTGCGCGTGGAATACACCGTAAGTGATCTGGATTTATTACCCCGCCAGGCAAAACTAAAGCATCATAATCGTGTGCTATTGCTTTATCCAATTGGGTATCAACATGGTACGATTCCGCCCAATTTCCCTGTGCCCAACTTTTAACATTATTCTTTATTGGAGACACAAGCTCCACAGAAGCACCAGCTTCCTGCAAAGCCTTTCTTGGCTCAACCATTTCTGATCGTTCAAAGCCATCTGCAACTAGTAGTGCAACTTTTAAGCCATGTAACTTTTTTTGCATAGAAACCTTTTTAATGGATGATTTCACTCATTGTATGCAAGCATTCACCTGTAAGTCAATAACAATTTTTAATTTCTTTTTTTAGTCTTGTTGTATAATCAATTATTGACTTTTACCCTTCTAATTTTTAAAGTTACATTAACATAGTTTGTGCATAACTAAGGAAAATTAATGCCCAAGATGTCATATTTCTTTTATGTATTTCTCTTTTTTTTCTTAACCACATCCTATTTATACTCAAAGATTCCGATGCCTCAGGGCCAATTTAAACCGCAGGATATAGATGCGGTGTTAAATAGTATGTCAGAAGAAGATTTCAACAATATTTTAACTGAGCTCAGTAAACTCAGCCCTCAGGAGCTTGAAGAGCTTGAAAAAATTGGTCGTCAAGTTTTACTCGACAGTGGTATCGACCCTGACACCGGTAAACCTATCGAGGAAAAAGCACCGGTAAGTGAGTCTACGGCCCAACCGCTAGAAGCACCCGCACCAATAAACCAAATTGAACAAAAACAGATAACAAGAACTCAAAATCCTGAAAACGTAGCGTATGTTATTGATACTATTATCAAACAAATAACTATGTTACGGCAAAAAGCACAAGGTAACGAACAGATAGCGCGCCGCATTACCCAATGGGCAGAACCGCTTAATGATCTTATTTTCTTTTTAAAAGTGATTAATAAAAAAGTGCATCATGAGCGGCTTGCAAAGAATGACTTTGATGCTCTTTTTAAAGACTTAGAATCGCTTAGCAGACAATTGCTCACCTATCAGCCGCGTATTATTTTAACAGAGAAAAATGTTGATAATGATGATCCTTATAAAATATTAGGACTATCATACAATGCAACTTCGCAAGAAATAACCACACAATATACCAAGCTAAAAAAGAAACATAATCCAAAAATAGTCGTTAAAAAACTAAAAAAAGAGGGTGCTTCAAAAAAAGAAATGGATCGCGAAAAACGAGCAGCTGAATTGACATTGTCTTTGATTCAGGATGCGTATGACCAACTTAATGATCCAAAAACAAAAAAATTACTCGATGATAAGCGCCTTACACAACCTACTGATCAACTTTCATCTGCAGCACAAAGCAATTTGACAAAAGTTCTTGAAGTTATTAGTACAGCCGTTTATCAAAATAAGCTCCTCGAGAAATTACAGGATTTCCTAAAAAAATATGAGCCTGAACAACTTGCACAAAAAAAGGCATTTGAAGAAGCTCAAATCCAGCGCAAAAAGGAACAAGTAGAGCAAGCAAAAATACAACCAAAATTGACGTATACAAAATACGACAGAACGGATTATCCTGAGCAACTTCCTTCACAAAATAAATATGATACGTATAAAAGCGGCGGATTCCCTTCAATGCCAAGTGCAACTACCCAAACAGCACCTACCGCAGTGCCTCTTGCACCGATAAAAAAAGAAGAAGATGGCAAGTCAGTCCAAGCAGGTAAAAGTGCCGGTACGCAAGCAAGCTCTAGCAAAGCAAAAACGGAAGAAGAAAAGCGTGACGAGGCGATAAAAAAACGGGTTGAAGAGATAAAAAAACAAAATGAAGATAAAAAGAAAAAAGAGACCGAAAAAAAACAAAAGGATATGCAAGATGAGCTTACCAAGCTCAGGGCAGAAAAAGAAGCACGTCAAAAATCTGCGAGCAACGCACCACTTAAAAAAACGCCTGTTAAAAAGCCACTAACAAAAATATCTGACAGCGAATCAATCGATAATGTTCGCACAAATTTACTGCAGCTTAAAAAAGTGATGCGCAAAGATGCCTCACGTAAACTGTTTAACCAGATGCAATTTAAAGGTGGCATGAATCCAAAAATATCTTATGATGCAATTAAAGATCTAAAAGAACAACTGTCTTTAGAAAAGCTTATCCAGTCGCTTGATGCTCTTTATGATAATCTACCGCAGGATACCAAAAAACAGCAGATCATAAGGCGTGAATGGGAAACTCTTGTTCAAGAATATAGCGATATGCTTTCATGCCTTCGTAAACATGTAAAAGAAGAAGAGAAAAAATATAACTATGCACAGTCAAATGAAAAAATTCCAGAGCAGCTTAAAGAATTAACGATCTCAATTAATGATGCATTATTTGCTTTTAATAATCTATCGCAAACAATTGTTGGAAGGCCTACTCTTTCACCAGAATTAGAATGCCAAGAAACTCTTCCGATTATTAAACCACTTGATCAATGATTAAGCTTATTTTTATCTGCTGTATCATTTAACCAGTGGTGCGCAGCGCGAGCAAAGACCACGTCCATCAATTACTGTGTCCCAGTTCCAACAGCGTGGGCATTTGGAGCCGGCAGCAGGTTGCGCTGCAACATAGACACCTTTAAGCGTTGATTCGGTAAGATTGTCTGCAACAGGCTTACGATGAACTTGTGAAACAATAAAAAATTCTTTTAAAAATTTTTCTTGGTTCAAAAGATCATGCAAAGCGGGAAACTCGTTAAACAGAGAAGGCGAAACAAACAATGTCACAGCCGCTTCAAGAGAGTGTTTAATAGCTCCCTGCTGACGCTGGTCCTCAAGAGATTTAAGAACCACAGAACGTAATGATTTCAAAAAATCCCATACAGATTCATCTGCAAAATCTTTAAACGTATCAAGCTCAGGAAAGCTTTGTAAATGAATCGATGCAGTTTTATCTTTTTGATAATAATCTGAAAGATGTTCTGCGGTAAATGATACTATCGGCGCCATATCTCGCGTTAAGGTATCAAGAATATACCACAACACTGTTTGCGCCGATCGCCGAATTACTCCATCAGCCTGCTCAACATATAGTCTGTCTTTAATAATATCTAAATAAAATGAACTAAGCTCATTAACACAATAATCGGCAAGCCCATGAAATATACCCGCAAAATTATCATGCTTATATTCTTTGAGTAGTTTATGATGAAGTGTATACAAGCTGCTTAATGCATAACGGTCAATCGGCAATAGTTTGTCAAAAGAAACTGAATCACGTGTTATATCAAAATCATAGAGGTTTTGAAGCAAAAATCTACAGGTGTTTCGTATCTTTCTGTAGACTTGCGCAACATTGGCAAGAACCACCGGTGATACCACCAAATCACCATCATGGCCAACACTTGCAACCCATAAACGCAGACCATCGGTACCTAGCTTTTCCACGATTTCTTGAGGCGCAATAACATTTCCCAACGATTTAGACATCTTACGCCCCTTTTCATCAACGGTATACCCATGAGAAATTATCTGACGCATGCAGGCTTTATCTTCCAATACTAAACTGGTTAATAATGAGCTTTGAAACCAACCACGGTGCTGGTCAACCCCTTCGCAATAGACATCTGCAGGGAATGCCAAGTTTGGATTTTTTTCAAGAACGGCATAATGGCTCACTCCAGAATCAAACCAGACATCCAAAATATCCTGTTCTTTTTTAAAATTCTTTTTTTGACATCCAGGGCACGCATCGACTAATGTTGCCAATTCTTCAAGCGAGACACTGTCCCAATATTCGATTCCATGTTGAGCAACCTGAACTGCAACTGCACGCATAAACTCAGGGGAAGTTACCACGTTATCGCAATCAACACAGATCAACGCAGGAATCGGTACACCCCAGATACGTTGACGGGAAATACACCATTCCCATCTATTTTCAACAGTAGCCTTTAAGAAATTTTGTGCACGCTCGGGAATAAATGATATTTTTTCAATTGCTTGTAATGCCCGCTGCTTCATATCCTGTTGCATAAGATTTACAAACCATTGCGGAGTTGCACGGAAAATAAGCCCATTGTGACAACGCCAACAATGTGGATAACTATGGCTAATCGTATTTTTAAAAAACAGTGTACCACGTTCAGCAAGTTTTTTAATTACCCAAATCTGACCATCGGTAATTAACATGCCCTGTAGTGCTGCAGGTTTGATTTCTGCAGTATAGCGTCCTTGCGCATCAACTGGGCAATATATTTCAAGATTATTTTTTACTCCGACTTCATAGTCAATAGGGCCAGCACCCGGTGCGGTATGCACAAAAGCAGTACCATCATGCAGACCCACTGAATCATCAAAAATTATAGGCACGGTTACTTCTGGAATAAGGGGATGTTGAACCTGAATACCTTCAAGTAATTTTGAATCAAACTCTGCAAGAACGGTGCGAGTATGCTGGGTGAATTCTGCAAGAGCCGGGGCAACATGGGAACCCACTAGTAATAATGTTCCGCCCATGTCAACTAATTGGTAGGTAGCACGCGGGTGGGCCATTACACCTCTATTTAACGGTAATGTCCATGGCGTAGTTGTCCAGACCAATAAACTTACCTGCTGGTCGCCTGCCTGGGGGAATAAGCGCGCACTATCACTTTTTTGTAACGGAAATCTCACATACAGTGATGGATCTTTTCGGTCTTTGTATTCAATTTCAGCAGAGGCAAGTGTTGTTGTGCATGAAAAGCACCAGGCAACCGTTTTATTTTTTCGCTCAATAAAACCTTGCTGTAAAAAAATGCTTAAAGCGTGAATAATAGAAGCTTCGTAGTCATGGCTCATGGTGATATAGGGGTTTCCCCAATTCATTAAAACGCCAAGTTGCTTAAACTCTTGCTTTTGAACATCAATCCAATGCTGCGCATAAGCGCGACAAGCCTTTTTTATTTCTAAAGGTGAAAGGCCGGCGTTTTCTGGCTGTTGCGTAACTTTGAGCTCGATTGGCAAACCATGACAATCCCACCCCGGGGTAACAGGAACATGCATCCCCATCATGCGTCGAGATTTAGTAATAAAATCTTTTAAAATTTTATTATATGCATGCCCCAGATGAATATGTCCATTTGCATAGGGTGGACCATCATGCAAAATATATTTTTTTGCACCCGCGTTATGGGTAAACGTTTTTTCAGAAAGCTTTTCTTCTGACCACCGCTGTAAAAGTTGAGCATCTTCTAATGCTGCATGCGGCCGTATCGAAAAATCGGTTTTTGGTAAATTTAAGGTATCTTTAAAATTCATAACATATTCCCAAAAATAAAATTTATAGTAACAAGTATACTATAAAGCATTTTTATTACACGGGGGGTAGAAAAAAAAAAATCATGCTGTATGGTAATAAATAGAGACACAACATTTTTTAAGTTTTTTTTAGGAAAAAATGAGCATGAATAACACTGCAATAAAATTTTTTACTCTTAGTATCGCATGTCTTTATACATCTTTAACCCATGCTGATGGCGACCTGCCTAATGCTGCAAAAATTATTGCTGAAGCTGCTAAACGTTATGAGGGTTTAGCAGAAAAATTAATTGCAATGTGTAGGACAAATGTACGCTTTGATTCTGCAGACATTACGCTATCTGCTCGAGCGGTTGCTGAAGCCTTATCGCAAGCAGATGTGCATATAAACACGTTGCATTTTGCAAATCCTACCATTCATCTAGGCTCATCAAGTGCCCAGACACTTTTAGAATTAGCACGTGCCATAGAAAAGGGTTCTCAATATCTTTCACAAACAGGAAGTTCAATAGGCTTAAATCCGGCAACTGCAGCTCTTGCAGAAAAAATTCTAGCCAGATTAGAAAAGCTCGATCCAAGCAAGCTTAATGGTTTTAAACTCTCAAATTTTTTAGACAGAGACCCTAAAGTTGTCATTCAGGTCGAAACGGGCCCACTAGCTTTAGAGCCCAAAACAATACAAGAGCTTTCCATGCTTATGACGCAAGCTGGGTATGTCATGACGGGTATTGGCGCAGGGGCGCTAGCAATTATTTTAAGCTCGTTACTTGCAAACAAACATATCAACCAAAAAGATGCGGAATTTTCAAAAGCTGATGGCGTGGCAACGCTGGCAACGCTGGCACTTGCTGCTGGGGCATGGGCTCTTATACGCTATAGTTCAGTGCTTACCCAAGCTGCTTAGCTTACACTAGCGCGCAGCATCCAGGCCATTTTTTCATGCATTTCAAGAATATCACATAAAAAGTTATTAGTGCCCATGTCGCCTAATTCTGCAGTCGCATCGATCTCTTTGCGAATAAGTTGAATAATAGTTTCGTGATCAAGCAATAAAGCCCTGAGCATTCCTTGGTCATCAGGGTTCTCTCCTGGCGCCTCGGTGAGTTTTGATAGCTTCAAAAACTCTGTCATCGTTCCCGGGGCCATATACCCCAGAGAACGGATACGTTCTGCAAATTTATCTACTACTTCAAGCAGCGCTTCATACTGCTCTTCAAAAAAAAGATGCAGTGGCTTAAAGTCTCTGCCCTGCACATTCCAATGAAATTTAAGCGTTTTAACATAGAGCGTAAACTCATATGAAACAAGAACAGTTAATTTTTCACCGACTTGTTTACGAACAGCTTCTGAAAGCCCGATATGTGTATGTACCATAGTGCTCTTTCTTTTACCTAGCATGCCTTAGACTTTTTGTACTATACCAAAAAAATTATCGTTAAAACAAGCCCCTATAAAAGATTGCTTTATTGCGGGTAAAAGCTCTATTATAAAAAATAAGGGGCCAAAATAATGAAAAAAAAAGTATTTTTATGTTTATTTACGACTTTTATGCCATTAATTAACATACATGCAGATTATGGCATGATACAACAACCTGTAGTTGACCTCTATGGTTCTGCTGATGGTGCAGCGGGCAAATTACTCCCTGCCATGAGCAAAAATTCTGAACCCTGCCCACGAATTAATCAAGCACTTTTTAATGAAACATTTCAGATCGCTCAATGGGGTAGCCAAGCAACACGCATTATCATTCCTTGGGCTATCTATGGCTATGATACATGGGGTAAGCCTCTGAATAGCTACTGGGTAGAAACAAAAAATCTTTTTATAGTAGATGAAAAATACCCGCATCATTTGCGGTGCGCTATACCGCACTTTGCAGATAAAAAAGATATCGTTACCTTAAAGCGCCCTTTTACAGACATTCGGGGCAATACCTATTCTGTTGGCACACAATTTGTATGCCTAAAAAAACAATCTGAATCAAATTGTTATAGCGTTATGCGTCTGAATACTCAAACAAACTCCCTTGAAAAACTTGCCATACCAAAATCAATGGCGTTCAGGTTTAGAAAATTATCTGTTGTGGAATCTAGAAAAGTATTTGTCACATTATTGACTGATTTTATACAGGATATTAGCCGACATAAACCTTATACTATTATACCCTATGTCTGGGGTGGTGGAAGTTTTACGACTGGATATTCTGACAATTTTTTTGAAGATGTCAGCGGTTACCATAGAATAGAAAAAGAGACGGTTCCCTTAAGCGGTTATGATTGTTCACTCCTGGTGCTCCGCTTTGCCCATATGGCGCAAGTGCCTTATATATTTAAAACTACTGCTACACTTGAGAAATTTGGCAAACCATTTACCGAGACTGATACGCTTGAAGAAGGTGATCTTATCTGGCTACAAGGGCATGTAGTTGTTATAACCGATATAAAAAATAAAATGGTTACTGAAGCAGTTGGCTACGAAAATTTTTTAGGCAAAGTCCGCACCGTTAAGCTTGAACAACTCCTAAAAAATATTAGTACGTGGGATGATCTTATAGATTCTTATAGTAACAAGCGCACAGTAATACGGTTAGATAAATTTGGAAATGATTACAAAGAATCACCTGTAAAAATTTTTAAATTATGTTAAACAGGTAGCCGTCATGTTGTCGCTGCAATAAATTGAATTTTGTGAGTACATCGAGCCTGGTGTTGACGTTTTATGGTATTGCTTTAAATTTATGAACCGGTTATATAATTTTTCATAAGTGTTGGTCTACTAGGCTGGTAGGCATAATAATATACGCTAAACGTTGACGCCGTTCCCACGCACGCACAAATGGCTCCAGAGGGTAGTGCTTTACGATATCTTCTCTATTTTTTTCTGCTGTATCATGGCAGATAATAGTTTTATTTTTCAGATCAAAACCAACTACCGTAATTAAATGGCCTTTATCGTATGCTTTAGGTGCGCCTGGTAAGGGCTTTGTGCAGCAAATACTCACAATAACAGGATATCCATGGGACACTAACTTTAAAAGATTTTTTACTGAGTTCAGACGTGACACATAGCAGGTTTTGTTTGGCATATATACCCCTGCTTGCGCCGTACTAAAAGGCCAACTACCATAGGCATCTAACTTTTCATCGTAAACCGCTTGAGCTAAGGCAGGAAGATCAATTTTCTGCTGTGTGTAATATTCAATAACCTGTGCAAGTGAAGCGGGCGAACACCAGCCAACGCTTTCAGGAAATCGCTCATCGTGCTGCGAGATACAGGGTACATCTGAAAGATATATATATTTATTTTTGAAATACATATTCTGTAATGAGCCTACCGCTTCTGTTTTAAACTGGGACATATTTGAAGCACATACTGCGACACGTCGCAAAGCAGAAAGTTCTGCGCCATCAACTGCTTCAATTTTTATCTTAAATTTTCTATAGAGTTTACCCAGCGCCCCTTCAAACCGAACATGTGCATATTCCGAGCCAACCTGTTTATTTTTTTCAGAGAATGAACGGTTTACCCCTGGGCCCCATTCATACATTTTATAGAGAGACCAGTTTTTATTTTTTTCATTAAAGACTTCAAGATAAAACCGAAAGAAGCCTTGCTTTGGCATATCGGCGTTCCAGGAAACAAGAAGTTGAGTGAATGGTTCTTGTGTCTTTTTTTCAACAACAACCATACCAGAATATTCCTGGAAATGTTTTGACGTAGCATGATAGGTGCTTGTCCAAGATTGTGCACTGAGCATAACATTTACCGGTAAAAATAGCAGACAACTTTTTCTCATACTCTAAAAATAACAAAAAAAATTATGTTAAATCTATAAAACCCCGCAGACTTGATCAGCCGATCGAAAATTCTCATGAAAATACTTTTATTGAAGCAGATACTGTTCGTTCTTATTGCCCATTAAATACTATTATTCTATTGACTATGTAAAGGTAAATAATTCATAATATACTTTAAGCATATTAATTAAATTTTTAGGGACATTGTATGACTTTTTTTTTCAGTTTAATGCTTTTTACCTTACCAGCTCAAATTTTGAGCTTAAATCAACAATTTAAAGAATCTGATGCTCTTGGTGAAGCTCTTTTGTTATTAAATAACAAAGTGCCTGAAGATGAAAAAAAAGGTTTAAAAATATTATTTGATCTTATACAAAAAAACAATGCGAATCCTGAATTCCTCTTTGAGATGGGTGAGTTTTTTGAAGAATCCAGTTTTACCGACAATCAGAATAAACCCAAACTTGCTTTTAATAATATGATGAGAGCTGCTGAACTTGGCTATGGAAGAGCATTTTCAAAATTAGCACTATACTACTTATATGGTCTAGGTACCACAAAAGATATCGATAAAGCTTTAGCATGGTTCAAAAAAGCTCGGGAATGGTATAAAAAGTCTCGTAAAAACAATAATGTAATTTCAGAGGAAGAGGTAATGATTACAGATTTGGAATATTCCTGTGCCTGCATACAACATTGTGCAGATCCCTCAGATATCGCTAAAAGTATAGAAATACTCAAAAAACTCAGTGATCCAAATTTTCAAAGAAATATAGACATGAAAGACGAAATAGCCGAACGTGCCTCAGAAGCGTTAGAAAAATATTATTATCTGAATAATGATATAAAACTTCGTGAAAAGTATTTAAAAAGAATTTTAGCAATAAATCCTAATAATTCTTATGCCTATGGTGAGCTTACTATTATGTGTGGCCTTGACTTTGAAAACGACTTTGAAAAAAAACAGCAAACGTTCAACTTTCTTGAACACACTCTTGAACGTGCTAATGATGAGAACAAGCCTAAATATTTAACTAGTCTTGCACACTTATACCTAATAAATCAGCAATTTGATAAGGTGCACAATCTGTTGGAACGAGTTACTGATACAAAATATTTAAGTACAAAATATTGGTTGCTTGGAAAGATGCATGCTTCGTTGGAAAATATTTCAGCAGATCCCCAAAAAGCATTAATTTCATTTGAAAAGGCTTTAGCGCTTGAACCAGAAAACACTACGATGCTCAGGAATTTTTATGATTTATTGATTCAAAATCCTGAGATTATTTCTCAACAAAAAGCCCAAGAAATTTTAGAAAAACTAGTGCGCTTAAATGACCCTACAACTCTTTATGAATTATTACTCACTTTCCAATATGGTCTGTATGGCTCAGAGAAAGATCCAAAAAAAGCTGAGTTTTACCTGCAGAAAATTCTTAATCAAAAAGAGCCCATATATGATAATTACAAAGCACTTATATACGCTCTTGGTATCGGAGTAAAAAAGAATGTTAATAAAGCTAAGCAATTGATGAACGAAAAGGCTACACAAACCCAAGCTCAAAAAAACTTACTATCTGTAATAAAAGAAATACTAGTTGAAGATATGCTAGATACAGGTGCTGAAACAGAACAGCAAAATTTACTTAAGAAAAAAACAACAGTCTCTTTTGATGAACAAAACGAGACTGATACCGCTCAACCACTAGCTTCACAAAATCAACCCACAGAACTCCCTAAATTACCCTCCAATATTACTGAAGATCAATCGGAGCTTGATGTGCCACTAGACCAGACAAACAACGAACAAATTGAGCGTAAAAACAGACTTATTGAAAAACTAAACTCCCTGAATAAAAAATACAATCCTGAAGATGAAAGCTTTATAGAAGATATAAATTTTGAAACTAAAACAATTATTATAGATGACCCCAAACGAAATAAGAAAATCATTTTATTTATTGGAGATGACGCATTTCAGCAGAGCCATAAAATAAAAAAAATTAAGAATCGATTGCCCTATGATAATCGTATCCAAGCGTGGTTTACTACACCGCAAGAAGAACTTAGAAAAAAGTATGACCTAGCAGCTATAGAAAACCATACATTTGCACAAATTGTCGATTACTGCATGCAACTATATGGCCAAAAGATACCCTGGACAGATAGTAAGACTCAACTGATAATGCAGGGAGAAATTATTAGCATACCTGACAATAAAAGAAAAAGAGTTAGTTTTGAATACACATTTTATCAAGATGATCCGGGAGAAAGTACCAAAAAACTCTACCATCGTCTTGCGCGGCCACGATTTAATCAAGGGTAATTGTTACAAAACCTGAATAGTAAACAACTCTTCAAATTCTTTAAAACGCCACAGCACATCTTTTGTACGCATCCATTCTGGCAGCATCTCAAGAGCATGTTGCATGAAGCTATTTAAGCCTATTTTATGCTCTTGGTTACCTGCCGGGTCAATAATAACTTCCGGAAATGCTATACCGATACCAAAAAGTCCCGGTGCTATTTTGCCCGTCTGTGTATCATAATTCATATCAGGATTACAGCCGGGGATCGGGTTGCGGTCATAACCGGCAGCGTAAACAATTTTTGTGCACAAGGGTAGCCACGCAGCGCGTGCTTTTTCTGAATTATAGACGCGCACTAAATTGCACGGTGGATTTTTTTCTAACACGTTTTTTGCCCATTCAGCGGCAACACCCTTCAAGCCGGAACTACTATATAAAAGCCAACCGCCCATATCGGTTGTATAAACAAATGGTTTTTTATAAAAATTTATAATTCTACCCACAGGCATCTCACTTAAAAATTTAAGCACGAGCACAGCTGAATGGGCACTACCAACAACAGCAACTGTATCATCTGGTGTAACACTCTCAGAAAGCAGCTGCTGATTAAGTGCGCAATCTAAAGGTATTTCCGGTGAATTAGTATAGTTTAATGAACGTGGGTAAGAGCCAGTTGCAAGAACCACCCGCTGCGCGTCACATTCAAAACCATTTGCGCATTCGATATGCCAGGTGTCATTGGCAAACTCTAATCCCGTGAGCATAGTTTTCTGAGTAGTAACTTTTTGGCTCATGCATGCGGTTATTTGTTGCAATGGCTTTACAATAATAGAAAGCGGATACTCTAATGCAAGCTCATACTTTTGAAGTTCTTGTAGGGCGCCCGGTGCGCAATCTTGAAATGTTCTACACGCTTGAATAAACTCTATATATAATGAAGTCTTTGTATTACCCGGCACCGTGCTATAGTACTGCCCCATGCGCCCGACGTTAAACTCCGGATCGATCCATACAATATCTTCGCGCGGTGTTCCAAGATCAAGTAATAAGCCAACGATTACAATTCCTGCAGGACCGGCACCAACCACTGCCCACTGAGCTGCATATACAGATGACAACCAACTTAGTAGTACCAGCATGATGAGTTTTGATGCCCTTCGGCGCGCTGTTTTGAAATTCATTACCCTACTCCTGTTTTAAAGCGTTTCCCATTACAGACTACAAAAAGTAGACTTTAGACGCAAGATATATCAACACCCTGCAGCTCAACTGATATTTTGTCGTTCCAGTTATTTTGAGTAACATAACACGCTACAGAAAAAATATCACGTTGATGCTCTATGAACCATTCAAACAGATCGGGTCTATTGAAGAATATAATCGGTTTGATCACCCCATCAGAAAATAAGCGTGCTTTGACATGCTGCTCTTTTAATAACTGCGGGGGTTCAAGCAACGTGACATCTTTCAAGATAAAAAGTGGCTGTGGATTTTCGCATCCAAAGGGTTCAAGGTACTGCAACCCGTGCGATAATTTTTGCGTAACATCAGTCAAAAGTAAAGGCGCATCACACGTAATTTTTTTCACCATTGATTCATGAGTTACAAACTCTGTTATGTATTCTGACAGTCGTTTTTTAAATGCATCAAAATTTTTTTCATCAAGGGCAAGTCCAGCTGCCATCGGATGACCACCAAAACTTATAAGAAGATCTTTAACTGAACTTAATGCTTTAAAAATATCACATTCACCGATAGAGCGGCACGAGCCTTTTAAAATGCCCTGCACTGTTCTGTGTAATAAAATTGTTGGAACATTATAGGCGTTCATGAGTTTGCCGGCAACAAGCCCGATAACCCCTGTTGGCCAATCATCATGCGCTACTATAATCATGCGGTCTTGATGCGGATTAATAAGCCCCTGCTTAATTTTTTCAAGAACATTTTCATAGATATTTTTTTCAATGAATTTTCGTTCTTCATTCAACTTATGCAGTAAAGTACCAACTGCTTCAGTAACGGTTGTATCGTTGCCAACCAAAAATTTAACTCCTGAACGCGCATCTTCAAGTCTACCAAGCGCGTTAATCTGCGGTGTTATAAAAAAGCCGATATCAAGTGAAGTAAGAGTCTCTTTAGTGACACGAGCGTTTCGCTTGAGTACTTGTAACCCATAACTATGCCCCTGCTTTATTTTTTGTAACCCATGCCGCACCCAAAACCTATTCTCACCAGTAAGTGGTACCACGTCTGCAACCGTTCCTAGAAGCATGAGTTCGTATACCTCAGCCGGCAGCTGCTTACCAAGCTGAGCGTAAAGTAGTGCCATGAGCTTAAAGCTAACGCCAACCCCTGCAAAGTATTTATACGGGTACGCACAATCTTCCTGATGCGGATCGACAATAGCATAGGCACATGGCAGATTACCATGCGGCCTATGATGATCGGTAATAATAAGATCAACACCAAGCTCTTGCGCGCGCTCAGCCGGTTTAAAGGCGCTTATACCGTTATCAACGGTTATAATTACGGCATATCCATGCTCATGCGCGCGTTCTACCGTTTTTACGGATAATCCATACCCATCTTTTACACGGTTGGGTAAAAAGAAATTAACCTGCGCGCCCAGAGGCAATAAACAGATCATCATAAGAGCTGATGATGTTATACCGTCGACGTCATAATCGCCGGCAATGAGAATTTTTTCATTACCGTTCAGTGCCTGAATAAGCCTATCAACTGCCTTTTGTGCATCTTTGAGCAATTGTGGATCTGCAACATCTTTTTCATATGAGCTGATTAAATAATCCTGCAACTGCTCTTTACGCGTAAAACCGCGTGCATAGAGTGCGTGAGCAAGAGGAACGGGCAATGCTACGTCTGCAGCAAGTTGCGCTACTGCAGCACCGTCAACATCGGGAATATTCCACCGGTACTTGAGTCCTTGAATAGTCATCATGATGATACCTTCTTGTGTAAAGCCTGCTGAGTATTTTTTGAGATAACTGAACAGTAAGAAATTTTTTCAATATCAAAAAGCGGTTCGATATCAACATCATACAAAAAGCCCAATTCATTAAGCGTAAATTTTTTGATACGACCCACGGCAAGCCCTTGAGGAAACATTAAACCGTCACCGGAAGTTATTACTAGTTCATCTTTAATAAGTTGCTCAAGATGGCTGATAAAATCTAGCTGGCCAATACTGTCATCTGCCTGACAGCCGCGAAAAACACCACGTGCATGCGATTCGGCACATACTATAGGCACATGACACTGTGGATTATGCAACGGCATTACCTGTGCATACGATCTATACACCTGAGTAACTCTTCCCAATAGCAGGTTATTGAGCACCGCAACCATATCGGGCGTAACACCGTCTGCAGAACCTTTATCGATAATAAAAAAAGAATTGTCTTGGCGTAATTGCTTATAGACAATCTGCGCTATACAAACAGTATTGGTGGTGTACGTTATTCCAGCATTCTGAAGATCTTGATAATAAGCAAGTTTGCCACGCGCATCAATAAGTTCTTTAAGTAGCCGTGAGCGCTCATCATAATTTGCTTGTAGTATCCTGTGATATTCTTTATGGGTTTTACAAGAATGTACACCATCTACAAGTGGTTGAATAGCAAGTGAGTATATATAAAAAAAGGGATATTGAATAAGTCCTACTGCTGTTACTATCGGGTAAACGATTATGGTGGGCTGCCATATACACGCATAGGAAAAAAATAAAACGATAAAGATACGAATAAGAATTTTTTGTATGTGCATACCGGTTTGTGCTTAACGTTATTAAAATTTTTTTTCAACGGTGAATGTAATGTTACCCGATTTGTTTAAAATAATACCACACGAGGTGGTATTATGTAAGGCACGGTGCACTACTTTTTGCGCAGCAACCCCAAAAACAATGCCCATGGCTGCACCTGCAATAACTTGCGATGCTGTATGGCGATTAATGGCAACAGATTGTACTGCCACCAATGTTGCAAAAGCACCTAATGGAATAGCATAATTAATACCCAACTCTGCGGCAAAAAGATAGGCCATGAATACGGCCTCCCACATATGGCCAGAGGGAAAGCCACCATAATACTCTTTACATGCAAAAAAATATTGATTTTTTGGGCGTAAAGCCGCCTTGCATGGTATAAGCTTAATGGCGTCTTTATAGAGCCATAAAAAAGGTAACGCAGAAAAAAAAACTTCTGAGACTTTTTTTGTATGTGCGTCGCCAGATAGAAATTGCAGAAGAATTAAGGTGGTTATAGAAACGCCCATTAAAGGATCAACAGCATACTCAAAAACAGGTGCGATGGTATGAATATTACGATGTTTTTTTTTATCATAAAAATAATTGTGTATTGGCTTATCTACCGCGCGCCCTAGCATATACAATGGGCTGCTTAATGCAAGAATTTTATAGGTGTCTGACGTAAAAAAAAGATATCTATTAAAATAGGCCATGTCAGCTATGACATGTCGCATAAAAAAACTTAAGACCGTATCTGTTGATCTATATGATTGGTAGCTAGCGCACACCTCTATGCCCGTTGCAAAAAAAAGAATATACAGCGTGCGGGTAATTAATGGCATAGATCACTTTTTATGAATAGTCTGTGGAATAAGCTTACAACAGCAGACAGCTGAGATTCAATATTCTAAAAGCTGATCAACAGCTCTTTTAAAAGGAACAACTGACAATGTACGAGCATCTGGTATACTTTAAGTTATGTATTATTTACGTTAAAAATAAGAAAAAAACTATGAAAAAAAACCTATTACTTTTGCTTTTTTGTGCACTGAGTTTAACAACTCATAACAGATTATCAGCAATGAGCCCACAAAGTATTATTACAATTACTGAAGTAGTCAATCATGGTGGCTCACTGTTATGGGTTGCTCAAGCAGCCGCAACCGGCGCTGCCCTTGGGCATCTTGCACGCTTTGGGGTAGCGGAATTAGGCATTTTTGCAGGACTTGCTGTATCTTTGGGAATAAAAAAAGATACAACGCTTATACGCGCCGGATTAACATATTTAACAACTAAAGCTGAAACTATTCATCAGGAAATTATTGCAAACGCGCTAAAAAATTCTGGCGAGCATAAACGTACGCATGATGAACTTGCACGTCTTCAAGAACAGGTAAAAAATGGTTTTGATAAGCAATCAAATCAATTAAAACATAGTGAAGCAAAATTGATTCGTCATATACATGCTCTGCAATTAAAATTACGTAATGGAATTGCAAGCAAAACCGATATTGCACGCCTTATGCAATTGCAAAAAAGACAAATGCTGTTATTAGAAAATAGATTAAAAAGGCTTGAGAAAAAACTTGATACAAACAATGCTGGTATTACATGGCTTACAGAATTATTCAAATAATTAAGTAACGTTCAACTATTTTTTTACAATAAAACAGGGCCTATTTCTAGACCCCTATTTTCAAATCAATCTCGTATCTTAACTTATGGCGCTGTTGGGCCACCTTTAGTTTTCACAGCACAAGCTGCAATAGCTTGTTGGAGCTGTAGATTTTGCTGAGTTATATCGGATTGCAACGATGCTAGTTACCGGCTGTTTGGCAAACGGTCTACTTTAGTAGTGAGTTGCGCAAGCTGCCGGCGGATAGTGCCGATACCGGAAAAACGTCTTCCTAAAAGATAGCCGGCTCCTAATGCAAGCGCTAAAGAAACGTTGCCATATTTAACTTCTTCACCATCATAAAAGAGTGCACGAGTTTTTTGCCATGCCTCATTGCCTGCATACAAAACGGCTTCAACCATTTTTTTATTTTCTTCAGAACGCATACACTCATTAAACCAATCACGCATTTTTTCAGCTTGAGCGTTTTGCTCATTTTCACGTTTTTTCGGCGGAAGAACATTCTGATCACGTGCTTCTTCCGGGCTACCACTACCGCTGGTATCAGCAGCATAGAGCGAACCCGTACTCAACAGTAATAACACTATCTTTTTCATACACATCCTTTTTTTGTTATACATTAAATTTCTCAGGAACCATGGTGTGCCATGGCGTCTGTTGCTCATACGCATAGGCAACTTTAAAGAGTAATTCTTCAGATACATCCGGCCCCATAAGCTGAAACCCTACCGGCAAGCCGTTACTGGTAAACCCGCCAGGGACGGATAACGCGGGCAAACCAGTTAAGTTAGCGCTTGCATTAAAGTAATCCTGTAGATCCATTTTCAGGCGATCATTGTCAAATGCTCCAAAGGTAAATGCGCCCGATGGTGTAGTCGGCATGAAAAGAATATCAACGTCTTTAAACGCATGCAAAAACTCTTGGCGCATAACCGCTTGAACTTTCTTAGCGCTCTGGTAATACGCATCTGCATGCCCGCTTGATAATGCATAATTACCTATCAAAATACGGCGCTTAACTTCAGCCCCAAAACCGTGGGAACGATCGCGCACATAGAGATCTGATAATGTCGTTGCCTGCATGTCACGGTACCCATAACGAATACCGTCAAAGCGTGCCAAATTTGAAGCAGCCTCAGCACGACTGACCATAAAATAAACAGCTGCTGCATAATCCATTGCAGGAAGAGCTATCTGCTTAATAGTCGCACCTAATTTTTCATAAACCTTAACAACGTCATCAAGCAGTTTAAGCACGTCGGCGTCGATACCTTCTGCTTGTAGTGCATTAGTGACCATACCGATTTTTAACCCTTCAGGAATTTTTCCATCAAGCGTTGCGGTATAATCTTTCTTATGAACCGGTAAGCTTGTACCATCGCGCTTGTCATGCCCTGCAATTTCAGACAATACTACGGCATTGTCATACACCGTGCGCGTAAAAGCACCAATCTGGTCAAGTGACGATGCATAAGCAACCAAACCGTAACGAGAAACTAAACCATATGTTGGCTTACTTCCGACTAAATTACAAAATGACGCAGGTTGACGGACTGAGCCACCAGTATCAGAGCCAAGTGACCAAGGAACCAGCCCTGCAGCAACTGCTGCTGCAGAACCACCACTTGATCCACCAGGAACTCGGGTAAGATCCCATGGATTTAAAGTTTTTTTAAAAGCAGACGTTTCTGTTGAACTTCCCATGGCAAATTCGTCCATATTTGCACGCCCAAGCAATGGCGCGCCAACTGCTTTCAAGCGCTCGATAACCGTAGCGTCATAGGATGCCCGGTAATTTTCAAGCATCTTTGAAGCGCATGATGTTACGCGCCCTTTTTGACAGATATTATCTTTTATTAAACCCGGAATTCCGGTAAGTTTACTTTTTGCATTGCTGCCTGAATCATCTCCAGGGTGACCTGCATCAAATATTTCAAGTGCGCTACCAAGCGTAGTATCATGTTCAATAAAACGCTTTGAAAAATAGGCAATAAGTTCTGAAACGGAAATTTTTTTTTCTTCAAGGGCTTGAGAAAGCTCTTGTATTGTGGCAAATGCTAAATCTTTCATGCCTGCTGCTTTCTCACGTTATGACTGCTTGATGATCATGGGTACCAAAAAATAATTATTTTCATGAGCCTGCGCATACTCAACCATAGGGTCAGTACACAAAACTGCATGATCTTGTCGAAACACATTAACCGTTCGAGCTGTTTGCTGAATTTCAGGGTACTGTGCCGCTACATTTTGCAAGCGTGAGGCATACCCTAAAACAGCATCCAAGCTCTTACGTAAAGGCTCAACTTCATGTGGCTCTAAGTTAATGCACGAAAGTTTTGCAAGTTTTAAGAGTTCTTCTTGCGTAATAAGAGTTACTCTGTTTATCTCCATGATATGCTCTTCCAACGTTCTGAACGGAACCGCATAAGATATATAATACCCATCAGTCCGTTGCCAATATAAAATGTACTATATATCAGAATAAACTTAATAAGCGTATTTTCAAGCGGCAAAAGTGATAATGCATAAGAAATGGGCATGAAAAAAAACAGCAGTGAGCATAGACGTACGAACATAACTACCCGCACATTGGAGGCCCCTCGCAGGGCTGCAGCCAATATAATCTGCAGAATATCGAAAAATACTAATACGCTGATAATGGGAAATGCTGTGGCTGCAAAGTCGGTAAATATTTTTTTCGTATCAAAATGGCTAATAACAAGATGCGGCGCCAGAGAAAAAGCCAATAAAATAACAAAAACCATAAGCGAGCTTAAAAAGAGAATTTTTTTAATCGTACTTTTAATGCCCTGCCAATTTTTGCTTCCATAATCGTTACTGACAAGCAGCGTTATAACCTGAGCAAAGGCAACAGCCGGGGCAAAGGCAAACTGTTCCATATCTTTGATAACATTAAAGGTGCCCATGGCGATTTTGCCCAGTGGGTTAATTAAACTGCATAGCCAGATCTTTGCGATAGCAAGAGCTGCCTTATCAACCATTACGGGTAAACTAACCAACAAAATCTTTCCCATAAGTTTTATAATCTGAACATTTATAATCTGAACATCATAGAGTTTGTGGTATTTACTCATAACAATATACACAAGACCAACAAAACTAATAACCACATATTGAACAACAGCCGCCCACGCAGAGCCCATAACGCCCAATTCAGGAAGACCAAACTTACCGAAAATAAGAAGATAATCAAGCAGTACAAAAAGGCCGGCTCCAACAAGAAAAAGATTCATAGGAACTCGTGTATTTTTGACTCCTCGCAAAAAACCGACTATGCCATAACTGACAAACATACAAAAAATACTCAGGCAACGAACTTTCAAATAGGCAGCAGCGATAGTAATTAACCGTGCGGGTAAATTATACCACACAAAAATTGAATGCGCGCCCACAAAAAGCAGCCATGCAATAAGAGCTCCTATAATACAGGAGATCCACAAAGCTGCGCTTAATGAGTTTCCTACATTTTTTTTATCATGTGCGCCATTATAATGACCACACATAATTACTGCACCTACAGAAAGACCCTCTGCAATTTTTGTTATTGTGTGCAATAAGGTATAAGTAACCCCTAATGCATTATAAAGCCCTGTTGAATGTAGCTCTGCTACAAATTTCATATCAACAATATTGATCATAAGCAGGAAAGCGGTTATCAATTCAGGGAAAAAGAGCGCTAAAATAGTTTTATACGAATTACCATGGTCGGCATCTTTAATCCCGGAAAGATAGCTTGAAAAAAGTGATTGAGTGTGTCTCATTATAATCTCCCAACAGAAAAGGAATTACGCTAACCAAGTGTCATGATATCTTAGCTGTATACGTGAAAATTGCAATAGGACAATAATCTGTATACCTGTATACTTAAAGCATTTAGATACATAAACTTTAAATAATAAATGTTGCTTTATTTAGGGCATTTTTAAATGCCTTAAAATCAAAGGGGAAAATAAAATGGAAAAAAAAATCAAGCATAAAGACATAATTAAAGTGTCTGCTTTAAGTTTACTGTGCATGACTTCTGTTTTACTTACTAGTAGTGAAAGCTCATCATCTTCTTCAATAGCTTTGAGCAACACCTTCCAAGTTGATGAAGTTGATGAAGATGTGATTGTGATCGATGCTTATGATGATATAGATCCTGATATGACTGATGCTGCTAGAACTTTACTAGGATTTTCAGGAAAACCTGTTGAAGCTATCGCTCAGGCAGAGAGTCTGCCTGGTGCACCAGAAACTCAAGCAGCTCGTAGGCGCAATGAGGTAAAATCACGTTATAGACAAACCAAAAAAGATGAGTTTGCTAAGATTAATACTCCCGCAAAAAAAGCAGAAATAGCTCGGCAGACAGGACTGCCCATAGCTATGGTTGAAGCGGCTTTTAATTTTTATTCCGATCATCCCTTTGGTAAATCTCCTATTACTGTTGAACGTATTCAAGAAGTTCTCCAAAAGCGCACAAATATTCTTGACAGAAATCGTGAAAATCAAAGAAGATCTCGGCAAAGAAGAAGTCTTGCGTCTCAAGTTGTACTTGCTGAGATTAATACCCCCGCAAAAAAAGCAGAAATAGCTCGGCAGACAGGACTACCCATAGCTATGGTTGAAGCGGCTTTTAATTTTTATTCCGATCATCCCTATGGTGAACCTCCTATTACTGCTGAACGTATTCAAGAAGTTCTCCAAGAGCGCAAAAATTTTGCTATGAAACATCGTGAAGCTAACAAAAAATATCGGGAAAGAATAAAGCTTGAAGCTCAAGTTGTACTTGCTGAGATAGACACTCCTGAAAAAAAAGCAGAAATAGCTCGGCAGACAGGACTACCCATAGCTATGCTTGAAGCGGCTTTTATGTATTATTCCAATCATCCCTATGGTGAACCTCCTATTACTGCTGAACGTATTCAAGAACTTGCCGAAAAGCGCAGAAAGCGTCTTGCCAGATATAGTGAATATCACCAGGAATTTCGGAAAAGAAAACAGCTTGCTGCAGGTAAAGTTGCAGTTCGCCATGCTGATCAGGTTATTTAACCGACATATGCTTTACATTGAATATGATCGAACTCACGTTATAATTACGATTTTTTAAAGATCGCGTAAAACCGTTTTCGATCACCAACGCAGTATTCAAAAGTATTTTTCAGAAATCGCTTTTCCTTTTCAGAAGCGTTCCATTGCTGTGATGCCCAGTAAACTAACGTACTATCCTTATAAGCCGATGAGCCTGAAAATACCCGCAGCAATTCATCTGGGTGCAACGAAGCCCGCGCGCAAAAAACATCTATCTGCCCTTCAGTTTTACGTAAAAATGTTCGCCAATCAAGATCACACATTTCAACATTTTCAAGCCCAAGTTCATCAACAACCGTTTCTAGAAACTCTATTTTTTTTTGTGAAACTTCAAGCAAGAGCACATTTACATGTGGGAAGATAATTTTAAGTGGAATTCCCGGAAAGCCCCCGCCGCTGCCAATATCGCATAAACTTGTAAGTGCACGCATATCCAGAAAATCTTGAAGAGATAATGAATCCTGAAAATGATACGCGATAACCGATTCAATATCGGTTATTGCCGTTATATTAAACAGCTTATTAGAAGTTGTTAAAAGATCATAATAGCGTTGAAATTGCGTGAGTTGCTTTTCAGTAAGATTATTTTTTTCTGCAAATTTTTGCCAGAGTATATATTTTTTTTCCATATTTCAGAGTATACCAAAAATTTTTATAAACATAATCACTTGACCATGATACTATCTGCATGTTATGAACAAGCATGTTATTACTATATAAATAATAATTTTTAAAAAGAGTAGAACATGAAGTACCAGTGCCCTATCAATTATTTTTTACTTATTTTTTTTATCTGCAATACAACATTATTTTCTAGAAGTGTCTTAGATGTACTTAACATTCTTCCCTCAGACAATGCAATACCATTGTACGCTTTGGACAACTCTGGTGGTATAGTTTTACAAGAACCAGTATACTATCTTGTTGAACAATCATCATCAATAACAAAAGCTTGCACATCAGCATCGCCTTCATATCAATTAATTTTGCCCATAGCCCAAGGTTTTGAAGGGCAAGTTTTGGGATTAGCAGAAGATACTGGGCAACTCACCTGGCTTACTACCTTAACAGATTCTTCTCTATTGAATCTTCTTGCAACAGCAACTTCGTGCGATATACCGTTTACCCTTGTTGTGCGTGACAGCAACGGAAATTTTAATGCTACTACTATTACCCTTACCGGTAATAGCTTACTTAATTATAGTGAGTTTGGTGATTGTGATTCTACTCAAGGCTTTATTTTTGCGCCAACAAATCAGAATACATGGGTTGGTTTGGATGTAGGTCAAAATAATACGGTTGGTTTTGCCAATACGGGCCTGGGTTACCATGCATTAGAAAACAATATAGATGGCTCAGTTAATGTAGCAATAGGGTATCAGTCATTGAACAATAATACCATGGGCTCAACTAATGTAGCCGTAGGGGTTAGTTCTTTAGAAAATAATATAAGCGGGAATGGTAACGTAGCACTGGGGTATCTTGCATTAGAAAACAATATCGACGGTTCTTTAAATGTAGCCGTGGGCCTGGGTGCTGGCAAGAATGTAGTAAACACATCTGACAATATCCATATAGCACACGAAGGCGATATTTTAGACGAGGCAACTATTCGTATTGGCACACAAAACACACAGCAACAAACCTATATAGCAGGTATTTTTGATACGTTTCTTACCGGGTCACCAGTGGTAGTAACAAGCTCGGGGCAGCTGGGTGTTGGCGCATCACCACTGGTGAGTGGCACGCCCTGCAATACGCCCTTAACAGTTGTTGAGCGTGATGCAAATGGCAGCTTTGCAGCAACCACTATCACACTCACCGGCAACAGTTTAATTAACTACAGCACCGTGGGCGATTGTGACAGTGGCGATGGCTTTATTTTTGCACCAACAAACCAAAACACTCTTATTGGTTTAGGTGCAGGTAACAATAATACCTTAACAGGAACCGGTAACCTTGCCGTTGGTTACCACGCTTTACTAACTGATACCAATAATCTGGCGCCGTTTTTGCCATTTTTAATAACAAGCACGTACAACATTACCGGAGGTTATGGTAACGTCGCCTTAGGTGCCTATGCATTACAAAGCAATGTTGGGCTTGATGTTATTGATGAAGATGGAAACACTAATCAGCTAGGCTCTGAAAATGTCGCTGTTGGTACACAATCACTACAAAACAATATTTTAGGGCGTAATAATACAGCCCTAGGTAATAACAGTTTACAAACACCGTCATTAGGAGGATTCAATACTGCATTAGGTTATGCAGCTGACGTTGATACAGATTTCGCTCTTAATAGAACAGCACTTGGTGCCAATAGTTCGGCTATTGTAGATTATGGTATTGTATGCGGTGACAGTTCTATTGCGTACATCTATCCCGGCAGTAATAAGGCGGCGGATCTTGGCTATTTTCCAAGCAATATTTTCGATAAAGTTCACGCGGTAGAATACCGC
This sequence comes from Candidatus Babeliaceae bacterium, assembly GCA_019744895.1. GTDB lineage: Bacteria > Babelota > Babeliae > Babelales > Babelaceae > BOG-1370. Next base: position 5,120 of record JAIETV010000013.1, on the reverse strand, counting down.
TCATACGACACGGTAAATAATTTTGGATCTCTTACTGCGCCACCTACCTATACCTACACCTACACATTACAACTACCTATTGACCAAGGTTCTGCCGGGCAAGTATTAGCTACAGATGGCAATAATCCAGCACAGCTTTCGTGGCAACCAATAACCGCATTAATTACTTCAACCATAGAACTCTATGGTGATGTTATCGGTTCAGCGTCTGCAAATCATGTAGCGTTTGTGTGTGGTGTACCTGCATGTGATGTAGTAAACGCTTATTCAACCGTGCTTTCTGCAACCAGTGCTAACATATGCGGTAGCTTGGTGCTGCGCGACAGTAATTGCAACTTTTCTGCTAACCTCATTACTGCAACGGTAACTGACGCGCTTCTTTCACAAACAGCGCTTTATGCACTCACGGCAAACTTTGCGTTAACTTCTTCAAGCGCATTAAGCGCGCTGACATCAATCAGTGCAACAAATTTTACCGGGCAACTGTATGGCGATGTTGTTGGCACACAAACAGCAACTCGTGTGGCATTTGTCTGTGGCGTGCCTGCATGCGGGTTAGCGCAAACGTATTCAACGGTTTTAACTGCAACATCGTGTGACATCCCAAATACACTCGTCTTACGTGACAATACGGGCAACTTTGCCGCAACAACTGTCACCCTTACAGGAAACAGTTTACTTAATTATAGTACCATAGGCGGCTGCGATACGGGCAATAGTTTTATTTTTGCGCCACAAAATGGAAATACCATCATCGGTATTGGTGCAGGAAACAACAATGCATTTACCGGATCGCCCACCCTTGCGTATGGGTATTACGCTCTTAATGCACTTACTACCGGAACCTCAAACCTTGCAATCGGTTACCAAGCTGGTCAGAAAGTGGTAACAAGCTCTCATAATACTATTGTAGGGAACTTTTCTTTTACACTTGGCACAGGGCGTCGAAATACCGTACTTGGCGCTGAAGCACTTAATAGCGTAGGCTCATATAATGAATGTGTTGCGGTAGGATTCCAAGCGTTAAATGCTTATTATGCAAATAGTGTGAATGTGGCAGTTGGTTCTGGTGCGTTACAGTTTGCAGGAGATGCACCTCAAAATACGGCCATTGGGCATCAAGCACTTAATCAAAATCTTTCAGCTGGCAACTGTACCGCGCTTGGCTATCAAGCATTACAAAACACTACGGTTGCAGATAATACGGGTTTAGGAAATATTGCGCTACGTGCCAATACAACAGGGTTGAGAAACACTGCTGTCGGCAGCAGAGCGCTCACTGCTAACGTTTCTGGCTTAAACAGCGTAGCTGTAGGCGCAGACGCCTTGCGTAACGCAACACTATCAACTAATAATACGGCTGTGGGATATTATAGCTTAGGAGCGCTTGATGCAGGTAGCGATAATACGGCACTCGGCTACTATGCACTCATCAATAACACCACCGATCAGTTAACTGCTGTTGGTTCTGGCGCATTGCGAAGTAACACAAGTGGCACAACCAATACCGCCCTTGGCTATTATGCGCTTAATGCAAACACTACCGGTACATCTAACCTTGCAATTGGGTACCAGGCAGGACAAAGTCTGACAACTAACTCTAATAATACGATTGTGGGTAACGCATCATTCACGCTCGGCACAGGACATCGTAATACGGTACTTGGTTCAGAAGCACTTGCTTCTGCCGGTGTTTATAACGATTCCGTTGCTGTCGGCTACCGTGCATTAAATGCCTATACAGGAAATAGTATTAGTGTAGCAGTCGGCTCAGGTGCGTTACAGTTTGCAGGTACAGCAACACAAAATACTGCTGTTGGTTATCAAGCCCTTAACCAAAATCTTTCTGGAAATAATTGTACTGCTATTGGTTACCAGGCACTACAAAATAATACCGCTGCCGACAATACGGCTTTAGGCAATATTGTCCTGAGAGACAATACCGTTGGCTTACAAAATACCGCAGTAGGAAGCCGCGCATTATCACTAAATACTTCAGGTTCATTTAACGTAGCTGTTGGCTACCAAGCACTACGAAATAATTTAGTATCAAGCAACAATACGGCTATTGGGCATCAAGCTCTCTCAGTTGCAAATCCCGGAAATGACAATACCGCATTAGGGTATTATGCATTACAAAAAAACACTGTAGCTCAACTAACTGCTGTGGGTTCTGGTGCATTGCAGAATAACACGAGCGGGACGTTAAACACAGCTATTGGCTTTAATACTCTCAATGCTAATATAACCGGAACTTCTAACCTTGCAATCGGCTATCAGGCAGCACAAAACGTTACAACTGCTTCGAATAACACTATTGTCGGTAATGCTGCATTTACGCTTGGTACTGGCGGGCGTAATACCGTGCTTGGTTCTGAAGCGCTTAATACAGCAGGAGCCTACACCGACTGTGTGGCAATCGGTCATAGAGCACTGCAAGCAAACACCTTAAGTGGGGTAACAGCTATAGGTTCAGGTGCCTTACAGTTTGCAGCAAATGCTGCTCAAAACACTGCTGTTGGGTATCAATCACTTAATCAAAACCTTTCAGGCAATAACTGTACCGCTGTTGGCTATCAAGCGCTTTACTATAATCAAACAGGTTCAAACAATATAGCCATCGGAAACAATGCAGCTTCAGGTGCAACATCTGCAACTTCAGCAAGTGACTGCATCGCTATCGGTGTTAATGCGCTTTTAACTAATTCGGGCAATAAAACTATTGCTATTGGTACGGGGGCACTCCCCAATAACAGGTATTTTAATGGCGTAAGTGATACCTATAATATAGCAATTGGGTATTATGCTATGGGTAGTATGACCGGTAATGGCGGTGTCTTCAATACTGCTATCGGAAACCTTGCATTGAACAATAATAATGCGGGATCATACAACAAAGCTATAGGCGATAGCGCTCTTTTAAACAATACTTCAGGAACATCAAATATAGCTTTAGGTAACGGTTCAATTGCGGTTAATACTGCAGGGTTTTATAATGTAGGAATCGGCCATGCAAGTCTTGGTTCATTTGGTGCTACACCAACCCCTATTTATTATAATACTGCCGTAGGAGCTCAAGCGCTTCAAGGTCAAAACACGGTTGCAACTTTTTTTAATAATACTGCAGTAGGGTATAATGCCGGTACGTTAATGACAACCGGCACGTTAAATACCCTTATAGGAAGCAGTGCTGCAACGGCTTTGACTACCGGCACCGGCAATATTATTATTGGTGGTCTTAATGCGCCAACATTAACAACCGGTTCAAATAATATCTTTATCGGCACGAAACAAGCAAGTGGCAGTGCAACTGAATTTAGCACTATTAGAATTGGAACCAATTATTCTACTACGTCAGACGGCTCAGCATGCTTTATCGGTGGCATTAGTGGGCAAACAAGCTCAAGTGGCATAGCAGTACTTGTTAACTCAAGCGGCAAACTGGGCACAACAACTTCTTCTAAACGATACAAAGAAAACATACACAACGTGAATGATTTATCATCAATAATTTACCAGTTACGCCCCGTGACTTTTAATTATATTAACGATGCAGATAAAATTTTTGAGACCGGGTTAATTGCCGAAGAAGTTGCTGAAATTTTTCCTGAAATTGTGCTATTTAACGATAACAAACCGGAAACCATACGTTATCAGCATTTGCCTATTTTAATGCTTAATGAGCAACAAAAAGATCATAGGCGGCTAGACAAAGCATATGACATTATAGCGTCACTACAGCAGGAGATTACTGAGTTAAAAACTAAAATTAATCGATTGTTGTCATAATACATTTATTTTTTAATTTATTAAAAAGAGAGAGTTTTTTTATGAAGAATTATACCTATGTAGTGTGCTCTGCACTTATGTTTATGCTCCCCCAGCTTAATGCGCAGCTTGTATCAGCAGAAGATGCGTTGTGCCGTTTGCAAGAATTACAGGAAGTTATGGAGCATGCCCAAGACACTATTGACCAGGTACTATTTTCACAGGAACTTTTTGCACTACAAACATTTGTTACAGAAAGTGCTGTTTGTGATGAACAAACACGTGATGCTCTTTTGCATGCCCTACAAGTATTACAAGAAAAAAATTCTTCATGTCGTGCTGCACGCATTGATTCTCCAGAAATTCATGCAACAACGGTTATTGACCCTAACAACTACCCAGAACGTGATCTGTATTTACGCAATTTATTAGTTACCGGCTCACTAGTTTTAAATGGTCAACAAATAAATGGCAACAGCTGCGACTGTAATCTCTATGTTTTAAAAGCCGGTGACACCATGACAGGTGATTTAACCTTTGCAAACCAGCATGGTGTGGTGTTTAACGATACTACAACCGGTTCTGTAACTATTACTGCTCCTGCAATAGTTACGACACCCTATACCTTTGAATTGCCCACGCAACCGGGTGGTGTAGGTACGGTGTTAACGGCAGATGGCAACAACCCATCACAACTTTCATGGCAACCAGTAAGCGCAATAGTCACCTCAACTATTCAGCTGTATGGCGATGTTATTGGCTCAGCATCTGCAAATCATGTCGCGTTTGTTTGTGGTGTACCTGCATGTGATTTAGTAAACGCTTATTCACTGGTGCTTTCAGCAACCAGTGCAGATATATGCGGCACGCTGGTTATGCGTGACAGTAACTGCAACTTCTCTGCTAATTTAATTACTGCAACGGTAACCAATGCATTGCTTTCACAAACAGCATTATATGTACTAACGGCAAACACCGCAAATTTTGCATTCACTTCATCAAGCGCACAAAGTGCTATCACTTCTGTAACATCAACCTATTTTACTGGCCAATTGTATGGTGATGTTGTCGGCACACAAACAGCAACTCGTGTGGCATTTGTCTGTGGTGTACCTGCATGTGATTTAGTTAACGCTTATTCACTGGTGCTTTCTGCAACCAGTGATAATATTTGCGGCACGCTGGTTATGCGTGATAGTAACTGCAACTTCTCTGCTAATTTAATTACCGCAACGGTAACCAATGCATTTCTTTCACAAACAGCATTATATGCAGTAACGGCAAACACCGCAAATTTTGCATTCACTTCATCAAGCGCACAAAGTGCTATCACTTCTGTAACATCAACCTAT
>JAIETV010000019.1 GCA_019744895.1 Candidatus Babeliaceae bacterium | reverse complement strand
TTTTTATCCCACAAAACCCTCAATTACATTGAATTTAAGGGCTATTTCGTGATTAAAATTTCATCGAACTCACGTTACTTTATGGAATTAGCAAAGGTCTTTGCGGAATTATCGAATCAGTAGGAGGTATTTTAAAAAATCATCTTCAACTGGAACAGACCAGGCGTCGAAGTTGGTGGGGTTCTTTGACTCATCTTTTCTCATCACTGATCTCTTATCAAATGCGCGAAAAAAAGCCTTCTATCGAATTATTCATCAACAATCTGCTTTCTGCTTAGATCGAGTTTACGTTATTTAGTGCTACGCACTGTCGAATGTCATTATTAGTGCCAACATTAACAGTAAATCCAGAACCGTTATTACCAGAAGCAACACACGACACAAATGCATTATTATTACTTGCTATTGTAAAACCATCAATTCCGTTAGAGCCCGCTTGGCAACCACTAAAGCTGCCATTTTCCCCGGCTATGTGAAAGCCAGAAAGCTGATTTGAAGCGGCTATACAGTCTGTGATTTTAGTATTAGCGCTACTAGCGTTTATAGAAAAGCCGTTACCACCATTCCCAGACGCCGTACATAATGAAATAACACCTGGAATAAAGTCGGTACTGCCTCTGATACTATAACCGTCTTTTCCGTTAAAACTTGATGCAGATGATAAAATTAAAAAATTTTGAGGATTGATTAATATCATTCCATAGTCCGTTCCGCCGCTACCGAAAATATTCGTATTTTTTATTACAGGATTTATAAGAATTTGAGCATCGTTACCAACCACAATACCGCCATTAGTAGAGCCACCGGCAGAACCACAGGATTGAATAGTAAGACCATCTAGGGTCAACAAGCCCATACCTAATGGTATATAAATCCCATGTTCAGACATAGATACTATTTCTCCATTAACTATTTGAACTCCTGCTGGGAATACATTTCCTGAAACAGTACCAACGCCAACTATACCATTAGCGGCTCCCGTAGCTGCATCTCCGGTTGATGAACCGTTAATCACATAAGAATTCAGATCTAAATATACAAGATTTTGAACGATATCATCAAATTGTATCGTTATTGCAGTTTGGCCAGAATCAACTGCGATATTCTCCACCAGGCAATATCTTCCTGGCTTGGTAATAGTGTAGGGTATATCTGACTGACTGATTAAGAAAACATTCTCATTGCAATTCATATTGCCCTGGGCAACTAAATTAGTCAGATTGTTAAGCTTGTTTACTAAACAACAATATTTCTTTTTTGAAATAGCTAATGAATTTTCAACCGATAAAAAAACCAACAGCCCATATAGATAATAATTTAAAAATTTCATAAAAACCTTTTTTTTAAAATAAAATTTAATACACATTGAATCTTAGTTTAAGGCCTGGACGAAAGTCAATTAAATTGTCAAAGGGCTTTTATTAAAGAAACAAAATTATCGATAATAAAAATTCAGCTCATTCACTAGCCTGAAGCCATGCAGACAGTGATTTTATTTATCTGATTCAATCTTGCCCTTCTGCCTGAGTATGCCCTTAAATCATGCATATATCATAGCAGTGTTACAGGAATATAAACTAAACTAAATTCTTTTGCGTATACTGAAAGTTCTTTAATAACTTCATCTGAAACATCGCCTGATTCAGTTATTTTCTTATACAGTTCAGAGTAACTAAGTTTAATATAGCCAACAAATTGTATGCAAAATTCACGAATTTGTGAGACTTTAATGGCATCCAAAAAATTATATTTTAATAAGAAAAGCATAATAACCTGGTCAACAAATGATAAGCTTGCATGCTCATGCTGCTTTAAAAGCTCAACAATGCGTGCGCCGCGGGCAAGACGTTCTTGAGAAACGGCATCAAGCTCGGAACCGAACTGTGAAAATGCTAAAAGTTCATGATATTGCGCAAGCTCCAAACGCAAAGCACGCACCATCTTTCTCATGGCAGCTGTTTGCGCTGCACCCCCGACACGAGAAACAGAAAGCTCGATATTGATTGCCGGGCGAATACCATTATTAAACAATTTTGTATCTAAAAAAATTTGACCATCAGTTATCGAAATAAGGTTTGTGGGAATATAAGCGGTAATATCATCACTTTGTACTTCCGCAATAGGCAGCGCAGTAATAGAACCTCCTGATTTAAATTTACCGGCACGTTCAAGTAACCGAGAATGCAAGTAAAAAACATCCCCTGGATAGGCTTCTCTGCCGGGTGAACGGCGCATCAAAAGTGACATTTCACGATAGGCGATTGCGTGGTTACTTAAATCATCATATATAATTAATACATCTTTGCCCTGATCTTTAAAATACTCAGCGGCAGTACACCCAACATAAGGCGCAAGATATTTATCTAATGCAGGTTCACTGGCATCTGCACTAATAATTACTGTGTATTCAAGCGCGCCAAACATACGCAATGTGTGTGCAAATCGTGCAAGGTTTGCTTGACGCTGACCAATAGCAACATAGATGCAAATAACATCTTTGCCTTTTTGATGCAATATTGTGTCCAGAACAATAGATGTTTTTCCCGTTGACCTGTTGCCGATTACGAGTTCTCGCTGACCTTTACCGATAGGAATTAATGCGTCAATTGCTAAGATACCCGTTTCAAGGGATTGGTGTATAGGAGTACGCTCAATAATACCAGGAATGGCAATTTCAATGGGACGATATTCACTTACCTGTAAATCGCCCAGGCCATCGATTGGTTTACCAATCGCACTGATAATACGGCCCAATAGACCATTGCCTGTAGGTGATTTAAAAACGGTACCCGTGCGTTTAACAACTTCAAGCTCAGCAACAGGAATATGCGCGTATAGTAAAAATATGGTAACAGAATCGTCATCCAAATCAAAAATAATGCCCTTATTTCCGCCTTCAAAATCTACAAGTTCGCCGTAAACCGCTCTGTTTAAACCATATGCGGTACAATGAGCGTCGCCAACTTGAACAACTTTTCCGATCTCAGCAAACTCAGCAACTTCATTTTTTGTAAAAGATTGCTCAAAAAGAGCTGTGATATCTGCACTTTTAATATCCATTTTTTTTAACCTTTATAATGCGCTAATGCTTTGATTTTTTGAGCTAGGGTTGAGTCCCATAGATAATCTTGTGAAATAATTCTCATGCCGGCGATAAGCTCAGGATCAACTTCAAATTTTGCATCGATTTTTTTGCCCGTCAATATTTTAAAACTTTCTACAATATCTTTTTGCTGCGCTTCAGTTGTGGCAATCGCCGTTGTAATAGTAGCATGTTGATAACCAATAACACCAAAAAAGCGTAAAACTATCAAATCGATGATACCTGAAAGCAAGGATAAGCGGCCATGATCAGCCAAAATAGTTATGAGCTGCTGAATAGCTTCAATAAACTCTGGGCGGGCTTGCGGTGCTCTATGGGAAAAAGCTTTAATATATAAAGCTACTTTTTTTTCATGCTGAGAGATTGCATTATGCGCAAAAAATGCCAAGGTTTGATGATGCTTTAAAAAATACGCAAAATGAGACAGGGGCTCAAGATCAACTGGCTGCAATTGTGATTTATAACTTTGTAAAAAAGCCCTCGTATATTTTTTTATAATCTGCTGGCGTGGCGTTTTCATTTTTTACTCTTAAGCTGAGACTGTTCTTTTAACGCCTTAATTGCTGCATTAAGACAGCGTTCACCATTATCTTGTGCATAGCTTTTAAGTTGAGAACTAAGTTGTTGTATAATCTCCGGAGCAAGTTCTTGATAAGCACGTTGCAGCTCACGTCCGTGCGATATGGCTTTTAGTTGCTTGGCATATTCAACTTTAATGCAAGACTGCATATGCTCATATTCCTCTGTGCGCTTTTGGTTAAGATGATGTGCTTGTTGTTGTTGCTCGGAAATTTTTTCAAATACCGTGGTAAGATATTCCACCTGATTCTTAAATGTTTGAATCAGGGCTTGCATAGTAAAAAGCCTATGCTGTAATTGCACCATTAATGCGCGCTCTTGTTGCTGTTCTTGCATTAAATAAGGCCGCACAAATTTCTTGTATATCAATGACATGATATATGCATAAAGAGTATAATGTGCAAACAAAAAGAAGATATTTATGATATTATTCATGAATAATTCTCTTTTTTAACTCAGTTGTTACCTGTTGTACCAATGCTTTTTTTTCTTGTGACGATTGCGTAAAAGCTGCAGTATGAATTTGGGTGAAAATTGTTTCAGAATCTTTACATTCAGAAACAAATGATTGTTTTTTGATTTTTTGCTGAAATTGAGTAAGTTCCATAACTTTTTGTTGTTTTTCAAAAATCAGCTCGTGCTGTTTTTGCATAGCAGCTTTTTTAAGAGCTGTCCGCTCAGCATCTGTTTTTATAACTAAAGCATATGCGGGCCTTAAAAAAATTTTTGAAAGTATCCAATAGGCACACAGAAAATGAATCATCTGTATGACTAAGGTGGCATCAAGCAATGAAGGCATAATAAATCAATGCGGCAGCAACACCAACAGCGGCAAGTGATGATGTTTCAATAATAGCTAATGAAGAGATCAAAACAGGAAAAAGTTTTGAACTGCTTTCAGGATATTTAGCAACATTTTCACATGCCTTTGAACCGACAATACCCTGCGATATTGCAGGCCCCATAGTACCTATTGCAACGGCAAATGCAGCACCTAGTAACGCTGCAATTTTTACATAAGAGACAAATTCTTCCATAACGCACCTTATATAAAGTAGACTTTTTTATAAGCTATATAGTGTAACTATAAACCCTTTGCATATAAAAATCGATCTTTTATATATTTTTTTTTATTTTTGTAAAACACAAAAAAACATGATAGTCTCAAGACTCCTTCTAGATCGTTATTTTACGATAAACTTAACAAATGTCTATGCATTTTAACGCTGTAAAGAACGTATGAAAACAAAAAACATTATAATAGCTCTATGCCTTATTGTGAGCACAAAATTATACTCAGATATTTCAAGCTTTGATTTTGATGAAATTAGTTTCGATACCCTGGAGGAAGAATTAAATTCTCAGTACGACCAAGAAATAGCAGCCTTTCTTCAAAATGCCTGCTCGGAAACATGCCCAACGCCCAGTCCAGCAGAAATTGTTCAATCGGTAACCTCAGGCGGACTTTTCCCTTTGAAACTCCAAAATCTTCTTATTTTTAATCCTTATAATTTCACTTATCCCCCAGTTATAAGAATCTTACATGATCTTCCTAGCCTGCGTCCCTGGTATGGCTGTCAGGATAAGCTCTGCCTTTACGGTATATTTTTTCTTAATGAAATGTTTCATGCAAATTTTACTCGCTGCGGCACACGCTTACAAGATTATCTTTTTATAGCGCAAGAGGACGCTCTGGTTGGCGAGCTTTCAAGCACATTACCAAATGTTGCTCAAATAGTACCGCTATTCAATGATGCCCGGCTACAAATGCATCGCCTGGGAGTTATGCTGGGAGCGTCTAAATGCTTTGGTAACTTACGTTTCAATGCAGCGGTGCCATTGTATTATGCTGCTTGGAACTTTTACCTGACACCTGACCAAGTTGATGCTCTTAATGCAACGCCATTTTTTAACGGTGGAAAACCTCTTGAAAATGAACAGACTGCAACTGTTGGGTATTCGGTGTTCGATCCAAACACGTTTATCGATCGCTATCTGGTGAGTGATAAGTTTGGTATCGGAGATATACGCTTGTATCTTGATTATCTTTTTTGTACTGAAACGCGCTGCCCTTTTAGAATCGGCGGAATGGTTACTCTGCCTAATAACACGGTTATACGCCATTCAATTATTGGAAACAAATTCAGTAAATGTTATCCTGGCCCTGGTTTAAATCTTGCCCAAATTGCAGACCTTGCCTGTTGCATACTTGCTGATGAAAATCCTGACTCGCTTGTGGCGCAAAATCAACTTGTCGGCTTGGGCCAAAGCTATGGATTGCAATTTCTTGAACGCTTAAGCGCTACTGTTCTAGAAAATCAATTAGGCCAACGCTATGTCAGTTATGGTGCACTCTTTGAGGGTTTTATCGGCATAACTGAATATACAAATTTCTGTGTATTTTTTGAGTGGGACCAGTTTCTCAAAGGGCATGAGGACAGGCCAGTACGGCTTGTTCTGACGCCAAGCCAGTCTCTTGACCGTGATTATGAAAACGAAGCTCTGGCAAATGATAACCTTACTTTTTTACAACAACGAACTATTAATCTTTTGTTCCCTCCTATTGCAAATATTCAAGTTAAAGAGGGTGATATATTCAAGTTCCGCTTTTATAGCCAAACAAATTGGCGCGTTACTCAATGGGATATTGGCTATGACCTGTGGTATCAGGCAAAAGAACAGGTATGGACCTGTTGCAGCTGCGTATTACCAACGGCACAATTAGATATTCTAACTGCAGCAAAACCTTCTGCGCTTCAAGGAAAATTATTTGGACATTTGAACGTTATAAAAGCTCCTGATCAGGGAACAGATTTTGGCTGGCGACTTGGCCTTAAAGGCGAAGGGACTATTAATAATTATGGAATTGGTAAAGATTGGCTTGTTGGCATAGATTTTGTTGCTGATTTTTAAAAAAAGGAAAAATACGTATGAAAAAAAAATATATTCTTATTTCTGCATTATATGCTTTTCCCTCACTTACAAAAGTACATGTTAATGAACCCATTACTTTAGAAATACCTTTGCTAGGCACATTTGACCACAGTGGCTTGGTCAAAGTTGAAAAGATTGCAGAATTCCGCTCAAAAGTCGATATGCTTATTAATCATGGCATAAAATCAAAAGGCGAAGCTTATACACTTGAAGATTTTGTTCATTTTGAAAAATCAGGAGAACTTGATTCAGAACATATCAAAAAACTTTTTGATATGTATACAAAAAAGTTTTTGCAAATGTCTCATTCTTACTTTAATGGCATACGAGATCTTAAACAGGGCCTTGTTAAAATTCTTGCTATATGGGCCAATCAGCGTAATAGAAATGATTCATTAGTGTTACTATGGGCTAGCATTGAAAATGGCAAAGAAGAAGAATTTATTAAAGAATACACCCCCACACTTGAAGCTTTTTATACATTTTTAGTTGATATTGATATGCTGTTATTAGACATCATGCATAGTTGTCCAAAATCGTATGCTAAGTATCTTGAAGCAAAAAAAATAATTGAAGAGCAGCATCATAGCTAATATAACCATGAATGAAACACAAACAGCCGCTATTAAAATCTCGGGAGTTATAGATCGGTTTATCTATCATAACCAAGAAAACGGCTATGCTGTGTGTGTTGTAACCATTGAACAAAAGCAATCTATTACCGCTGCAGGCATCTTGCCACATACCACAGCTGGCCAAGAGGTAGAGTTATTTGGACAATGGGTAATGCATAAAAAGTTTGGGCGTCAATTTTCTATAAGCCAATGCGTTCAAAAAATACCTTCTTCAATAACGGGGCTTAAAAAATATTTAGGCTCTGGACTTATTAAGGGCATTGGAAAATCATATGCTGAAAAACTTGTAGACCATTTTGGTGAAAAAATTCTGCAGGTTATTGAAGAACATCCACGGCGGTTACAAGAAGTTGCAGGCATAGGTGAAAAGCGTGCAGAGCTCATCACGCAATCATTTTTCGAACATAAAGAAGTTGCCCACATAATGGTTTTTTTACAAGGGTATGGGATATCATCAACATATGCTGCAAAGATTTATAAACAGTATCGAGCACGCACCATTGATATTTTAAAAGAAAACCCTTATCGACTGGCAGATGAAGTCTGGGGAATCGGCTTTAAACTAGCAGATGAGATTGCCTTAAAATTGGGGTTCCAAAAAGATACTCCCAAAAGAATATGTGCCGGTATCGTGTATGCGCTTCAACTTCATGCGCAGTCGGGCCATAGTTATATTCTGCAAGAAGAACTCATCAAAAAAGCCATAGAGCTTTTAGAAAGTGATATGAACATAGTAACACTTTCACTTGAAGATCTTCTTAATCAAGAGCGCATTAAACAGATAGTTTTTCAAGAAAAACAATATTGCGCGCTTATGACCCACTATAAAGCCGAACGAGACGTGGCACAGAAATTACGTGATTTAATCAGCTATCAGCATGCACAAACTATCGATAGCGCGCATATATATTCAAAGCTGCTCAAGCAAAAGCAGGGAGAAATAGCACTGAATGATGACCAGCAACGTGGTATCATGACAATCTTCCAACAAAAGGTTACCGTTATTACCGGTGGTCCAGGAACGGGAAAAACCACTCTGATAAGAAAATTATTGTCAATAATTGAAGAAGAAAAAATCTCCTATAAACTTGCAGCTCCAACGGGTCGAGCAGCAAAACGAATCACTGAACAAACAGGAAGATTTGCAACAACATTGCATAGATTACTTGAAATCGACCCGCAAACATTCACCTTTGTGCATAATGAATCGAATGCCTTAAAACTACAGATGCTTATTGTCGATGAAAGCTCAATGATCGACATTTTTCTTGCAAATTCCTTATTAAAAGCCTTACCTATGCATGCTTCTATTGTATTTCTAGGAGATATTGATCAATTACCCTCTGTAGGCCCGGGAAATTTTTTGGCAGATTGTCTTGCGAGTAAAACTATTGCACGTATTCGTTTAACACATATATTCAGGCAAGCACAAAATAGTTTAATTACTCTTAATGCTCACCGCATTATCACAGGCCAACCACCAGTTAAATCAAGCCCAGACACACGCAATGATTTTATATTTATAAATGAAGCTGACCCGGAAAATCTTTTCAGTCAGATTACTTCCTGTTACAAAAAACATTTTAAAACATATGGAATAACCCAGGAAAACAGTGTTATTTTAACACCCATGAACCGCGGCATTGCAGGTAATTTTACCCTCAATCATCATTTACAACAGTTTTTAAATGGTGCTGCAGGCAAATCTGTATCGCAGGGAAACACCGTATTTAAGGTACAAGACAAAGTTATGCAGATTCGTAATAATTATGAAAAGCTAGTCTTTAATGGCGATTGTGGAACTGTAGAAGATATTGATCATCAGGAAGAAACGGTGACAATACTTTTTGGCGATAAGCAAATATTGTATGGTTTTGATGAACTGCATGAACTTATTTTAGCTTATAGCATGACTATTCATAAAAGCCAAGGCTCTGAATATGACGCGGTTATTATCCCCCTTTTCATGCAACATTATATGCTCCTTGCGCGTAATTTGCTGTATACGGCAATTACCCGCGCCAAAAAATTATGCATTATTATAGGGCAACCAAAAGCCGTTCATTGCGCTTTGGCACAAGCACGAACAACGCAAAGAATAACTTTTTTAACACACTCTATCGATGGCACGTTATAATTTATTTTTTTTGTTATTTCTTAGTTGTTTAGCTTTTACATGTGGCGCGCTCTGGTATGCTATTCAGACAGAAATTATTATTTTTAGTTTTCCTGCTTTTGCTGAGTATACTTTTCAACAAACAGATAAGAGAAAAATTACTCTTTTCTGGCATACCGAAAAAGAAATAATCAAAGAAACCACCGAATGTATATGGTCAAAAAGCTTAAATCGTAACATGCATGCAGTTATCTCTACCTGGCTTTGTTATATGCAAGATGAAAATCTGCTTGATAAAAGAGTTAAGCTAGAAACTGTCGCACTTGTACCAGCAGGCCATGAGGTTTATTTGTCGTTTAATTATTCACTCTTTGAGCCACAGCAAACAATCATTAAAAAATGGTATATTCTTGAATCTCTTTTTGCGACATTAAAGCCACTTTTTCCAGAGCTTAAAATGATTCGATTACTCGTTAACTGTCAGCCATTATACGATGAACATATAGATTGCTCTGTAAGCCTACCCGTTACGAATTTTTTAAAAAACTATCAGAACCCTACAAAACTACTTCATTACGATAAACAGAAGTATATCGTGGTTATTCATCCTACTGGTGATAAAAACAAAACAGGCCGCGTTGTTGCTCGAGAATTCGAGCGCAAGCTGAATCGTCAACTTGCGCAAGAAATTAAACAGATTGGAGAAGAACATGCTGAAAACTACAAGGTCGTTATTACCCACGATATCGGTCAACAGATAGAACAGGAAGAATCAGCCACCCTTGCAAATAGACTGGGTGCCGATGTGTATATACATATAAATTGCTTTGAAAGTAAAAAAATATTGCCAGAAATTATCTGTTATTTCTCGCTTTATAATCCAGAAACAGATTTTTGGCACAAAAAAAGAGACGCGTTAAGTCTCCACCCTATTGATAAAGCATATCTTGCAAGTATTCATTCAAGTTTAGGATTTTGCACAATTGTTACTGAGCATCTTAAAAATATAAGTGCCCAGCGCTCTATAATTTCTGGGCCATATGGATTACCGCTCGCGCCGCTTATGGGGATACAAATACCAAGCTGCATTATTGAATGTGGCATACAAAAACCTGAACAGATAACAGAAATTGCTTGTGTAATTGCCAAAGCTTTAAAAGATACTTTAAAAGTAGAGGCTTGATTATAAAAAAATCCAATTAGGTGGTATTTTACAATCAAGCCGGGCACTTTATAATTTTTTATATTCATTTTCTTGAGATTTTTTCTTCAAATAATTACTCTACAGATTACATATATATTAACCATAAGGAATCTCTATGTTTAATCTTTCTCAGCATTCTGCTGCAATTGCTAAGGGCATATTTTATATCTTAGTAGGGGTTATTCTTTGCCTAAGCGCGTTGAATATCTTAAGTGGAAGTCTTATGAATTACCTGATCGGTGCAGTTGCAGCTTACTTTGTTACTTATGGACTGTTTCTTTCTGGTATCTATGATAAGGCATTGCACCTTTTAAATGCAAAAAAATAGTATAAATTTGAGAAAGGAAAACCCATGACATCTCCGATTAAAGGTTATTTATATTTAGCAATTGGTGCACTTTTATTACTTATTGCTATGCCGTTTGTTATTAAAATGATACTCTTTTTTATCGCAATATTTTTTATTCTTTCAGGTGCGGCGCTTTTGAAAGATAACTGGTCTTAAAATACTTGGGGCTCTATAGCCCCTTTTTTAAAAAAATTGACGATTTTTCTTTTTTCTGTAGCTTTAACTACAATCAACTTAATTCTTATTACAATAAATAATAATCGTATGGTTACAATAAAAAGATTATTTACTCTTTTTTTATATTGTTTTTCGTTTAATATCTACACCATGAGCAGCGTCTTAGACCTTCTGCATGGAGCATCTGGTGCCAATCTTGGTTCAAAACTTGGTGGGCATTTTGAAAGAAGTTGCCAGGCGCTTTCTGATGGCTTTAAAAAAGGAACAACGCTCAAAATTGATGCGGAAACAAGAAAAATTTTACAAGAAATCGCAAAACCCTCTATAACTATTTCACCTGCCACATTTACCGCTCTATCTGATTTTTCAAAGCAGTTTGGATTCATCACCGGTGGTACCGGGGCAATGCTTGGTGGTATTTATAGCTTAATCCGGTTGGCACATAGATATTTTGAAAAAGAAACGCCTACAACCTATGGTGATTTGGGGTTGGCAGTATGCGGTGTTGCGACAGTTTTTGCAGGAGCAGCTACGGTGTATCACAGTAATAGACTAACTAGGTATACAACAAAAAAAAATTTACATTGCACAGAAACTCAGACGGGTACCACATTCGAACAAAGAACTATTAAACGCCGACATTCATTTAGCTAAGTTTTTGCATAATTTGGTCATCTGATTCCGATTGAGCAGCAACACGAATAAGGCGTGTTGGTGATGCAATTTCAATGCCGTTTTCACGGAGCTTTTTAACAATCTCGATACGAACCAGAGAACTAATTTCCCACTGCTCTAAAACTTTATCTGCCGTTAAATAGCCGCGCACTAAAAACTGATATCCATTATCGACAAAATCATGCAACCAGACAATAGGCGCAGGTGATTTCAATATGGTATAATTGTCATGCAAAACGCTTAAAATAATATTTTTTACCTGTTGCGGATCTTTAGCATACGAAACGGTAATCATGATATCATTAAACGCAAAATAGCTACGAGAGTAATTCCAGTTAGTAACCGCATTTAAAATAATTTGCGAATTCGGAACAATAACCGTCACACTGTTCCTACGCCGAATAATGACAGAACGGGGAGTTATATGACGTACAATACCTATTACTTCATCACTTATTTGAATCAAATCACCTATTTTTACAGGCCGCTGCACCAAGATAATGAAATATGAAAAGAAATCGCGCAATGGTTCTTGTAACGCAAATGATAAACCACCAATAATAATAGCAAATTTAGTAGTAAGACCTTCTAATCCAGCATTTGAAAGGCCAATGAAAACAGCTAATAAAATAATTGCATATTTAGTAAATGCTGAAATAGTATTTTGCACCCCAACGCCTACCAAAAACGGGTCAAAGACGCGTTTAAGAACGAATTGATTTATTACGTAATTTAAAAATATTCCACCTAATACAAATAAAACAATTTGCAAAAGTGAATAAAGTGTAACAGAGATCTCCCTGCCAGCATCATCTTTTACCGCAGTTAATTCGCGATTTAAAAAATCGCCAATATCAGAGAATGTTATTCCATAACCCCAGATAGAACCCAGAGCGAAAACTAACCCAATAACGAAAACAACAAATGAGGCAATAATAAAGATACCATACCAAAGTCGCCCAGAGCCGAACCTTTCACGCATATTCTCACCTTCTTCATAGTAGAAAAAGAGATTTGATGATGAGGTTTTAAGTCTGCTATGAATCCATAAAAAAAACGGGATAATAAGTAACGTTAAAAATACACGACTTAAGATATATAATACCTGCTGGCCATAGCCAACATAGGGGTTACTCATGACAATAACTGCAACAACAGCTAATAAAAAAATATAATAATATTTTTCAAGATGCTCTTTTACCCATAACCACATAGGCGTATTGTCGGGAATATGCATAAGCACCTGTTTTTTACCAAAAAGCAGATAGATAAGACCTATCTGAATAACAATAAACATAAGGGCTAGTAAAATAGTAGGCAGGTCAGATGTTAACGCATTATAATCAAGTAAGATAGCGCCCCGTAAAAAGTACAGCACAACAAGGCTACTAAGCACCACAGAAATAACAATATAAAATCTGCGTTCATAGGATTGACTAATAATACTATAATTACGGTAATGATTTTCAGCCATAATAAAATATATAAATTCATAAACTATATATAATAAATACGGAATTGATAAAAGCTCTATAAGCAACGATAAGTACGTATCGTGAATAATGTTACCAAGTACCAGAAGATATAAAAAACCCCATATGAAAAAACTATTCATATGCATCAAAATAAATTTAATGCATAATGATGCCCACAACCTTAAATAGATTAAAAACCCTGATCCTGCAGTTCCTGCATGCAAAAATTGATATAAGTCGGGTAAAAATAGGCGCAAGAGTATGTAAATAATACAAACTAAAATAGCATTAATAATAAACATCAATAGATATAATGGGTCTTTTAAATAGTCAATCATGCTATTAAAAACTTGTGTAACATGAGAAAGCGTAAAATACTCGACGCCTGTTATATACACATCATAAGCAAAACGTTGCAGATCTGGCAGAATATTTTTAATCTGTGACCATTCAATAGATTGCTCTGAACGCTTCCAAAAACCTTTTGTTGTAAGCTCGCTTAACATTGATGAGGCACGCTTAAGTGAGTCATCAATAACCGTAACAGTTGCCTGGTATTTTTCTATAAGCTTTGTTGTAGTATCTATTTTTTGCCTAATATATTCTTCTGTCTCTTTTAATGACTTTTGGCACTCTAAAAAAGTTACTTCATTATCCTTGAAAAGAGCGCGTTGCTGCTCTTTTAAAGATTCCATGAGCGCTTTTAGACTCTCAAGTGATTTATTAAGGCGTCCCAGGCTGGATATAACGCGATCACGCGAATCTGAAACAGTACGCAACTGAGCGGATAATTCATTTTTTGTTGATTCGTAATACTTAATAGAGTCATCAATGTAACGGTCGTTATCTGAGCGGAACTTACGACTCATAAACTTATACCAAGATTTTTTTATTTCAACTTCTATAGTTTCACGCTTTAATTCTGCTTTTAAATAATCTATCATTGCCTGAATATATTCTTTTGCTGTTTCAGCATAAGAATCCTTTGCTAAAAATGGGTCAATTGTCGAAAGAATAAGCCACTGAGTAACTGTTTTAGGTTGAAAGTTCCAATTTCTAAGTGCTTCAAGATCGCTTGCAGAGATATTGTATTGCGCAACAACTTCACCGATTTTCATTTTTACTTGATTTTGTATCTGAACAAGATATTCAAGCTTTTCTTGGCGAAGCTTATCACGCTCTGCATTTGATTGAATTCTTTTTTCTTCAAGTGCAATATCAGCTTTTTTTATATCTTTTGAGGGTATAACTGTTGCGCGCTTAACCCGTTTATATTCACGCTCTAAAATTTCCAATTGAGATTTTGTGACATGTAACTGCACATTTGCTAATATCAAACGATTCTCGGCCTCTTTTAATTTCAGGCTTGCCAGATCCTTTCGCTGAACTAAAATTTTTCCTTGAATATCAAGAAGCTCTCCATCGATAAGATTTGTTTGTGACTGCTCTATATAACTTTTTTGTTGCTTGGTTTTTTCTTTGATCTCAGCTTGAAGTTGCTCTATCTCCTTTGAATAACGAGTGGCATCGGCCTGCAACTTTTGAACATTACTTTTTAACTCTGTCTGACGATTTTTTGAATCTATTATCTTTTGATTAAGCCCCGTAAGATCTTCATAGCTATACGATGCCCTTTCGTCTAGTTTAAATTTAGTAAAATGCGGATCAGAGGCAATACCGTCAAAAACTTTTTTCATTTCATCATAAAGTGATTTTAATTGCTGTACGACTGCATCACGGTCAACAACAAGCTGCAGAAGCTGATTTAATGATGAAATTTCTTTAGTTAAAATTTCTTTTTCATGAGAATGAGTAACATGCATGAGTCGCTCATTTAAAACCTGAGTGTCTGCAGATACCTCTTCAAAATCTTTTTTATACGCAGTCACATTAAGCTGGTTGATAAGTTCTTGAAGATCTTTTAAATGTTTTTCATTACTAACCGTTGTTGTATTGGCTTGAGCTTTATGTGGAGTAAAGACTCGAGCAATTGTATCAAATGCTAATGAATTGATACGAGACGATAAAAAAAGGCTAAAAAGTACTATTATTTTTTTCATAAGCGCACCAAGGCTCCATAATCATTGTTTTAAGTCGATCCGCATGAGGATGCAAAAGAATACATTCACGTAACCACTGTATCATTTTTTTTTCAAGAAACACATACTTTTGTTCATCTGATACCTGTCGGCCGTCTAGATTTGTGCCGCAGGCCACTAGAGATAAAAATTCTCGATCATCAACACACCGTGGCTCAGGATATAAGCCGATCAATATAAAAAATTTGCATAAGAATAATTTTTGAAAAAACGAAACATCAACTTCTTCATGTAAAGGTTGATAAAGTAATCCCATTAACTCAAATATATCTGGGGAGTTATGACTGCGCGGAACAAAAAAATCGATAAGCTCTAAAACATGATGCAAAAACCAGATATTTTTAACGACCCACGCTTGAGGAATGGCAATTATTTCTACTGCCTGCGCTGAATGCCAGACACTCGAGCTGTGCGAGCTATACTGAATTAAAGCTCCACGCGAAAGCCCATAATTGCTATTTTTTTTATGTAAATGCGCATTAATCGTGCCCAACCATTGATCGAAAAAAATATATCCACTATATTTTGAGGTAGGAGTTTGCAAAACAATAGCATGGCGCAATAAATTCATACCTGTTATCTACCCAGTAATAAATTCGGTTATTTATGATCACATGTAATAATACACTATTTTTTGAATACTTAAGGAGCATATGCAAAAAAATATTTTTATTTTAATAATTTTTACTGTTTTCAGCTGCAAAGCTTGTGAGATATTTAAAAATGATGGTGACATTACTTTGAGTAAAATAAAAAAGTTTTGCAGTGAAGTTTGCCAAGAAATGTTTCAACAGCCAGACTCTTTGGTCGCCGGAATAGGATTCGGAATTATTTTACATGCTTCACATATAGACCCAGCAGCGAAAATATCTAATGTGCCTCATTTAGCAGCGGGTTTGGCTATTTATGGGTTATATAAAAGTAAGCATCAAGATAACTATCATATACTATCTATAAGAAATGGATATTACCGACAAGCCCAGACATTTACTTATAATAGTGCCAGCATGGCAAATATGCTGGTAGGAGCAGCAACTGCTTATTGCGCATTGTCTATTATTGGTTCGTTCAAAAGCTGATTTGTTATGCTAATTAATAACCATGTCGCTCTTTTCCAAACCATTGGGGACAAAGAGTCATTAAGCTTCCCAATGTTACAAGTGCAATTCCCGTTCCTGCATACGCAGCGGTTTTTTTATTGGTCCCGGCATCTTTGCGCATAACGGCATATAAAAATAAAGCTGCGCCAGTTATAGTGCAGGTAAGAGGAATAGCATAATAAGCAGCATCGTAAACACCATCATGTATACCCTCATGCACAGCTGTATATATTTTATCACTTAGACCGTTCATAAATGGTTCAAATTTTTCAGGGTTAACAGTCGGTTGTGGAAATGTTGGTCGGTCAATATCGCCAGAATATTGTAAAGCAATCAGCGTGGGGGTTATAGTCAATAACAAAAATAACGTAATATACAATGCTGTTGGTTTCATGACACAACCTTTCTTAGGTTAAGAATAAAACATAGCGTAAAAAAACGTTTAAGTTATTTTTAGGCACTTGATAGTAGTTACTTGCAGAGCATAATTGAGGAGTTAAAATTTAGCAATCGTCTCAAATTATTTATGCTTAACCACACACAATTCTATTAAGCCAAGAAAGCTCCAGTTCGAGCTTTTCTTCTTGCGACAAGTGCCAATTAATAGTTGAGCCGGCAAGCCGCTTGCGTAGTTCGTAGGCAACTATAGCAGTACTTACGGAGGCATTATAGCTTTGCGTAAAGCCATACATGGGAATAGTCACATAGCCATCGACGCGCTCAATGGCGTAATCACTTATACCAAGCCTTTCGTTGCCAAAAACTATTGCTACTTTAGTTTCTAATGGCAGTTCAGAAAGTGTACATGCTTTTTGATTGGGCGTCGTGCCAACCAGTGTATAGCCATTTTGTTTCAATAAATCTAAACAAATTTGAGTATTGTTAACCCCTGGCCGTTTATAATGGCTTTCTGTAAGCCAATAATCTGCCCCTTTGGTGATAGTAAGAGTATCATCAGATTTTTTAATGTTGTTAATAATATGAACATCTTGAAATCCGCAGCATTCAATGGAACGCATTGCTGCATCAATATTATGGCTATGATAAAAATGCTCAAAAACAAAAGAAACGTAGCGAGACCGATACTCTAATTTCTCTTGAATAAGTTGTGATTTATGTTCAGTTATTATTGTCCTGAGCTTGTCGCGCAAAGCAATAGGATCGAAGCTCATAATAATTTAAAAGTATCTTCAAACGCAAAATTTTCTAATGGCATACGATCTGTATACTCAAGGTCTCCTTTGCGCAAGTCTTGCGGAAGATCGTCTATATTGCCTGGATATCCAACAACTATCATTGCCTCTACGGTATACATATTTGGAATTGACAAATACGTACGCACTCCTTCATAATCAAAACCCTCCATGGCGTGGGCAACAAGATCCATATCTGCTGCCTGCAGCGCTAAATTTTCCCACGCAGAACCAGCATCGAATGAATGTGTTCTAGATGGCTGATTGTTATGTTGGAAAAGATTATGGGAGAGTACGCAAATAATTACTGGTGCATTGCTCGTCCAAAGTCGATTTTGGGGGACTAAAAGAGCTTGCAGGCCCTGCCATACACGCGAACCTTTAAAAGAGTATACATAGCGCCATGGTTGATTATTGTAGGAAGAAGGCGCCCAGCGAGCGGCCTCAAACAATGACATAAGTTTTTCTTTTTCTAATGGCTTATCGGCTATTGCACGTGGAGAATGGCGTTTGAGAAAAAGCGGGTTAATAGGATAATTTGCTTTTCTTTCCATTATTATTCCTCATTAAAACAACCTGAATTTATGTTTAATTACCAGCCCTTTATGCTTAACATAACTATCAAGCACTTTGCCTAATGACGGGGTAATAGACTCTATCTGTGTTGCAACACGGTTAAAATCACGATCAACCGCATGGGCTATCTGATTAATTTTTTCCTGTAAGTGAGGAATGTTTTCTTTAACATGTCCCATAACTTCACGCAAATCTGCTATTGTATCGCCCATATTTTCTTGATTAGCATTCACTACTCGGTCAATTGATTCAGCGCAGCTAGCTACTTTTTCTGTAACCTGAATAAAACCATTCATAATTTCTTGTATAGTGGCCACTCCATCAGCTCCGCCGAAAGTTTCTTTTAATGATAGAGTAACTTCTTCAATATTACCGGCAATGCTGCTCATTTTTTTTAGAACTACATCTATTGATACTGAATCCTCTGCAGGCTGTTCTAGCGTGCTACCGGCAGCAACTTTTTGTAAGCGAGAATCCCCAGGGATGATTTCTAAATATTTACCTCCAAGAACGCCATTTTGACGTATAGCAGCATACGCATCAATATAAAGATGGTATTTTTTTAAAACCATTATACAGATGCGCACACGTTGACTTTCTTCTTCAAACACAACTTGGTCGATCCACCCAACTTTAACTCCGGCAATACGGACATCAGCTTTTTTATTTAAACCTGAAATATCATGTGAATAGACGCAATATTTTGCATACTGGTGTGTTGCAAAACGCAGCGACCCAATCTGAAAACTCATATAAACCAGTACACCTAATGCAGCAAGAATAAATAAACCAACTGCTGTTTCTGCTTTTAACTGCACTTTTATTATCCTTTTATTGTTATTTTTATAACCAATATAATCGCTTTATAGTATACACAGTAGCTTTCTGCTGATTCATGCTTTTTTCAAGATACGCACAAACTTTTTGCGTCACCGGCATTCCGGCTCCATCATCTACTGTTCCATAAGATATCACATTAAAAGCGGTTACTTCAATTTTTGAAGCCAGAATTTTTTTTATGCTATCAGGTAAGACAGTATACTCTTTCTTAAATAAAGCTGCCAGCAGCTCTTTCCATGCGGTAGCCCAATTAATGGGCGCTTTAAGAGCTTGTATTTTTTTAACAATTTCCATTCGCTGTTTTTTATCTAGATTTTGCTTGTCAAGGCCCATTGCCCGCGCCCATGAAGAAGATATATATAATGGCTGTATTTTAAATTCAGAACCGGCAAGCGTAAAAAGGTCAGTAAATGCAACATAGTCTGTATCTTGAGAATCTAAAGCATAAAATATATCATTAGATAATTTAGACATAGTAGCTTCAGTTATATCCTCAAGTGGTTGTGTACGTTCCTGAAAGAACTGACCCATTTTTTGAGAAAAATTCTCAAAAGAAAATTTCTGCTGTGCAATAGTGTTAATTAAAGCTAGTAAACTTTGAGCATCGTGCTCTTTGTCTAATTTGATAAACTTTTTCTCTTGAAAATCATATGATTTATTAAGATTAATTTTACCTTCTTCACACGAGATATATAACATTATAGTGCCATCAATACCATCGCTTTCATGCTTCAAAGTAAATATCTGTTTAATGTCAGTATATAAAAATGGAACAATATTTTGATCGATAGTTTTTTTATCTATCTCAAGTGGATTACTCAGCTGCGCACGAGCAATCTCAAGGCCATTAAGAGCAAGCATGCGCGCATGCTGCTGTTTCACCAATGCCCGATGCAAATGATTAAATGCAATAGCTGGTTGTAGCAAACTCGTTACCAAAACTGAGCCTAATGAAATTATAAAAAGTGCCATTACCAGAACAAAGCCCTGTTTATTATGTTTCATTTTGGACCTCCGGCAACTTGATTCCCTGCCCTTGCAGGATAGGTCTGAAGAGCGGGTGATTTCTCAGCTATTTCAAAAATACGCTTAGCTCCTTTTGGGCTTATTGCTCCTGTTGTTGGAGTCTGCTTGGCTGAATCTTCTTGTTTTGCAGGTTCTTTATTTTCTAGTATCTGTGATTTAATTTTTGGATCAACTGGGATGAAAAATGAATATGAAAAAGGATGTTCATGGTCTGAAGTAAAGTCGCCCATAACCCCATTACATGTAATAATCTGAGGTAAGGCTATGGGTTGTTCAATTTTTCCCCGCGCATTGGGTTGCTGCTGTTTTTTTGAAAGCTCAGTAAATGACCAAGACGACACTTCTTCAACTTTTTTTTCATTTTCATTCATCGCAATACTCGTGCATGAAATAGAAGATGTTTTTATACCAAATGCAATGGTATGTGAAAAATTTTTATTTTCAGCTACAGAGCGTTCAAAATCTGACATTAAAAGTTCAGACGATTCTTGACGCATAAGTGTAAAGTAATTTTTATGGTTAGTATCAGGAACCATAAGATAACGCACACGGACTAAACGGGGTTTTTTTGCGCCATAAATACCTAGTACAGTGGTAGTTACAAAACTTAAACTTTTAAATTTTTCATTTTCAATTTCAATTTGCAAGCCAAAGCGTTTAAAATATTCCTGCTGTACTTTTTCCTGCTCTTCTTTTTTTTCATTTGCATTTGCAAGAAAGCCATAGAGCGGCACTACCATCGAAGATATATCTTTTTGCATCTGAGAAAATAATATCTGTTGTTGACTATCTACCGTTATAAGTTCATTATAACGTTTTGATGACTGCTGTAATAACCAGACTGTATTAAACACCATAATTCCCACAAAACCACTTATTGCAAGTGCAATAATAATTTCAATAAGGCTGAATCCTGGACGCATCATGATTTCACACCAGATTTAGATTCACTTAAATCTTTGCTGTTCTTGGTGGGTCGAATTGAATCTATTTGAGATCTTTCTGCTGCAGTTTCTCCGGTTTTTTGTTCTGAGATTTCTTTTTTTTGATTGTCTTCTTGGCTCTTTTTTTCTTTTTCAGGTGGCTTTGGATGATATGAGTATTTTATGAGCGTGAAAGATTGTGCACTAAAGACTTTTTGCCAAGTAACAATTACTTTCTCAGTAACAAGATTTTCAATTTCGGCCAATGACGAACCTTCTTGAGGTTTAGATAAGCTGTATATAATCTTAAAATCATCTTGTTCACGCTCGATAGTCTTTCCCCATTGGTCTTGCTGTCTTTTTTCTGCCTCTACAAACGCTTGCAAAGCTAATTGTTCAGCCTTCCACTGCCAATTGTCTTTAAATAACATAGTTTGCAGCGTGCTTTGTAAGGTAAGCAAGCTGGTAATAGTAATGCTTACCATCACAAGTGATATCAAAACTTCAATTAATGAAAATCCATGCTTAACAAGTTTCATTTACACCATCACAAACTGTACAAAAAATGGATTCAATCCAAGCTCAAAAGACTTTCCAACAGATTCATCACGCAGCACAAGAGTTACTTGCTGAGATAAGCCATCTGGCATTATGTAAAACCAAACGGTTTTTAAGCTAGCCCCTATAGCTTCATCTTTGCCGTCAATAATAAATTTTTCAATTTCGAAATTATCGTTCCATAGCAAAGAATTATTGCCATATTCTGATTGCACTATTTCAAAAATCGCCTTATTTTCTACATTTTTTTTATCAGATTCTTTACGAATAGTAACCTTTTTGATCTGAGATTCAAAATCAAAAAAAAGCTGTGTTGGCCGGCCACTCACGAGTGCTAGCGTATAAGCATTGCGTGCAAGAACATTAAGCTCTGCAATAAATTTTTCTTGTTGATTATAATTAATGCGCGTTAAGCGGGGAACTTGCGTGGCCATGATCGCTACGATAGCCATGGCCACGATAATTTCTAATAAACTGAAACCGTTTACGCTCTTATCCATTCTGCTTCCGCTGAACCTTCGCCATTGGAACCGAAAGAATAAAGCTCATAAGGTGGCTTAGAGCCTTTTGGTAATAGCACATATTGGTATTCAGCACCCCATGGATCTTGTAATTCAACTTCCATGTAAGGGCCTTTCCATTTTCTTGCAGTTGATTCATCTGATGGACGATCTTTTAGATCATTCAAAGATGCTGGATAGGCACCAACATCTTGACGATATTGATCGATTTGGCTTTTATACAAACGTAAATTCGCTTCGGCAGATCTGCGGCGTGCTTGACTAATATAACTTGTCAAACCTAAAGTGCCGCCAATCATAATACCAATAATAGCAAGAGCAATAATAATCTCAGTTAATGAGAAACCTGGTTGCGCAGCTTTTATTTTAAACATATAAAACTCCTAGAAATAATAATTAAAAATATTAAAACCCTTCACCAAGACTCTTATTCATGTTCAATAATGGTCCTGCTATTGCCATTACCACAAACCCTACAATCAATCCCATAACCATAGTAGTTACTGGGGTGATTTTTTCAACAAGACTGTCTGCGTATTCTGTAACCTCTATATCGTAATAACTACCAACTTGTAGTAACATATCTGGCAGTGTCCCGCTTTCTTCACCGGTTTTAATTAAATAAATAGCAACTGCGGGAAACATGCCTGTTTCTTTTAGATATTCTGAAATTTTACCTTGCTTTATAATACTATCACGTGCTTGCTGTAGCTTATCAATAAGAACTTTGTTTTTAATGATATTAGTAACAATCGTGAGCGCTTCAGCTAGATTCACACCAGCTTCAAGCAACATGCCTAATGTGCTGCTAAATTGAACAACCGCGCCCATGCGTGCAAAATAACCAGCAATAGGCACTTTTAATATGAAGGTATCCCATAAACGAGAACCTGCTGTAGTACGTTTCCAAGCAAAAAAGCCACCAATAACTAAAACCAGACCTATTAAAATAAAGGGATAATAATTAATAACAATATGAGAAAAACCCATTAAAAAGCGAGTCGCAAAAGGCAGTTCCATTTTCATGGAAGCAAATGTGGTGCTTATTGTGGGAATAACGACAATTAAAAGTAAAACGACTACGCCTAGTGCAATAGCAAGTTGAATTGCGGGCATGGTAAGTGCGCCACGAATCTTTTTTCTCAGAGTCTCTGAACGTTCAATATATGCAGTTAAGCGATCGAGAATAGTTTCGAGTTTTCCGCTTGCCTCGCCTGCTTTTACTAATTGTACATAGGTGTTTGAAAATATTTTTGGATATTTAGAGAGCCCCTCGGCAAGAGATTTACCCTCTTTTATAGCATCTTTTAACTCGATAACAATAGTATGTAACTGACCTTCAGTCTGCTCTACCAAAAGTTCAAGGCACTGCAAAAGGGGAACGCCTGCCTTTAAAAGAACCGACAATTGCTTGGTAAAAAAAATAAGATCTTTAGAATCAAAACTTTTTTGGAAAAAATCTCTAAAAAATTTATAGAAATTTGAACCTTCCTGACCGGTAGAGATGGTAACCGGATAAAGACCCCGTTTAACAAGACCTTCCCTAACCTGCTGTAGTGAAGGAGCATCAAGAGTTCCTGAAATTTTTTTTCCGTCTTTTGTGAGAGCTTTGTAATAGTACAGAGCCATAGGTCACCGAAATTACCTGTATTTGAATTTTCTTGGTATTCTTGAAGAAAGTCACTTTTGTATGGTACCATTTTTTACGTGTCGATAAAAGAATTATCTTAATTTAACAAGAAAGTATAGGTATGAAGAGATTATTATTAACTTTTATATCGCTTTTAGCCTTGAACGATTTGGTATACGCGCAAAAAATCAATAAAGAAGCTCTTTTAACCCTAACCAGCCCTATTGTATTTACAAGAATTGGACTTGAATCTTTTTTTGTCGATCAATTCAGTTCGCCCCTTTATACTGAATGCGTACTCCCGTCGCATTTTGGACATCTTGCTTATTTATTGCATTATAGCAGCAATGTTGAAGATCCTTACGATTTTGTATTGGGAATATTTGATATCTTCCATACGCGTATGAAAGATTGCCATTGGGTAAATGCATTATCATTTAGTTTATTACTTGATCAATTACCCGCATATCTTCAAGATATGTGTGTACAAAAAGAACAAGAAGAGTTAGAAAAATCTATTGAAGATATTATTTATAAAAGACTTTTTGCCCGCTTTACCAAACTTTCAAACAACCCAATGGATGGCGTCAATGCCATCGATACACTTCTTGAAACCATAGATCAAGTGGTTAAACCTACCGCTCAAGAGATTTCTCAGATGCTAACAAAGTCAGCAGAAAAAAGACCTGTAAGAGAATTGCAAGAAATCGTAACGCGCTTTATTGAAAGTGCTCTGGAAAAAATTGTGTGGAACCCACAAACCCAGCATGATTCTTGGGATTCACTATGCATTTTGGCTGAACAAATTCGACTATTGCACGACCAAGGAATTATTTATTCAACTAAAACGCTCAATCATCTTTATTGGACGCTCTTGTATCGCTATGGTTATTTTTTACGGTCAACAAAGGATATGTTGAATCCTGAGGTATTTGAGTATATTAAAGCCGATATCATGATGCATCAGTACGATTGGCTTGCAAGTCCAGAGGCAGAAGAATTTCTAACGCCTAAAAAAGAATATCTAAAATATATTTTGTGGGAATGCATTGCAGATCAGCAAGCGCAGGCAATTTTATAAAAAAGCAGTGCATTTATACGCACTGCTTTTTTGTAAAAGATCTTTATTTAATTATGATTTATTCTGCATCATCTGAATCATCAGCTTGCGCAACCTGAGCATTAGCTGCAGTTTGTGCTTGCGCTTGAAGTGTTTGAGCTAATTCTGGTGATATAAAGGTAACTTGTGCAGACCAGTTTGTGCGACCCGTTAAATTGCTCAATGCATTAAAGAATTGATTATAATTCTGAGCAAATTGTCCATAAACCGTAATATTTAAAAGTGCACATTGCACACAAAGTTTATCAAATGCTTCCACATCTTCATCTGAAGCATCATTATACCAAGCAGCCAATGAAGGGTCTTGAAGCAGACTTGATGCGATTTGATCTCCTGCGGCATTAAGCATTGCCTGCTGAGCAGCAATTTGTTCAGGGCTTGGCGCCTGCGCGGCACCTGAATTATCTTGAGCATAAACTGCAGCTAAACTTAGTAATGCAAGAGGTAAAAATAGTTTTTTCATAAGAACATCCTTTTTGTTAAAAAATTATCTCCCAATACGGTTCAGTCTAATTTGTTTTTCTAAAAATACAACGCATTAAAGTTTTTTACTTTTTTATTGAGGAAAAATTAGCTACGCTAGGAAACAGTGTAAGATTTTTCTTAATAAGGATATATATGCATAATGTCTCAAAAGGTACTCTTGAAGTAATATGCGGTTCTATGTTTTCTGGCAAATCTGAAGAATTGATCAGGCGCATACGACGCGCAGAGTTTGCGCAACAACACGTTCAAGTATTCAAACACAGTCTTGACACCCGTAAAACTATCGAACATATTAACGCGCACAGTGGTTATAAATACCCTGCAACTGCTGCAGAAAGTGCTCACGCGATAAAAGAATCTCTTTTGCCAGAAACCTATATTATAGCCATAGATGAGATTCAATTTTTTGACGAAAACATCGTTCCGCTATGCATGGAACTCATCGGTCAGAAAAAACGCGTTATTGTAGCCGGGCTTGATTTAGATTTTCGTGGATTACCTTTTGGAAAAATGCCTGAATTATTATCACTTTCTGATAATGTAACAAAGCTTAAAGCTGTTTGTAATAACTGCGGTGCAGATGCACACCACACTCAACGACTTGTTAGCGGAAAACCTGCAGATTTTAATGACCCATTGATACAAATCGGTGCAGAAGATTGCTACCAGGCACGCTGCAGAAATTGTTTTGAAATAACGTATAATAATTATAAAAGTACTCAAAAAAATTTTAAATTTTATGGAATATAGCGATAAAAGCATACAAGAACTCCAAGAAATGATATTGGAGTTTGTCGACGAGCGCAATTGGCGCCAATTTCAAACGCCAAAAAACATGAGCATGTATCTCAGCTTAGAAGCTGCTGAACTGATGGAGCATTTTTTATGGTGTGAAAGTTCAACCTCAAAAGAAACGCTTGAAGAAAAGCGTACAGAAGTAGAGCATGAACTTGTTGATATTCTGTATTGGGTTTTAAACTTCGCCGCACAAAACAACATTAATTTATCCCAAGTATTTGAACGGAAAATGGAGCTTAATCGCCAAAAATACCCGATAGATAAAGCAAAAAATAACTCGCAAAAATATACCGAATATTAAGAAATAATGGCGCGACCCCAAAGTTTTTATCTCTGCCAAAACTGCGACTTTAAAACTATTAAATGGTTAGGGCAATGTCCCGAATGCAAAGGATGGAACACGTTAGAACAAGGCACTGTCTCTGCTGTTACACCTCAAGCGCACAAAGTGATAACGTCCCGTATTGTGCCCATGAAAAAGCTCCATGATGTACAGACAACAAGTCATAAAAGAATGCTCTGTGGCATTAACGAGTGGGATCGTGTCACGGGTGGCGGATTAATGCCCGGCTCATTTTTGATTTTAACCGGCGATCCGGGAATTGGAAAATCAACGTTAATGTTACAAGTTGCTTTCCATTTAGCTCATATATATAATGTTTTATATTTTTCTTCTGAAGAATCACTTGAGCAAGTCAAACAACGGGCTGAGCGCTTGAGCTGTATTCATGAGAAGTTATTATTTTCTGACCAAGCAAATCTTGATGAACTCATAGCAACAACTTTATCATATAAACCACATTTGGTTATTATTGATTCGATTCAAAACTGCCACTCTTCAGATACGCAGGCATTACCCGGCTCTATCGGACAATTGAAAGAATCTGCATTTAGACTTATGCGTTTGGCAAAAGAGAATATGATCACCGTTATGCTCAGCGGACACATTACCAAAGACGGGTTCATGGCAGGCCCTAAAACATTAGAACATATGGTTGATGCGGTATTCTATTTGCAGGGCGAAGACCGCTGGCAAACACGAGTACTACGCTCTGTTAAAAATAGATTTGGCACCGTAAACGAAATCGGCTTTTTTGAGATGGACGCTTCTGGGTTACAAGAAGTTTCTAATATTAACCAACATCTTCTAGAAGAAGTTTCACACTCACCAGGCTCAGTTTTAGTAAGTCATCTGGAAGGTACTCGACTCATTTTACTTGAGTTGCAAGCCCTGACTATTGCATCAAAATACGGTATGCCACAGCGGGTTGTCAGCGGACTAGAATCAGCACAAGTAGTTTTAATTGCAGCAATTTTAGAAAAATATCTTAAAGTTAAGTTAAGCGGACAAGATATCTTTTTTAAAGTCTCCGGCGGATTCAAAATTAAGGGCAGCAGTTTAGACTTAGGCATAGCTCTTGCATTACTTTCAAGCTACTTTCAAAAGCCACTGCCAGAAAAGTGTATCGCCTTAGGCGAATTAAGTTTAACAGGCCAAATTAAGCCAATTAACTATATCGGACAGCATATTAGTGAGATAGAAAAATTTGGTATTACCAAACTCTTTACTGCACGCAACCAAAAATTACCTACAACTTCTATTAAGCTTCATATGCTGAGCAATGTCTTCCAGCTTCTTGAACTTTTTAATGAGTAAAATGATTAAAATGCATAGGTAAATTGTAAACCCACAGAGCTGGTTAAAATTGCTCGTTTGCCATTAAAGCCGTATTTACCAAAGAGCATAAGGTTTGGGCGTGAGCCAGAAGTTGCGTATTGATTAAACTCATAATTAAGTTTAAATATAAATTGATGAGTAGTATATTCTTGTACACTTTCAGCGTCATTTATAATTTGAAAATTACCAAAATTTGTTGTTGGGTAATAGGTATCATCGTTGTGTTTAAAATATTGGTATATTAAAGAAGCACTTAAGCCCTTATAAATACTACGTTTTTCAAGCATAAAACTGTACTGCTGGGTAAAACCGGGATCAACATAGACGCAATCACGCGCAATCAAAAGCAAATCAGTCTGTGCGATATCAGTCTTAATTCTACGAGTTTTAGTGTTTCCAAAAAGTTGTAAGAACTCTAAATCTAGCATAAAGCGCCAGTCATAATTCATAAATAAGTTAAGATTTCCTGCAAAATAAACACCGTATCCCTGATCATAACCAAAAGGCAAAGCAAGAAGTTTATTAATATCTTCTTTTTTTCCGGTTGGGAAATTTAATCCTCCACGAAAACTTAAGCGAACATTACGTAAAATTGGCTTCATTTGCCAAAAATCCTGTTGCCATTTTACAAAAACAACAGTGTCACCAAAACCAAGTCTCTTCCAGCCGTTAAACAGATCTAGGCAACCGACTTTACCAACGGTTTGAAGCAATTGTGGAAAATTATTATTTTCAAATTCAGTTTTTTCATTATGCTCGCGCCAACAAACATCACTTAACTCAGCATACAAAAATGGTATATACGCATGCAGCCAAACATTATGTGCTAATCTGCCTTGAATGCCTAACATTCCATTCAGAGGGATAATTAATTTCGCATGGGGGGTGAATATACCATGAGTGCTATTATCATCGTTTATATCAAAAATTTGAGCATATTGCCCGGCATCTGTTTCTGGAGCAAACCCTTTAAAAGCGGCGATTGCATCTTGTTTACATTGAAAAATCTGCAAAACATTGCTGGCGCCATCTACGCGGGGCGTAAAAGCCTGAGTCGAACAAATACCTTCATAGCCCAGCTGAAAACTGAAGCGTGTCTCATTACGCGGGTCTGGTTGCAAAAAAATATTATATGGCTGCAGAACGTTAGTTCTAAAAATAGCATTCACCTGGAAAATGAGTATGCTCAAAAAAATATATATACTAGAACGAATATTCATATTCACTACCTATTTTCCCGTTCATTGATGCACAACCAAACCAAAATCACCCGGAATCACCCAAGAACCTAATCCCGAGATTCGCAGCAACTGACCAACTGAATTTGCATCTGTTTCTGTATAAAATCCAACATTTTGAGGTACCCGCATCCTGAATCCTTGCTGAAGCTCTGCAGGCAGAGATTGCACAAAGAGCTTTTCTAAAAGATACCTGCTTCTTGAAATAGACCAAAGCATACCGTCTGTATAAAAAAAATTTCTATATGATCCAATATTTACAAAAAACGTCGGTCGTCCAGTTATAAAAAAATCATTAAATAATTGTACGGTATTACCTGTAATGCCCGATGAGTCATAGTTAATAACATAACGATACATACGAGCTTGGTCTCGACTTACATTTCCTGAAAGAACATATAAATTTCCTGAAACTCCGGGACTTAATGTATAAAGGTCTGTCTCAATACCTGTTTGAGTTATAGGCCATAAACGCGTTGCGCAACCGGTATTTTCCGGCATGATAATTTCTTGCCAATGTATTTCATCTTGATTTAAGGCCGTTGCAACTGAAACACCATCGCCTGAACGCAACAGACCAGAACTGGTTGCTAAAATTACCAAAGGCTCTGAAACTACAACATCCGAGAAGAAAAAATATAACTTATTGGGTAAGGTTTGCGCAATTGCCAGAGTTACTGAATTTAACGGTGCGCTTCCATTAACGATTTCCGGAGTTAATCGTACTCGTTCAAAAAGTGTATCAGTTAAAATATACAGAGAACCATTTTGGG
Source organism: Candidatus Babeliaceae bacterium (assembly GCA_019744895.1). GTDB lineage: Bacteria > Babelota > Babeliae > Babelales > Babelaceae > BOG-1370. Next base: position 25,408 of record JAIETV010000019.1, on the reverse strand, counting down.
CTATAAGTTTGCGTACATTACTATAATTGCCCAATTTTTGCCATGTAAGTTGATCTGAAAGTCCTGCAAAGTTTTGGGAAATCGATTCGTTTGGAATTCCAGTACCATCAGATAACGCCAAAACTGCCAGTCCGCCATTGCCACCTACTACAATCCAAGAGTTACCACCGCATGAAACTACGGCGCCTGCAATAATTGCCTTTAGATCATTTAATACACCACCAGTTATACTTATATATTCAGCAGGTGATGCGAATGAATTAAGTGTGCCATCTGCAGACATAAAAATATCTGGATATACAGTAACGGGACTTAAAACTGCTCCTATATCCCGAGCAGTTTCAGCAAGAGTAACCGTATTAAAACCCGTAAAGATAGAGACGCTGCTTCGCGAACCAACTGACTGTGAAAAAAGAAGTGATGTTGCAGGAAGATCTATAACTCCTTGAATGCCACCCTGCGCTTGAGGCAACGTATTATTTAAAAGTTGTCCCAGCTGAGTTCCATTTTTTTCCCATGAAGTTGCCACAACAGATTGTACCGATGAAGTTAAAGCAGTTGAGTACCAAAATTGAGAATTTTTACGATCATATATGGCATTCTCTGGAATTCCTTGAGTATTTACCGCACGTTGCCAATCTGTCCAACCCGAAATAACTGCACGACTATCGAAAATTGCCTGAGAATAAAAAATACCTGCCGCTTGATCTGCAGACCCTGTAACGGTTATTATCACAGAATCACCCGCAGTATATAAAGATGTTATAATCCCGGGGGCGCTACCGCCGCCAACAATAGCAGGCGTACTTGAGGGTGTATATAAATCGCCTTGCTGAGTTGCTGGCACTATAAACTGACGTTGGGTTAAGCTATTGGTCTGTGGTGCAGCATTAACAGAAGCCAAAGAACCCCGTGATGTTAATGGTAACGCATATACATTTATAGGCTGTTCATTTACTAATCCTACACCGCCAACTACCACTAAATACTGCGTACCGACTGACGGTAGAAGCGTTGAAAGAAAATGAATAGTAACTTGAGTATTTGCGCCAGTACCTGCAATAATTGAATCTTGAGCGACAGCTGTTGGAGGAACAATCTGATTAAGTGTTAACGCAGAAGAACCAACTACATCAAAAGTTGAAAGAACACCGATTACGCCATCGGTTGAGTTTGGACCGCCGATAGCATTAAAACCTGCAAAAAGTGTACCCACATTAATTTCTTGCATCGTTTTATAACTAGAAACATACAAAGATGGATTTGTCAGAGATTGCAATGCAGAACCAATTCTAAGCTGCCAACTGGTAACATCTACACTTGCAGGCAAACCAAAAGTAATTTGATCACCACTTTGAGTTGTCAGAAGATCCGCAAGTGCTATGCCACCACCCGCATCACCAAAAGCGCCCCCTTGCGGACTAATAGCTGCAAAAATAGAACCTTGCACAGAGCCTACAATAGCATCGATACTACTTGCAGGTGCTCCGGTTGTATCTTTCAATTCTGATGAGATAACTAGTGCCGGATTACTTGACTGCATATATGATGTTATAACATATGCATGGTTGCGATCGTTTTCTATAACTACTAAGGGAAGTCCATCTGTCTCTATTGTTTTCCGACCAGTTGTTGCGAGTAATCTTATATGAGCCCCATACAAGGGGTTAGCCTGCTCTTTGCCTTGAATGAAAATATTCTCTGGCGTTATCCCAGCAAATGAGGTCGATCCTGGTCCTGCAACTGCAATTGAAAATGCGGCTGCTTGGTTAGAACTCGTAACTGCAGAGCCTACAAAAAATACGTTACTCAACTTGCCAAACGCTGTTGTTCCAATAGGGTTTGGAAGATTAAAGAGCGTACCTGCATTCAGAAAATCAAAACTAAAAAGAAAAAAAATCAGTAATAATAAATTTCGTATAATACGCATGGGCCTTCTATGTGTAAAGGGTCTAACGCAGTTATGTAATTAATGTCTCTATACTAACGCGCCTACTAAATTTTGGCTATTTAAATTAGATAATTTTTAGGCTATATTTAATCTTTGAGAAGAATATAATTTTCAAAAAAACAAAAAGTTACAAAGATGCATACAAAACTCTACTCTGCAACGGTTATTGGCGTAAATGCGCATAAAATTGAAATTGAAGTCGATCTTTCATTTGGTATGCTTCAATTTTTTATTGTGGGGTTACCAGATCTTGCCATTAAAGAAAGCAAACAGCGCGTTATAACTGCGCTTAAAAATTGCGGCTATTCATTACCAGAACGAAAAATTACCGTTAATCTTGCGCCAGCGCATATAAAAAAAGAAGGTTCACTCTTTGATGTAGCAATAGCCTTGGGCATACTATATGCTGCAAATTTATGTAATTATGATGCATCTTTTTTGCAAGAAACTTTTTTTGTTGGTGAACTTTCTCTTGATGGTCGCATTAAACCTATTTTAGGCGTTCTTGCAATTGCATTTGATGCGCATAAGCTTGGCATTAAACGCATTATTGTGCCCAATGAAAATGCTGCTGAAGCAGCCTTAATTGATGGTTTAGAAGTAATTGCGGTAGAACATCTTACTGATATTGTTAAAATGCTACGCAAGGAAGCTCCATTTGCACGTTATGTTCGCAAAAATATTGAAATACACAAGCAAAAGCAGCCTCTTGACTTAGCACAGGTTAAAGGCCAGATGCAAGCAAAGCGTGTATTACAAATTGCCGCAGCAGGCAGACATAATTTACTGTTTGTTGGTTCACCCGGATCTGGCAAAACCATGCTTGCTCAAAGATTAATCACCATTATGCCGCCCATGTCGGGCAATGAGATGCTTGAAACCAGCAAGATTTATTCTATTTGCGGCAAACTTCCGGCTGAACAGCTGATAGCAGAGCGTCCTTGCCGCGCACCCCATCATACTATATCGTCCCCCGGGTTAGTTGGCGGCGGGTCTACACCGCAACCAGGTGAAATCAGCTTGGCGCATAATGGCATACTCTTTTTAGATGAGTTTACGGAGTTCAAGCGCACAACACTTGAAGTATTACGTCAACCTTTAGAAGAGCGCATGGTCACCATATCACGCGCACAGCAAACCCTTTCTTTTCCGTCATCATTCTTACTGATTGCAGCACTTAACCCATGTCCATGCGGATATTATGGTGATGCCCATAAAGAATGTACGTGTAGTCAAAAACAAATTCAGACTTATATGCAAAAGCTTTCTGGGCCACTGCTTGACCGCATCGATTTGCAAGTGTATTTACCAAGCGTGAAGTATGAAGAAACTCAAAATGAACAACCGACAACTTCTTCAGCGAATCTTTTTGAAAAAGTAACTATAGCGCGCAAGCGACAAATTAAACGTTTTGTTTCTGAAACTATGTACAACGGCTATATGACGCCTGAAATGATTGAAGAACATTGTAAGGTAAGCCAAGAAGCAGAAACTATCGTAAAAAAAGCTTTTGAAATAATGCATTTAAGTATGCGTGGGTATCATAAACTTCTTAAAATCTCTCGTACTATCGCGGATCTTGAAGATTGTGACGAGATTTTACCTAAGCATGTGCAAGAAGCGCTTATGTACAGATCAATAGATAAATCGCTTAATGCCCTACAGCATCGAACATAACAACAAAAAATATGATCCTAGCCTTGGGCATAGACTCAGTAGAAATAGAACGTTTTGAGCTCTGGAATACCTATAACCAGAAAAAGCTTATGCGATTTTTCAGTCAGTCTGAGATAACATATTGCCTAAGCATCCCAGAAAAGAGCGCTGAGCGGTTTGCTGTTCGGTTTGCAACAAAAGAAGCTTTATTTAAAGCGCTTTGCCAATCTTACCCCGAACAACGTTTTTATTTACATAAAGTAGCAAAAGCCTGTGAGGTTCAAAAAAAAACTGCCGCACCAAGACTTTTAGTAGATTGGCAAGCATTAAACTTGCCAAAATTAACTGCTTTAATAAGCCTTACCCATACAAGACAAATAGCATCAGCAGCAGTTATTCTTCAGAAATAGTAAAATTAGTTTGATAATATGCAGTTTTTAATTGACAAAGGTTAATTTGAGCGTAATATAAAGAATAGAAATTGTAACGCGGGGTAGAGCAGCCTGGTAGCTCGTTGGGCTCATAACCCAAAGGTCGCTGGTTCGAATCCAGCCCCCGCAACCAAATTTCACTACCCTAAAGCTTTTTCTTGCAATAGTTTTAATTCTTTATATTAATCCTCACTTGACCCGCTTTACATCTAATCGAAAAATGTATTGATCTTTTAACCTCTAAATTTGTAGATTTAAAAAGTTATAAATATTTTTTTCTAAATTTTTAGGGGGTCACGGTGAAAAAAATAGTATTTTTACTGATTATTTTTACTGGCGCTGCAAATATGTATTCTTCAGAAGAATATTACCCTGAAGCTATTGACACTCAATATGAAGAGTTAATAGGATCCCCCAATGTGCACCACCCAGTGGATCAGCTGACGATTAAAGATCCATACCGCTTTGGTTATCAAAATCCTTTAAAGCGCAAAAGTTCATGGACTAAAGAATCTTCAAGATCTGAATCAGATGATGAGAATGACGAATCTCTTGACGAACCAACTGAAAAAACACATGCAAAGACTGCATCTGAAATTATCATGAAATATCAACAGGGAATACCTAGTAATGCTTTGCAGGAAGATCTTTTGCAGGATGTTATGAATCTTAAAAAATTGCAGCGCGGTAGCAAAAAATTGAAAATTACTTTAGAGAAATTTTTGGGGAATTTAAAACGTCTTGGTCAAATTAAAACAACAGCTGCTTTTCAGACAAAGAAAAAAACCTTGAAAGCTCAAATTATAAGCGACGTTAGCGCAATTAACTCTAAATTACAAGAGCTTTTTGAGTGATAAAAAAAGTGAATTAATATCTTTGTAATTAACTAAAAAGGCGGTTTTAAAACCCGCCTTTTTAGTTAATTATGTGAGCTTTATGGATTATTTATGATGCTTAATGCTGGTTTATTCTCTTTTACCCATTTATCCAAAACACCATTAATAAATTTATGCGCATCGCTTTCGGCATAACCCTTAGCCAGCTCGATTGCTTCATTAATAATAATAGAATGATCAATCTGAGTATGTTCAAGCTCCCAAACAGACATGCGTAAAATAATGCGAGTCATGCAGCCAACACGTTCTAATTTCCAGTTATCCAATAGGGGTTTAATTTGCTCATCAAGTTGCGCATGCGCATCAATAATAGCCTGCGCCTGCGTTACTAAAGCGCTTTGCGGCTCGATGATACAATCAAAACCACGTGAAAAATTGTCTACAATAGCATCCAAACTTACTTGATAGTCAAAAGAATCTGCTGCATACAAAAGATGCAATATCAAAGCACGCTGATCTCGTGCAGAAAGAGTATCACAAGATTGCTGATCTATAACTGCACCACTATGATTATTATCCATGTTTATTACTTTTTAACGCGTTCAATGTAGCGCGAGTCACGTGTATCCACCTTAACAATATCGCCCTCATGCACAAATAAAGGTACCTGCAAAACAAGTCCCGTATCCATCGTTGCAGGCTTAGTAGCACCACCTTGGGCCGTGTCACCACGAACGCCAGGAATAGTTTCGATTACTTTAAGCTCCATAAACAAAGGTGCGGCAACAGAAATAGGCCTTCCAGCGAAATACAATACCGTATATACCGTCTGCTCCTTTAGAAAATCCAAGACATCTTCTAATTGATCTTTATTTAAAGCTACTTGATCATAACTATCTTGGTCCATGAACTGATATAATACGCCATCTTTATATAAATAAAGCATTTCTCGATATTCAAGATCAGGAGTGGGAAACTTTTCCTCTACTCTGAATGTCTCTTCATGCACTAAGTTTGTAAGCAAATTACGCATTTTAGTGCGTGCATAGGCCCCGCCTTTACCAGGTTTAACATGATGATAGTCAACGATGGTATAAGGCTCGCCTTTATATAAGATTTTACTACCTTTTCTAAAATCACCTGCTGAAATCACGTGGAATCCTTACGAATTTATCTAGAAAAACCGATATTTTAGTCATACTTATTACTATTATAGAAGATTTGGATTAATTTGGCGATAGCATCCAACAGGTAATTTTTCAAGCTGGTAAGAACCAAAACGAATTCGTTTAAGTTCACGGATTTTATAGCCCAAATGCTCGAAAATACGCCTGATAATGCGATTTTTTCCACTATGAATGGTTATTTTCAAATGTATTTTACTTTTTTGCAAAACTACTTTATCGAGCCTAATCATGCCATCGATAAGTCTTACGCCCCTAAGAATCTGATTATAATCAACAGCATCAAGTTGTTTATTTAATACTACCTGATACTCTTTTTTAATCTCAAAACTTGGATGTGCAAGTTTCTGAGCCCAATCGCCGTCATTAGTAATTAATAAAAGTCCCGAACTGTCTTTATCAAGACGCCCCACTGTGAAAAGTTTAACTTTTTTGTATGCTGGCAACAAATCAAAAATCGTCTTACGGTCTTGTTCGTCAGAGTTTGTGCAGATATACCCAACTGGTTTATGAAGCATTAAATAAATTTTTGGCTCAATTTTTACTACTTTACCCTTGACCTTAACAATGTCACCATCATGCACCAATGTATTAAGTTCTTGCACGGTAACGCCATTGATAGTTACCAGCTGCTGCCGGATAAGAAGAACAGCATCTCTGCGTGAACAAACACCGGCATGTGCTATATATTTAACAATCTGCATTTTTATGTTTTGCTCTGTCATATGCTATGCCCTTTCCAATGCTGCAAGCCCGAGCCGACAAGAGCGTTCAAACATCTTGCTACAGGCGGTTAAGGTGATTATAAAATAGATTATGGCTAATGCATAACCGTAGTGAAGATGTGATAATGAAAAACGTCCCTCTAAAACAAATATTCTTAGCGCTTCAAAGATATAGCTCATAGGAACAAAACGTGCCACTGATTGTATCCAGGCAGGCATAACACTCAAAGAATAGTATACGCCTGAAAATGGCATGAAAAGCCAGGCTAATACAAAAATAAGTCTTTGAGCATGAACACCTAATCCCATAAGCATGGTGATAGCAATATTTGAAACAGCCCAAGCTGATAATAATAAGGGAATAATAAAAAATACCAGACTAAAACCGATGGATAAAATGTTTACCCCAAAAATTAACCATGCTACGACTGTTGAAAACAGAATTAACATAAAACTTGTTACACAGCCGCTCAGCATTGCTCCGGCAATCCATTCATGAAAAGTTAAAGGTGTTGCAAAAAGATTGATGATATTTCGAGACATCATCTCATACAAAAAATTACCAGCGCTATTAACATAACAATAAGTAAATACACGCATCATAACGGCACAGAGCACTGAAAGAGTAACCTGCCCTGAAGAGTAACCTTTTTGGTCTATCAGCAATCCAACACCACCCCAAACGATCATATCTAAGACCGGCCAAAATGAAAAATCTATTAGATCTTCCAGCTTTAAAAACCGTGCAAAAAAATATCTTTTTGAGATTGATAAAATACGCTTAAAATCGAGCATTACATATCCTCTAAACGCGCAAGACCATAATGCCTGCTTCTTTGAAAGAAATATATAAAAAGTGAAAAGGCTGTAATAAAATAGACGCAGCTTAATGCTGCCCCTGCTGTAAATAATGACATATCAAAAGTCCCGAATTGCAAATAAGTTCTTAAAATCTTGAAAAAATAGGTCATCGGCAGCGAATACGCAATTGCCTGAGCCCAGAGGGGCATGATATCTACCGGATAAAAAATTCCCATAAAGGGTACAAATAACCAACCCATAACCCAAACAATTTTTTGAGCTTGGGCTCCTTGGGTAACTAAAACGCTGGTAGTTACAAGACCTAAAGACCAACCTGAAAAGAAAAGGCAAAATGCCAAGAATGGAAATAAAAAACCTATAGACGGAATAAAAATTCCATACAGTAACCAGACAGCCGACATGGCAAATACCGTAGCGATACATGCGTTGATTGCACCGGCAAGCATATTCGCAAAAATCCATTCTTGAATAGTTAAGGGCGTAACAAAAAGATTAATCATATTACGCGACCATAACTCAGTTAGAAAATTATAAGATATATCTAAATTTGTTCGATATACGGCCTGCCAAAGAACAAGGCTGGTTAGAATAATAACAGCTAATTGTGGATTTGATGTATTTTCTGACATCCATGACCCGGTAAAGCCCCAAACTATAATGTCAAAAAGGGGCCAATAGAAAAAATCCGTTAAAGGGTCAATGCCGCGAAATGTTAATGTCCAGGCGCGCTTAACAAGAAGAATTATCCGATTAAAATTCATATTCAAATCCCTTAACGCGAAATCTGCAAGAAATAATCTTCAAGCGTGGGCTTGTCAATAGTAATTTGACGATAGGTTAATCCGGCCTGCGCAAGACGTATCAAATAATCAGCTATAGCATGTTCTTCAAATTTGGCAGATACCAAACACCCTTCAGCATGCGCTTGAATACCATTTTTAATACACCAATCAAGAACTTCCTGAGGGTTTTCAACTATAAGTTCAACACGGGCAAGTCCAGCAAGTCGTGCAAGACGCTCAGGAGTATCATGAGCAATAATAGAGCCCTTTTTAAGAACCAAGACACTATCGCAAATTTGGGCAACTTCATCCATTTTATGAGAAGTGAATAAAATCGAAACACCTTGGTGTTTTTGCTGTTCTTTAATAAAATGAAGCACTTCTTGTGCAACATCAGGGTCTAAAGATGCTGTTGGTTCATCAAGTAACATAACCTGCGGCTCTATGCAAAAAGCTTTGATGAGCATTACTCGTGTCATCTGGCCTGCTGACAATGTCCCTGCGCGACGGTCTTTTATATGCCACATATCAAATTTTTTAAGTAATGTTTCTAAGCGATCTTTTAAAATTATTCGCGAAACACCATAAAGCTGGCCATAAAAAAAGAGGTTCTCATAAACCGTTAGCTTGCCTGGCAAGCTAACATATGTTGAAGCAAAGCCGACTTTTGATAAAATTTCTGAACGGTGATCCGCCAAATTTTTACCAAAATAGATAATTTCACCTGAAGTAGGCGTCATAGTACTTAAAAGCATCTGAATCGTGGTAGTTTTACCCGCTCCGTTGGGCCCAAGAAACCCAAGAACCTGGCCTTTTTGTAGATCAAATGAGATGCCATCCACAGCAATAAAATCGGGATTTGAAAATTTTTTATAAAGATTTTTTACACTTAAAATAGTCATAGTGCCTTATACTATAATAAATTTGTAGCCTCTTGTATATTAACGCTATATGATTTCTTCTCGATATTAAAAGAAATTTATCAACAATCTACAGAAAAAATAATACTACAGTAGAAAATTGGCTCATTAATTGGCTTTAGATTGTGGCTATATATTTATTTTTAGGTATATACATCATAATAAAGAATAATTTATTTTCTGGGCAAGTAAAATATAAAAATGTAGACTCTTTTTTGAAAGTATACTTTTTTGCATAAAGGCCTGGTATGAATTCAGAAAAACTAACATTTGTTGACCCAGAAATTTTTTCGATCATTCAAAAAGAAGAACAACGGCAACAATATGAAATCGATCTTATTGCTTCTGAAAACTATGCGTCTCTGGCTATACGGGAAGCGACAGGTTCTGTTCTAACTAATAAGTACGCTGAAGGCTATCCAGGTAAGCGATACTATGGCGGCTGTGAATTTGTTGATATGGCAGAAAATCTTGCTATCGAGCGCTGCAAAAAAATATTTGGGGCTGATCATGTTAACGTGCAACCACATGCCGGCTCGCAGGCAAACATGATCGCGTACACAGCACTTTTGCAACCCGGAGATACTATTCTTGGCATGAGCCTTGCATCAGGCGGCCATTTAACCCATGGACATGGTGTAAATTTTTCTGGCGGCCTATACAAAGCGATACAATATGGCGTTGAGGCACAAACAGGGTTACTGAATTATGGCGAAATTCAAAAACTTGCACGTGAACATAAACCCAAACTTATTATTGCAGGCGCTTCAGCATATTCAAGAACAATAGATTTTGAGCATTTTGCAGATATTGCCGAATCTGTCGGAGCATATTTTATGGCCGATATAGCACATATAGCAGGCCTTGTTGCTGCTGGATTACACCCGAGCCCGATTCCTTATGCAGATATTGTCACTAGTACAACGCATAAAACATTACGCGGCCCCCGTGGCGGGCTTATTATGTGCAAAGCAGAGCATGCACAAGCAGTTGATCGCGCTATTATGCCGGGATTGCAAGGCGGTCCATTCATGAACAGCATCGCAGCTAAAGCTGTTGCATTTCATGAAGCTTTACAGCCGGACTTTATTCATTATCAAAAACAGGTTATTAAAAATGCCCAGACTATGGCAGATGCAGCATTAGATCTCGGTTTTGATATTGTTACAGGCGGCACAGATAACCATATGTTTATTATTGATCTGCGCTCAAAAAAAGTTAATGGGCGCGTTGCAGAAACGGCACTTGCAGCAGCGGGAATTTCAGTAAGCAGAAGCTGCATTCCCAATGATCCTGAAAAACCATGGATCACAAGCGGCATTCGCATAGGCACACCCGCAATTACTACGCGGGGTATAACAGAATTATATGCACGCGAAATTATGGGCCTTGCCCATGAAGCAATTATTAATGCGCTGGATCAAGAAAAATTACTGGAAATTAAAAAAAAGGTGCAAAAACTCTGTACTCAATTTCCCTTACTATAACTATTTAAAGCCATGAAAAAGCTTACTACAAGTGTTATCATTTGCACACGTAATAGACTTACTGATATTCTTACCTTTTTGCCAACCTTGCAAGATCAAACAGAACCCCCAACAGAACTTATTATTGTTGATAGTAGCACTGAACAATTAAAAAACATTCCAGCATTTCAACAATTATTTAATACAGATAATTTTCATAAAACACGTTTACTATATCTGCATACTGAACCTGGACTCACATTTCAACGCAACTGCGGAATCAAAAAAGCAACTGGGGATATTATTTTCTTTTTTGATGACGATGTAACTCTCGAAAAAAAATACCTTGAGATCATGCTCAAGAGCTACGAGCAAAATCCTAGTTTTGCAGGGGGCATGGGAACCGTAACAAATATTAAAAGTTATAACTTCAATGCGTATAGAATATTTAGATTACTTTTTTTGCTTGATAGGAATCACGCATCAGGAAATTTCACTCTTTCTGGTATGCCAACACATACATATGGCAATAACATTTTTTCTACAACTCAGGTTCTTGGGGGCTGCTGCATGTCCTTTACTTCATGGGCTCTTAAACAGGAAAAATTTGACGAAAAACTAAGATTTTATGGCTATATGGAAGATTGTGACATTTCAAAAAGGCTTTCAGACAATCATCAATTATTTTATCAGCCGCTGGCAAAACTAGCTCATCACGAAAGCCCATTAAATAGAGATAAATTAAAGCATAATCGAGCAATGTATATTGCAAACTATAGTTACTTATTTTTCAAAAACTTCTATCCTCAAGCCCGCTGGAAGATTCTTTTTTATTATTGGACGGTGTTGGGCCTGCTTCTTGAAGGTATACTGCGCTTTGATAAACAGGTGTTTTTCGGCTATCTTCTTGGCTTACAACATGTTTTATGCACGCGCGCACAACTACCCTATTGCCCAAGTACATCAACACAAAATAAAACAAGTACGCCGCAACATAGCTCATGAAACAGCCATGAATTCCATATAAAGGGACAAGAAGAAAAGAAAGCATTAAGCTTGTTCCTGCCGCTATAGCTATTGTTGCTAACAAATAATAACTTTTTCTCTTAAATATAATTATCGAAGAAGTAAAATAAGTTCCCATTAATAAAATATTTGCAACAAATACACAAAATGCGCCGGTAATAGCGGTATAATAATTTCGTGGTAAAAGATAAAAAGCCAATGGTCTTAAGAAAAAATATCCACTTGTACCTAATATAAAAAGAGCTGCCATACTTACCCACATTAACTTTTTATTCATGCGCTCTGCATAAAAAATATCCTCTGTATCTGCAAATTGCTGCATAATTCGTGGCAAATAGGCACCACTTAGTGGATATAAAATAAGTAAATTAAAAAGCGGTGAAACATACTCTGCCAAAGAATATACTGCAATATCAGCAAGATCTGCATGCCACGCGAGCACCCAGCGATTCCCAGAAGCCAAAAGTAGCCCTGCAATAACCGTGGGCATTAGTGGTGCACTTTTAAACAATATGCTAGAGCCTGAGGTGATTGTACGGTGCAGGTCAAAGTAACTTATTAATTTTTTTTCAAAATAATTTTTGCAGGCATAACAAACTATTGCAAGATACGTTACTAATTGTGCCAATATTACAGCCTCTATGCCGGCTTTAAAAGCATAAACAGCCGTTACTGAAGCACTTAACATAAAGATCGCAGAAACTGATTTTATAAAAGTTACCTGTACACCGCGTAAAGTATACATGAGTGCTTGGAAAAAAAATTCGGTAAAAAATGTTAAAAACGCAAGCATCATCACATAACAGTAGATAATCGGAGTGGCATGCCCTGCAAAAAAATAGTTATTCAATATTCTAAAGCCATATAGTGAACATAAAAAAAAAGGTGCACTTACTAGCAGATAAATAACAATGCTATCATTTACGAATATTTTTCTTTCAACAGAAGAGAGCGTAAAAAACTCGATCATAAAAAGCTGCCGCAAGCCGAAAGAAATGAGCATTGATAACAACAGTATGGTTGAAATCGATAAGCTAAAAATACCCACTTGATCTGCAGGCAAGTTGTATATTAAAAACAGCATGAGACCGATATTGCTCAGCTGCACTAGCACTGAACCAAGGCTATAGACTAAAAAATCTTTAATAAACTCGCGGGATATCATTAAACAAATCTTCTTATCTACGCAAGAAAAGCTTTTTGAACACCATGAAACTCATATACAAAAGCTGTAGCCCGCTTTTAAAAAATGCTATCCCAGGCGCGCCATAGGTTCTACTTTTATAATGCACGGGCATATCCAGAATCTTCAAATTACAATACGCGGCGCCGCATAAAATATCAAAATCGCCAAAGGGATCGATATCTCCAAAAAACTTCTTACTTTCAGTAATCATTTTCAAATCTTTTTTAAAGAAAACTTTGGTTCCACAAAGAGTATCTTTTATTGGCTGCCCGATTACGTATGAAATCATAAACCCAAACGTCCAGTTCACAAACCAATTCAATGGTTGCATAGCACCGCGCTGCATGGGGTACACCAGCCGTGATCCGTTGATACACTCGCCTTTACCTGAAGCTAGCGCTTCATAAAATTTTGGCAGTTCTTCAGGAGCAACAGTTATATCGCCATCTAAGATCATAATAATTTCGCCTTGTGCGCAGGCAAAACCCTCCTCAACAGCATTTTTTTTGCCTTTTGCCGATTGAACAAACCAAGCGATATTTTTATGAGGATATTTGGTTACCATTGCTTGCATCACATCGACAGTTGAATCTTTAGAGTTGCCATCAATTAATATAAGCTCTGTAGATGTCCCCATAGATGGCGTACGCAGAACAGCAGCTTCGATAGTGCCCGCTTCATTTTTGCAGGGAATGATCACAGAAACTGAATACTCTTTTTGTTTTATTTTCGGTGTTTGTCGCACAATATACAAACGCATCAAACAAAGTGCTGAAATTATGGGCAAACGGGCAATAATATAGTTTAAAAAATCTGCAAGCAGCGGCACACCAACAGAAATTAATAATTCTCGCTTTTCTGTAATAATATCCAAATCAGTAAGAGCACAAAGATGCTTTAAATCTTGAGGCATTATAGGCAGCAATGAATAAGTGTATTCAATAATAATTCGTGTATCTGAGCTACAAAATTTTTGTATTTTTTTAAAAACTTCTTGTGCATCATGTACGTACTTAAGCCACGAGGCGCTCACTATAATATAATCAAAAGGCGTATCTGAAATCACGTCTTCTAAAGAACTAAAAAAGTTAAACTTGCTCCTGCTAGCAGATGGAATGGAATTCAAGAAAAATGTTGCAAATGAGCTATCATCAACACCCACGGCATACGACGGTTTACATGAACGAATTATAAAACCGTTACTACATCCAAAATGTAGGATCCTACTGTTTTTAGGAATAGTGTAGGCATAAAGCCGTTCTATGAAAGTATAATAATATGCATATCTGTTGTACGCCTCTAAAAACTTCTCTGCCCTTGAAACATGGGCAACAGCATGCTCCATACTTTACCTATTTTTTACTACAACTTTTGACATTCAGCCTGTATTGGTACAGCCTAGATCAGAAAATACCATGTGACAAGTATACTGATTATTAATTTCTATAAAGATGCCTTGAATATTAATTAAATACATTTTAGAATCTTATTCAATTTAAAAAACTTTAATCGTCTACAAAAAAGGAAAATATCCTATGTTAAAAAAAATACTGTTTTTATCTTTTGTATTATTCCCATGTATGCATGCGAAAATTTTTTTTGAATTTGTGGACAATAAAAAAAATGGCGCCTTAGATCAAGAATTTTTAAAGAAATTGATTGATGTTTTTAATGTAGATATTTTCTTTGAAACCGGCACATACTGCGCAGAAACAACCCTTAATGCAATTCCTTACTTTGAAAAAATAATAACCGTTGAGCTTAGCGAAGCATTTTTTAAAGGAGCAAGATCTAAACTTTTACCCTTTTCAAAAGTACAAATATACCATGATGAATCTCCAAATATTATTAAAAAAATTACCCCAACACTTAAGGGCAAAGTTTTATTTTGGCTTGACGCCCATTATAGCGGTGGTGATACGGCATTAAGCTTCAATGACCCACATGCGCCCGATGCAATAACTGCTATACGCAGTGAATTGGCGGCAATAAAAGATGCTGGGATATCTGATTGTGTAATTTTAATTGATGATATTCGAGGTTTTGGTTCAGAGATCTCTGGCCAAGAGTACCTTGGCTGTTGGGCATACCCCAGCTTACAAGAAGTTCATAGAGACTTACTTAAAATTAATCATAACTTTGAACTAGCACTTTTGGGGGATACGTTACTTGCTTATGATGCAACTAAAAATCATCCTGTATTTTCACAAGCCGTTGTAGGGTGCACAAAAACTAGGTTATATGACGGTTATAATCTAAGCGATACTGAGCTTATTGAGGCTGAAAACCTAATTAAAAATGCGTCACCTAACGAAAAAAAATATATAAAAAAGCTCTATAAAGATATGACTGATTGGAAAGATCCAATGTTTTGGCACGATTTGTGGTATGGACTTGTTGAGTTAGCTGAAGGGAATTATAGTAAGGCTCAAATAGCATTTAAAAAAGTTAAAAAGCGCGAACAGCATTTAAATAAAAACAAACAACTTGATCGTAAAATAATTTTCTATGATCACTGGCGAATCGATCAGTATATAAAGGAATGTACGGTTATAACATGAAAAATCTAGGCAGGTTAAGACAAAACTTTTATATCCTTGCAACTTTTTAGAAATCATTTTAAAATCTGGTCAATTTAAAAGATTAAAAGGAGCTTATGAAGAAAACAAAAAAAATACTGCATTTTTTTTTATTAATATACATACATGCGCTTTCTAGCGCATCATTAAACCTTGTAGTTTATTCAAAAAACAGAGCTCATCAGGTGCATCGTTTTTTAGAATCTTTTATATTAAACACGACTGGTTGCAGAAAAATTAGCGTTATTTACAAAGCCGATACAAAAGAACATGAAAAGGGCTACGCTATCGTAAGGCATGATTTTCCGCAAGTAAACTTTATTAAACAATCAAAATCTTCAGATTTCAAAAAACTCACAATTAATGCTATCGACTTTGATGGTGAGGATTATATTGTTTTTGCTGTTGATGACATTATTGTTACCAGAAAAATAGATTTTGATGAAATCGTAAAACTTTTAGAAACTTTTCAATCTACAGGTTTTTATCTCAGACTTGGTGAACATATCAACGAATGTTACAGTGAAAATAGAGTTACGGGAACTCCACCATTAAAAGAAATAACTTCAGGTATATTGTGCTGGAAATTTAAAGATGGCAAAGGCGACTGGAACTACCCGCACAGCCTGGATATGACCGTATACAAGAAAAGCGATCTTTTTAAAGTATTTTACATGCTCCCTTTTACTAATCCTAATATGTTAGAAGGTAACTGGGCAGCAATAGCCCCCAAATATGAAACGGGCCTCTGTTACAAAAATGCGCCAATAGTCAATTGTCCACTCAATAGAGTGCAAAATACTTGGAACAATAGACATAGCAATGAATGCACTCCTGAAGAACTTCTTGAGGTTTTTTTAACCGGTTATAAAATGGATATTATGCCCTTGCAAAATATATTCAATAAAGCCCCCCATATGGATTACAAGCCAACTTTTATAAAAAGATACTAGAATATGGCAGCGATGAGGCTCAAGTATATTATACTTTTTGTATCGCTCTTTTTTCTGAGCATTCAATCAATTATTGAATGGGAAATCGTTATTCCTACCTTCAATAATCAACAGTGGTGCATTCAAAATATCGAATCACTTGTTAATCAAACATATAAGCACTGGCATGCAACTATTATTATCGATTGCGCAAATGATCAAACAGAAGAGCTTATACGTTTGTATATCGAAGAAAACCATCTTGAACATAAAATAACTATTATTGTTAATACAGAAAACCAGGGAGCTTTATCAAATATCTATCATGCTGTAACTGCATGTCCGCCGCATAAAGTTATCGGGCTTCTTGATGGTGATGATTGGCTTGCTCATGAAACAGTTTTAGAATATCTTTCTGAAATATATGAGAAAAAAAATATCTGGATGACTTATGGTCAGTTTGAATTGTGGCCCGAAAATCGTGTTGGCCATTGTAGACCCTACCCAGAAAATATCATTAAAGAAAATAGTTTTAGATACCTTCATGGTACTTTGCCATCACATTTTAGAACATTTTACGCGTGGCTTTTTCAATTAATTAAAAAAAGAGATTTACTCTATGAAGGTAAATTTTTCCCCGTAACGTGGGATCTTGCCATGATGTTACCTATGATCGAAATGGCAGGAAAACACCACAAGTGTATATCGAAAATTCTTTACATTTATAATATCCAAAACCCTTTAAATGATTTTAAATTGCATACAGAATTACAAGCAAAATTGGACCGCTATATTCGTACAAAAAAACGATATAAACCTTTAGAAAAAAAGCCTAACAGTTCAAGGAATCAATAATGAAGCAGCTCTTTAAAATCTTATTTTTTGTTCTTATTTCATATGCATTATCTACCATGTGTCGCACCGAATTTGAAATTATTATTCCTACCTATAATAATGAACCATGGTGTATTTCCAATCTTGAAGCACTTGTAAGCCAAACATATCCACATTGGCACGCAACGGTTATTGTGGACTGCGCAACAGATAAAACTGCCGAATTAATCAGTGATTATATTATAAAAAATAACTTAGAAAATAAAATAACTCTTATTATTAACACTGAAAGAAAAGGGGCACTAGCAAATATCTATTATGCAGTTACCATGTGTTCGCCTCATAAAGTTATCGGACTTTATGATGGCGATGATAAACTTGCTGGTGATTTTGTACTTGCACACCTTGCAGATCTTTATGATACCTATGATATTTGGGTCACATATGGGCAATTTAAATTATGGCCTCAAAATGTTGATGGGTGGTGTTGTCCCTACCAAGAACACGTGGTAAAAAATAACTTATTCAGAAAAATCCAGGATATGCCCTCACACTTTAGAACATTTTATGCTTGGCTATTCCAAAAAATTGATCCTAAAGATTTTTTATATAAAGGTGAGTTTTTCTCCATGACCTGGGACCAGGCTATTATGTTCCCTATTATGGAGATGGCTGGCGATCGTCATTATTTTGTACCAAAAATTTTATATATTTATAATGATGGCAACCCCATAAATGACCATAGAGTGAATTGGGACCTGCAAAAAAAGCTTTCTCGTATAATTCGGTCTAAAAAACCTTATGAAAGACTCGATTATAACTATCCTCCTAATAAAGGCAAAAAACATATACGAAAAATAAAAAAACAGCAGGAAGTAAAATGAAAATAAAAAACATAATATTTTTTATACTGTTCATACAATTGACTATGAACGCCTCACGAGTTGCGCTATGTGTGATGGCAACCGGACGGTATAACATCTTTGCTGAACAAATGATAGAATCTGCAAGAAAATATTTCTGTTCTGAGCATAATGTTCATTATTTTGTATTTACCGATGGCGCCCTAACTCCTGCTGCGGATGTCACAAAGATATTCCAAAAACGCTTAGGTTGGCCTTATGACACATTAATGCGCTTTTCAGTTTATCTACAGCATAAGGATCTTTTTGAGCTATTTGATTATATTTACGCCATAGATGCCGACATGCTCTTTGTTTCGCCGGTAGGTAGCGAAATATTTTCAGATTTGGTTGGAACACAACATCCCGGTTATATCAATCGAAGAGGCACTTATGAAGAAACTAATAAAAAATCAACTGCTTATGTGCATCAAACTGAGGGAAAACATTATTTTGCAGGAGGTTTCTATGGCGGATCTCGAGAGAACTTCTTTAAGATATTACAAACAGTTGCTAATAATATAGAATTTGACCTTAAGAATAATTTTATTGCAGTTTGGCATGACGAAAGTCACTTGAATCGCTATTTTATTGATAATCCACCAACCCTAATCTTATCTCCAGCATATTGTAGCCCAGAGAATATCAATCCAGATTATTATGACCCGTCAATTATAAGATTAAAGAAAAAAATTATAGCATTAGATAAAAACCATAGTAAATTAAGAGCCTAATTATGAAAAACCAGATACTCAATTGTCTATTATTGTTAACAGTAATAAGCAATCTCGCGGCAAAAGAATATAAAGATTTTGTGATTCTTATTGCCTCATATAATAATGAAAAATGGGCTGAGGGAAATATTATTTCAGCTTTTCAAAACTACCCAGAAGACCATTATCGTATCATCTATATTGATGATTGTTCGACCGACAAAACCTTGGCAATTATTAATCAAACGATAGAAAAATATCATAAGCAGCATTTGATAACCATTATTCCTAATCAAACACGAAACGGAGCTCTACGTAACCACTGGACAACTATTAATACTATGATTAAAGATAATGAAATAGTCGTTATTTTAGATGGCGATGATCAATTAGCAAACAATGGTGTTCTTAACTTTCTTAATGATATTTATACCAAAAACGATGTATGGTTTACGTATGGTCAATATCGTGACATATATAGTAAAAATATCGGATTCAATATCGCTATGCCAACAGAGGTAGTCAAAAAAAATGAATTCCGTAAGTGGGGTAGAATACCGTCTCACTTAAGAACTTTCTACGCAAAACTCTACAAGCTTATCAAAATTGAAGATCTTATGCTTGATGGTGATTTTTTTGAAATGAATGCCGACATGGCAACAGCGCTTCCTATGATTGAAATGGCTCGAGACCATTTTATGTTTATTTCAAAAGTTTTATATTTTTACAACGACAAAAACCCAATTAGTGATCATAGAAAAAATGAGCCTATGCAAAAAAGCTTGGACAAATATGTGCGTTCGCTTACTGCATATAAACCATTAGAAAAACTTTTTTAAAGGAAAAAAATGAATTATACAAAGTTACTATTTGCTTCTTTTGGTTTCGCTGCGTGTTTTAATATAACTTCTAAAGTTCTTATTATAACGCACGCATATAATCGACCAGAATTTATTCCATTGCAAGACAGTACATTTAAAAAATTTCTTAAAGATGATTATGAATTTGTTGTATTTAATGATGCACGCGATCCTAAAGTCAAAAAAGAAATATATGAAATCTGCAAAAAATTGAATCTGCGTTGCATAAGAATACACCAAGAAATTCACGACAGGCCATATTTGTATCGTTGGCCAGGCGAAGATTATAATAGTGCTTGCTGCAGATGCGCTAATGTAGTTCAATATTCACTTAATGAAATCGGTTTTCAACATAATGACCTTGTCGCAATTGTAGATTCTGATCTTTTTTTAATTAAGGAGTTTAGCATACGTGAATATATGAAGAACTGTCAACTTGCAGGAATAGAGCAGAAACGTCACCATGTAGATTACCTATGGAATGGTATTGTATTTTTTGATATGCCTAATTTGCCATCAAAAAAAGAAATTGATTTTAATTGTGGTAAAGTTGACGGAATTCCTGTTGATGTCGGCGGACAAATTTATCACTATCTTAAAAAACATCCAAATCTATCCGTTAAATATATCAATCAATGGCATACCGATGATTTTACTGAAAACCATGATACATTGATCAAAAATGGACTTAACGAAAAAACATTAAGTTTTTATGACATTAAAATCCCTAATGCTGTCTTTATACTCGACTCAACATTCTTACATTACCAAAGTGGCACAAACTGGAATCGAAATAGTCCAGAGTATCATAGAACTAAATTTAAAAAACTAGAAGCTTTTATCAATCATATTATTTCTTAAAACAAAAGCATAAATAACCTTAAATATTTAAAAGGATACAAAAAATGAATTCAATTAAGTATATATTTTTGATATCACTTTTTTTTCCATTGAAATTATCCACAATAATTAATTTCAGAGAACCTAGGGATGCCCTTAAAATCGTAAAAAAATATCTTCCGGATAATCCCATAATTTTAGAAGCAGGATCTTTTGATGGAGAAGATACCATATTCGTTGCAAATTTTTGGCCTTACTCAACAATATATTCATTTGAACCAGTACCTCAAATTTATAAAAAATTCTGTAAGAATACAAAAAAATACGCTCAGATCAAGGGTTTCAATATAGCATTAGGAGATAGTTGTGGAAAAAAATCTTTTTATGTTTCTTCTGACGCCAAAACCCCACACATTCCATCCCAATCATCTTCTTTGTTGCAACCGAAAGAACATTTAATCTATGCCCCACATATTCAATTCAACAAAGTAATAGAAGTTGACTGTTTTACTATTGATGCTTGGGCTGCAGAAAATAATGTTAAAAAAATTGACCTTATGTGGCTTGATATGCAAGGAAACGAATTGCAAACACTTCAGGCTTCTCCAAATATTTTAAATACCATTAAAGCTATTATAACTGAAGTTGAATTTGTCGAAGCGTATAAAGGCCAATCTTTATATGAAGACGTCAAACAATGGCTTGAAAGTCAAGGTTTCACACTAGTTGCTTTAAGTACCACACCAGAGTGGTTCGGTGATGCTATATTTGTAAGATTATGAAAATATTTTTTTACGTATTTATTTTGTTATTAAACCCATTACTTGCTTCTCAAGTATTTCATAAGCATATCTCTATACTTAAAGAATCGCCACATCCTGCAGTTTATAGAAGCATAATAAGTGGATTTAATAAATTAGGCATCACATATAATGTTAATCCATCCAAAAGTTCTGAATTTGGCGATATAGTCATTTGTTTAGATGGCATCTCATCTTTAAAAAGGGCTATCAAACTAAAAAATAAAAATAGGATAAAAAAACTTGTTGTTGGACCAAGCATGGTTGGAAGAGCTACTGAACACAATCATATACTAACGAATTCTGCTATAGACTATTACTTAACCCCATCAGAATGGAATATGATTGGATATGTAGAAGACGAACCGGCGCTAAAGCGCGTTATTCATATTTGGCCGGCAGGCGTGGATAGTGAATATTGGCAGCCCCAAAATAATTTAAAAAATAAGTCAAAAGTTCTTATTTATTGGAAAACTGAATCACAAGAATTCTGCGATAAAGTAAAAAACATACTTTTAAGTTATGGTTGGGAGCCATTGATAATTAAATATGGAAATTATAAGCAAGAACATTATAAAGAACTCCTAAGTCAAGTAAAATTTGCAGTTTTCATTAGTGTAACTGAATCTCAAGGTTTGGCTCTTGCTGAATGTTGGGCAATGAATATACCTACTCTTGTTTGGGATTGTCAAAAACCACTCGAATACCTTGGGAAAACTTATCATATTGTAAGTTCATGTCCATATTTAACAGAACAAACTGGAAAACGCTGGAAAGAGTTAAAGGAATTAGAAGAACTTTTAAAAAATATAGAATCCTACTGGCATGAATTTAATCCACGAGAATGGGTACTTAATAACATGACAGATGAAATTTCTGTTAATTTATTATTGAAAATAATTAATGAATAAAGTTATGAATTTCAAACTTAAGATTTTAATATTTTTATCATTTTTTAAATTGCAAAGTAATTCCAAAAAAAACGATGTACTTGTAATTAGTTTGGGCAATGCTTGCGGCGTTGCCGGAGCATTACGAGAATACAATATTAGAAACGAAGCTTATCCTTTTGATTGGATAGTATCTCCATTTAAGTCAGTTTACGCAATGATAGAAACTGACTTTGACAATTTCTTAATGGATAATGCTTTAGTTATTCGATCAGATGGAAGCGCCGTTATTGATACCATAAATAATTTCGAATTTGTTCATGATTTTCCAACTGTCTATTCAATCAATCAAACGGAACACGAAGAAATTCAAGCGGGCAAAATTACCTCAATTTTTTTAAATTATCTGCCTCAGATAAAAGAAAAATATAATCGCAGAATTTCACGGTTTATAAATGCTTGTAAAGGCAACAAAAGAGTTATTTTTATAAGAAATCGCGATATATCTATGCAACAGGCATTTGCATTATGCAAGTTGCTCACGCAAAAATATCCACAACTTAATTATATCTTAGTACTTATTGACGACCAAAATAATATGTGTTCTGAAATGGATATTTTTCAACCACAAATTAAAAACTTTTATGGGACACCATACATTAACTATGATAATAATAAATCTAGTATTAATTGGGAGTTAATTTTCAATAACCTTGGGCTTATAACCTGAAAAACAGTAAGGAATTTATGAAAAAAAAAGTTATTTTTATTTATTTATTTATTCTATCGCTATTTTCTTCAAAATATATTTCTCCTTCAAAAATAGTTGGGTTAATAGGGGTACGTAATGAAGAAATAATGATTAAACAATGCTTACAAGCATTAAGTCTTTATGTAGACGCAATTGTTATACTAGATGATGCATCAACTGACAAAACTTTAGATATAATTTATTCACTAAAAGATACTTGTAAAGTAGAAAGAATTATTGAAAAAAAATCTTGGTTTCGTGATGAACCAGGAGATCGGAATGCGCTTCTAAACACAGGCAGAAAAATTGGGGGCACGCACTTTATAAGTTTAGATGCAGATGAGATTTTTAGCGCAAATTGCCTTGAAAATAACTACTTGCGAGATTTAGTTTTATCTTTAAATCCTGGGGATTCGCTAGATTTCCCATTTACAAATTTGTGGAGAAGTATTAAATACTATCGTAATGATTCTTCCGTATGGAGTCCACACAGAAGAACATTTATCTTTTGTGATGACGGCAAAGGCAGACTTGAATCAGGATTTATTCATTGTGGACGCTGTCCAGCAAACCTTTCTGGACAAAAAAAAATCGCACATGATATGAGTAAAACTATATTACATTTCCAGTTTGTTAACTGGAGAAACCTTTTAATCAAACAAGCTTGGTATCGCTGTCTTGAGATCATTAGAAACCCTTCTAAATCAATAATTGAAATTAACTCTGTATATGGCCAAAGTAAAGATGAGAGAAATATTCAGCGCAGCAAATGTCCAAAAAAATGGTTTGATGGCTATGATTTTTTTGATCCTTCAATTTTTTCAACTCCTGAAAAATGGCGAGAAGAAGAAGTTCTTTCATGGTTTGATCAGTACGGAAAAAATTTCTTTGAAAAACTTGATATTTGGGATGTTGATTGGGGTAATAATTTCGGACAATAAAATAGGATGAAAATTATGAAAAAATATTCGTATATTATTCTCATTTTTAATTTTTTATCATTAGTCTCTAAACCTATAGTTATAAGTCTTGGAGAAAACTGTGCTCCTGCCGCAGCACTTAGAACTTTATTTAATCGCTATTATGGATTGAGAGATAAAGCTTTTCCATTCGATTGGATTGTTACATCGTTTGAAGGACTTTATAAATGTATTCAAGAAGACTTTGAAAATTTTTTAAATGAAAAATATCTTATTAAACATCCTATACATCCTCAAACTGGTGGCGTCATAAATATTTACTATGATTTTCAATTTAACCATGACTTTCCCACCACGCACAATATTAACCCACCAGAGGAAGATCCTAGTTTTGCTGGAGAAGTACGCGATGATTTTAAACAGCTTATTCAACCAGTTAAAGAAAAATATTTTCGACGGATCCAACGTTTTTATGAGGCTTGTAAAGGCCAAACACCTGTTGTCTTTATTCGTAGAAGAGCAACAAAAGGCCAAGCAGAAAAATTATATGCCCTATTACAAAAAAAGTTTCCTGATATAGAATTTACACTTGTGATTGTTGATTCTTATGAAGAAATAAAAAATGATTGGGGACTTTCAAATATTAAAAATTTCTATATCCCAGATTATTATGATCGTACAATGTATGGAATTGACAGCGAAGAATGGAAATCAATGCTTCAAGCAGTAGGTATTTTATAGATTTATATATTTTTTAGAATTTAAGAAATGATCGAAGCAACAACCCAGAATAAAATTCAATATACTCGTTTTGATCATTTAATTAATTTTCACATTAATTTTTTCTGTATTAAAAATTAGTTCTAATAAAGCAGAAGTGAAAACTAGTATGGTTAAAAACAATATCTTAATTTTTTTATTACTATTTTCTTCCTTTTTTCATCAGAAGAAAATTATTTGCTTACCTATAGATGGTAAAGCTATCATGAGAGCCATGGCAGCTCATAAAAGTCCTCGTATTTTTCTTTTATCATACCCTCGTTCAGGAAATACCTGGATGCGTTACTGTATAGAAGTTCTTACTCAAAGACCAACGGCGAGCTTTAATCTTAACCCTAAAATTCAAGCTCTACCTATAGGTTGCATCTGCGAATACCCTTTAAATTTTAAAAAGCCGCCAGTTTGGAAGATACACGGTAAGTACGAATTAAATTTTGCAGGATACCGTCATAACCCTAAAAAAGATTTATTAATTTTTCTTATACGGAACCCAAAGGAAGCAATTATTAGACAGGTGGGTTTTCTTAGCGAAATTAATTTAGTTAATTTAACGTGAGTTCGACGAATTTGTAATCATGAAATAGCTTTTAAGTTCAATGCAATTGAAGGTTTTGTTGGATAA
>JAIETV010000002.1 GCA_019744895.1 Candidatus Babeliaceae bacterium | reverse complement strand
GCTTTAAAAGCGCGGCCGTTTTTACCGCCGGTAAGTCTTCAGAAAAGCACCTTAATATTTTTTCTATTTTATATTTTGAGATTTTGTTGTTTGTAAGCATGTTTCCAGCATATATTTATTTTTTATGCTGGGCAAGACCCTAGATCTAATATGAAAAACAAGTTAATGAATTTTGGCGATAAGCTTACTTTAAAGAAGCGAGGAATCGTTGAAAGCGCGATTGATATTATCAAAATTCATCTTTCAGTCGATCATTCGCGGCATCGAAGCAGAACTGCTTTTTTATCAAATCTGTTTTCAGGCTTAATCGCTTATGCTTTTTATCCAACAAAACCTTCAATTGCATTGAACTTAAAAGCTATTTCATGATTACAAATTCGTCGAACTCACGTTAATTAGGATTTTGGTAATCGTCAAAAACTATAACAAATGGTTGCGGCTCTGGATTCTCTTGTTTATGGCGTAAGCGCAACAACCATATTCGATAATCTTTGTCATACAAGGGCATAGTAGCCATCACTAGGCCAGGATGTAACTTACCCGCAAGCGCAAGCCGCTCTCGCCGCGACCCGACCATTGTCTTGGCAATTTCATACGCGTTCTTAAAGTATTCAGACTTTGCTGCAAATTCGGCAAAGTTACTCGGCGCTATAAGCTGCATGCTTGCAAAATCAGTTATCTGTATCGCATCGTCTCGTCTTGCCCACGACACTAACCCATCTGCTAACTCACGGTATGCGTCTTCCGTTTGCGGTAGCGCGTCGGCGAGCGATCTGGTTAGTAATTTTTTAACCAACGTACCCTTGACGCGTTTAGCTGTATTCATCATGCCCCTTATTATCACGACAGATTTAAAAGTGGATTATTAAAAATAAGTTTATCATACTGACGTTTTTAAAGTATCCACTCCACGTGTTTAGCCCTTTTAATTGTAGCCAAGACCTGTTGTAATTCATTTGCAGAAACCATAGATAAATCTTTTGTATCAGATGATAGAGATGCATATTTACTAGTTTTTTTAACTATAAAAAATTTTTGCAAGACTTTATTAATCCCGCATCTCTTTAAAAATTTATCGACATTAAACCAATATTTTTCGAGCGCTACTATAGCTGTCACGTTAGGTCTTTCTACCAAAGAAATTATAAAATCACCTGTAGCATTTATTTTAGGCTCATCTTTGAATTGTAATGTATGCATATTAAGAACTTCATAAACGCCCCCACCCCACTCTACTTTTAACCGTAGATACGTTCCTTCTTCAACATAAATTGATAGCGAGCAGGGAGATACGTCTTTAATCAAGACTTTTTCAACATGAGGCATCTTGCATACCCTATTAAAAATTACCTCCAAAGCTCCGCCAATATTATCGCGCGAAAAAAATGATACTTTCCTTGCCCCTTGCCGCTTAGACTTAATAGCTTTGCTCTCTGCCAACAAACCTTTAAGATAAAGCCTATACTCACCATTCTTGCAAGCCTCTGGGCTTCCACAGCGGCTTGAACTGTGGGATACCTTAATTTGTGAATAGCATAAGCAGAGTTTTTCACGTCTTACTTCATCGCGATGTTCTCTATATTTTGTTGTCCATTTCTCTTCATACTTAGTTTTACTTGTCATAGACCATTTAAAAGTTGCTAGAGTTTCCCAAGCAACCCAAGGTGGACAGTTTTTTTTCTTCCTGTTATCCCAACAAAGAATTTCATCGTATTTTAAAAGGGCATCTACTTCGGGGATAAAAAATTTATCTATGACTAACTCATTAAGATTTCTTGAATGTCGAATTTTAACATAATTTTTAATAATTTCTGGCTTGCCAAGCTTTAATATCTCATAACAAAGTCTTTTGAAATAATCATAAGCAACCCGAACATGAGATGTAAGTAAGACATCTGGATACCCAGCGAGCGCATCTTTCATGCTTGATATGTATCGATCAATATAATGTTTATGTAGAAGATTTTCCGGTGATAGTTCCTGTTTCACTGCATCGTGAATCTTCCATAATGCACGCGAAGCCTTTTCTTCTACCGCAGGACGTTTATTTTTATGGCCTTCTTTTTTCTTTACCCATATTGAGACAGCTTCAGGATACGCTTCCACTATCAAGTCAATAACTCTGGCCTGGATTAACTTGAAAAACTTGTGATCGGTTTTTTCTGATCGCGCCTCTTTAATACAGTGCCACAAGAGAGGTACTACAACAATATTGTCGTTGATAATCTCTTGCTGTTTCATGATGCCAATACCTTTCGCGCAGTCGGTTTTTTTCTACAAAATCATTACGACAATACCGTGTTCACCGATCGCCGACAAGCACAGCCCCTTCTTTTTATACGCAAAAAGACGATTAATTCAACAAAAATAATGTCTTGTTTCTAGTTTTTACCAAAACCCTTGGGCAGAGAAAAATACTGGCACTATTAGGAATCGAACCACACGGTCCACCTTTAATAGAAGCTGAAATGAAAAAGATTAAGAGCACGCAAGAGGAATTTTCGGACTCGTACTACGCCAACAGCGCGTTCCTATTGCTGTGGAAAATTAACAAGCGGCTCGAAGAAGATGCACGGAAGGAAAAAATATGTAACGCAGAAACACTTACCCAGACATTGTTGGATAAAACCAACGAATAATTGACAAAAATTTGTATGACAAACCGGGGATGGCCCCGGCTAAATCAAGAAAGAATGTTATATGATTTATGGTAGCACAAATTGCCGACTTGGGCAATCCGTTTATATACATTTTCAGGATATTATTAATCTCATAGTAGCCAAAACTGGTGCCGCTGCTAAAGGCAATGGTCGGCAATTTTCAATGCGATGTCCGGCACACGAAGACACTCGCGCCAGCCTCTCTGTATCTGAAGGACATGACCGAAGAGTACTGCTGTTCTGCCACGCTGGCTGCACTATAAAAGCCATATGCGATGCCCTAGGCATAAAAGAGAAAGATCTGTTCCCAAAAAACAAGATCGGAGCGCGCCATGGTTAAAGTTGCTGTATATTATTACAAAGACAAAGATGGTAATGTTGCCTGCTGGAAAAATCGATACGAACAAGATGGCTCAAAGAGTTTTAGCTGGCAACGGCCTGGAGAAAATGGTCCCATTCTCAACGATCGTAACGGCTGCCCAAAGCTGCTCTACCATCTTCCTCAAGCACTTACAGGCATAGCAGAGAAAAAAACAATCTTCTTGGTCGAAGGAGAGAAGGACGTAGAGACATTATACGCCAAAGGATTTTTTGCTACTACAGCTTCTGAAAGCACTGAGTGGAATGACGAGTTTACGAAGATATTGAAGGACGCTGATGTTGCTGTCTTGTTCGATAATGATAAAGCCGGCCACACACGCAGAGATCTCATCCTCCAGTATCTTGCAGGGAAGGTAAGGCGACTCCGTGTGGTCGCCCTACCAGGTCTCGAGTATCGCGAAAAACATGGCCTCGATGTTACGGACTGGTTTGAAATGGGTAATACCATTGAACGGTTTAATGAACTTGTAGATCAGACCCCCGATTATGCACCAGCGCCAGAAAATGGGCGCCTGTATGTCGTAACCCATACTCAACTACTCGACATGAAACTTCCGCCACGTGAAATGCTGCTAGCACCCTTTTTACCAAGCCAAGGGCTTGTCCTGCTGAGCGCCCAAAGGGGTGTTGGCAAGACCCATGTTGGCCTTGGTATTGCTTATGCCGTGGCCAGCGGTGGCACATTTTTAAAATGGCACGCTCCCATGCCTCAGCCGGTACTCTACGTTGATGGAGAAATGCCTGCAGTGACTATGCAGGAACGACTTGCTATGATCAAGGCGATGAGCAACAAACATCCTGAATTGAACTATCTACAAGTGCTTACACCAGATCTTCAACCCAAAGATAAAAGCATGCCAGACCTCTCCACGCAGGAAGGTCGCGAAGAAGTTGAGCTCCTCGCTAAAAACGTCGTCTTAGTGGTGATAGACAATATATCATGCATGTTTAGAAAGGGCGGAGAGAATGATTCTGACAGTTGGCAAGACGCGCAATCGTGGGCCCTTGGCCTACGCAGACAAGGCAAATCAATTCTGTTTGTCCACCATGCTGGCAAAAGCGGCCAGCAACGTGGGACCAGCAAGCGTGAGGATATCCTCGATACAGCAATCATGTTAGAGCACCCGGACGACTACAAGCGAGAAGAAGGCGCTCGGTTCAATGTCATCTTCACAAAGTCCCGCCATTTTTTTGGTGAAGATGCACGGCCATTTCAGGCGCATTTAAAAAAAGACGGTGACAAAACTCAATGGCAACTGTCCGCGGCATCGCAAGAAGAAGAAACTGAACAAGTAGCACTATTAAAAAACCAGGGCTACACCATAAAGCGAATAGAGGAAGCAACGGGACTCACTAAATCTATGATCGAGACCCGAACAAAGAAAGCAGAAGATGCCGGGCTTATAGACTGAACGAATAATGATTTCCGATTTCTTATCGCCTAGAAACATAAGAAATCGGAAATCAGAAAAAGCCATAAAAATGGCCTTATTTAGCTTTATTTGATAAACTTTAAATTAGAAATATTAAAGTTTTTTAGCATATTAAAAATGATCCTTAAAAGAAACTCAACGCAGTAATACATCATGAAAGCAATTATTTTCGCTCGTGTTTCCAGCAAAGATCAAGAAGCTGGCCAATCAATGGCAGCGCAGGTGCGGCGATTAACTGAGTATGCACTCAGAAAAAATCTTACTGTTGAGAATACCTATCAAGTTATCGAATCATCGTCAAAAGACACGCGCAAACAATTCGGAAAGATTATTGATTTTGTAAAAAAATCAAAAGAAGCATATGCGATTATCACCGATACAGTTGATAGATTACAGCGTAGCTTTCGCGAAACGCCTATGCTTGATGATCTCCGCCGGCAGGAAAAGCTCGAACTCCATTTTCTTCGCGAGAACCTTGTCATAGATAAAAACTCTAATAGCGCACAGATGCAACAATGGGATATCGGTGTTTTATTTGCTTCAAGCTACGTACGCCAACTCGGGGACAACGTAAAGCGTAGTCAAGAACAGTGCTTCAAAAATGGGCAGTGGGCATTTCTTGCGCCGTATGGATTTTTAAATAGATCGTTGCCCTCGGGTAAAAAAACGTTGGAGGTTAACCAAGAGCTTGCACCTAACGTAGTCAAAATCTTCCAACTTTATGCTCAGGGAAATCAAAGCTATAGAAGTATCGCAAAAACGTTATATCAAGAGAATCAGGCTACAACATCTCGCGGCAAGCCGATGTGCCCAAGAACGGTGGAAATGATCATCAAAAATCCATTTTATATGGGCATGATGTTAGTAAAAAAGCAGCTCTCACCCCATGGCTATCCCACGCTGGTACCTGAGCGCCTCTTCCACCATGTACAAGACCTTATCGCTGGGCGTAAAAAAGCACCGGTAAAATACGCCGGTAAAGCTATCTTATTGCGTGGTCTTATTACCTGTGCCTATTGCAGAGGAACTGTTTGCGGAGATATCAAAAAAGAAAAATACACGTATTATGGATGCCACAATGCCAAGAGGATTTGCACCAGAAGATTTGTTAAAGAAGAAGTACTGGTAAAGACACTGCTGGACAAACTACGTCAGGTTCAGTTGACCGATGAGCGAATTAATCAGGTTGTAGAACATCTACAGGACTTTGAGTCTCAGCGAGTAGAGTATGAACAGCATACACTACGTACGCTTAATGAACGGCATAGGCTCGTGCAGGAACGGATTTCTAAACTGATTGATATGCACATAGACGGTAAGATTGATGCCCAGATCTACCGCGTTAAGCTTGAAGAATATAAGCGGGAAAAACAGGACATCTCCCTGGAACTTAATGCCTTAGGCAAAGACAGCACCGCTGACATTGTAACAGCCAGAGAGGTGCTCAAACTAGCCCAAAGAATCCCACAAATATACGAAAGTTCGAAGTTAGATGAAAAACGACAATTACTCGGATTCTTTTTTTCGAATTTGAAGCTGGATCACGAAAAGCTCGATGTAGAGCTGCGAGAGCCGTTCAAAATAGTAGCCGCCACCCTGCATCAACAAGAATGGCGGGAGTGATGGGGCTCGAACCCACGACCTTCCGCGTGACAGGCGGACGCTCTGACCAACTGAGCTACACCCCCGTAATGGGGAAAAAAAAGTGCTAAGATCGCACTGTAGTATATATTTTAACGTTTTTTAACGTAAATTACAAAGCATTCTGAAGGTAAATATTTCAGAACTAGTCTAGAATGACACCTTAGAAACAGCCTGCTATCTGTAGCTTGCCGAGCTGGTAGCGCGGATAAGCGTAAAGATGGCTCCTCGGGTTGGACTCGAACCAACGACCTAACGATTAACAGTCGTTTGCTCTACCGACTGAGCTACCGAGGAATACCTTATATTATTTCAAGTAAGTAATGCATAGTATGCATGATGATTTACCATCTGTAGCTCCAATGGATCATTAAGATGGTGGGCGGTGCAGGATTCGAACCTGCGACCCCCAGTTTGTAAGACTGATGCTCTGCCAGCTGAGCTAACCGCCCTATTACTGTAAGTACATTTCAACTTATGCTATAGTGTAAGTATTCTGATAAAAATGTCAAAAAAATATATACTTATTTAGTGAAAGTATATACTTTCTTGCATGATCTGCAACTTATTATAAAAGGTACCCTATGTCACGTTTAACAGATTTCTTAAAAAATAGTTTTTATCTACTTATCTTCTTGCTTGTAGTACCTCAAGTTATAGTGGTCTTAACAAAGCAGTACACTGCGCTTATTACGCCGAGCACCAAGGTTGGCATTATGTCGATCACGCACATGCTTACTAACTCGGGCGAATATGTTAAAAATCTTAAAAAATTTTTCAAGGATCAATCTATTAAGGCAATTCTGTTGCGTATTGATTGCGGAGGCGGAGCTGCAGGAACATCACAGGCTATTTTTAATGAGCTTACTTATCTTAAACAGCACTATCCTCATAAGCCTGTAGTGGTTTTTGTAGAAAATATATGCGCATCGGGGGCTTACTATATTGCATGCCCATGCGATTGGATAGTAGCAAACGGGTCATCATTTATCGGCAGCATCGGCGTTTATATAGCGCTGCCGCGCTTAAAAGAGCTAATTAATACCTATAAAATAGAATATCAAGTTACTAAAGCCGGTAAATACAAAGCTATTCTTAACCCTTTAATCAATGCAATTAAAGAAGAACAGGAGCTCCTTCAGGAACTTTGTAATGACACCTATCAGCAGTTTATTGAAGATGTGGTAAAATCACGCCCTGCTTTAGCAATTAAAGATGCTGATAAATGGGCAAATGGGACCATATTCACCGGCAAACAAGCACTTGATCTAAAACTTATTGACCAAATTGGGTCGCTTTCACATGTTGAAGAACAAATTCGTGAACGCGCGCATATCCCAAGCAGCCAAGAGATACAATGGGTGAAAGCTGAGCAGAAAAACATACTCATGAAACTTTTATACCCTGACGAAACGGGCGAATCAAATAATGATATGTCCTTGTTTTCTATGCTCCAAAACATGTTCAATAGTTGGATGAACCAGCAAACTATTGTACACATGTAAATAACACGTGCATGAAAACTACCTGCATATATATGCTCATATTATTACCCATATTATTAAATGGTCAATATGGAGTTATCAAAACTCGTATACTAGAAATGAATAATAGCTTTCCTTCACCAGATAAACCTGCGGCATCACCCGATACACATAGATGCCCTCGTGCACATCAAGGTCTTTTTAATGAATTAATAAGATGTGTAGAAGAGAAAGATGATCATATAAAAGTTAATTATGATAATATTATTTATAGAATAGATAATAAACCAAGCACTTTTTGGACTTATAAAAACGACATTATACCATTATCAGAGCTTGAAAAGAGAAATATGCTTTATGCTATACCCCATCCTGAATATGCTCAAGAACCTACGATAGTTCTTACTTACCCGTGGAATAACTTTTCATTATGAACAGGCTTTAAGCATGTACCTGAACACGATACAGATTCACATTATTGTATTATTTGGGCTGACTACACAAGAGATACCATTATATTTGACTATGTTCCCCGGGAAAATTCTCTTGAAGAGATTCAACAAGATACCCTTTTGACATGACAACTATTTGTTAAAACCATTAATGATCTTATAGATCGCATATCACAAAATGAGGCAGATAATGTTATTCCATATGTATGGGGCGGGAGTAGTTTTTTAGAGCCATATCAGCAAGGCTGTTTTTATACTAAAGATGGAGTATGGCATAGACAGGGAAAAAACGATCCATATACAGGTTACGATTGTTCAGAGTTTATAATGAGAATGGCCAAGATTGTAGGCATAAACTTTCCTTGGAAGACAACAACTAGCATTCAACATGGATTGGCTCAATTTACTTCTAAAGACATACTACAAGCTGGTGATATTATCTGGGTAGAAGGACATACCATGATTATAAGCGATATAGAAATGAAATTATTGAAGCGCGTGGATATAGCTCAGGTTATGAATGCGTACATAGCATAACACTTGATCAAGCGCTTGAAGAAATAAAAACTTATAACGATTTGATTGAACGTTATCTTTCCAAACAAAAAATAACATTTAAAAATAAACAGGGTTTTCCAGCAAAAAGCTATAATTATTTTCTGTTATTGAAAATTAATTAATTACACAACATATAAAAATTAACTATAGCATATATTCAAACATGTTTTTCACATATATCCGCAATTGCCTAAGGCACAGTATTGCGATGTATTAAAGAAATTCAAGCTGTAGAAAATAATAATAGTGTAATTTTTTTATTATCAGCAAACTTTTCTAAAATTATCTTCTACTTGCTGCCAGTTAACAACGTGCCACCATGCTTGGATGTAATCAACACGTTTATTTTGGTATTTAAGATAATAGGCATGCTCCCAAACGTCTAAGCCTAAAATCGGTTCTTGCCCTTGTGATATGGGGCAGTCTTGATTTGCTGTAGAAGTAACTTCAAGGTTGCTCTGTTTATTAACTACAAGCCATGCCCAGCCGCTACCAAAGCGCGATTTTGCAGCATCATTAAACTGCTTTTGAAACTGTTCAAAACTGCCAAATGTTTTGTTGATCCCTTGTGCACTTTTTTCCAGTGGGCCCAGTACAGCATTTTTAGTCATTAAAGGCCAAAAGAATGTATGGTTATAGTCACCTCCTGCATTATTGCGCACTGAAGTTCTTATTTTTTCTGGAAGCGCATTTAGATCGCAAAGTAAATCAGTTAGCGATTTATCTTGTAATTCAGGATAATCTTTAAGCGTATCATTAAGATTTTTTACATAAGCTGCATGATGGCCGGTGTAATGAATCTCCATAGTTCTGGCATCGATATACGGCTCTAATGCATCAAAAACATAGGGTAATTCGGGTAATTTAAACATAAGATAATCCTTTCATATTCTATTTTGGTTTTTTATAAATAACTTCATCATCATGCATCATCTGCAAGAGCTCACGAATTATTTTTTCTTTATAATAAGGATATGTTTTAAAATCGTATATCTTCTTTTCAAGCTCTTTTACTTGCTTTTGGGTATCAGCAACAGAAATTTGAATATTTTCTTGTAACTCGCGCAATTCTTTTATTTTTTTATAACCATTACTCCCATAAAAATAAAAGTATCCAAAAAAGATAAGCTCGGCACCTAAAGCACTACCTATTAATATGTTAAAAGCTGAATTTTTCATAAATCTCTTTCCCGCTCATGCGCGTGTGTTATGGCGATATCTTTATGATGAATAAAAAACTGTACATGATCAAGATTCAAACGAGAATAACGCTCAACAAAAGCAACTGATCGATGTTTTCCGCCCGTGCAACCAAAGCCTATGTGCAGAAAAAAGCGTCCTTCATGGTATGAACGTTCTAATGAAAATATAAAAAAATCTTCGAGCTTTTTCCAATATTCTTGAACGGCGGGTTGAGCAAAAAGATATTCTTGGATCTTCTCTGATCTGCCATCAAGCTCTTTTAAATGCGGAACAAAATAAGGATTAGGCAACGAACGTAGATCATATAAAAAATTACAATCACGCGGTGTACCATATTTAAAACCAAATGACGTAAGTGTAACAATTATTTTTTGCTCGCTATCGCGATTACTATTTTTCACCAGAAGGCGTAATTGAGCAATGGTTAAAGTATCTGTCTCAATAGTTTCAGTCGCGATATTTCTCAATGGTTCAAGAATGCGATATTCCTCATGAATAGCTTCACGCAATGTTTTATTAGTGCTTAAAGGATGCTTTCTGCGTGTCTCTTGAAAGCGACGCATAAGAGTATCTTCTTGGGCGGTTAAAAAAAGAATGCGCATACGATCGCCGCAGATATGTTGCCACTGTAATAGCTCTTGTGCAAAAAGATCTAAATTCAAACCGCTTCTGACATCTATTCCCAAAGCAATCTTTTTATGTTGCATACGTGCATGATTGATACCATAAAAAAAAGGAGCGAGTAATTCATACGGAAGATTATCGATACAGAAAAATCCATAATCTTCGCATGCTGAAAGTACGGTACTTTTGCCTGCACCGGAATTGCCGGTAACGATAAGAATTTCCAGATAATTTTTATATGTTTCATGTTTCATAAGTATTTGCCATTCATAATGAGCGCCCACTTTGTAGACTTATTAAATACTATCTATTGTTTTCGATTGATACTTATCCTTAAGCTTAAACAAAAAACTTTGGTGAGGCTATGCAACAACTCCATAATTCAACAATAATTATATTAGGTGCTACAGGAGACCTGGCAGTAAAAAATTTGATTCCAGCTCTTTATGAACTTTTTGTTGAGCAGACCACTATTAATTTTTCACTCATCGGGGTAGCACAAAATAACTTCAGCTCAGCTGAACTTTTATCTAAAGTGCGTCCTTTTTTGGCTCAATTTAACCAAGAAAAATGGGATCTTTTTTTACAAAATAGTTTTTTTATTACTACCGATCTAACTGACCCAAAAAGTTATATAGCTCTTGAAAAGCTTATTATAAATGTTGAAACAAATAAAACAGGCAGCCGGATTGTGTACTGTGCATGTCCTCCCCAACTTTTTATTATTGCTGCAAGATATTGTGTGCAGTATAAGATTATCGAAAAATTGTCTTCACACAAAATAGTCTTTGAAAAACCATTCGGCATGGATGCCACAAGCGCACAAGAACTTCATACGGCTCTAACCAATATCTTAGCTGCTGATCAAATAATTCGTGCAGACCATTATTTAGCAAAAGAGCTGGTTGAAACGGTAACTTACTTACGTTTTACTAATGAAATTTTCGAGCCGCTCTGGAATAATAACCATATAGAATATGTTTTAATAAATTTAAAAGAAATGGTTACCCTTGAAAATCGGGCAGCTTTGTATGATAGCCTTGGGGTAATGCGCGACGTAATTCAAAGTCATGCATTACAACTTCTTTCCCTTGTAGCTATGGAAGCTCCTTTAAAACTAGAGGACCAGAGCTTACATGCTGAAAAAATAGCTATTTTAAAAAAAACACAAATTACTCATGCCATTTTTGGGCAATATATAGGTTATAAAACGCATAAGGGCGTTAAGCAAGAAACTTCAACACCAACATACGCCCTTATTACCTGCGCTATTGATACGCCCCGTTGGGAGAAGGTGCCTTTTATTATTCAAGCCGGTAAAGGTCTTGATAAGCAAGAAACAGAAATAAAATTGGTATTTAAAAAACCTTTGTGTAGGCTTACCCCAGGCTGCCCAATATTTCATAATGAGCTTATTATTAAAATTGCCCCACAAAGTGAATTTACGTTTTCGATCAATATAAAAAAACCGGCTGTTAATGATGAAATTGTGCCTATTGGTCTTAGCTTCTGTTATCATTGTATGTGGCCTTATACGCCACAAGCATACCGTGTAATTTTTGAAAATATTATACAGGATATTCAATCAATATCTGTGCCGTTTGCAGAAATACTTGAAGCTTGGAATATTGTTGATACGAGCATCAAAACTCAGGGCAATGATATATATTTTTATAACATAGGCAGTTCGGGCCCTGTTCAGGCAACAGAATATCTCCAAGCCGTACCGGGAATAAGAAAAGGAGAGGTAAAATGAAAATTGGTATTGTAGGTCTTGGTAAGATGGGCCTTGGTTTTAC
Source organism: Candidatus Babeliaceae bacterium (assembly GCA_019744895.1). Taxonomy (GTDB): domain Bacteria; phylum Babelota; class Babeliae; order Babelales; family Babelaceae; genus BOG-1370. The sequence goes on along the minus strand of JAIETV010000002.1, from coordinate 57,090 downwards.
ACAAAGATTGCTCAATGCAGGATATACCGTTTATGGTTACGATACTCAGCTTCAATCACAAAATTTTTTTGCTGCACAGGGAGGCAAAGCTGTACCATTGGATGAATTACCTACACATACACATATTATTATTGTATTGGTTCCTGCAGGCACGGCAGTAAGTGATGTTATTGAAGCTCTAAAAAAACATGCGCATCACCACACTGTTATTATAGATGCTGGCAATAGTCATTTTAGTGATAGTGTAAAGCACTATGAAGAACTTAGAAAATCCGCTATTCAGTTTCTTGATTGTGGGACATCAGGCGGCATACTAGGAGCAGAGACTGGTTATAGTTTAACTATTGGCGGTGATAAAAAAACTTTCACTCTATGCAAACCCGTTTTTGCTGCACTTGCCCAAGAAAATGGTTATGTGCACGTTGGCCCTGCCGGAGCCGGTCATTATGTTAAAATGGTACATAATAGCATAGAATATGGTTTACTTGAGGCATATGCAGAAGGCTTTAATCTTCTTAAGCATGGTGATTATAAAGATCTAAACCTTTCAGAAATTGCACATATATGGAACCAGGGCGCAATTATTTCTTCGCAGTTACTTGCTTTGTCTGAGTACGCACTTATGGAAAAAAATCTAGAAAAAACCTCTGGCATAGTTGCTGAAACTGAAACTGTCAGGTGGAGCATTGAAAATGCCCAAAAACATGCTATCTCTATACCAGTTATTAAAGATGCTTTACAGGTGCGCTTAGAGTCACAAAAAGGAAGTGTCTCTTTTGCAACTAAATATATTTCGCTCATGCGCCATTTATTTGGTGGTCATAAGCTTTAACATAAAAAGGGAGTGATTAATCACTCCCTTTTTAGATGTATAGTTAAGTAACTACTATGCCCTTTTTTATTTTTGTAAAAATTCTGTAATTTTTAGAGCGTGCTCTTTATATACGCTTGAGCTTTTAGTTGCATTTTGAACTTCAGGAATTTTGACAGCAAGATCATTCAGAACTACTGCATGCAGATCGGTTAAAACTTTTTTAAGCCCTTCATACGCACGCACAGCGCCATAGGGGCTCACACTTAATGAAACAATAACATATTTTTTATCGTTAAAAGAACTTGGAAAAGATAATAAATTTAGTACTCGTGTTAATGGTGCTGGAATTGTTGCATTATATTCCGGCGTAACAAGTACCACCAGGTTAGCAGCTAAAACCGCATCATTAAATTTCATAAAAGCTTCCGGCTTTTGCATGTATGCAGTTGGCTGATAAAATTCATGACCAAAATCGGTGACACGGTACAATTCTGCGTTCAAACCGGCTTGTTGATATGCATGCATAAGATTTTCTGCTACATAGTTTGTCTTACTATCTGGTCTATCTGTTGACATCAAAACAATTACCTGTGCAGGTTGGTGAGTTTGAACTGTTTTAACTTCAGCGACATTTGCGCAAAAGCCTGGTGTGGTAAGTGAACTAAAAAAACTTAATAATAATGCCCATGCATTCATGATATCTCCTTGTGATTAAAAACAAAAATTCATTTCAGGATACCAAAAAAATACTAGGTCGTCTCTAGTTTCTTAATCTTATATTCCAATAATTCAATATGATTTTTTAATTCTTTGATCTGATTTTCATGCATTTCATGCATACCTTGCATAGCAGCAAATAAAATACTTAATGAGTCTATATGAGGATATTGATTGTTATTTTTTAATGATACAGATTCATTTTCACTATCAATCTGTATATTAATTTGATTACCTAGCAATCTTTCAAAATAACTTTTTAAAATCTCTGCCCACCGATGAACAACAGCTTCCATAAGACGCCCCTGCAATTGTTGAAGACAAAAAATAGCCTCTTGAACAGCGGTTTCTATTATTTCCCGTGGCTCAATAGTTTTATCTAGAACAATTTTTTTGCATTGAGAAAGCTCTTGTGTGTGAATTGAACAGAGATGCAACAGTGAGATTACAAATAGATTTTTTTTTCTCATAATACCCTTACAAAAAAATAAAAGTTATTATAAAAATAAAATTTTATGAGGAAAAAAGTCTAGATTTAATAAAAAAATACTATTCTACGGTTACTGATTTTGCTAAATTTCTTGGGCGATCGATGGGGCGTTCTAAAATAGTGGCAATTTGGTACACAAAGAATTGAACAAGGCCAGTCATAATAAGTGGGGCAAGAAGTGAATTAATTTTAGGAAATATAAATACAGTGTCTGCCAAATCAATAAGGTCTTTTTGATGCTCAAATGCGAAGATAATTAAATGGCCAGAACGAGCTTTTACTTCTTGAGCATTACCGCATAATTTTTTATATATAGTCTCATCTAAGCTGGAAAATAAGACAACAGGCGTTTGTTGGTCAATAAGTGCAAGTGGACCATGCTTAAGTTCACCAGCAGGATAACAATCAACAAAAACATACGCTATCTCTTTTAACTTTAAAGCAGCTTCAAGCGCAAAAGGAAAGCTAATATGCCTGCCAAGAAAAATAAAATTTTTATATTGTACATAGTGTGGTGCAATACGTGAAATAATATCAAACTTATATCGTTCAATACTATTTTCTAAAACTTCAGCTGCAACAAGTAACTCTTCTTCTGCACGCGTGATAGCTTGAGTGGTAATAAGACCTTTAATATGAGCTATCCAATAAGCAATCCAATACAATGCAGCAACTTGCCCAGTGAATGCTTTAGTTGAGGCAACGGCAATTTCTTGCCCAGCTTGAGTAAGTAAAAAACCATCTGCTTCACGCACCATAGAACTGGAAGCTACGTTAGTAAGCGCTACCGTTGTCTGTTTTGAAACACTCAATAAACGTAAGGCTTCAAGTGAATCAGCTGTCTCACCTGATTGAGAAATAATAAACGTAAGCGTTCTTGGATGCGTAAATAATTTTTTGTACCGAAACTCAGAAGCTAAAAACGATTGGGTGGGAATCTGAGCAACTTCTTGCATGAAATATTCGGCAATCAAGCCTGCATGCCACGATGTTCCGCATCCAACAAAATTAATTTTTTGAAGCTCATTGATGGTTTCATAGGTTAAATTAAGTTCATGCATACCCGCCGCTTTACTTGCACGCAAAAAATTAACCGTGTCAATGATAACACGTTTTTGCTCATAAATTTCTTTGAGCATATAGTGCGCATAATTACCTTTCCCCACTTGGGCCAAGGTGCAGTTATTTTTTTGAACTGGCGGGAAAATGCGTTCGCCAAAAAAATTGTAAACATGGTATCCAGCTTTAGAAATTAAAGCAAATGACTCATCTGGCAAAAAGACAACCTGGTTAGTTTTATCAGTAAACGCATAAACATCTGAAGCAACAAATGTTTCATTTTTACCGATACCTAAACAAAGTGGCGAACTTTTTCTTATGGCAATTAAATAATCAGGGTATCTTTCTGAAACTATGAGTAAAGCATACGCCCCTTGAATCTTAGAAACTAAGGAAAGAATAGCCTTTTCTAAGGTGCTATTTTTAAGCTCATCTTCAAAAAGATGTGCCACCACTTCCGTATCTGTTTGGGAAATAAAGTGATGGCCCACAAGTTGGAGTTTTTCTTTGAGAAAAGCAAAGTTTTCAATAATACCGTTATGTACAACAGCGATAGTCTTTTGACAATCATAATGCGGATGCGCATTACTATCTGACGAAACACCATGAGTAGCCCATCGCGTATGTCCAATTGCTAAAGTGCTATCTAATACTAAATCAGGCTGAAGCTCAAGCTTAGAAGAAAGTTGCTCTATTCCACCCTGCGATTTTACACTAACAAGCTTTGATATAGGTGAGATGCAGGCAAATCCAGAAGAATCGTAACCACGATATTCTAAACGAGACAGCCCTTCAAGTATTATATCTTTACATACTCTGGGGCCATTGTACCCTACAACACTACACATACCAAAACCTTATTACTACTCTAGTATAATAACAACAATTAACGTTTAACGAATTGGAATTTGCGACGTGCGCCTTTTTGGCCGTATTTCTTACGTTCTTTAATGCGTGAGTCAACGGTTAAAAGACCTTCTGAACGCAATACGTCACGAGCATCATTACGAACCTCAATAACTGCGCGTGCAACGCCTAGCTTAACAGCATCAGCTTGAGAATTCATTCCGCCACCATTAACATTGACTTCTATGTCAAATTCTTTGCTTAAATGCGGCAACATGGTCCATGGAGCCAATGCACTTGCCCGACTTACTTCGGTATCAAAATAAGAAAGAACTTCTTTACCATTAACGGTAAATGCGCCTTTTCCTGTACGCAACCAAACACGTGCTACTGAAGATTTACGCCTTCCAACAGCGTGGGATACTGGAGCATTAGTTTTTTTTCTTGCTGCAGGCGCCCTTTTTTCCGCAGCTGTTTTAGTCTGAGTCGCAACTTTAGTGCTTACTGAAGCTGTTTTTGGTGTTGAGCTTTTGCTCAATGGCTTGGTTGTTGTTTTCATATGGTTTATTTAGTCCTTATAACATATACTTTTTTACCTGCTGGATCGGCTCGCTGGAGCCGATGAGCGGATTTGAACCGCCGACCTACTGATTACGAATCAGGTGCTCTACCAGCTGAGCTACATCGGCAACACCCTTCAAGTATATCAGAATGGAAACTTTCTACAATATGAAAACTTAGCGTTCTTCTGCTGCTTCCTGGCAGGTAATACATCTGGTTGCATTCGGATACAAAAGAAGGCGCTTTTCAGCTATCGGGTTACCGCAGTCTATGCAAGCGCCGTATGTACCTTCTTCTATGGCTTTTAAGGCCTTGGTAATCATGCGATATTCTTCGTATTCATTTGCCTGTATAGAGATCATAATATCTTCAGAAGTTGCTGCTGCTGCCTGATCACCCGGGTCTTGAACTTCTGTATCGGAAACTTTTTCTTGCGAAAGACCTTTAAGCAATTCCTCAAGCTCTTTTTTGCGATCTAAGAGTCTTTGTTTCATTTTATCATAATTATTATTCATACTCTCTCCCTATCTATTCTCTTTTTAGCTTAAAGAATCTTTTCAATAACGCTTTAATCTCACCTTCCATCACTCCTGATGAAAAAAATTTAGTGTGCTTAGTATATACCCCAGGCAGATCTTTGGAGTCAATATGAAAGCCATAAATAGGTGAAGTAGCCCCGTAAACAATGCGTTCGATTCTACTTAATGCTGAAAGCCCGTAACAGATCATGCAAGGCTGGAGTGTTACATATAGGGTGCAGCCCTCAAGCCTCCAATCATTCATGTTTTCACATGCATTTTTTATGGCAATCACTTCTGCGTGGGCACTTTGACACTTTTCTATCTCGGTTCTATTATACCCAAGACCAATAATCTTTCCACTTGGATCTACAATAACAGCGCCTATAGGGACCTCGTTCAACTCAAACGCCTTAAGCGACAAATCGTAGGCATGCTGCATGTAGCTTAGGTCATGCTCAAAATAGGGCTGTTCTTTAACTAACATGATAATCTATAACTTTCCCAGAGTTAAAATAATGTAATAAGTATCGCTCAAAAAAGGGATATTTTACAACAAAAAAAGAACTTTTTAATATAAGTTTACCAGCCATGCTCTGAATGCCTGATTCACCCTGCTCGATTTTGCCACCAACCAACGAGTATAAGCGATTGCCATATGAAGCGTTGCAACGGCGAACTAATAGAACAGAATTTTTTACATATAAAAAACCAACAGCGTAGTTCATACTTCTCTTTCTAGAAAAATCTGCAGTATAGCGTATACTTGAATACTAGTAAATAAGCATACAAATATAGTAGCTTAAAACAAAAAATTATCTCATGCTCAAGTTTTTACTCTTAGAAGGAGACGCCGCTATGTCCAACCCAAACGAAAAAGAATATTCAGCTCAGTCTATTCGTGTTATAGAAGGTTTAGAAGCGGTACGCAAACGTCCTGCTATGTATATCGGGTCTACCGGACCACAAGGTCTGCATCATCTTGTCTACGAAATTGTAGATAACTCGGTTGATGAGGCTCTTGCGGGTTATTGCGATACTGTCATTGTACTATTACATGAAGATGGCAGCTGCTCTGTTGAAGATAATGGTCGTGGTATACCAACTGATATTCACCCAACAGAAGGCGTCTCTGCAGCGCAAGTTGCTTTAACCAAATTACATGCCGGTGGCAAATTTGATAAAGATACTTATAAATTCTCAGGCGGGCTCCATGGTGTTGGTGTTTCTGTAGTTAATGCGCTTTCTGAATGGCTCCACCTTACTATTTTTAGAAATGGCAAAGTATTTGAACAGAACTACCAACGCGGTAATCCTCTTGAACTGTTAAATGAAACGGGAACATCCACTAAGCGCGGAACAGTCGTTCGCTTTAAACCTGATGCTCAAATTTTTAAAGAAACGGTTGAATTTAACTTCGATACTCTTTCTGCGCGTCTTCGCGAACTTGCTTTTTTAAATAAAGGTTTGCGCATAACCATTTTTGATGAACGCAGCAACAAAAGCCACGAATTTTATTTTGAAGGCGGTATTGTTTCCTTTGTTGAATTTATAAACTCAAAAAAAACGCCTATCTTCCCTGAAATTCTTTATATGCATAAAGAAGATGAGCATACCTATCTTGAAATTGCATTGCAGTATAATGAAGGGTATGGAGAACAACTTTATTCGTTTGTAAATAATATTAATACTTCTGAAGGCGGCACACATGTTGCAGGATTTAAAGGTGCCTTAACAAAAGCATGCAACCGACGTGCACAAGAGTTTAATATACTTAAGGGTACAGACTCGTTTTCTAGCGAGGATGTTCGCGAAGGACTTGTATGTGTTATTAATATTAAAGTTGCCGAACCGCAGTTTGAAGGGCAAACAAAGGCAAAACTTGGAAACAGTGAAGTAAAAGGACTTGTGGAATCATGGGTTTTTTCCTTTCTTGATACCTACTTTGAAGAAAATCCTCAAATTGCCCGAAAAATTTTACAAAAAGCTGAACTTGCCATGCGGGCTCGCGATGCCGCAAAAAAGGCACGTGAACTAACACGCAGAAAAACGGTTTTGGAATCAACTATTTTACCAGGAAAATTAGCAGACTGCTCAACAGAAGATCCATCTAAAACTGAACTCTTTATCGTTGAGGGTGACTCTGCAGGCGGTTCTGCAAAGCAAGCCCGAGACAGATTTACCCAGGCGATCTTGCCCATTCGCGGTAAAATCTTAAACGTAGAAAAAGCACGCTTGGATAAAATTTTGGCAAATGAAGAGATAAAATCACTTATCGCAGCCATTGGTAGCGGCGTAACTAATGATGAATTTAATCTTGAAAAAACCCGCTATCATAAGATTATTTTAATGACAGATGCTGATGTTGACGGGTCTCACATTAGAACGCTCTTATTAACATTTTTCTATAGATACATGAAGCCACTTGTTGAGACTGGTTATTTGTATATCGCACAACCGCCATTATTTAAAGCAAAAATTGGCAAAAAAGAGCAATATCTTAAAGATGAAAAAGCACTTAAGCAATTTTTAATCGAGTGGGCACGTGAAAACACAAAACTTACCGCCGAATCTAAAACGCTTGAAATATCTGCTTGGCATGCGCTGCTTGATTTAGTGAAAGTTTTTGAAGAGCAATTAGAAATTATCTCATTTAAATTTAAGCTCAATTATGAACAGATTATGATGCTCATGAGCGCTTACCCGGCAGTGCGCGGGCAGACTTTTACAACTCCGGAGCTTGTTGAAAAAATAAAATCATTTCTGCCTAAATATGAAATAAGTATTCATAATCATACCGAAGGTATCCCTGTTGATCAGCTGGTATTAACATATATGCATAAGCCCTGGGAAGTTGCGTCTGATTTCTTTACAAGTCTCGAAACAGAAAAGCTTGAAGAAGCGGGTCAAAAAATTGCTCTTTTAAGCCGTCCATGGACATTGGCGATTTCAGAAAAAGAAAGAACCATCTCAGGAAGCTCTATATTGGAACTCATCGCCGCCATTTCAAAAATCAGCAAACCATATATGACTATTCAACGTTATAAAGGTCTGGGAGAGATGAACCCAGAACAGCTGTGGGAAACTTCTATGGATAGTGAACGCCGTCAATTACTCCAAGTATCTATTGGCGATGCATTAGAGGCAGATGCGTGGTTTGATACCCTCATGGGTGATGACGTTGCCGGTAGAAAATCATTTATTGAAGAAAATGGGCACTTTGTTAAAAACCTTGATATTTGATAGAATTGAACAGTTTTGTATTCGGGAGAATTTAATTTCTCCCGATCAAAGTCTTATTATCGGCTTGTCTGGTGGACCGGATTCAGTATTTTTAGTTTATTTTTTTAAAGCTTTACAAAAAAAATATAATTTAAAACTTATTGCTGCACATGTTGACCATGGCTGGCGCACAGAGTCTCCCAAAGACGCGGCATTCTGCAAACAGCTCTGTTTCGATTTAGGTATCGAATATCATGAAAAAAAGCTGCACGACATCAAACAGGGAAAGCGTCTGTCTGGCTCTTTAGAGCAAGATGCGCGCAATGCGCGCAGAGCGTTTTTTCAAGAACTTGCAGCTGAAAGTCATGCTGATGCCATAGCTCTTGCGCATCACCAAGATGATCTTATTGAAACATTTTTTATTCGATTAATTCGTGGTTCTGGACTTTCCGGGTTAACAGGTATTAAACCGCATAATGGTTTATATATTCGCCCATTACTTGAAATTAGTAAAAAAGAAATATTAGCTTACTTGCAGAAAAAGAGTATACATTATTGCATAGACACAACAAACCAAGATAGTAATTTTTTGCGCAATAATATCCGACATACTTTAGTTCCTGCCTATTGCGCACTTGATAAACGGGCAACAGAAAATCTTGTCCGAGCGCTCGACCAATTACAACAAGCAGACAAATTTATTGAAAAAATTGCACAAGAACAATTCAGATCGCTTATGCATAACAATCATCTTGATTGTAAAGCTTTTTTTGAACATGATCCTGTAGTACAACATAGGATATTATTGCTCTGGATTATCAGCTCAGGAGTAAGCTTTACCCCAACTGAAAATTTCTTTGCCGAAATTCTTAGATTTTTCAAGCAACCAGAATCAAAAACACATTGGATTGCTTCAACTTGGGGTATAAAAAAGACTAAGCATACAGCAACAATTATTAAAAAAACTTTTAAAAATACGTATTCATAACAGCCTGCCTGATTCTATACCCAGCCTGTCTTTATTATCATTAAACCATTGTTCAATAGAACCTCTATTTGCCTGTAACCAAGCTTGCGCTTGCTGCTTTTCAGGCGCAAATAATTTTTCTTCATCTGTTGAAAGATAAAATGCATAGATGTCTTTTTCTAAATACCCTATTAATTGCCCGCACAAATAAGCAAATCCTGAATACTCATGTAAATTTAATATCGCCTTCAACAGGAGTAATGCATCTTTTTCTCCTTGAGAGGTATACCAAATTGCATTGGTGAAGCCACTGTCTTTAAACCGCAAGTAATAAACTTCATGTGATGACAGAATCATTTTTAAATCAGGGCTAAATCGCGGAAAAGCAGGCATCTCAATAGCAACATTTTTATACCCTTTAATCATACACGCCAGCGTAGCACTAGGCGTTGTACTGACTAATGAGTCAGAGTCATCTGCCTTTACAAGTACTCCATTTTCTAAACGAATTATTGGCCGGCACCGATCTGGCGTAGGATGATAATGTTTGAGAAATTTACCTAAGACGATCCTTCTTTCTACCCAAGTTGGCTCATCTGTCTTTTTTTCACAAAAAATTGTTTTGTATGGATTAAATCGTGGTTGCATCGAAAAAATAGTACTTGAAAACCCGAGCAAAACACACAATCCAGCAATTGAAATTCGCATATAACATTAACTTTCATAGATTATATTTTTTATATATAAACATCTACTTTTAATTTTAAATAAAAAACGTATAAAAAGTAAATAATTTAAAACAATTGAGAGGTTTATCAAAAAAAATATTTTAAAAAATTTTCTCGTGCATCAAGAATAACTTACGGTATACTAACAGGACCGTACCATGAAAAAAGGTAAAATTATGTTTAAAGTTCTTGAAGTTCATAGTGCCTATATCAGTTCGGTACTTACTACCATTTTTCATCTTCTGATAGTTTTTTATGTGTTGTATGTTTTAAAAACAAATTATAGCGACTATTTGCCAGGAGTAAGTGAAAAGCGGGTGGTATGGTATAAAGCCCCATCAACAAAAGAACCACAAAGCAGTAAAACGATATACGAACAACCAATTCAGCAAGCAGCAGCAGCTAAAGCTTCAGAATATTCAGAAATTCCTGTTGCACAAGTAGCCCAACCTAGCGAACAGCTTGTTGAAGTAAACCCTCTACGAAAAGGCAGATCAGCACAAGAACGGCGTTCTGCATGGACAAAAAAGAGCACGAGCCCTGTTGATGAAGAAAAAGATAAGCCTTTTACAGCTGCAACATTGATGGATGCCATATCTCAAGATCAAGCAGCAAAACGCCATGCTCAAGCTGTTTATACCAAAGAACAAGCAATTAAACAGGGCGTTGCAGCACAAATGCGTGAGATCACCGACGGGCGAATCCGCAATAAAATATTTTCTGCTCTAAAAATTGCCTGTAGTTTAAATAAAAAAGATTACTATTCTCCAGTTCCAGTTGATACCGGCATTATCGCAAGCTTGGTTTTAAATCAAAAAGGTGAAATTGTTGCGGTAGAAGTTTTGAAATCAACTGGTACCACCGCACTTGATGAACATATTGCCTATCTTTTACAAAGTATTAAAAAAGTAGCATTACCACCATCTGGCACCGGTCAAGATTTTCATACTCAAACGTTTAAATGTCGCGTCACATGCCCTGCCGGAAGTGGCCATTTTGAATTTTCTTACGATGAAAGCTCAGGAATCCATATAATGTAAAAGCATTATACTCGATTATAGGCATTCGACAGGTAAAAAATTAATGACATGCTCAGAGCTTAGCTCAAATCGCGCAGGCAGTCTTTTGTCACAACGCAAAAGATACATATAATAATTTTTAAGGTCTTCTGGTTTAACGCCCAGCTTTAGAGCTTTATTAGCAATAGTATGCATTATCAGATTTGAATATTGTCTCAAAATACGGTGATTGTGATGATAAACTTTGTCAGATTTAGTCGCAGTTTGCTTTTTTTTTCTACCTGCATCAATAACATCAGCCTCTTGAACCATTACTGTTTGTTGAAACATAATATCGTGCGGCGCAACTGTTAAAGGTGGTTCAAAGCTAACTCTACGTAACGCAGTAGCAAATACCCGAGGGTCTATGGCGTCTAATTGATGCTCGGAATCTAAGGCATGAACATCAGCCACAATATGCATAAAAGTGATTATTGTTTTTAAAAATAATAGATTCTTCATAATGCTTTACGGTTGAGACATAATTTCTTGAGGATTAACGCCAGGCTTTATTGTATCGCCAACCTTTGAAAAAGCTAAAACTTCAAGAGGATTGACTGGTTTTAAGGCCTCTTGTATTAATTTAAAGTCTTCATGACATAAAAGTTTTTCATATAAGGCGAGCGTTTGCTCTTGTGTTATGCCTGGTAAGGGTTTTATAGCTGGTTGAGCATGTAAAATAATAAAGACTTGACTGATAGATGCCATCAAAATATATTTACGCATAAAATTCTCTTTTCTCGACATTTTTTTTATTTCATTTTATAACTGCTCTGCATTATAAAAGGAGCATATTATGGCAGAAATAGTAATTATTGGAGCTGGCTTAACCGGTCTTTCAGCTGCATATCATTTAGAAAAACTCGGTTTTACTGATTATAAACTGTTTGAGAAAGAATCGGAAGTCGGGGGCTTGTGCCGCTCAGTGTATCAGGATGGTTTTACTTTTGATTACACAGGCCATTTATTACATATTAATGACGACTATTTTAAAAAATTTATTGATACGGTAGTCGGCTTTGAAAATTTTAATACTATTAGCCGACGCTCATTTATTTATTCGCAAGGCATTTATACTCATTTTCCTTTTCAAGTTAATCTTTTTGGATTACCGCCTGCAACTATTGCAGAGTGCATCGAAGGCTTTATTACTCGACCACAAACAAAAAAAGTCCCAAAAGATTTTAAACGATGGGTACTTGCAAATTTCGGTAAAGGAATCGCCGAGCATTTTTTTTATCCTTATCAAGAAAAAATATTTTCATATCCGCTTGAAAAACTTTCGTCATCATGGACAGGAAGATTCGTTCCCAAAACAAGCCTAACTGAAATGCTTACAGGTGCCTTACAGCCGCCCCAAGAACAGCACATAGGGTATAACGCGCAATTTTTTTATCCAAAAAAAGATGGTATTTTCTTCTGGGTAAAAAAACTTTATGAGCAGCTTAAACAACCGGTATATCTACAAAAAACTGTTACAAAAATAAATATAAAAGAAAAAAAAGTTATTTTTACTGATGGCTCATGCCAACACTATACCACTCTTATTAACACGATGCCGTTAAATACCTTTTTAACCCTCATAAAAGATTCAAGCTCAAGTAACTTTTCGCGCTCAGCCAAAAAACTTTTGTGTAACAGTGTGGTAAATTTTAATCTTGGCATTAAGCGCGAAAACCTTTCAGATAAACATTGGATTTATTACCCAGAAAAAAAGTTTCCTTTTTATCGAATAGGTTTTTCCCATAATTTTGCTGAGAGCATGGCACCCCAAGGCCATTCGTCACTTTATGGTGAATTTTCGTATCTGCAAAAACCCCACGATGAGGTTTGGCAGATATTGCAAACGGCGCTTAATCAGACAAAAAAGATTTTAAAAATTGACGATAGTGAAATCGCAACAGAAAAAATAATCACGATCAACCATGCATATGTTATTTTTGATGCCTGGCGCGATAAAAATCTTCCATTAATTCACCAACGTCTTACTGAGTATAATATACACTCTATTGGCAGATACGGCCGATGGAAATATTCAAGCATGCAAGAAGCACTTTTAGAAGGCAAAGAAATTGCAGAAAAGCTTACCTTTAAAAAATTCTTACTACATAAATAGATCGCGTTTCCACCCTTCAGGAAGAAGATTGTCAAAAACTGATGCCACTATGCCTGCTAATATAGTACATGCAAAAATGCTATTTCCCGCATCTTCTAATTAACTTTGTTCAAAATATTGATTTAAAGAGTCTAACAGCTTTTTAAATCGACGGGCTTGTAGTTCTTCTTGAACAACCGAAAGCTGCCGCCTAAAGCCGTCATGCTGATCAGCCGATGGATTTGGAGGAGCTTAACTTGCAAGCCATTGTGCCATTGTTGTGTCAGGCATAAGCTCTAAAGTAGCTAAGTAATAGCGTTCCGCAGGTGTGGGATTTTTTTGGATGGCTGCAAAAGAAATCTTATAAATAGTCGGCAATAAAAGTAAAATCACTAATTTTTTCATAATACTTTCTTGTATTAAATATCGCAGAAGAAGACGTAAAAATTTCAGATTAAAAATAGCATAGAGAATCTGCAAAAAGCAACCATTGTTTTTAATGTTAAATTTAATCTACAATTTAATTTAAAGGGGACTAATTATGCTTTTATGCTACAAATACGTAATTTTATTTTTAATGGTATCGTCATCTGGTATTGTCTGTATGGAAGACGAAACACAAAATATAAAGCATATGCAAGAACAGATACAAAATGCTGAGGATATCTACTTGGATGCACTCTACCGTTTATCTAAAGGCAAAATGTCTATTGATCAATTTGTAGAAAACTCTAGAATTTCTTTAACTCATTTATATGAAATCATGAGTACATCTAAACCTATGTTGCATTATTTAAAAGAAAGAGCTTTTGATATTATCATACGAGTAATCACGAAAATAAAAAATGAAAATAATTTTACTCAGCAGATGGAAGAGCAATTTTTGCAAATTGTAAGAGATTTTATTATACCAGAAAACCTTTTATCAAGGAACCGTGATAAACTTTCTTTGGAGTTACTTAAAAGTATAGACTATTATCTTGCTCCGAGCATTAATCAACCTACAAAGGCTTTGCACTATCTAGAGCTCTTAAAAATATTCAATGCCCAAGCTCCTATAAAAACAAGTCATTTAAAGCAAGCCTATGATTATCAAGTTCAAATCGCAGAGCGATACTTAGATGGTTCAGATGTCACAAGAGACCTAGAAAAAGCAGAGGAGCTTTTCTTGCAAGCGATAAATTCAAATTCTCCGACAAAACCTGAATATATAAAAAAATCTCTTCAGGGAATCTTTGAAATCATTCATGAAAAGCTTGATAAAGGACCACCAGAGCAAGATTTGGATGAAATCCATGAAACACTTGAAAATATACTTCTAGGAACCTATCAATCAACATTAGACTATAAAGAAAAAGCAGCTATGTATCATATAGATTTAGCACTTTCTTACGCAAGTCCTGCGATCGAAAAAAAAGATAAAGCCCGAAAAATTCTTGATGATATCATCAACTCACCAGAAGTAACTGGGAAAACTAGGCGCCTTGCTCGCGAGACTTTAAAAAAACTTTGATAGATTTTTTTAATCCGATAAATTCGACTTTTGTAAAAAAAAAATCTATATCTTCTGAGTATGATTAAAAAGCAAAGTCATGATACATGGAAAAATTTTATAAAAATAAATCGGTGCTTGTAACCGGCGGAGCCGGTTTTATCGGTTCACATTTATGCGAAAAACTGCTTAATATAGATGCAAATATCCGTATTCTGGATAATCTCAGGACAGGAACTTTGGATAATATAAAAAACATAGAACAGAATAGTGAGTTTATAAATGGCTCAATATGTTCGTTGCAGGATTGTCTTACAGCAACTGCTGGTATTGATACCGTCTTTCATTTGGCCGCAGAAATTTCTGTTGCACAAAGCCAAAAAAATCCGTACCAGACATGTGCAACAAATATTCAAGGAACATATAATTTACTTGAAGCATGCCGCACACAAGGCGTCAAAACAGTTATTTTTGCTTCTTCTGCGGCAGTATATGGCAATCATGAAGGTATTTGCTCAGAAAATATACCCCCATCACCCGTTTCTACTTATGGATATTCAAAACTGATAGGCGAGCAACTATGTCAACTTTACTCAAAAAATTATGGCCTTAAAACAGTAAGTTTACGTTTTTTTAATGTTTACGGCAGCCGCCAAAATACCCAAGGTGGTGACGGTGGCGTTTTGGCTGTTCTTGATGAAAAATTAAAAAATAATATCCCAATAACTATTTTTGGCGATGGGCTCCAGACTCGAGACTTTGTGCCGGTAGAAACAGTTGTCCAGTCTTTGCTTTTGGCAGGAATGCTGACAAACCGCTGGACTAATGGGCAGCCGTTTAATATCGCAACGGGAACGAGCGTTACTCTAAAGAGTAAATTAGAAGAGCTTCTTGAAAAATATCCTGCTTATTCAGGAGAAATAAGTTATCTGCCCGATAGAATAGGCGACATCAGGCACTCGCAAGCCGATTGCTCTAAATTTCAAAAAGCGGTACAATTATAGTAAAATTTAATACTAAATACCCTAAAAAATAAATAAAAATATAATTATGGCAAAAGATTTTTACGAAATACTTGGCGTTTCACGCACCGCTTCTTCAGAAGAGATAAAAGCCGCTTACCGCAAGCTCGCATTAAAATATCACCCAGACCGTAACCCCGGCAACAAACAGGCAGAAGAGAGCTTTAAAGAGGTCTCAAGCGCTTACGAAGTCCTTTCTGACGCAACCAAACGCAAGCAATATGACCAGTTTGGCCATACGGGTGCTGACATGGGCGGTGCCCACGGTTTTGGCGGATTTAGTCAGGGCCAAGATATCAATATGGAAAATATCTTTGATATGTTTGGTGATATCTTTGGTGGTGGCGCGCAACAAAAAAAACGTAAAAAATCTGGCCCTCTCCCAAAGCGTGGCCATGATTTAGCAAAAGAAGTTACACTTTCTTTTGAAGAGTCATTTAAAGGGGTTAAAAAAGATATTACCTATTACCATTTTGTTGTGTGCCCTACCTGTGAAGGCAAGGCCGCTGAAAAAGGTACCACTGCTCATGCGTGCAAAGAATGCGATGGAACAGGCCAGACAACGTTTAGACAGGGAATGTTTGCTTACTCGCAGCCCTGCTCGAATTGTCAGGGGCTTGGGTATACTATACCTTCACCATGCAAAACCTGTAAAGGGCAGTCACGTGTTCAAAAATATGACACTGTAAGTGTTAATATACCTGCCGGGATTTATGATGGCGCTGAATTGCGTATTGCAGGAAAAGGTGATGCCGGTATCTTTGGTGGCGAATATGGTGACTTATTTTTAAAAGTAGCTGTCATGCCGCACAAGCAGTTCAAGCGCGTTGATGATGATTTGGAATCTACTATAACCCTTACATATCCGCAACTTGTTTTTGGCTGTCAAATGGATATTGAAACATTAGATGGCGAAAAAGAAACCATTAAGGTTTCTCGTGGATGCCCGATTGGTGAGCGAATTATTATTGCCGGCAAAGGGTTTCCTAAAATTCGCGGTAAAGGCCGAGGCAATCTGGTAATCACTACACAGTGTGATATTCCTAAAAAATTACCTTCAGATGCTCAAGAAACTCTTGAAAAATATTCTGAACTTATTGGCACAAAAACTAATGGCGCTCAGGGATCAATTACCGCATTTTTTAAAAAATTTTTGCGTTAATTACCCAAAAAATAAATATATTTTTTGGGTAATTAACGCAGGCTTTAGTAGCAGGCCAAGTACTATTAAAAAAATTTATGGTAAGAAAAAATTAACGTGATACTATCTTTTTTATAGGTTACCTATAAAATAACTATGTTTTTAAATTACTTCTAAGACATAGTTAAAAGAGATTATCATGAAAATCCTCATACACTTTTTACTTATACCATTACTTTTTCTTACCACAAGCGCTCAAGCTCAAGAGCTCAATGAACTCACGAAAAAAAAAGAAACAACTTCAGAAATTAAAGAATTATTTACAGCACTCAAGGTCGCATTTTTTAAAGAACAATTAAACTTAGCGGTAGGAAAAATAAATCCTGAACCCGGAGAAATTTATGATGGGCTTAAATCAACGCAGTTAAGTCAAATCCGTGAAGAGTTAGTAACGCATTATGCAAATTTTTTACCGGCAGTACGCGACGTTTACAATCAACTAAAAGCTATTGAAGATCTTTTAAATGAAACAAGTAAACCAAATATCGCAAACTCCAAAAAACCACCGGTTTGGGAAAGAATTAATATTAGGTTGATTAAATTACTCCGCACGGCTCATGAATCTGGCAGTAAACTATGTGATCCTAATGAAAGTTGTGCACAAATGTCTGCTAAATTAGTTAACGTATATGGCTCTGAAAGACCTCTTTTTATGTTTACCTCCGATGAAGATTTTAAGGATGCTTTAAGGCAGACAAAAAAATTTCTTGCTGATTCAAAATACTAAATAAAAAGCTTTTTAATGTGCCACTTGATAAAAAACAAGTATTTAGTTTCTTTTTTTTACAGAGCAGCTGAGCGTTTTTTAGAAAGCTTTAAAGAGGTCGTGATTTTCTTTTGGTGATGCATTTGTAGCATGGCATAAAAAAAATCACGATCTTTTGCTTTAACGACAGCTTGTTCATGTGCTTCAGATAAAGCAACTGGATACCCATTACCCTTTTCAACTTGATCGCTAATCAAGCCAACCAAATGTGCGATAGTATCTTGATCGCCAGTAAGATATTCTGGCAATTCAATGCGAGCAATTTCACTACCGACATGCAGATAGATAAAACATGGCCTTAATTGAGCAGGATACATAATACTTAAGTCTGATGTGGGCTTAAATACCTGAGTATACTGATTTTTTTTAAGAAAAAATTCAATAATATCTGTATCAACAAGATGGTCAAAAGTTGCAGATATACCCATAAGCTGAGCCGCTTTCTCTAAGAGCGTAACAAGCTCGCATGAATGTGAGGCGCTGATATAACCTAAATATTTTTTATTTTCTTTATGCAAAGTTCGTAAATATTCTAAATAATTCTGCAAAAAAAGCTCCTGCATAATTGGTGTTTGCAGATGCCAAAACATAAGTGCGCCATCAAACATAATAATAGGGTTACTTTCATGCCGGGCAACGGCAACTGCATGTGCAAGCTCATAATTGGTCCGCTGAGCATTAACCAATTCAGCAGTAACCACTGCACCATCTTCAAAACCAGAAAATACATAGGGCGTTGTATCTAACTCAGCGCGCGATAATGAACTGTAGATAAAATGAGCAGTTCCAATATTAATAAGATATTCTGAAAACCCTTCATGCCTGTCGGGATAGATCTGAGAGCCATCGATACCGCATACGGTATATTCATTCACAAACATATTTGCATTATATATCGTACCAAGAGGCAGATTGAAGGTGAAATTATTTTTTTGTAAGAGTTGTTGTTGTAAATCTGTATTTTTAATAATCTTTTCCCAAAGCAAACGCGCAGTATCCTTTTGTTCCTGATAACGTGTTTTTTGTATGCGACTCTGCTGTTGAATGAGTTTAACAAGACGGAGAGTATCAAGCATGGGTCAAGATATCGTTAAGAGCACCAAAGGGTAGAAGAATGCATTTAATACGAGTATGCCCTACTTCTATGCCAACCATTTTTTTTATATCATCAACAGATATGGTTTTAATATTATCCAAAGATTTACCAATAATTTTTTCAAGTAACATATCTGCTGCTGCAAGAGTCAAAATACAACCTATCCCATTGAATTTTGCATCAACAACAAAGCCACTTTTAATGCGCACAAAGAGCTTAATTTGATCGCCGCATGAAGGATTGGCACCCGTAGTTTCAAGACAATCATCTGCTTGAAGTTCGCCTTTGTGGCGAGGAAAATGGTAATGATCCATGATTTGCTGTTGATAGATTGAATGCATATTGTTATAAATGGCTGTTTAAAAGTCTTGATTTTTAAAGCTTTACTATTTTAAGTATACAAAAAGAAATAAAAGTTCTCTACTCTTTAATTTTTAAAAAAAGGAAATCGATGCGTACACGGCCTGTTATCATTCCATTTTCGCTTTTTTGTCATTTTATTAAAAAAGTAAAAGCAGCCCATATAGCACAAACTTCCTTCGGAAAAAAGTAACTTTGGAGTAAAAATATTCATCATGAGCATTAAAAATTTTTTACAGATATTTATGCTATCCCTATTCTTTATAGTCGTTGGCGCTGAAAATTACCCTACAGATAGCATAATATACCAAACCTATATTCTCATGCATGGCGAGCAGGCGCGTTTAATTAAGGATCCTGAACCGCAAGAAGATTCTTTATCGCCAACAGAATATGCAATTATTGGTGGCATTTTGACCCCTTGCACGGCTATACCTTTTTATAATGCTTGTGATCGCATTTTAAAAAATAATTCCACCCGCTTTGTTGACCCTTTTACTGCAGGCGCTGCAGCCAATTTAAGCTTTGAGGCCTTTAAAATTTTGCCGGCTCTTGCAGGGTCTATTTTTAGCCTCGTAATTGTCTTTAAAGGGTATGCCGCATTAAAGGCCTATTTTACCGCTGGCCTGAAGCAAGATATAGCCCAACTTAAGGATGAAAATAAAGAAAAACTCAAGAAGATGGTAGAGCGACTAGAGGATTTCAAAATCCATCTAAAGGAATCTGATAAACAGGTAGAAGCTCTTACAAAGAATATCGGCTCGTTACATACTCTTTTTTTAGGCCATCTGATCAAACAAAATAAAATTTTGCAAGAGCTATTGAAAGTTATGCCACATGATGAAAAAATTACCGAGTTAGTGGAGTGTAATAACCAGGCGGGTCAAAATCTCGAAACTTTGGGTCAAACAGCTCAAGAAACATTAGATTGGCGAAGTAAAAACCGAAAATCACCGTTTACACGTGCACTTAAAGCTATTAGCATGTTCTTTAAAGGAGGAAAGGGAAAGGGACCAGACAAATCCGTATCATTCGGCCAAATCGATTAAAGGCCTCTGCTGTTGCGCAAAACTGTAGAATCTATAAAATTATACTATTATCTAATTTTTAATACAAAAACTGAACTTTAGGACCAGAAATATGAAGATTTCAATCAAAAAAGCCCTTTTTTTCACTTTTTTTGGCATTTTATGTCAAACACAGACTGTTTATGGAATAATACAGCCTAAGGCCATAATTTTTGTATTTTCTGACGTTTTAGAGAGTAACCGTACCAGCATGGTTTCAGAGATAGGCCTTTGGAATTCACTTTTTAATCTAACAACGGCTCTTAAATCACAAACTACCATGTTTAAAGCGCTCGAAGCACTTTACGGTCCACAAACTGATTCTATTAAGGCTTATGATCCGCAGCCACCGCATGATGAACTGCCTGTACCTTTTGTTAACTGGCTTTTAGGTAAAAATTCAGCCCAAGTTTGTAACGAGATTAAAAAATCATTGCAAGCTTACAAATTTCCCGGCGGAAGTAGCGAGAAAAAATTTATCTTTGGCGTCTTTGATATTATTTTTGATCCTGCTCGAATGGCTGGAACTTTTGGTGTTAAAAGCGATAGCTTAAAACTGATTGAAAAAATATCAAATGGGCCTATCCACCCACGCTTAATTTTGGTTGCAAATTGCAATAATCAAATGTTTGATAATTTACGAACTATGAATCCTGGCAGCAGGGTGCTACGTCATTTTAATGATACGTATGTATCAGGCCATAATAAAATGCTTGTAGAAGATCCAAGGCTTTATCAAAAAATTATTGAAGATCACGCCTTTCAAGCTAGCGAGTATGTAATTATCAGCTCAAATAAACATGCTATACAGGCTGCAAAAAGTGTGGGTATGCATACTATTTATAGTCCAGATTCCATTTATTCAGCTGGAAAAGATTACTGTAAATCAGTACACCTGATAAAAAGATAAAAGTAACGTGAAGGTTATTTATATGAAGAAATTGCTTATAGCATGTATGTCGCTTGTAGCAGTTTTTGCTGCACAAGCACCGATAACATTTACGCCTTATACAGTCGATTCTATCTCTGAACAAGAATCCAAGTCTTTAGAAACCTATACTATAATGTGGGACCTTGGCGGTACACTTGTTGATGTAAACAAAATGTCTTTTGCAAGCGAACTTGGCACGTTTGATGCTGCCATGTATGTTATTTTTGATGCTCATTTTGATAAAGACAGGATTCAAGCACGTCTTTTCCAGACCCTTGAGTTATTAGGTGGTACGCAACAAGGCCCTGAACAGTTCAAATGTAAGCATAATGGTGGTTATAGCTTGCCAAATGTTATGGCGCTTTGGCTTGCCGGTGCATTTGACGAAAACCCCTATGCTTTTATTCAAGAACTTGAAGAAGGAATTGATCTGCTTTATCAGGAAGACTTTTTTATAAGTTTACGAGAATATCGCCTTATTCGTAAGGCAGTACGCGCTATGTTTGCACCTGAAACATTAGCCTGCTATCAAACGCTTATTAAACCGATGTATAAGTTACTTGAAAAAATAAATCATACTAAACATACTTGTATGATTCTTTCAAATTGGGACGCAGCGTCCTTTAAAATTTTTATACATTCACCCTGTGGTCAAAAGCTAACTCGATATATCGATGAAAAGAATATCGTGATTTCAGGTGATATAGGTTTAAATAAACCTCACCCTTCTTTCTTTGATTATGTAATGTATACTTACAGGCTTAATCCAGAAAAATGTATTTTTATAGACAATGATAGTGCTAATTGCGCAACTGCTCAAGAATGTGGCTTACATACAATTCATTTTACCGGAAATGTCAAACAAGTTGAGCAACAACTTAAAAAGTATAACATTTTAAATTAAAAATCATCTATACTATCTGCAAACACATTATTTAAATCTTATTATTATCATTAATACTGAGTAGTAATTATATGTCCTATAAGATACTTCTTTGTGATCTAGGTGGTACATTTGTTGATGTTAATAAGCGTACCTACGCAATTCAAGAACTTGGTATAGATACTATTATATTAAATGGATTAACAAATTATCTTAATTTCAACCCGCAGCAAAAAATGTTTGCTGCCCTTCAAAAAATCGATCATGGGGATTCAAAAGAATCGATAACACATGGCACTGCTAAGTTACCCAAAATCTATTGCGACTGGATGGCTGGAAAACATAGTAATCCTACTGCCGCGCGAGCCTTTATTTTAGAACAGATAGATGAATTATATCATCAACATTTTTTTGCAACATCTTTTGAATATAAAGTGATTCGAAATGCAATTCAAGCAATGTTTACTCCTGAAAAATTGATAAAACATCAGTATGCTATAGAGCCGATGATGCAATTACTTGAGCGTATTGACTTACAGGAAAATACTATTGTGATTGTTTCCAATTGGGATCAACACTCTTATAAACTTTTTTTAGAGTCAAAAATTGGCAAAAGATTTTGCAAACTTGTAAAAAAAGAACATATGATAGTCTCTGGGTATATCGGCTTTAATAAACCGCAACCTGAATTTTATAACCAAGTATTCCAAAAATTCGGCACACCAGAACAAACAGAATATTTTTTTATCGATAACGAACCAGTAAACATCGAAGCTGCGCAACGTTACAACATTCCGTCATTACTTTACACTGGTGACCATCGCGCTATCGAAAAAGCTTTTATTAATCGAAAAATTCTAAAGAATTAATTTAGCCTTAAATTCTCTACTAGCAATTCTAGAGATTTGACTTTTAAAAATGATAGAGTAATTTTAATACGACGTTTTAAATAAAATTATAAAAAATAAAGAAATAAGCTGTATGCTAGCCTGTATTATAATCTTATTATTTGTAGTTACTTCTATCTACTCTTGTGATACTAATAAAGTATCTTTTTTAAAATTAATAGGGGATACTAATTTTTTTAATTCTTCTGAGAATGATCATTTTTTGAACGTCTTTGCTAGTAAAGAGCCCTTACAAATGATTGCTTTAGCCCAAGCTTTCTTATACAGTAATGCCTATAAAAAACTCACAGTGGCGCCTATTAATGCGCTTGCAATGTTATCATTGGCTACTGCTTTTGAAAAAAAAGGGGAAGCTTCATTGGAAATATACAATGCTTTATCTCAACTTGATAGTCAAAATTCAAATTCCAACCCATATGAACACGATGAAATGAATCGTATTAAAAAGGCATATCTAGAATATGCAGTTTTAAAGGGAAATAAACGTGCTCGTAAGCTTTTCAGGCAAGAGTCTATAGAAATTGCACATCGTGACCCTTTGTTAGAAAGTTTTTCAAAAGTAATTCAAGCTGAAGCGGCTTTCTGTTTGGCTAATAAGTTAGACCCTACTGACGAATTAGCGTATATGACTAGGTGTTTAAAGAGCTATGCTATTTCCTTATTTAAAGGCACAGAAAGTACGTTACCTGATCCTATAAAAGGATTGGCCATCGCGATGCTTCTTGCACGTAAATATGCAAAAATACCTTACGGACAACAATTGCTTATAAATTTTGCTGGCAGGATACATCAATCTATTTTACCCTTCAATAAAGAAGCTTTATATGTATATTCAACCCAATACCATGGCACCTTTAAATCATTAAATAGCTTTTTAAATCTTATAGATGTTTATGAAATTTTAGGAAGACCGAATGATGCAGATGCATTATGTAATGAAATGCTTGAAAAATATCCGCACGACAGTTATGCGCAATCAAGGGCTAAGAAACTAAAAAAAGATTTAGCGGCAAATAGATCACCTGCGTGTGTTTTATTGTAATTTCTCGTAAAACAGATCGCACGATTATCTATTTAAAAAATTTTATATAAGGAGTGTCTTTATGATAATGAGTATTCTACCGCTGTTATTTTTATGTATATCCCTTCATTCTGCAGATAGCTGCTCTCAAGCAGCACCACCGTCTTATGAGCAAGATGCGTTACTGCCTGTAGGCGCCCCTGATTTTTTTGATCATCAAGAAAAAAATAAGCTTACAAGAGCTCTTGAGGATCCAAACCCTCTAAATTCTCTAATTAACTTAGCAAATAGTTACAATTCTAAAGGAAATTGTTATGACCTTATCCATCGGTTGGGAATACTTGCGCTTGCAAGTGCATATGAAAATACTGGAGAGGCATCGTCAGAAATAGTAAAAGTACTTACTGAAATCAAAAAATCCTTTTGGTCTACCCCAAAACATTATAATACAATTATAGAATCTTTTGAAGAACACATTCTAGCGCTTAAGCAAGATTCATTACGAGCCTCTGATAAATCTTTAAATACTGCTACGTTATTTTGTAATTATCCTTATAATAGGCTAGATACTAAGCCACGCTTGGATCGTTCCGCAGAAGATTATTCAAAAATAATAAAAAATGAAAAAAATTATCATCCAAATGATTTATTTAAGTATGGGTATGATTTATTGCAAGGTGTTGGCGGACGAAGTGCTCAGCCTGTCAGAGGAATTGGCATTGCGGTGCTTCTTGCTCGAAAACATTATGATTGCTATTATGGACATAAGTTACTCACGCTTATTGCTCTAGCAAAACGTGGTTTTATCGGCGACCCAATTATATCCCCAAACTACGTTTATGCACATAAATGCGCCAAAAAATATTATGATTTAATTAGAAAAAATAATGAGTTATCTAGAGAAGATATAGCTTTTAGAAAAAAAGATAGTCTCGACTGGTTGCTAGAATCTTCTAGAAAAGTAGGCGATGCAGAAACTGCTATAAAACTTTGCATTGAAGGAATAAACCAAGAAGATTCATCCGAGTACGAAGTAGATAGATATCTGGCGATTAAAAAAGAAATTGAAGGATATCGGTGACAACAAAACGGTGAGTGCCCCCTTATGTAGTTTTTCCTGAGTAAATTATTACTAGGCAGTATCGACATTTAAATTAGCGACAAATAAGAACTCGCAAGATACATAAGTGCTTCAAAATTGATCTGTATTTTCTCAAATAAAGTCTCTCAACTAAATTCCGTTCTTTATAAATAACTTTATCATACTTAGAGATTTTAAAATTTTCAGTTATATATTTAAAATATCTAGTAATTTAAAAAATTTTAAAATGCAATTCAACGTTTTTTAAATAAGGTTCAAGCTCTATTCTTGATTTTGGAGTTTTATGCAAGTTAAACTTTGGTTAATAGTAATCTTGCCAAAGGTAAACGCAATGGTAAAAAAATATCTTTTTATTGCAATAATCTCTTTATTTTTTTGTATACATACAAAAAACGATGAAAAAAGATATTTAATATTGTGGGATTTAGGTGACGCTTTGGTCTATGTCAGCTACTTAGGTATGGCAGCACACATAGGGCTACCAGATCTAGCGTGGTACCATTTTTTTGTAGCAACAGAAAAAAATCAAATACAAAATTTGCTTTTTGATGTACTTGAAGAATATGGTGGAAAACAGGAAGGGCCCGCGCATGAACAAAGTTATCATACGGCTCATCGACCACTACCAAAAATTTTCCATGAGTGGCTTGCAGGTAAAATTTTAAATCCTAAAAAGCTTGTAAAAAAAATACATAGAAAAATCGATCAATTGTATGGCTCAGGGTATTTTAAAAGTAATCTTGAGTATCGTGTCGCTAAAAATGGTGTTGCTGCTATGTTTAACCCAGAAGCTCTTATTAGTAATACCTATGCATCAAAAGAAGCTTTGGAAATAGTTCAAGAAATAGCGCTTGTCGGCAAACACCAACAGACAATTCTTTCTAACTGGGATGGCGTTTCATATGAAGATTTTAAAGCATCACCTGCTGGCAGAGAATTATCACGTTACTTTAATATGGATGATGTGGTAATTTCGGGCTTAATAAAACGTATGAAGCCACAACAAAATATTTTTGAGTTTTGTTTTGAAAAATATAAAATACCACTTGAAAATTGGATATTTATAGATGATCAGTTAGAAAATGTTGATGCTGCCCGCCGTTATGGCATTACAGCTATTCACGTAAAAAATCATGATTTTAGAAAATTACGTAAAGAGCTGAAACTACTGGGTATACTATGATCGAGACTCTTTATTTGTATAGTATATCTGATGGTATTGAAATCGCCCTATGCATTACTGCCTATTATATGATCAATAACTGGTTGTATACGCAAGAAACTAAAGAGCTTTTAAAAATGTGGTATGGTTACCACGTATTAATTATATTTTCTTATTTTTTTGATTTACAGACAGTTTTCTTTTTATCCGCCTGTTGCTTTCCCTTGGTTCTTATGCTTGCGATTATATATAACGAACAAAAATTACAAAAAATGTTTGTAACCGCTCAACGACTTGATCCCCTAACAACCACAACAGCCACGAGCCACTGGCTGGATGAGCTTATAAAGTTTGCGCTTGTAAGGCTTAACGAAAAAAATGATCTATATGTAATTATTGAATATCAGGATAATTTAGCGCCTTTTATTAACGCAACGCATGTGATACATGCAGATTTAAAAAAGAATACTCTCGAGCTATTATATGATTCTTTTATTATGCCCAAAGAATCTTTTTTATGGATAGCAAGCTCGCCGACGTCAAAGACTGGTAAAATTATATCGCTTGCTGCATATTGGAAAAATATAAAGCTTGATGAAACTGTACAAATTACTTGCTCAACCGACTGCATTGCACTTAAAATGTGTGCTACCACACGCACATTTATGATAATTGCTGGTTCAAAAATCATCGAAAATCTGAGCGCGCAGCATGCACTAAACATCCTTTACGAACTTCAAAAAACTGTTTATAAGAAAGAAAATAACCATGCTATTAAAGATAACTTTACAACTTATAACAACACACACTTTTCTTAAAATTATATCATGCATGATGGGTTTTTTTATGTGGTATTGTGTTAGCAGTTCGCGTACGATAATACGCACTATTAACTTACCTGTTTACTTTGATAATATTAAAAGTAATATAAAAATACAGGCTCCTGAATCGATGCAACTAACACTTTCAGGCACACGGGGCTTAATTAAAGCAAGCTACACTACAGGAGCTTTGCACTTTGATAGTACTGAATTGACTCTAGGAAAAAAATTACTTCATCCAACTTATAAAAATTTTTTATTGCCTAGTGCTGTTAAGGTGTTAAACTGTATGCCTATAGAAGTCAGTATCACATCTTTTGAAACATTAAATGAATCATCAGGCGAGCAATAATAAATCATGAACTCATTTTTCGGTACAGACGGAATCCGCGCAGAAATAGGAACATCACTTTTCACTCAACAACGGTTACCAGAAGTGGCGGGCGCAATGAGTGCCTGGATTAAAACAAAGTATGCAAAAAGTGATTATAAGCCTCGCGTAGTAATTATTCATGATACACGTAATTCATGTGCTTATATCAAATCAATATTTAAAACGGTATTTCTTTCACAATCGCTTGACGTATATGATGCCGGCATAGTTCCCACACCCGGCGCTGCATTTTTAATTAAAAAGTTTAATGCCGATTGTGCGTTGATAATTTCAGCATCACATAATCCATGGCATGATAATGGCATAAAAATTATTGATCGCTCGGGCAAACTTCATAAAGATGCGGAAATGTATATCAGTGATCAGATCCATACACCAAAACTTTTAGAAATCGACTATTACAATTTAGGAAATGAAACATATATCGATGGCGCTCAAGAATATATTAATGCGCTTATGCCACTTTTTAAAGAAGGCTTTTTATCAAACATAAAAATTGTGCTTGATTGCGCGCATGGGGCAACAAGTTTTGTTGCGCAAAAGCTCTTTGAATATTTCGGAGCCAAAATAGTGCTCCTTAATAACAAACCTGACGGTTTTAATATAAATCAAGAATGCGGATCTTTAAAGCCTGAAAATTTGCAAAGAGCTGTTCTTGATAATGCAGCTGATATAGGTTTTGCTTTTGACGGCGATGGCGATCGAGTTATAGCCATTAACAACACTGGCTGCGTAAAAAATGGCGATGATATTTTAGCACTCTTAAGTAACCATCCAGATTATAATGATCAAAAAATAGTTGTAGGTACTATTATGAGCAATCTCGGGTTTGAATATTGGCTTAATAAACAAGAAAAAACATTAATAAGAGCAGCAGTTGGTGATAAATATGTCGCTCAAAAGCTCGAAGAATACAATGTATTTTTAGGAGGCGAGCAATCTGGACATATTATTCTAAAAAATTATATTAATACGGGCGATGGGATACTTGTAGCTCTTAAAATATTGCAAACCATGCTATTACAAGATAATAAAAACTTTGAAACATTCGTACCTTACCCCCAGGTACTTTTAACCATTCCGGTAAAACGAATGTGCGACCTTTCTGAAAATCCCTATAACTTACTTATACAAACTGCTCAAAGCCTTTTAATATTAGGGCGCGTATCGGTACGTTATTCTGGAACTGAAAAAAATATGCTAAGAATAATGGTAGAATCAGAATTGCTACAGGATGCACATAGTGTAGCACAACGTTTAGCTCATACATTACAAAAGGAACTTTCATGACGTTAAAGAAAAATATTAAAATAACCTACCAAGTGCTTCAATCGATTTTTTTAAAAGGGCTTTTTACATTACTTCCCCTTACGCTCACATTAGCTTTACTGAGCTTCTGCTTTAACCTCATCAAATCTTGGCTACAACCTGTATATGATATGGAACCAGAATCCTTACGCATTGTGCCTCATTCTGAGATATTTCTTGTTATTGCAGCAATATTTGTTGTGGGTGTGATCATGCAAATATTTATTGTAACACATCTTGTTGATACTATTGAAAATTCGATTTTAAATAGAATACCGCTTTTACGCCAAATATACTTTGGCATTAAACAGTTGGTTAATGCTCTTAACCCTAATGATCAAATAACCTTTAAGCATGTAGTGAATGTTCCATTTGGAGCAACAGGGACATATGCTTTAGGGTTTTTAACTAATTATATTAACCCAGAGCTTGCACCAAATAAAGACATTCGCTATGTTAGTGTGTTTGTGCCAACAACACCTAACCCTACAACTGGCTTTTATTTAGTAGTGCCGGAAAGTGATTGTAGAATTTTGAACATCACCCGCCAAGAAGCTATGACGGTCATTATATCCGGTGGAATTTTACAGCCAGAAACAAATATTTCTCAATAACAATTGCGCAGAGAAGAACGATGCTATGAAAAAACTTTACTATTTTTATAGGACATTGATATTTATTGTTACTTGTGCAGAAGCGACAGAACGGGGTGATTCTGATGAACGGTATAGAATTTTTTGCGCCACACAAAAAATAAAAATCATTGCAACTATACTAGCAAAAGCTGCTCGTGAATATCATGGCATAAGATTCCAAGATAGAATAAAAGATGCTATTCCAGATGATAGATGTAAAACAAAACGAGGTCTTTACCTTACCCATAAAACGTATCCAAGAGCTCTCCTCACGCCTTGGGGCAGATTGCCTATTTTTAATACTCCACCATTTTCGAAAAAAATACCTGACATGCTTAAAAATTTGAAAGAACTTTTAAATATTCATTCTTTACCTGGTCATACTTCTATTTACCGAATAAGCGACATTTGCGGGAAGAAATTACCCCGCATAAATGCGATTAACCGTTTACATTGTATACCCTATAAAAATGAATGGGCGTATTTAAAGAATAAGTTTGAAAACGATCCTTATGCGCAGGAGGAAAAGATATCATTTACTCGACGTATAAAAGAATTGATAAATCCGCGATTACCGCACAAAGAACTTGAATTTTTTGATATAACTCAAGAAGAAATTATTACTCTCGAGACTTTTAGAGAAATGAGCGACACGCCTTATCGATTAGCAGCAGTGCTAGTTGATAATCAATCCAAGGCTTATGGCTATTATCTTGCCGAAAATTTAGCTGCATGGCTTAAAAAAAGCGAGTGTTTTGAAGACCCATTACATAATCCCATTTTAAGGATAACAATTTTTGAATGGCATCCAGAAGCTAAAAGATTTTTTTTAATACGATCTTTTGATCAAACTGAATTACCATTATTTGCTCAAGAACTTCAAAAATAGTAATTTGTTTATGAACGTATAATATCTTTTATTAAAATAAATTTTGATTTAAGAATATGTATGAATAAAAATTTCTATACCTTCTGTTGCATAGCCATTTTTCAACCCATAATCAACTTCGTAAAGCAAGGTGTGCGCTTCTACAAGGCGTGAAATAGATTGTCGTTTCCAATCGTTTTGAAAAAATGAAAATGGTAAACGATAAGCAAAACGTTTAGCTTCTGCAGCCTTGCCTATAGAGGTATACTGAATATAAAGTATCGCCTGCCATAATTGCTCAGAAAAAAAGGCTACCCAGAACTCATCTGGATATCTATTTTTTAATAGAGCCCATTCTTTTAAAAGAAGACTTTTTTGTTGCGAAAAAAAATACTTACTTAAAATAAAAAGCGATGCATCGTCTGAAATAATACGAGCAACCCAATCAGAAAAGAACCCTTCGTTGCGTGCCCCCAAAAGATGTCCGTACTGCAATAAGGAAAGTGATTCATCAAAAGTATATGAAGATTTTAACATAAAGAGTTTTTCAATAAACGTAGACGCAAGAGAGATATACCCGCTTGAAAGTGCAAGTTCTTGAAAAAGTTTTTTTGTAATGATTGATTCAATAATCAATTCACTTTTTTCATAAACTGGGTTATTGGTAAAAAAATAAAGAGTGTGTGGGCCAGAATATTCTTTTAGGAAACTATCAAATTTTTTTCGATCTGAAGATGAAATGTCACCATCCTTTAGTGCATATATACATGCTTGTCCTAAGAATGTGATAGATAATTGCATAAAGAGGTCTTCAAGATCACAGTCTTCTAGCAATAGAATTTTGTAATCTTGAAGAGTTAATTTTTGAAAAATAGTGCGGTGAAATGAGATAAGCTTTTCAGGAATTGTTTTTGTGCATAAAATTTTTATACTATTTTTAGCGCCACTGACCGGCACCGTAAATAATTCCTGAAAAACAGACATTTTTAAATATCGCAGTTGAAATCTGAAAAACGTGTTGCGCTGACGTATTTTTCATAGAATTGACTAACTGGCAACTCGTACGGAT
Source organism: Candidatus Babeliaceae bacterium (assembly GCA_019744895.1). Classification (GTDB taxonomy): domain Bacteria; phylum Babelota; class Babeliae; order Babelales; family Babelaceae; genus BOG-1370. The sequence goes on along the minus strand of JAIETV010000002.1, from coordinate 25,909 downwards.
GCTGATCATAAAATTCAAAAAGTTCAGCTGAGCCTTTGAGTGCAAGTTTATTAATATTTTCATGATCTTCCCAGGAAAGTGGCGCACGCTCGGCAGAACCCTGCAATTCAATAATCTTATGAGAACGCGTAAGAACAAAATTAAAATCCACATCAATTGAACTGTCTTCTGTAAAATCCATATCCAGAATTAATGTACCGTTTCCAACTCCAACAGATACAGCAGCAAGCTCATCTTTTAAAAATGGTTGCATAATTATACCTTTTTGTTGCCAACGAGTTTGCGCCGCTTTAAGAGCTAAATATGCCCCTGTAATGCATGCAGTACGTGTGCCACCGTCTGCTTGCAAAACATCGCAATCGATAAAGATTGTCTGCTCACCAAGTACAGAAAGATCTGCAACGGATCTCAAAGAACGACCAATCAAGCGTGAAATCTCTATAGTTCTACCACTGCGCTTATTGGTAGTTACTTCACGCACCGTGCGCACTGGCGTTGAAGCCGGTAGCAGTGAATATTCAGCAGTTAACCAACCACTTTTTCTTCCACGCAAAAAATGCGGTACACCGTTTTGCAACGTTACAGCACACAACACTTTCGTGTTACCCATCTCAAAAAGAGTTGATCCAGCTGCATAGGGATAAATGTCATACGTGACATTAAGTTGACGTAACTGATCAAAATTGCGATTTCCGGCACGATGCATACTAAACATTTTATATACTTTCTTATGAGATACTCATTGTGACATAACCATATTGTTATGCACTTACTGTATAACTTTCAAGCGTATTCTACCAGTCTCTGGTTCATAGTCAAGTACTTCAACATGAGCTTGAGCTCCAACTGAATACTTTTTAGCAAATTCTTGTTGCTCTTGGCGAGGAACTGTCGACACATGCACTAGGCCATCAAGCCCAGGAGCAATTTCAACAAAGAGTCCGAATTCTGCAACCCTTTTAACGATGCCGTTGAACTTCATACCACGTTCAATTTGACCACCTAAAACTTTAACCCATGAAACTGCTTGGTCTAAACCAGGGCCGACTTTACCAAAGATTTTCACTAAGCCATCATCTGCGATATCAATTGAAGCACCTGTTTTTGCAATAATCTCTTTAATAACTTTCCCACCAGAACCTATAACTGCACCAATTTTTTCAGTAGGAATTTTAAAGCTTATCATTTGAGGAACTAATGCAGAAAGTTGTGAACGCGGGTGAGAAATTGTTTTCTTCATCTCGTTCATAATATGCAAACGCCCTTTATGTGCTGCCGCAAGAGCCATCTGGAATACCGTACGCTCAAGCCCACCTTTGTGTTTAATATCCATTTGAATCGCTGTAATACCATTTTCCGTACCAGCTACTTTAAAATCCATCAACCCAAAAGCATCTTCAATGCCAGCAATATCGGTAAGTACTCTAAACTCACCTTTTTCGCTTTTTAAAAGACCCATCGCAACGCCACTGACCATAGATTTAATCGGAACACCCGCATCCATAAGTGCTAAAGTAGAACCACAAACGGTTGCCATCGAAGTTGAACCATCAGATTCAAGCATATCTGCAACAATTCTAATGGTGTAGGCAAATTCATCCTTTGCCGGCAAAACTTGTTGAATTGCAGAAGCCGCCAAGTAGCCATGCCCGACTTCTCGACGCCCTGGTCCACGCTGTTGACGCGCTTCGCCTACTGAGAATGGCGGAAAATTATAGTGCAGCATAAATGAGCTTTCAATAGTATCTCCCATAAGGCGATCAATTTTTGCTTCATCCTGCCCACTGCCAAGCGTTGCCGTTACAAGCGCTTGAGTGCGACCACGTGTGAATAATGCTGATCCATGAACATAAGGCAGAAGTCCAACTTGACTTGTTATCTGACGCACTTGATCAAAAGCACGTGAATCGATACGTTTATTCTCTGTAAAGCAGAGCTCAGTGATTTTTTTACTTAAAACTTTATCAAAAATGTAGCCTAAAAAGACAGTTGAAACTTTCTCTAATGCGACCTCAGCCTCAAAGGTTTTGAAAAAGTAATCTTTCAATTCTTTTTGTGCTTCACCGCGCTGCACTTTGTCCGATGTGAACATGCGTTTAACGCGATCGTCAGTTAATGCATCAAATGCTCTTTTTTGCCAGGCAGCGATATCAAATTGTTCAATAATAGATTCTTTTTCGACGTTAAGTTCTTTAATGATCTCTTGCTGCCAGATAACTTGCTTTTTGATAACATCATGCGCAAGAAAGAGAGCATCGATAAATTCTGATTCAGAGATATGATTGGCAGTTCCCTCAACCATGCAAATACCTTCAAGGTCTCCAGCAACAGTAATTTTTGTTGTTGTTGAAGAAGCTTCAGAAAATTTAGGACAAGCTACCCATTTACCATCAATTAAAGCAACTTCAGCTACGCCAACTGGACCTAAAAAGGGGACCTTGGAGCTCATAAGAGCCAATGATGTTGCAAGAAGAGCTAATGGCTGCGGTACATGTTCGCGATCTACAGAGTAAACTGTTGCCATAACTTGAACAGTATTAAAAAAGTTTTCTGGAAACAGTGGCCGAATAGCACGATCGATAAGGCGACTTGTTAAAACTTCGTTATCGCTAAATTTACCTTCGCGCTTAAAATAACCACCTGGAATTTTTCCAGCAGCAGCAAATAACTCACGATAATCAACAGATAAAGGGAGAAAGCCAGGAAATTCCGATGCCGTAGCTGAAACTACCGTTGCTAGAACAATTGTCCCGCCTTGCTGTAACCATGCTGCACCGTCTGCTTGACCAGCAAATTTACCAAATGTTACTTCATAACCGAATTCTGGCAAGCTAAATTTTTTTTCCATAGCCATCAAATACCTTTACTTTATGTTTAATTTTACCGGCTTTTAAGAACTTATTACTAATGAATAAACTATTATTGACGTGCAAATAACGTTATTTTCTAATATTAAGCTTTTCTATAAGGTGCTCATATTTATTTTTATCAGATTTGTGTAAATAATCCAAGAATTTACGACGACGTCCAACTAGTTTCATAAGACCAGTACGAGAATGCTTATCTTTTGGGAATAAACTAAAATGTTTATTTAACTCATTAATACGCTCTGTTAGTAAAGCAACTTGCAATTCTAAAGAACCCGAGTCTGAATCGTGAGTTCTGAAGGTTTTAATAAGATTATTTTTTCTTTCTAAAGTAATCATAATATCTCTTTGTTTATACAAAATATTTATTTGGTAGGCGCGAGCGGGATTGAACCGCTGACCCTTGCTACGTCAAAGCAATGCTCTGCCACTGAGCTACGCGCCTAACATTAATTATACAACTTTCACAGTATCCGTTTTGTGACTAATATGGTATTTCTTTCTAAACGAACTAATTCCTGTACCTGCAGGTATTATCTTACCAATAATAACATTTTCCTTTAATCCGTAAAGATGATCTGTCTGGCCAAATATCGCTGCTTCTGCTAAAATGCGTGTCGTCTCTTGGAACGATGCCGCAGAAATAAAGCTTTCAGTACCCAAAGATGCTAACGTGATTCCTTGCAGAACCTGTTTAGCAACTGCAGGACGTTTGCCTTCAATAACTAATGCGTCATTGACCGCTTTAAAATGAATTCTATCTACCCGGTCACCAATAAGGAATTCTGTATCGCCCGGCTCTATGATACGCACCTTACGTGACATTTGACGTACGATCAACTCAATATGACGATCATTAATATCAACGCCCTGACGACGATAAACTTCTTGAACTTGATTTACCAAGTATCGCTGTAAAGCTTCAGGACCAGAAATACGTAGAACGTCGTGCAAGATAGGCGTTCCTTGAGTAATCAAATCACCAGCTTTAATACGATCACCATTAACCACATTAAGCTGTTTTGAGCGAGGAATAAAATAATCAAACGTTTCTGTGCCGTTAGTAACAGAAACTTTACGTAATCCACGATGTAATCCACCAAAAACAACTTCACCATCAATATCAGAAATAATTGCTGGATCTTTCGGTGCGCGAGCTTCAAAGAACTCTGAAATACGCGGTAATCCGCCAGTAGTAATATCTTTTGTTCGAGAAGCTTCACGAGGTAATTTAGCTATAATATCGCCTACTTTAACCTGCTGATTTTGATCAACGTTAACATAAGCACCCGTGGGGATGTAGTATTGAACTATTTCATTCTCATCTTCATCGACAATGCTAATTGCAGGTTGATATTTATCACCTTTGTGGTCAACAACCATACGAGTTGTACGACTGGTTGCTTCATCATAACGTTCTTGAACTGTTAAGTTATCGATCATATCAACATAACGAACCTTACCTGATCTTTCAGTAAGAATCACTTTGTTATTAAGATCCCACTCGACAAGCTTGGTGCCAATAAGTACATCTTGCCCTTCTTGAACAAGAAGCACTGAGCCGTATTCAAGATCATGCTTTTGTAGCTCTCTGCCATCAGGTGATACAATAGCCATTTTGGAACTACGATTCATAACAACGGTTTGGCCATCCTTATTTTTTTCAGCATATAAGTTGCTAAATACAACTTTACCTGCTGCTTTTGCTACAAAGGATGATTGCTCTGATAAACTCGCCGTACCACCAATATGGAAAGTTCTCATAGTAAGCTGTGTTCCTGGTTCACCGATCGATTGCGCAGCGATAATACCGACAGTTGAACCGATTTCAACCATATCGTTTTTCGACATATCAAGGCCGTAACATGCAGCACAAACACCACGTTTTGCCTGGCAGGTTAGAACAGAACGAACTGGAATTTTAGAAATCACTGAATTACTTATTTTTTCAATATCTTCTCGACGAATAACGTGGCCTTGTTTAAAAATCAACTGCCCAGAAATTTCATCTTTAACATCAGTCGCAACTACTCGACTAAATCCCCTGTTTGCAAGTGGATAAATGATATCGCCACCTTCTTGCAAATCTTCAAGCATAACAAAGCCTAATGTTTTGCAATCTGGCATAGTAATAACAACATCCTGTGCAACGTCAATTAGCTTACGCGTTAAATAACCCGCATTTGCCGTTTTAAGAGCAGTATCAGCTTGACCTTTACGAGCACCATGCGTGGAAATAAAGTATTCAAAAACAGAAAGCCCATCTTTAAAATTACTCTTAACCGGTGTTTCCATAATGTCACCAGACGGTCGAGCCATAAGACCACGCATACCAACAAGCTGCTTGATTTGATCACGAGAGCCTTTAGCACCTGATTCAAGCATCAAGAAGATAGAATTAAATGGTTGGCTTATTTTTTCTTCATTAAGGTATGCTTGCGTATCCTGCTGTGAAAGATTAACTGTCATATTTTGGGCAACATCAGTAGTTGCACGCGCCCAAATACTTACCACTTTATTATATCGTTCACCATTGGTGATAATACCATCAAGGTACATCTGCTCAACTTTTTGAACTTCTTTTTCAGCTTTTTTAATTATCGATTCTTTTTTATCTGGAGTGATTAAATCCTTCATAGAAAATGAAATACCCGCAGCAGTAGAATGCTTAAAGCCTAATTTTTTAATATTGTCTAAACAAATAACTGTTGCTTCACTACCAAAGCGATAATAGACGCGTTCAACAAGTTTTGATAAATCACTTGTGGTAAGAATTTTATTCACCCATTCAAAATCGGAACCTTCTGGAATTGCTACAAACAATATGATGCGACCTACTGTAGTCTCAACAATTTTATCGCCTAGGCGAACTTTAATGCGCGCATGTAATGAGCAGCGTTCATGTTCGTAAGCAGCTACTACTTCTGAAGGGGACGAAAAGACAAGACCTTCTCCAAGAACGTTGTAACGAACTTTAGTCAAGTAATGCAATCCAAGAATCATGTCCTGCGAAGGAACCATTATTGGACGACCATTGGCAGGAGAAAGAATGTTTTTTGTAGAAAGAATGAGATTTTTTGATTCTTCCCGCGATTGCGCACTCAATGGTATATGAACAGCCATCTGATCACCATCAAAGTCAGCATTAAATGCTTTACATACAAGCGGATGAATCTTAATGGATTTACCATCAACCAAAATAGGCTTAAACGCTTGAATACCAAGCCTATGTAATGTAGGTGCACGATTTAAAAGAACAGTTTGATCTTTTACGACATCTGCAAGTACATCCCATACGATAGGTTCTGAATCTTCAACCATCCGTTTTGCAGCGCGCAGATTAGGAGCTAACTCACTGGCTAAAAGGCCCGCTAAAATATGAGATTTGAATAGTTCTAATGCCATTGCTTTTGGTAGTCCGCATTGATCTATTTTAAGTTCAGGATCAACAACAATGACTGAACGGCCTGAATAGTCAACACGTTTACCTAATAAGTTTTGTCTGAAGCGACCCTGTTTGCCACGAAGCATTTCACTGAGCGATTTCAATGGACGCTTGTTAGAGCCACGCACTGGTTGACCACGTCGACCATTATCAATAAGAGCGTCAACAGCTTCTTGAAGCATGCGTTTTTCGTTTTTGATAATAACTGAAGGTGCATCAATCTCCATAAGGCGTGCAAGACGGATATTTCTGTTCAATACACGGCGGTACAGCTCATTCAAATCTGAGCTTGCAAACCGACCCCCTTCTAAAGGTACCAATGGGCGCAAATCTGGTGGCAACACTGGTAATACTGTCATGACCATCCATTCTGGCTTAATTGCAGCTTGTTGTAGTCCAGTAAGAACTTTAATGCGACGCATGATTTTATGACGAGCCGCCACTGAGGTAGTTTTTGAATACTCTTGTTGCAATTGAGCTATTTCTAAAGGCAAATCAAACATTGCCAGTATTAATCTAACTGCCTCCGCACCAATTTCTGCTTTAAATAAAGTATCTTCTGGATGCAAATCTAAGTAATTATCATAATCGGCAGAAGACAATAAGGTCTTGCGTGGATATGGTGATTTACCCTGGTCAATAACCATATATGCGTCAAAATAAATAATTCTTTCAAGATCTTTAACTGGCAAATCTAACAGTAATCCAAGATAACTAGGAATACCTTTGAGATACCATATGTGACAAACTGGAGCAACTAATTTGATGTGCCCCATTCGTTCACGTCGAACACGAGATTGAATTACTTCAACCCCACATTTTTCACACGTTATACCGCGATGTTTCATACGCTTATATTTGCCACAGTTACATTCCCAATCCTTTACAGGACCGAAAATACGTGCACAAAATAGACCATCACGTTCAGGTTTTAACGTTCTATAGTTGATCGTTTCAATTTTTTTTACTTCGCCATAAGAAAGTGACAGCACTTTTTCTGGAGAGGCAATAGTAATTTTTAACGCATTAAACTGATTCGCGTTAATATATTCTCTAAAACGATTAATCATTTGATTACTCACCGACGTCCTCCTTGCCACTTTTTAACAAATCAATACGAAGACCAAGGCTCTGAAGCTCTTTAATCAATACGTTGAACGATTCCGGAAGCCCTGGTTCTGGAATATTCTCGCCGCGAACAATAGCTTCGTACACCTTATGACGTCCAGAAACATCATCAGATTTATAAGTTAACATCTCTTGTAGAGTATATGCAGCACCATACGCTTCAAGCGCCCATACTTCCATCTCACCGAATCGCTGGCCACCCATTTGAGCTTTACCGCCTAATGGCTGTTGCGTAACAAGTGAGTATGGCCCTACAGATCGAGCATGTAACTTATCATCGACCATGTGAATAAGTTTCATCACATAAATGGACCCGACAGTAACAGGTTGATCAAAGTATTCGCCAGTCCTACCATCACGTAATTTGAAGGTACCGTATGGAGAATTATGCATACTTGTCACTAAAGGTTGAATATCATTTTCAAACGATGCGCCATCAAATACTGGTGTCCTATAAAGAACGCCATGAGCTGCTGTTCGTTGAGCAAGATCTTTCAGCCCTTGCGCACCATAGCGCTTTTCATAATCTGCAATAAGTTCTTGGCCATAAGATTCAACCAAGAGATCTTTAATATGTTTAATACCTTTTTCTTCTAATGCATCTTTTACTTGGGCACCAAGTTGACGACCTGCAAAACCGAGAATTGTTTCTAATATCTGACCAACGTTCATTCGAGAAGGAACACCAACAGGATTTAAAATAATATCAATGGCAGTGCCATCTTCCATGAACGGCATATCCTCACGAGCAACAATAGTCGAGACAACACCTTTATTGCCGTGTCGACCTGCAACTTTATCACCAACCTGAATTGATCTCTTCATAGCGATATAAACTTTAACCATCTTGATAACACCTGAAGGAAGTACATCACCCTTTTTCAAGTGATTAATACGCTCTTCTTGTAACCCTTGCAAAATGCGCAGTTGATTATCATAGGTTCCCTTTAACTGATCTATAGCCATTGCAAGCTTTTTATCAGCAATAGAAAGATTACATAACTCTATAAATGGGATTTCTGCGAGCTTTTGACCAGCAAAAAATTCTTTTGATAAAACAGATCTAGGCGCTTTTGCCCCAGCTTTTTGACCGTCTAACATGCCGACAATTTTTTCAGAAAGCATTTTTTCTAAAGTAATTTTCTGCATCATAAAGTCATTTTCTAAGCGTGCAGTTTCTTGCGCAACCATGTCTTTATAACGTTTATCTTTTCTCATACCACTACGCGAAAAGATTTTTACATCGATTACAGTACCCTCAATACCAGGTGGCACACGCAGTGAAGTGTCACGCACTTCGCGTGATTTTTCACCAAATATTGCGCGCAGCAACTTTTCTTCCGGCGAAAATTGAATATCACCTTTAAGAGTAACTTTACCAACTAAAATATCGCCAGCTTTTACTCGAGTACCAATGCGTACAATACCATCTTCGTCGAGACCTTCAAGAGCCACTTCGCTTACGTTTGGAATATCACGAGTAATCTCTTCAGGGCCAAGTTTCGTGTCACGAGCCTCTGCAACGTACTCATCAATATGAACAGAGGTTAAAACATCTTCTGCAACTAAACGTTTGTTCAGAATAACTGCGTCCTCAAAGTTATATCCATACCAAGGCATGAATGCCACAAGGAGATTTGAGCCTAAAGCAAGCTCTCCGTGAGAAATAGACGAACTGTTAGAAAGCATTTCACCTTTTGTAACTTCTTGGCCAACCACAACTAATGGAGTCTGATGAATCCAGGTACTAAAGCTAGAACGCTGAAATTTTCTTAAATAATAAATATCGACGCCTTGAGAAATCCAATCTTCGGTGTGCTTAAATTCATGCTCATATGAACGAACAATAATTTTTTCAGAAGATACATATTCTACAACACCAGATCGTTTTGCGTTCACGCAAGCGCCAGATGCTCGAGCTATTTCAGCTTCCATCCCAGTACCCACAATCGGTGCCTGCATACGGATAAGTGGAACCGCCTGGCGTTGCATGTTTGCGCCCATTAACGCACGCGATGCATCATCATGCTCAAGAAATGGAATAAGTGCAGTAGCAACAGATACTAACTGTTTTGGCGATAGATCAATATAATTAATTTTTTGTGAATCGACATACATGAAGTTACCCTCATGACGAGCGAATACAGTATCACCTGTTATTTTTTTGCTACTGAGTAATTTTGAGTCTGCTTGTGCAATATATTTGTCCGCTTCTTCAAAAGCATCTAGGAAAACCACATCATTTAAGATAATACCATTTTTAACCGGGCGGTACGCTGTTTCAATAAAGCCAAGCTGATTAACTAATGCGTAGGTTGCTAATGACGAAATAAGACCAACGGTTTGACCCTCTGGTGTTTCGATAGGACAGATTCTACCATAATGTGAAGTATGAACATCGCGAATTTCGTATGTTGCACGATCTTTCATAACACCACCTGGCCCGAGAGCAGAGAGGCGTCGCTTATGGGCGATTTCCGATAGTGGGTTAGTTTGGTCCATAAATTGAGTAAGCTGACCAGTTGCAAAGAACTCACGTAATACCGCATTTAGTGGCTTAACATTCAAGAAATCTTGTGGCATTAATGCGCCATGCATTTCTTGAATTCTAAATCTTTCACGAACTATCCGTTCGATACGTAATAAACCTACATATGACTGGTTGGTAAGCAGTTCACCAACAAGACGCACCCGTCTATTGCCCAAGTGATCGATATCATCAAGAAAACCCTCACCGCGCTCACGCAAATTTATTAAATAACGAATTGTAGCGAAAATATCTTCGCGCGTTAAAGTCGTAATATTTTCAGGTACAGTCAACCCGAGTTTACGGTTCATACGAATGCGACCAACTTTAGTAAGATCATAAAGCCGTGGATTGAAAAATAAATCTTCCAAATGCTCTTTAATCTCTTTAAATGTCGCGCTTTCCCCTGGCCATACTTTAGTATGGATCTCTTTCAAAGCTTCTTCTTCTGTTGCGTTTTTATCTTGAGCTAGAGTCAATGGGATAGTTGGTTGTAAAACATACCCGGAAGTCGCAATAAGGCTAAATTGAATTTTTTTAAATTTTTTAAGTTGCTCGAATAATTCTTCCGTAAATAGCTGACCCTGTTCAACAAGAATTTCTCCAGTTTGAGGATCAATAATATCTGCACCAATAGACCTGTTTATTAGTGAGTTCTTACGAAGCATAAGAGATTCGACACCGATTTTTTTTAGCTTTGCAAGCATTTCTTGATTGATGCGTCTGCCGATATAATCTACTTCATCTTTAATACCGAGCATACCTTTTTCAATACGCGAACCGATAACGGTATCATCTAATAGTTGAAGATAAACGCCGTCTTGTAGTGTTATTTGGTCGAATTTATAGAAAAATGGAACGATGCTCTGACGAGCTACTCCAAGAGCTTGCAATAAGGTTGTAACGAGTAATTTCTTTTTCTTATCAATACGAACATATAAAAGATCATTGCTATCAAATTCAAAATCGATCCATGAGCCACGCATTGGGATAACACGTGCTAAATAATATGGTTTTCCGCGAGAGTCTTTGGACTTTTTACTTTGCGAAAAAACAACACCTGGCGAACGGTGTAATTGGCTAACAATAACACGATCGACTCCGTTAATCAAAAAGGTGCCAAGATTACCTAATTTAAAACGACCATCTTCTTCGTATAAATCGCCCATTACAGGAACATCGGCAAAGAAAATTTCTTGTTCTTTGATATCGCGAATAATTTTGTTACCTTGAGCATCAACATCCCAACTAATAAGCTGCATTTTGACTTTTAGTTGCATAGAGAATGTTTGCTCGCTTGAACGACATTCATCCAGAGATAACGGCAATTGAACCGTTACTCTGGATAAACAGTTAGAACACTTTTTATAGCGTGCGGTGTTTTTATTGCAAAATGTACAGGTTAAATCATCATTTAATCGTGAACAATCTGATTTTTTACAAGATGAACAGCTCCATGCATACCTCTGCGTTATACCCGTGACCTTACCACAGGTGCATGCCCAGGATCCGAGTTCATAACTAACAAACTCAAGAGACATTTTGTCATTATAATCGATAGGAAAAACATCCCTAAAGACCTTTTCCAAGCCGATCAGTTGACGTTCTGAAGGCAGAAAATCTAACTGAACAAAATCATTAAATGATTTTGATTGAACTTCAATAAGATTAGGAACGGGAACTATATCTTTGATCTTACCAAAAGATCTACGAACAGTTTCGCTGCCCGTGCGCAGGCTAGACATTAAGCTGCTCCTTGTACTACAAAAAATTATATGCAACCATCAACACGCTATATTAAAAAAGCTAAGTAACAACTTAGGCAATTATGAAAGTTTAACTTTAGCACCAGCTGCTTCAAGTGTTTCTTTCATAACTTTAGCTTCATCTTTAGAAGCCGCTTCAGCAATAACAGAAGGAGTTTCTTCTGCCATTTTCTTAGCTTCGGTTAAACCAAGATCTTTTTTTACTTGACGTAACGCTTTAATAACATTTATTTTATTTGCGCCAGAATCAACTAATTCAACTTTAAACTCAGTCTTTTCTTCTTCTTTTTTACCTGCAGGAGCTTCACCAGCAGCGGTTGGCATTGCAGCTGCCATAGGCATAGCTGCAGAAACACCAAAAGCTGATTCTAAGGCTTTAGTTAATTCTGCAAGTTCAAGAACAGTTAAACCACTAATTTCTTTTACGAGATTTTCCATAGACTTTGACATAATGTCTCCACTAAATACTAAAAATAATACCTTAAACGACGATTAACTTTGCTTTTCCGATGCTTGTTTTAAAACATATAACAACCGGACGATAATTTGATTCAACAAACCAACATGTTGAGCAATTGGAGCCTTGAGAAGACCACACAATTGAGCAACTAAAATCTCTTTAGGCGGTAGCGAACCTAAGAATTTAACCATATCCTGGTCAAACACTCGCGATTCATAGCAACCAGCTACGATTTTCAAATGCTCATTTTCCGCAGTTGCATTACAAATGAGTTTAGCTACATTTGATGCTTCTTTAGAAACAAAAATAACGGCAACTTGATCCTTAAAATAAGGTGAAAGATTTTCAACACTTGGGATATCTTTTGCTGCCATGCGCAATAAAGAGTTTTTAGCAACTTGAAATTTGCCTCCCTGCGCCCTAACACCTTTTCTAAGAGATTCAACTTGAGCGACCGTCATTCCTTGCATGCCTACAATAAAGGCTGCTTCATTACTTTGAAACTCATTTTTGAGTATTTCAATAGCTGAACTTTTTTCTTGACGATTCATGGTTATACCTTTACCTCTATCCTAGCACTTATAATTCTTCAGCATGTACAGGAATGCCGGGCCCCATTGTAGAAGAAACGGTTATCTTGCGAATAAACTTTCCCTTTGATGCAGCAGGCTTACTTGTCGCAAGCACTTTAAGAAAAGCTTTTAAATTATCAGCAAGCTTTTCATTGCCCTGCGATAATTTACCAAAAGAAAAATGTACTATTCCCGCTTTATCATTTTTAAAGAACAATCGTCCCTTTTTCAAATCAGCGATCGTCGAAGCAATGTCAAAGGTAACCGTTCCGGTTTTTTTATTCGGAAGAAGACCTCGTGGACCCAATATACGCGCAACCTTACCTACCAAACCCATAAGGTCAGGTGTTGCAATCGCATAATTAAAGTCAAGCCATCCAGACTCTATACGCTCGATGAGATCTTCAGCACCAACATAGTCAGCACCTGCTTTTTCAGCCTGATCTGCGTATTGTCCTTTTGCAAATACCAAAATTTTGATAATCCTGCCACTGCCATGCGGCATCAAAACAGAACCTCTAACAGCTTGATCGCCTTTTGCAGCGTCAATCCCGAGATTAACACTAACATCGGCAGATTCATCAAACCGGGCATATGCAAGCTCTCTGAGCTTGGCGACACCCTCCTGGAGGGAAAAGACTTTCTTTTGCCCCAGTGCTTCGTGCGCTTTTGTATACTTTTTACCTTGATGAGTCATACTGCACGTTCCTTTACGACTAACTAAAATACTTCAAGCCCCATACTGCGAGCTGAACCGGCTATTGTTTTTTTAGCTTGTTCAATACCTACAGCATTAAGGTCAGGCATTTTGATCTTTGCTATCTCTTCAATATCCTTCCAAGATATTTTTCCAACTTTTTCAGAACCAGTCTTAGAAGCGCCTTTTGAGAGATTTATCTTCTTTTTAATCAGCTCTGATGTTGGAGGTGTTTTAATAGTAAAATCAAATTTTTTATCTTTATAAATTGTTATAATAACCGGAATGGTTTGGCCTTTTTTATCAGCAGTCTTTGCATTGAATTGCTTACAAAAGTCCATAATATTTACGCCATGCTGACCTAATGCGGAACCAACTGGTGGCGCAGGCGTTGCAGCTCCACCGGGGATCTGCAATTTTACTTGTGCTTTTATTTCTTTTGCCATAGCTTTAGAAAACCTACTTTTTTAATGTTTAACTTGATCAAATCCCAATTCGACCGGTGTCATTCTTCCAAAAATGCTTACCATAACCGAAAGCTTTTCATTCTCTTCATCAATGGAATTGATAATTCCCATAAAGCCCGTAAACGGGCCTGAAGCGATCTCAACCTCTTTATTTACTTCAAAATTATGACGCTCAACAGAAAGTTTAACCTCACCCTTCATCTGGGCGATAATCCGGTCTATCTCTCTTTGGGAAAGTGCAACGGGATTTTTACCACCAAGAAAACGTGTAACGCGCGGAACCGTTGTTACTAAACGAATTGCCTCAGGAAGCACTTCCATTTCAACAAGCATGTAACCGGGAAAAAGCTGCTCATCCTTTATTGCATCAGTTGCGTCAAAAAACTGTTTCATCTTAGCTGAAGGGATAAGAACTTGACCGAAATAATCTTGCATGCCAGCTTCTTCGATGCGTTTTTGAAGATCTGCCTTAATCACCTCTTCATACCCTGCAAAAATCTGAATGACATACCAACGTTTCATGCATTACACCTAAAAACTATTTACCTAAAGAAAAAATATATTGGGCAACAGTAGAAAGTCCTTTATCAACTATCCCAAAAAAGACCGCAAAAATTGCAACTATACAGAGAACAACAACGGTTGATCCTATAAAATCGTTTAATGTGGGCCATTCTACTCGAGAAAGCTCTACACGGACTTCACTTAAGAATTTTGTTAAATTTTTCACTTTATGCGCCTTTTATCTTATCAACCTATGAGTAATTTTCAATGAGGAAGCCTGCAGCCAAGATTAAAAAGTATGGCAGGCCAGGAGGGATTCGAACCCCCAACCCGCAGATTTGGAGTCTGCCGCTCTGCCGTTAGAGCTACTGGCCTTCATGATACTCTACTTAGATTCTCTATATACCACATGCTTACGAACTACCGGGTCAAATTTTTTAATTTCTAAGCGACCCGTGGTATTATTTTTATTTTTGGTTGTCCAGTATACGTGAGGACTTTCCGAGCTTTTAAGCTTAATAACGATTCGATTCTCTTTTGCCATGGCAACCTGCGTAGTTAAAAACTCTTAATAAGAAGCCTTTGGAGCCCGCGACCGGATTCGAACCGGTGACCTCTCCCTTACCAAGGAAGTGCTCTAACCAACTGAGCTACGTGGGCAAAGGTCTTTATCTTTTTGATCTTAATGTATTAATATTAATCGAAAAAATAACAAAAAACAACTTCAAATTGCATGAAATTGTATGGAGCTGGCGGTCGGATTTGAACCGACGACCTGCTGATTACAAATCAGCTGCTCTACCAACTGAGCTACGCCAGCGCCTAAATTATTATCTGGAGCGGGAAACGGGACTCGAACCCGCAACCTACAGCTTGGAAGGCTGCCACTCTACCAATTGAGCTATTCCCGCGTTAATTTCAATTCTCCCGTACTTTTCTAAGAACAGGTAAGCAACAAATTTTTTTACTTCGTAACGCTATTCTAAAAAATACTTTTAGAATGGCATTAGATCTGGCTTGAGTAACCCAAGATGGTGGCGAGAGAAGGATTCGAACCTTCGAAGGCGTATGCCAACGGATTTACAGTCCGTCCCCTTTGGCCGCTCGGGAATCTCGCCTTATTATATTGCATGTAGTTATTTTTTCAATAGATACAGTGTAAGGGTTTTTTAAATAATTTCAACCTCAACATTCAATCAATCTCAAATTTTTTATAACCAAATTGACATTTTTATAATATTTGATAAAATTATTACATAATATAAAAAAATATAACCAAACGGATTCTTATGAAAAAGCGATTCTCATTTCACTTAACTATGGGATTAATAGGCATAGTTCTCATATCTGCATGCGCAAAAAGGCCATCTACACCTGATCAAGCACTAACCCATGCTCAGGAAACATATAATACAATGAAAATGAGATACTCAAAATTAATAAGTCTTAAACCAATGAGTGCAGAAGCACTGCAAGAACTACGTGTTTTAGGAGTACATCGCGACCGAACTGGATTCGAATTATTTTATGATATTTTATTTCTTAATTGGTTTTCTTGGAACACCCGCAAGTCAACACCGATTTTTAGAATGGAAGAAATATTAAAGAGTGATCTTAATGATATGGCCTATGCACTTAAAGGTCTACGTAACTTCAGTCTTGAAAAGCATCCTCTATATATAAAATTGGCAGATATTCATAATAAAATATTATATATTAAGGAGCAGTTGCCGGTTCAAAAAGAATACATCGATGAAAACAACACACGTGTTACACACGCGATGCTCACAACCATACAAACCGGAAAATACTAAATATCTGTGCAACTAACGTAAGTGCATTATTCTTGATCGTTTCCTAGATATTTTTCAAGAAAAAGCTGCCTTAGAGTTTATTATACATACCCTTTCTGATGACAGGATATATAAAGAGATCTTTTTTCTTCATCAATATATTCAAGTGAAATAAAGCATATATTCTTTTTTAACAACGGCATAATTATCTCAGGCCACTCGATCAAAACATATGCATTCTGATCATTAAGATATTCATCGAATCCTCCATCAATGAACTCTTGAAGGTTTGTTATTCTGTACAAATCGAAGTGGTAAAACTTTTTGCCGCTTGCATTTATATAAATATTTATATAAGTAAACGTAGGACTTGATATAACCCCCGTTACGCCACATGCTTGCAGCAAACTGCGCACGAGTGTCGTTTTGCCTGCACCCAGAGATCCTGTGAATGCAAAAATGCGATATATTTTCATAAGCTCTTTAAGCTCTGCAACTATTGTTGGTAAATTGTTAAGATTGTAAAATATGGTATTATTCATAGTTTTTTTACTAATTTTTTTAATTTTTTTTCTTTTTTTGATAACCGCTGAGGATGATGCGATTCTTCACATAATTCAATATCTTTATAATAACCAACAGAACCGGCTTCATGCATAAGCTCATCAAGTTCGGGATTACTCGAATAATATGGATTTTTATGGGCGATGCTTTTTTCAATAAAGGCTCTTTGTTCTTTTTGAATATCGGCTTTGATAAGTTTATAAAAGTTTGCCGTGCCCAAGGCAGCAAAACCAGACATTGCCACATAATCACACAATTGCCGATCGTCTGAAACAAGTATAGTATGTTCATGGGCAAAATTTAAGATTTTTTGTTTTATTACTTCATCTGCGCTTAATCTATGCCCTGAATGGATAATAGTTATCGGGCCAATATGGTCAGATTCTGGACGGAAAGATTCTCCCCCATCATAAACTAAATAGATGTGGTGTCCCTTGTTCCGAGCAAATTGTTTAAGCTCATCAATAAATGTGTTTTTTTGGTGGGCAGAAACCAGCTTAACAGCATGAAGCTGCTTTAAAAGGTTATAGGCATCAATAAATATATTCATCTTAATTTCTTTTTAGTATACTCAAAAAAACTTAAATTTTTAACCTATGAGCAAGCGTATGCCTCAACTTATTACCATCGCTGAACGCATTAAAGTCATTACAAATATACGCAAGACCGCGCATGCTATGCAACTTATTTCTATGTCAACTCTTTCACGCCTTGGGATTAAGAAAAAAAACCTACAAGTTTATACTCAGCAGCTAGAAATTCTTATGCAAGAGTTGGGTCTGACACTGGTACCTGGATCAACAAAAGAACCGCTTTATCTTATTATCGGCTCTCAAAAAGGTTTTTGTGGAAGTTTTAATATAACACTTTTTAATTTTATAAAAGAATTACAAAAAAAGGAACCTAAAACTTTTTCATGCATCGCATTAGGACCATATGCCCATGATTTTTGCAAAGCACAAAAGATGCCTATTCTACATGATAAAATAATCTTTTCGCTGACTAACCTTTCAGAAAAAACTGATATAATTTTTAATATACTTAGTCAACTTAAACATGATTATGATTCTGTGGTGATACTTGGTAACTACAATGCATCGATCTTTTTACAACGACCAGAAAAAACAATTTTGCCATTACATTATAATTCAGATTCAAAATCTGCAGAACAGATATTTGAATTAGAACAACCTATTTCAGAAATTGTGGAAAATATTGGAAATTTAATTTTAAAAAATAGGATTTATTACTCGCTACTAGAATCATTACGCGCAGAAAATAGCGCGCGCGCACTCAGCATGGATAATTCAACGCGGAATGCAAAAAATCTATTAACCGAGATGAAACTAGAATACAATAAGATTCGTCAAGCAAAAGTTACTAAAGAACTTACTGAGCTTTCTAGCGCAATGATTTATTAATACATAGATAATTAATGGGTGACGTATGCTTCAAAGTCAACGGTATGATTATCGAACAAATGGTGCCGAATACCTAAATATAAAGTGATACATATCTAAAATAGTTAGCTGAAACAAAGGTTACAAGGCAACATTTCGTTACGTGAGACACTTTGAATTAATTATGCAAGCTATCATCCAAGCTGCACCATAAGACCATTTCAAAAAAATAATCTAGATAGCTTCTGATTTGTAGATAATTCTTGCGCCAAGCTTTTGTAGCGTTCCGCAAAGATTTTGATATCCTCGCAATAAATGATGGATACCAGATAACGTTGATGACCCATGAGCTGCAATACCAGCAATAACCAAAGCTGCAGATGCACGTATATCGGGTGCTATAAGATGTGCGCCATAAAGTCGATCAACCCCTTTAATTTTGGCAATCATTCCTTCAAGCTCAATATGCGCGCCCATTTTTTGTAATTCGCGAACATGTAGCATACGATTTTCAAAAACCGTTTCTGTTACGGTACTAGTCCCATCAGCCAGGCACTGAGCAACCATCATGGGCGCCTGTAAATCTGTGGGAAACCCAGGGTAGGGCATAGTCTTAAAAGATACAGCCTTGGGCGATTTGGTAGCCTTAAAATAAATACCAATACCATCTATGCCGGTGTCGACAGAATGGCCCATTTCGCAAAGTTTTTCTAAAAATACCTCGAGTGAATGGCCAGGCCCTTGAGGTAAGGCAATTTCCCCACCAGTAACTGCGGTTGCTAATAATAGAGTGCCGGCTTCTAGACGATCCATAATAATAGTATGTGTTACCGGCTTAAGTTCTGGCACACCAACGATTTCAATTACACCCGCAGGCAACAAATCAATATGTGCACCCATTTTTTTTAGAATAGCTGCCAAATCGAAAACTTCAGGTTCTAATGCGGCATTAACGATAGTTGTTTTACCTTGTATAAGCGTTGCTGCCATCATTATATTTTCAGTGGCTCCGACGCTCGGGTATGCCAAAATAAATTTTTGCGCCTTTAGGTGTACTGCTTGGGCGTACACGCATGAACCGTCAAGAGAAATTTCTGCACCCATGCGCGCAAACGCATTTAAATGCATATCGACAGGGCGGTCTCCTATAAGACACCCTCCTGGAAGTGCTATTGCAGCTTTTCCAAAACGTGCTAAAAGAGGCCCCATAACCAATATTGATGCACGCATTTTTTTCATGATTTCAGCATTTACAGCATGCTTGATGATAGTTGTTGTATCGATAGTAAGCGATTGGGATTCTTCATGGATAACCACGCCAGCCCCTAAAGATTCTAATAATGCAATCATCTGAAAAACATCATGAGAAAAAGGGACATTACAAAGCTTACTTTTTCCCGATGTTAAAATAAGAGATGCCATAATTACTAAAACGGCATTTTTCGCACCATTTAAATCTGAAATCCCGCATAAAGCTGGTGATTTTTCAAGAACAAGAAACTCAGAATGCATGTTGTATTACCTGAAAAATAATGGGTAGTAATTTATCAAAAGTGTAAGCGCAAATACACCGTAAAAAGCTAACTTACTGAAATTAATATCAAAAATCTTACGAATTATATTTGCAAGAGCTAATGCGATAAGCGCAGGATAAAGAATCATTATTACGGGTGCAACCAAACTCATGATAGTTTCAAAACCATAATTTGCAAAGATTAATGTTATTAATAATGTCACATACAAAGCCATATGGTAAGAAATCGATTTCTTTAATAAATCTTTTGAAAGATAATCTGCAAACACGGTGGTCAACGCGACAGCAGTAGTTAAACACGCAACTGCGATAGTAATGCTAGCAAGAACTCCACCAGCCTGCCCAAGCAACTGGAATGCTAACTCGCTTAATAATTTTTTTTCATCAACACCTTGGCAAACTATTGACTGGAAAGAAGAAACAATAACAAATCCAGCATAAACTGCCCCTAAAAGCAAACTTCCCAGAAGTCCGCCTTGTAAAGTCATAGAAAAAATTTGCTTATTTGTAAGTTGCTTATCATCAATTTTACGCTTAAGTCCAATAAGAATTATATTAGTAAAGAAAAATGCTCCCAGAAGATCTAAAGTTCCATAGCCTACTAAAGCACCTTTAGTAAGCACAGAGGCTGCTGATAAACTGCAATTTGCGGGATTAGTTGCAACAAAAAAACCTTTAATAATAATAGCACTCAATAAGAAAAGCTTTAAAGGCCCAAGAATTTTACCTAAAATATTCAACAGCCCCGACTGACGAGCTGTAAGTGAATAGAGAATCATGGTTGCTATTAAACTAAAAGCAAAAATGGAAAGTTGTGGAAACATCCAACTCAAAGAACCATGGGCAACAGCAATCGACCGCGGAATGACACAAAAGGGTCCAATCAGAAGCATACAGCAAAAAATTACTATTTTCCCTGGTATTTTACCAATAGTTTCAAAAAATAAATCATAGCTACCCCCATAAAGCGTCATGGCCATAATACCTAGGAAGGGCACTAAAACCGCCGTTAAAGAAAAGCCAATCATAGCATAGAGTGCCATAGTACCCATGTCACGCCCAAGACCGAGAGGAAAAACGATATTACCTGAACCAAAAAGCATAGCAAAAATTGCCAATGCGACAGATAGGATAGATGATTGAATTATTGATTGTTTCATAAATACGCTTTGGAGTTATAAAGTTATAGATTAACGATAAAGGTCAGTTTACACTATATTGTAAAAACCGTAAATTGTGGTAAGATGGTAAAGTCTCTAAAAAATCTTTCTAGTTTTTTTAAAGTCAAATTGTTTTATTTTTTTTAAGTGAGTTTTTTATGAATATTTACGTTGGGAACCTCTCCCGCACAGTTACTGAAGACGCGTTACGTAAGCTTTTCGAAGCATTTGGCGCAGTCTCGTCAGTTAAAATCATGACCGACAAGTTTACTGGAGAGCCACGTGGTTTTGCTTTCTTGACCATGGAAGATGACGAGCAAGCACAACAAGCTATTAATGCACTTGATAATTCTGATCTTGAAGGACAGAGAGTTCGTGTTAATACTGCACGTCCACCACAACCCCGCACACCTGGTCAAGGCGGTTTTAGAAGCAATGGCGGCGGCCAAGGCGGTTATAGAAGCAGCGGTTCACAAGGTGGTTTTGGCGGTTCACGCGAACGCACGCCTGGTTCTGGCTTCCGTTCAGGTTCTACCGGCGGTTTCCGTGGAAACAAAGATCGCTATTAAATATTAGTGATTTTGTTTTCTACAGCACTTTAGCTTTAGAAATATAAAAGCCCTACGCAGTGAAAGCTACGTAGGGCTTTTTTACTAATTATTCACATAGTATGAGTACTTTTCGATAGTAGCATAAGGATCTTTGGGTCTATGCATCCATGTAAAAAGCTTTAATGCTGCCTTGATGCACTTTTCTTGATTAGCATTTCGACGCGAATCTGCAAAATCTATCAATTTAACCTTTTTTCCCTGAACAATCATGTTACCGATTACAGGATCATTGTGATTAATCTGCATAAATTGTTTAATATTCTCACGTAAAATTTCATTATTTGGGAATTGTACATGAAGCATAATTGCTGAAACGAGGTTTATGCCAGCCACCCAATCTGATGTTTGTTTATGCGCTCCTTTAACTAATTTCTTTTCTGTAAACGTACTTAAAATGGTATACGATGGCTGACGAGAAATCGCCAGAGAACTCATAACCCAACGTGCCTTACCCAAGGAAGTTTTAGAATTCTTTAGGCAGATTCTTTGTTTGCCATATTGCAACTCATGTTTCCATACAATTTTATTTTTTTGATCTTCAGATAAAATTTTATCAACATAGGTATTTGCAACATCTAAAATAAGATAATCTCCCAAAGCCAAAAGAGCACTCACAATATAAGGGTTTTTTTGCAACATAGCCCAATCATGGACCAAAGTAACATCAAAATGTTCGCATGAAGCCAATTCAACAAGAGAAGATGTTGTAAATTTCTTTGGATTAAGCAAAACAATATTATTATAATCTTGAGCTCTTTTTTTTATAGAATCTATTTTTTCTGCTTGCGATAATAAAACAAAAACTCCTTTTTGGCGCGAGGCAAATCGAAGCGTATAAAACTCTTGAGAGTCCGTAATCTCCAGTACCGTAATAGGCCGCTGATATTGAGCAATAAAATTATCCAGTGAAAAAATATACGACTTGCTTAAAAAAAATACTAATATAAATAAAAAAAATTCTAATGCTTTTTTCATAGCGCCCCCCTTTTTTGTACAGTTAATGTACTATTTTTTTATCCCTAGTTATAACTGTAACATCTTTAGGGGTGCCTAAAAAAGAGTGTGTCACAATATACATTCGCTTATGTTTGCGATGCGCTATACATTTGGTAGAAATGAAAGATTATTGAAAATAAAATCACGCATTCGATATGCTTTAAATGTAAATGCTCTGATAAAAAATTATTAAAACACGCCTAAATAGGCGCTTTTCGGACCTTACACTTTATCAGAAAAAGCGAAAGAATCGGAATATGTAAAGCTTAATCATATTTTTGGACATTTTTTTATAAATGAAAATCCTTTTGTCTTGCAATTTAGAGCTTATAGATAAAGATATTTAGGCCATCTCTAGTATAAATTCTTGAAAATCACTAGCAAAAAACTGTTAGATTACTTATATCGTAAACTTTTAAGAAAATATCTTAAAACCCGTACTACCTAAAAAGGAGTGTAAATGTTTCACTGTTTAAATTGGCAAACCCTCAAACTGTATGTTACGTCACTAGGTGCATTCATTGCTCTGGACTGCCTCTGGATATTTTTCTTTATGAAAGATATGTATCAAGAAAAGCTTGGAGTGGTTTCTAACATGGGGAGCGCAGGAATATTAGACCTTAAAACTCTTGCTGCTATCGCAGTCTGGGCACTTATTGTTAAAGGAATTATTCTTTTTGTGCTTCCTCGAACGCATGGTTCATATTGGTACGCATTAGTAAAGGGCGGTATATATGGCCTTATAGTTTATGGGACCTACGAACTAACTAATTATGCGGTTTTACCTAATTGGCCTACAGAAATTATAGGTTATGATATTGCCTGGGGCATTTTTATTTGTGCCATTATTACCGCTTTTGCCGTTTGGATGTCAAAAATGTGCGGATGCGAACATATCTGTTCATGCAACTGCAAAGAAAGGAGATAGTTATGACTATCAAGATAAATAAAGAAGGCTATGAACACGCTCTTGAGATCATTAAAAATGGTCTTGAAGTTGAACATGAAACATCAAACTGGAAGGAAATTAAACCGGACGTTAATGAAATGGCTCAATTTTTAAATACTCATTCATTAAAAGAGTATGGCCTATGGTTTCTTGGGATCGATACCGATGCAGATCAAAATAGTAAAGATAAATACGTTTATCCTTATGGTGATTTTAGTGTTTTGCACAAAAGCGGTTTAATAGCCGCTGAGCAAGAGGCTGGCAATAAACATAATCATGAAATCAAATCAGCAGCACAAAAGCTACTTGCTATGATCAATCAAAATAAGAAATAATGTAAAGGGGCTTGTTCTTAAGCCCCTATCTTTCTTTAACTTCTGCTAATAAAAACATAAAAGACCCCACAAAGAGCAAAAGAGTACTAACTTGTAACTTATACATACTCTTACCTTAATAATTTTTAAGTAATCTGGGTTTAAGTATAAACAAAAGACAAAAAAAGCCTCAGTTTTTTATTACTGAAGCTTAAATTTTAATCCTGGCACTATCTACTTTTCCAACCCGTTACCAGGTAAGTATCATCGACGTTGTAGACTTAA
Organism: Candidatus Babeliaceae bacterium; assembly: GCA_019744895.1. Classification (GTDB taxonomy): domain Bacteria; phylum Babelota; class Babeliae; order Babelales; family Babelaceae; genus BOG-1370. The sequence continues at coordinate 1,870 of JAIETV010000002.1, read as the reverse complement.
CTGCCGTATTCGGAATGGGAACGGGTGTGACCCCACAACTATACGCACCAGGAAATCTTTAAAAATTTAGAAATCTAATTATTCTTCAAGTATAACTGCTTTTAATAAAACCGGAAGTACTTATTTATTTTCTGCAGCCTGTCCACGCCCGAGTATGCGTATAATACGTTTTTTAGGCTTAAAGTATTCTATAAGAACTTCTAAACCTTTTTCTGGTAACGCGTTAGTACCGCAGGTAAAAATATCGCACGCTACAAAGCCACCATCATCAGGCCAGGTATGAAAAGTAATATGCGATTCTGAAAGGGCTACAGTTGCGGTCATTCCGCTAGGGTCGAATTTATGAACATATATATTAAGCACGGTAGCACCGGCTTTGTCGGCAGCTTCACGCAGTACTTTTTCTATGTCAGTCCGATAATCACAATTCTCACATTCCCATAGATCTGCAATTATATGTCGTCCTGTTGGTAAATGAATTTGATTTTCTAAATTTGCAGACATTACCTGCTGCACCTGAGCAGAAAGGCAAAATGAAGCAAACAGTCCAAAAAATAACGAAAGAAAAAGAGTTTTTTTCATAACACACAGACCCTATAGATACTTACTATAATTAATTGACCATTACGTAACCATACACCCAAAACTATATCAATTAAAAAAAAAGCCCCAGCTTTTTTGAGCTGGAGCTTAAATTTAATCCTGGCACTATCTACTTTTCCAACCCGTTACCAGGTAAGTATCATCGACGTTGTAGACTTAACTGCCGTATTCGGAATGGGAACGGGTGTGACCCCACAACTATACGCACCAGGAAATCTTTAATGGTTAAAACCAAAATTTCAACTTATGCTTTGAAATACTTGTAATGCAAAGTAAGATAATTTTTTATCGTTAATAAAATTTATAGTGTGATTAAAACATTCGATCTATTAGTACTGGTTAGCTTAATATATTACTACACTTACACCTCCAGCCTATCAACGTCGTAGTCTTCAACGGATCTTATTGCTAACTGACGTTAGCAGGGGTATCTAATCTTGAGGCGAGTTTCCCACTTAGATGCTTTCAGCGGTTATCTCTTATGAGCGTGGCTACCCAGCTTGCTTATGGTAAACAACTGGAACACTAGAGGCTCACTCATTCCGGTCCTCTCGTACTAAGAACAACTCCTCTCAAATACCCTGCGCCCACGGCGGATAAGGACCGAACTGTCTTGCGACGTTCTGAACCCAGATCACGTACCGCTTTAATTGGCGAACAGCCAAACCCTTGGGACCTTCTCCAGCCCCAGGATGCGATGATCCGACATCGAGGTGCCAAACCTCCTCGTCGATATGGACTCTCAGAGGAGATCAGCCTGTTATCCCCGGCGTACCTTTTATCCATTGAGCAATGGCCCTTCCATTCGGAACCACTGGATCACTAACTCCTGCTTTCGCACCTGCTCGACTTGTAGGTCTCACAGTCAAACTCCCTTGTGCGTTTACGCTCAACCGACGATTTCTATTCGTCTTGAGGGAATCTTTGAATGCCTCCGTTACAATTTAGGAGGCGACCACCCCAGTCAAACTGCCCACCAGACAATGTTCTCCGCCCGGATTACGGGTCGAAGTTAGATCTTCAAACGGATAAGGGCGGTATTTCAAGGATGACTCCATGCCAGCTAGCGCCAACACTTCAAAGTCTCCCGCCTATCCTACACATATCAATCCAAAAATCAATGTCAAGTTACAGTAAAGGTGCACGGGGTCTTTCCGTCCAGTCGCGGGTATCCGGCATTTTCACCGGAACTACAATTTCACTGAGTCTATCATCAAGACAGCGTCCAACTCGTTACGCCATTCATGCAGGTCGGAACTTACCCGAC
>JAIETV010000001.1 GCA_019744895.1 Candidatus Babeliaceae bacterium | reverse complement strand
ATAACCAGCGTGCTGCATATATTGGCACTTGTTGCAGAAAGCACTCGTGAATACGCGTTTACTACATCACATGCAGGTACACCACAGACAAAAGCAACTCTATTTGCTGATGCTGAACCGATAACATCACCATACAGTTGTATGGTTGAGGTCACTATTGCCGTTACTGGCTGCCATGAAAGGTGTGATGGGTTGTTGCCGTCTGCCGTTAATACGGTGCCTGCAGCACCGGGCTGCGTGGGTAGTTCAAGGGTGTAGGGTGTTGCAACTACTGCTGGTGCAGTAATAGTTACAGAACCGCTTGCAGTATCGTTAAACACTACGCCGTGCTGGTCTGCAAACGTTAAATCACCGGTCATGGTGTCACCGGCTTTTAATACAAAAAGAGTGCAGTCACAGCTGTTGCCACTTATTTGTTGGCCATTTAAAACCAGCGAACCGGTGACTAATAAATTGCGTAAATACAGATCACGTTCTAAATAATAATGAGGGTCAATAACCGTTGTTGCATGAATTTCTGGAGAATCAATGCGTGCAGCACGACGTAAAGAAATTTTTTCTTGTAATACTTGTAGGGCATGTAAAAGAGCATCACGTGTGTATTCATCACAAACAGCACTTTCTGTAACAAATGTTTGTAGTGCAAAAAGTTCTTTTTCAAATAATATCTGGTCAATAGTGTCTTGGGCATTCTCTATAACTTCCTGTAATTCTTGCAAACGGCACAACGCATCTTCTGCTGATACAAGCTGCGCGTAAGTATATTGACTTAAAAAAATACCTATAGAACATATTGCGTATACATATAACTTCATAAAACTACTTTCATGTTAATGAATAAACTTTGTATAAGCTCTTAACATGAGAATAGTAACAGAGTCAATAAAGGCGACGGTCGGCAAAAAGATGTGAGAAAATACCTGCAAGAAAGAATATGACATTATATGCCATAGATATGGTATATACTGGATAATACAGACGAGTACACAGAACTGCTGCAGCGCCTAAAAGCGTTAAAAATACCATAGAATGGAATAGTGTGCGATGGTGCACCATTAAGGGTAAACACGCTGCTATACCCGCTGCTGTTGCAACAACATACTGCTGAGTGTATGCAAGTAAGATAAGTACTATAAAAACCATGCAGTATATGATACGCTGAATTTTACTTTTAGTGTCAATATCAGGAAACAGTGAGCCGATGAGCGTATACATCAAAAGCTCTATTTTTCGCTCCCAGCAAATAGGCCCAAAAAATAGTATCAGATACAGTACGGCAACATAGGCTAAAAAACCCACAAAAAGATGTGTTTTATGTTCAGGCATCTTATACCGCTACCCTTCGGCCAGGGCAGAATACGCAGAGGCAGATGTTTTAGAATTGGTCGTTAATTTCATTAATTTCGTTCCTGGATAATAATAATCAAGGATCTCTTTATACATAAAACCCTGTTTTACCATGCCGCGAACACCCCACTGGCAAACACCGACATGGTGGCCGAAGCCCTTACCTTCAAAAATAAAATTGCTGCCTTCTTTTTTAATAGTGTAACAAAAACTTTTAATATCTTTACAGAGTCGATAAAAAATCGTTCCTGAAATTCTCTTATTGCTACGAGTTGTTTTTACATGCAGCTGGCCTACTTTACCCGCTTTATCTGCATGTAGTACGTGGATATCTTTAATATGTTTCAAGCCAGGAAACTCCACATGTAACATTTTGACAAGCGCGTCATGACTATAAATAGATTTCCACCTATATAACTTACAATCAGCACAATACGTGCAGGGGTACGCGCGCGCTAAATAAGGATGCATTTTAAAATCAAAGCCGTTTAATTGTGCCGGAATAACACCCCCACAACATGAATCATACATAGCAACAATCGGTTGCTTATTATACGCAAGTATCAACCCTTTTGTTTCTTGTACTGCCTGATGTAAATGTTCTAAATCATGAACACCTTTATACGTCTGGTGTATATTGGTAGATTTAATGTCATACCGTGCTCTTTTTTTGCCATTTTTTGAAAGCATAATCTTATGAACTGCATAGGTACGCACCATAATTGCAAATACTTTATTAACCTCAAGTGGCCAACCGGGCCAGCCTTCTGAGCGAATAACTGAATATACGTATTCTTCAAGCGGTATCGTATTAATAACATAGAAATGTCCATCTGCAATTATTAAGGCGATATCACCGGCATAGACATTATCTTGATAACTACACCGATTGTCGGTTGAACTGATACGTAATGCAGTTGTATCTACTTTTTTGCCGTTGCATGATAACATGCCGTTAGAAAATATGCATAAAAAACTTTTCTTTGGCGTAACAAATAGCCACTCATGTGTTTGGGTTATATCGCCTTGTTCTAATAATACACGTACCGAGCATGCACTATAGAGTGGCAAGCTACTTATGCAGAGAAAAAAATAGATTATTGTATGCATGGCGTTAACTGTTCTGGCAAAGCGATCTTGTTGTCAAGCGCTTTATTTGCAAGTGCGTCTGCATGGCTATTATGTGCACGCAGAACATGCATTATGCGGTGATTGATATCTTTGAGCATATGCTGTGCGCGGCTAAACAGGCGCTGTAGTGTTGCGTCTTTAACACGGTAATGCCCATTGAGCTGCTTTACCAAAAGTTCCGAATCGGAAACAATTACCAACTCATCATGTTCGTGCATGATATCAGATACAAAATACAACCCGATAATAAGTGCTGCGTACTCTGCCTGGTTATTGGTCTTTGTGCCGATATAATACCCATGCTCTTGCATGATGGTATCTTCACACTTAATGACACAGCCCACTGAAGCAGGTCCCGGGTTTCCGCGTGATGCTCCGTCGATATACAGCATTATACGAGATTTTTTTGTAGATGTATCATGGGGAAAAAGTGATAATTGCGTCATGGAGTAACTGAATATAAAAGTCTGAAACAGCTTTGACAAGAAACGAGTTTATGTTTGCGCATGCTCACCAGATCCTGGACATTAATGGTGTTGCCACAGGCAGAACAGGCACCATTTTCAGCAGAAACTACGGGGTTTTCAACTGATTGTTTCATGGTAATAAATTTTTCAAGCATATCTGGATTTACCAGCGGTAACAGATCATCATAACTTTGGGTATATTCTTGGAGCAACTCGTGGTGTTGTCTTATCTGCTGGTCGATGGCAGCTATCTCTTGCGTGATCTGTTCACGTGCAGTAACTACCTGAAAATCTATTTCTCCCCTTTTTTTTTCAAGCATTTCAAAGTCTTCAAAAAGTTCAAAGAGTTTACTTTCTTGGGCGTCGATATCAGATGTGATATTTTTTAATTCTGTTTCTAAAGAAAAATATTCTTTTGGTGAACTTGCCGCATCTAATTTGGTTTTTAAAAAACGTTGACGATCCTTTAGAATCTTAATTTCAAGCTCTTGCGCATCAAGATTTTTTTTTGCAGTATGCGCTTGTGCCTGCGCATTGGCAAGCTCTTGCTGTAATTTGTTGCTCTGAGCTTTAAGAGCTTCTTGCTTTTGTGAAAGATTCGCTATTTTTTTGCGCGTGGCAACCGCGTGAAGGTCTTGAGTTACTAATGCAAGAAAGCTGTAAAATGGATCTGAACTCATGCGCACTCTTTTTTATTGCTTGGTGGGCCCACCAGGACTTGAACCTGGGACCTTTCGGTTATGAGCCGACTGCTCTGACCGACTGAGCTATGGGCCCGTTAACGTTATGTAAATCTAATAAAATTTTATTATTTTGTCTAATTAATTAAAGAGCTCCTGAAAATATTCACGTTACTCTAAGCATAAGCACCTAACATAGTGCGCCTGCGCACCGGACCCTGAGTGACACGCATTACTTACACGTAAAAGTCGAGGCGGTTCTCTGATTGAGGCTCAGCGCGCACGTGCTATGCCGATTGAATTGAACCGCCCGGGATCCAAGGCGCTCCTTGGTGATCTGGGTTTTTAGGGCTTTATCACGAAAGCCCTAAAGCCACGGCGGCAGGCCCTATACATGCACATGCTCTTTTCTATAATGGCACACCCATGGCGACACACCTTTAAAAAGACAAAAGGTTGCATTTTGACTCATATTAAAGTATTATGATGTATAATGAAAAAGTATTCAAAAGGTATCAAAAATGGCAACGGTCAAATTATCAAAAGAAGTAGTTTCGCAAGCAAAGATTATGTCCAAAGCATTAAATAGATCTCTGGCGGGTCAAATAGAGCATTGGGCAAAAATAGGCAGACTTGCTGAAGAGAATCCAGATTTAACCTACGAATTCATTAAAAACATTCTTATTGCTCAGCAGGAAGCAGCTGCAGGCAAACTTGAAGCGTATCAGTTTGATGAGAAACAGTAATGCATGTTCTTCAAACTGCTACATTTTCAAAGCAGATTAAAAAATTGCACCCTAATCAAAAAAAAGATCTTGATCGTGCACTAACAGAAATTATTACCCATCCACTCATTGGAGCCATGAAAAAGGGAGATTTAGACGGAATTCACGTATACAAATTCAGCATGGTAAAGCAGCTAACCCTTATTGCATATCAATGGTGTGAAGATTCTAATCGTTTGATACTTCTTTCCCTTGGATCTCATGAAAATTTTTATCGCGACTTAAAAAAATAGTAAAGCCTGGTTTGCAGCCCATACTCACACTACATTACCTATTAGATAAAAATCGAGGCGGTTCTCTGATTGAGGCTCTGCACGCACGTGCTATGCCGATTGAATTGAACCGCCCGGGATCCAAGGCGCTCCTTGGTGATCTGGGTTTTTAGGGCTTTATCACGAAAGCCCTAAAGCCACGGCGGCAGCCGATAGCCTATATACATTTTAATAGCCGAGGCGACAGCCCATAGCGTATAGATATTTTTTTATATCAACAGATTTTCAAAAAATCATTAATACGGTTACTGTATCCCCATTCATTATCATACCACCCATATATCCGTACCAGCGTACCGCTTACCATGGTCATGGTCGCATCATAGATAACAGAATGGCTATTTCCCTTAAAATCTCCTGAGACCAATGGTGCATGCGCAACAGAAAGTATGCTTTTCAATGGCCCTTGTGCTGCATTTGCAAACCAGCTATTAATATCATCAACAGTTACTGACTTTTCAAGTAACAATGTGATATCTGCTAAAGAGACAATCGGCGTGGGAACACGAAGTGCGTTTGCACAAAGAGTATTTTTCAGTTCAGGCAAAACTTCTGCCACTGAAATGGCTGCCCCTGTTGTGCTTGGTATAATATTCAAACCCGCAGCACGTGATTTACGTAAATCTTTACCCTGTGCATCTACATCAAGTAACTCTTGCGTGTTTGTGTAGGCATGCACGGTGGAAGCAAAAATTTCAACAAACTGCGTATGCGTTTTCATAACATGCAGTAACGGCACCAAAGCATTGGTGGTGCAACTGCCTAAAGAAATTATCTGGTGTTTTTCTGTTTTATAATCGCGATCATTGACCCCCATCACAACCGTGATGTCGTGCCCGTGAGCGGGTGCAGTAATTACCACTTTTTTTGCACCGGCCTGTATATGCTGTTTTGCGTCTTGTGCATGGGTATAGTGGCCTGTTGCATCGACAACTATATCGATCGTTAAATCAGTCCAGGGCAGCTGTGCTGCATCTGTTTCTTGCAATAACTGTATCTTAAAATTATCTGCCAAAAGAGTAGTACCTTGCACGCTCACGTTACCGGCGTAAGTGCCAAGAAGTGAATCATACATAACCATATATGCAACAGCATTGATATCGGCTGGGCCGATATTAATCGCCACAAGCTCATACTGTGCATGCGCATGCGTGTCTTGCAGGTAAGCACGTAAAAAATTTTTACCTATACGGCCAAAGCCATTAAGGGCAACACGTTTCATAGAAGTTCTTTCAGCTAAGTTCTTGTACTATTTTCATATCGCTTGCTTGAATAGGCACAATCGGCATGGCACCTGGTGAACCCAGCGCGTCATAGATTACTTTTTTTATAGCCTGCAAGCCGGCATCAGTTAACGATTCACACCGAATACACACAGCAGGTTGTGTGTTTGATACACGAATCAGGGCCCAGCTTTGAGCATCTTCTAAACGTACACCGTCTTGATAGGATAACGTGTAGCGGTCTTGACTGCGCAATACTTCTTTAATCTTTTCTATAACGGTATATTTTTCTGTATCACTACACGGTATACGAATTTCCGGCGTACTAAACGTTTGGGAGAACTCCTGCACCAGCTGTGTAAGATCTTTAGACGTGCTGCTCATTAAGCGTACAAGCCGCAAAAAAGCGTACACCCCGTCATCAAAGCCAAAGTACGTGTCTGCAAAGAAAAAGTGGCAACTTAATTCGCCACCAAAAAGTGCATTATGCTCGCGCATAACACTTTTGATAATAGAATGCCCAGACGGGCTACGCACCCCAGCACCGGCATGTTGCGCGATAGTTTCTGCTACTATTAATGAACATTTGCCGTCATACACAATAGTACCCTGTTTGTTTTTCTGTAAAATATCCTGCGCAAAAAGTGCTAGTAACACATCTCCACAAACAAGCTTGCCGTCAGGTGTAACTGCTGCCATTCTATCGCCGTCGCCATCAAAACCCACTGCAAATGCGGGCTTGTGTGTATCCACGGCTTGTATAACATGGAGCATATTTTCAAGCTCAACCGGGTTTGCTGCATGGTTTGGGTATGTGCCATCAACCTCTTCACACATGATGGTTACTTCACGCAAGCCTACTGCATCTACCACCTGGCGCAATAGAGCGCCAACCGCTCCGTTGCCACAATCTGCTATGATAGGCATGGTAAGATTTTTTAAATCAACAAACTCACGTGCCATATACTCTGCGTACTGGCGTTGCACATTAACGCGTTTATATGATGCGTTATTATGCATAACACGCGCATGTAAGCAATTGTTTTCTAATGCGGCATAATAAAGCTCTTTAATTTTTTGTATCTGGGTACCCCAGATAGAGTTTTTACCTAAACAGAGCTTGAGGCCGTTATATTCTGGCCCGTTGTGTGACGCGGTAACCATAACGGCTGCGTCATAGTCACGCACGTGTGTTGCAAAATATACTACCGGTGTGGGACAAACACCCGTGTCATGCACCGTAAAGCCAACATCAAAAAATGCCTGTGCTATATTTTTTTGAATGGCTGGTGAATGGGTACGCCCGTCGCGACCAATAATAATAGTTTTAGCCTGCGGATTTTGTTGTAACACATACTCTGCAACCGCTCTGCCAAGGGTATACGTGTCATCTATAAAAATGTCTTGGTTAATGTTGCCACGAATATCGTAATGCCTAAAGGCCTGTGCTGCTACTACCATTACATACTCTCCTTATAGCGTGATGAAGCTCATAAGTTTTAGCTTAAGCTATAAAAAATTGCAAGGGCCCAAAAAAATTAAAAAGGGGAAGTCTTTTTGCTTCCCCTTTTGCATATACTCATTTCAGAAGATAATTAACCGACCAACGCTGTTATTTGCTGCTTTAATTCAGCAATCTGAGTCTTGAGTGTATTGATAGTTTCTTCATGCATCAACAATTGCGCATAGTTTTTTTGCATTTCATTCAACATCATCATCGGCAAATATTGATACTGAATAGCTTCTGGCAAGCCATTTTTATCTTTAACAACGATTCCTGGATAGACTTTTTCAACTTCTTCAGCGATAAGACCATATTCAAGATGTTCATCTGTTTCATGCGCTTTATAATTAAAAATTACAGGACGTAACTTATAAATATCTGCAGTAGCAGTACCCATATCTTGAATGTTTCGCTTATACCTGGCAGATGATGATGTTGTACCTAATTGCCCGCTACTATCAACAAGTACCGCAATCGCATCATTAGCGTTAGTCGTAGCCCCTCTAATACCCCCAATATAAGTTCCTGAGTTTCCCGAATTGTTAATCCCGATAGCAATAACATTATTATTGTTTAAACCTCCAGTTACATTTGCCCCAATATAAATATTATTTGAGCCTCCACATAACCAGCCCGCATAATAACCGAGTGCAGTATTATTAGATCCTAAAATAAGATTGTTACTTAGTGCTTGATAACCAACACAAGTATTTTGATAACCATCGTTATTCAGAAATAGTGCGAAATGCCCTATACCTATATTATAATATCCGGTCTGATTAGCTTGTAATGCATCAGTACCTATAGCAATATTTTGATTTCCAGTTCGATTATAATGCAGCGCTTGAGCACCAATGGCAATATTAGAAAAACCTGTATTTAATGGAAATGATTGTGCATAATTTCCAATCGCAATATTTTTATTCTGCACTAACCCACTTAGAGCAAAGTTTCCAATAGCAATATTATCAGTGTTATTAACATCTATAAGTGCCGAATGTCCAATAGCAATATTAGAATTTCCTGAAGTATTATTATTTAAAGCATTATAACCAATGGCAAGATTGTAAAAACCCGTTGTATCTTTTTGCAAAGCACCTGAACCGATAGCAATCTGTTGCCCACGAGCATAATTAACATTTGAAAGAGCATTAGTTCCTAATGCTATGTTATCATCAAGAATGAGAGTTCCAGTGAGTACATTTGACCCTATGGCTATATTATTATTACTAGTAACTATACCGGCAAGCGCAGTGAAACCTAGAGCAACATTTCCTGTTCCTGTTAAGGTATTGTTGTTTCCTGCGCCAAGGCCAATAATCGTGTTAAAATTAGTAGGTGCAAAGACAAAGCCATCGCCTGTATCACAACCGCCCACGGTGCTGTAGTTAATTAAACTGTTACCGGTGAATGTCATAGTTGTTGCAGCAAAACTGCCACTCGCATCGCGCTCAACGACCGTAAGTGGTGTATTGCAGGGCGTGCCAGCCGTAGCTGTTGATGAGCTATCTGCCCAATATAGTTGTGCTGGATTATTGCCGTCTGTGGCCAGTACTTGCCCGGCAGAACCTTGGTCAATAGGAAGTTGTAAGGTATAGGTGTAGCTATACCCAAGTGGCGGAGTAAGTGCCGCATAGTTATTAGCTGCATCATATGAACGGTATTGCACTGCGTTGACGGCATCAAAAATATTACTTGGAGCATACCCAAGCTGAGCACGCTTATCACTACCAGGATAGATATACGTAATAGAAGTATCACCGCATACAACACCGTCATCTACAATAGCCAAGCTATTGGCACCAAGTGCTGTGCGGTTTTGAGCACTTTCAGAATCAACATCGGCTGTATAGCCTACTGCTGTGTTATTTGAACCGCCTGTTAAAGTTACCAATGAATTTATTCCTATTGATGTATTTCTATTTCCTTCAACATTGCTCACTAAGCTACGTGTTCCTACTGCAGCATTGTTTTCACCAGTAATGTTACTTGACAATGCAACGCCTCCTACAGCGACATTAGTAATAAATCCGAAATCATCTAATCCCGAAGCAACTGAGTTTGTAAGGGCACCAACTCCAATAGCTGTATTTAAAGATACTGGAATTGGATTATCAGCAGCTCGTGCAAGAGCTGAATCACCTATGGCAACATTACCCAAACCAAGGCGCAAAGATCTCAAAGTATTGTTACCGATAGCTATATTTAGAGACCCTGCAAATGGACTAAACTCAGAACCTTCAAGTGCTGCACCGGCATAGCTGCCTATGGCAATATTACTACTACCAGCGGTAATGCTCATGAGCGCTGAATAACCAATTGCTACATTACTTGTTCCGGTAAGCGTATTATTATTACCAGCACCTAAACCAATAAGAGTGTTTTGGTTTGTTGGTGCAAAGACAAAGCCATCGCCTATGTCACAATCGCCCATGGTGCTGTAATTAAGTAAACTGTTGCCGGTGAGTGTGAGAGTGGTTGCTGCAAAGCTGCCATTTGCATCACGCTCAACGACCGTAAGTGGTGTATTGCAGGGAGTGCCACTCACCAGTGCTGATGTGCCAACACCTAGTTGCCCCGAGCTTGTTACTACCACGGGTGACCCAGTGAGAAACGTATCAAAAATACCGGCTATATAGGTTTGTTGCTGTGTGTTTTGTGTGCCAATACGAATAGTTGCGTCGTCAGATACGTCACCTGGATTACCTATATGAATATTATTGTTTCCTGTGATTATACTATTACCAGCAAAGGCTCCTAAAGCTATATTAGAGGTTCCGGTAGTATTTTGACCAAGTGCACCATTTCCGATAGCCGTATTGTTAAACCCGAGCGTATTACTAAAAAGCGCAGATTGCCCTACAGCGGTGTTGCCCATTCCTATCATATTGTTAAAAAGCACTCCTGCACCTATAGCAGTATTAAGACTTCCTTGCGTATTGTTATACAGTGCACCAAGGCCCAGAGCGGTATTAAGATCCCCTGTAGTATTGCTATAAAGTGCAACTTGACCTACGGCCGTATTAGCAGAACCGGTTAAGGTGTTACTGTTGCCTGCGCCAAGGCCGATAATGGTGTTTAAATTAGTAGGGGCAAAAATAAAGCCCTGCCCTGTGTCACAATCGCCGCTGGCACTGTAATTAATTAAACTGTTGCCGGTGAGTGTGATAGTTGTTGCTGCAAAGCTGCCGGTGGTGTCACGTAAAATAAGTGTCAATGGGGTATCGCAGCTTGTTGCAGAAAGCACAGTAGAATAAGCGCGTACTAAATCACACGCGGGTACACCACACACAAACGCTACATGATTTGCAGATGCAGACCCAATAACATCACCATACAGTTGTATGGTTGAGGTCACTATTGCCGCTACCGGTTGCCACGAAAGTTGTGACGGGTTGTTGCCGTCTGCCGTTAACACCGTGCCTGCAGCACCGGGCTGGGTTGGTAGTTCAAGGGTGTAGGGTGTTGTAACTACTGCTGGTGCAGTAATAGTTACAGAACCGCTTGCAGTGTCGTTAAACACCACGCCGTGCTGGTCTGCAAAGGTTAAGTCTCCGGTCATGGTGTCACCGGCTTTTAATACATAAAGAGTGCAGTCACAGCTGTTGCCACTTATTTGTTGGCCATTTAAAACCAGCGAGCCGGTGACTAATAAATTGCGTAAATACAGATCACGTTCTGGATAGTAGTTAGGGTCAATAACCGTTGTTGCATGGATTTCTGGAGAATCGATGCGTGCAGCACGACGTAAAGAAATTTTTTCTTGTAATACTTGTAGGGCATGCAAAAGAGCATCACGTGTGTGTTCATCACAAACAGCACTTTCTGTAACAAATGTTTGTAATGCAAAAAGTTCTTTTTCAAATAATACCTGGTCAATGTCCTGGTCACCATGTTCTATAACTTCCTGTAATTCTTGCAAACGGCACAACGCATCTTCTGCTGATACAAGCTGCGCATTAAGCTGGGGGAGCATAAACATAAGTGCAGAGCACACTACATAGGTATAATTCTTCATATAAAACTCTCTCTTTTTTGATTAAGATAAAAATAGATATTACTGCTTCCTGTTGTTCATAGCATGTGGCCACTGCTGAGTCAATAGAAAGCGTAAGTTTGAGCATTTAAAAGATTTTTGAAAAAGGTAACTAACATGCTATAATACGCTCATGGTTCCCTTAAAATTAGCGTTAAAAAATTTTCTCAGTTACGGCCAAACAACACAGTATATAGACTTTGAACCCTATAATCTTATCTGTTTATCAGGAAAAAATGGTCACGGTAAGTCTGCGCTTCTTGATGCCCTTACGTGGGTATTATGGGGATACGCACGAAAAGCACAAAGTGGTGCCCGCGCAGATGAAAACTTAGTCAGACTTGGCCAGACACAGATGATGGTGAGTCTAGAATTTATATGTAAGGGAGCAGTTTACAAGGTAAGGCGCGAACTGAACATGAGTAGTAATAAAGTACAAACCGCTCTTGATTTCGGTATCATTGACCCGCAGACAGGCGCCATTCGCGGACTTACCGATAAAACACTACGCGCGACACAAGAAAAGATTATTGCAACTATTGGTCTTGATTATGAAAGTTTTATTAATTCAGTTTTTTTGCGGCAAGGGGCATCAAATGAATTTTCAAAAAAATCTCCTAAAGAGCGCAAAGAGATATTAAGCTCTATATTGGGCATAACTCAATTTGAGCTTATAAAAAAAAGAGCCGTTGAAAAAAGCCGCTTATTAGCAACACAAAAAGATACCCTTGTGCCAATTTCAGAGCGCTTGTCATGTGAAATAACCCACAAAGAGCATCTTAACCATGCGCTTACTGCAGCGCTGGCACAGGAAAAAGTTCTGCAGGAAACGCGTGCAACACTCAGCGAGCAGCTACAAAAATCTGAACGTGCATATGCTCAACACAGTCACGATAAACTCCAGCTGCAGCAGATTAGTGAATCTGTGCAAAAGCTCGATGTGCGTATACAGCAAGGCTTACAGGAATTACGGGATTCGCGTGCAGAATTTAAAAAAATACTCTCCAAAAGAATTAATGGGGGGTCTGCTGAGCATCAAGAGCGTGAGATGTTAGAAAAAGAGCTTGAGCAGTTGCACACCTATGAACTAAAACGCTTTGAATTGCAGCAATTGGCATTAGAAAACTCTCATATGCTGCAGGCACATGCAGCACGTGTTCAGGCGGTGCACACGCAACATATGCATAGTCTTGATATGCAGTTACAACAGGTGACATTACGCATCTCTCTTTATGAAAAACGAGCGCGTGAAATGAGTGAAAAAATTGATTTTTTGCAACAAGAAATCGATACCCATAAAAAGCAGATTGGGCAGAATAGCTCGCTTGATGGTTATGAAAAATATCGCGAAGTTTATCAAAAATTTGTAACTCAAAAAAATAGTATTATCACTAAAATTCAAGATTACGACTCTAGCTTAAAAACGCTCAGCAGCGTATCTACCGCACTTTGCCCCACCTGCGCGCAAGAACTTACCGACGATAAAAAAAATAGAATATGCCAAATACAACATAAGGATCGGTCACGGGCAGAACATCAGCGTGCACGTTTTGCAAAACTTTTACCCGCGCTCAAAGAGAAAATCATCACGATGCATGATAACCTTGAAAAACTCAAAGAAGTTGCACATCTAGAAAGACAGATTACGGAATTATGCAAAGAGCATACAGAAATTGCTCTACAAAAAGCTCACGAAACGGCAACGTTTGATACGCTGCTGCGCGAAAAAAACCAATGCGTCGATGTAAAAATATTGTTATTGCAGGATGCCACCTACCAAAAACTTTTTGCCGAATCACAAAAAATTAATGAAAAACTTCAGGCGCTGCCCGCGCATACGCCTGAACGCAAACGTGAACTAACTGAAAAATTAAAAGCCAGCAAACTTGAAAACCACCTTTCACCTGAGAATATTACTCCACTGCTGCAACAGATAAAAAAAGTCGCTCATCTTACTAGTGCCCATCTTAAAAATATGAAGCAAGAACGGCAGGAGCTTACCAATAAAATAGCGGTACTCACTGAAAAAATAGCGCAAGAGAGCTCTCTTGAAGCTCAGCTACAAACAGTACGTCATAATATTATGCACCAGACAGATATGTTAAATAACCTTTTGCGGGAAATCGGCTCCTACAAAGAGCAACTGTCGCGCCTTGAGTCACAGCAGCAGGAATTTGCACGCCTTTCAGGAACAATCAAAGAGTGTAGCTACCAGCAAGAGCTTTATCAGAATATTGCCCAGGCAGTGGGTAAAGATGGTATTCAAGCATTACTTATAGAACAGGCACTCCCTGAGATTGAACAAGAGGCAAATGTATTACTTGAAAAATTAACCGATGGTCAAGCACATGTGTTTATAGAATCGTTACGCGATTTAAAAAGTGGCAAAAGCAAAGAGACACTTGATATTCATATTTCTGATGCTACGGGTATTCGTTCGTACGAACTGTTTTCTGGCGGCGAGGCATTTAGAATAGATTTTGCATTACGCATAGCTCTTTCAAAACTGCTTGCTCGGCGCGCGGGAACAACACTGCAAACGCTCATTATCGATGAAGGCTTTGGCTCACAGGACGAAGAAGGTCTAGCCAATATTATGGAAGCTATTTATAAAATTCAAGATGATTTTGCAAAAATTATTATTGTTTCACACTTACCCTATATGAAAGATCATTTTCCTGTACATTTTATCGTTAAAAAAACTGCCCAAGGCAGCCGTGTAAACATTATGGAGCAGGGTTAAATTCTTAACCCTGCTACGAGTATTTTTAAAAACCCTACTCTGGTTTTAATTTTAAGTAGTCAGAATTTTATCTGTCCACCGCCAGGTTTCGCCATTTTCTGATTTTAATACGAGCTCTGAGTTAGATTCTTCAAGCTTCATGTCAAGATTATAACAAACAATTCCTGTTTGTAATGGCCCAAAACTATGATAATATGTGTAGGTCTTTTTTGTAGGTGGTCTAGAACTAAAAGCGTTGTTTCCTAACGTTTCCTCATAAACGAATTCAACGCGTTGAAAACATACAGGGTATTGGAGCTGGCTATCTAGAATAGCGCCAACTACTTCTCCTGAAACTGGTACTTCCAGAGCCTTTAATGTTTTTTCAGCCACTTTACCA
This sequence comes from Candidatus Babeliaceae bacterium, assembly GCA_019744895.1. Lineage (GTDB taxonomy): Bacteria > Babelota > Babeliae > Babelales > Babelaceae > BOG-1370. The sequence continues at coordinate 79,443 of JAIETV010000001.1, read as the reverse complement.
GAAGCTGAAACAGCTGTTTGTGAGACAAGCCCCATACGATTTTTAACCAGACAAGAATTAAGGAGTAATAAATCGCCAGCTGGTATTTCAAATTCTGCTACTGCAAGGTCATAACTGGCAAGCGCATAAAACATCTTACCTTTGATAGTTTTTTTGGTATTGTTTTTAATTTTAGCTTGCCAACCAGCATCATTGTTCCCATAAGTACAGGGCTGATACAGATCATAGACAGTTTCTGCTGAAAGATGTGTTCTGGTAAGGCATAACATAAAAAAAATGGGCGCTATAATTTTTTTCATATCTTTTTTCCTTAGCCTAATATAAATTTATTTTTATCCTGAGGATCAACACTGATAGTTCCTTGGTAGTCTCTGCAGAGCCACCCTGCACCAGTTTGAGGCAAAGAAACGTTCCCATTGCTTTGACCTGGGCGAACCGTTACTTGATAATCTCTAGAACCTGCATTTATTTCAAGATAATCCAAACAACAACCGCCCGTATAAAAAGTAAAAGCTTTCCCAGGTTTAATTTCGCCTGAGACCTGGCAATTACAAGTAGCTTTGCATATCGCTAAATAAAGCGATTCTCCGCAGTTATTATTAAATGTGTATTTCCACGGTAAAATTTTTGAAGTACTGACACTTAGTAAGAACATACTCATTACATTTATTATATTTTTTTTCATAAAGACCCTTTACTAACTTATTCTTCAACAAAAACTATATCCCCATATGGATCATATTTTAATGCAGCTGTAAAATCACGACATGCTAGCTCAAATCCCGTTGTCGGAACAACGCCAAGCTTGCTTTTACCCCAGCCCGGCCTGGTAAACATCGAACCAAGCCTCGGATGATCAACACTAATTCCATCTAAACACGCGCCATTTGTGTACCATTCTATATAGCTATTATATGGTATATAAAACTGCTCGTGCGAACCGCCAAATTTGGCAAAAAGTGTTATTTTATCTATCGTTTCGGTGTTTCCTTTAAAATTAAGCCCGTTACGAATACGGTAATAATAGGAATTTAGATAAGCTGAAAAGCCTAAGCCTAGTAGTGTAAAAAGAAACATTCTTTTTTTAAACATAATTTTCCTTTTTAATTAGATACTACACTTTTTTTAACGTATTGAAGTAAACACTTCTTACTATTTAGAGTTGCATATTAATTACATATTTGTCAATTATATTTAAAAAATTGCCCCTTTATTCATAGAAAACCAATGATTTCAAGGTTTAAAAAAAATTAAGTTAAATAATATTGATTTTATTGTTTTATTTATGAGATTATTAAAATGAAGCTTAAAGTAATGCTTCTATTTATTAACATATTTTAAAAAGAGGTTATTTATGAAGACACATTTAAAAACTAAAGCTCTAATTTTTATGGCTTTAACGATCATAATAAATTCTGTCAATGCATACTTTCACGAAGATCTGATGAACGTAGAACCGAAACTAGTAAATGCTACAGAGATGGCATGTAATGCTTATGGACTTATGGGTGTTACAGCTACTAGTCTTGTAAACTCAGTAGTGCCTGGGTTAAAAGACTCTGCGCAACAAACCTGTTGTAAATTTCCTAAATTTAAAAGCAATCATCCTAACGTTACTAAAAACGTTCTTGGAGGATGCCCAAATATAGAAGCTGACAGACTTGTTGGGAAAGAACAAGCATGTAACTTTGCTGCTTTAGCTGGTGGTCAGCTTTCTAACCTACCTGCAACGGCAAAAACAACCTTAAGTGAAAAATGTTGCGAATCTATAGATCCTAAAATACATCCAAAAGCGCGTATAGCATTAGCTTGTAACTAAGAATAACTAAATAGTAAACAAGAATGATAAAGTTAAGAATAGTTTTTGACTTTATCATTCTTGTTTACTATTTTAGATGAATAGTAAAAATCTACTCTATACCGCGCAAAAAAGCGATGGCATCAAGTGCTGCTTTGGCCGCATCGCCACTTGCAACAATAGCCTGACGGTAACGATTATCCGTAACATCGCCTGCGGCAAATATACCTTTAACGGAAGTTTCTTGTCGATCAATTAATGAAATGTAACCATACTTATCGCACTGAACCATATCTTTAATAAAATCGGTCTGAGGTATCTGACCAATTGCTAAAAACAGACCCTGAGCTGGCAAAAACTCGTGACTATCAGTTACTTTGTCATAAATCTTAACACCCGTCATACGGTCTTGCCCGCATATTTCCTCAACTTCTACATCATAGCGATAAGAGATATGATTAAACGATAATAACTTTTCTTGCATGCGTGGGCTAGCTCTGAAACTGTTGCTTCGTAGCAACAAGGTAATAGTTTTTGCATAGGGAGCTAATTGCAGGGCTTCTTCTATTGCAGCATCGCCACCGCCGACAATAACAACGTCTCTATCTTGGGTAAGCGTACAATCGCAAATAGCACAGGTTGAAACACCTTTGCCCCAAAAATCTGATTCTCCCGGAACACCAAGTGTACGCGGAGCAGAACCGGTTGCAATAACTACCGCATCTGCATAATATTCAATACCCTCTTGAGTAGTAAGAATAAAGCGAGCCCCAGGTTGCTTATATTCTGCTATAGATGTGATAGTGTCATATACCAATGTGGCACCAAATGTTCGGGCTTGATTTTCAAGCTGTTCAATAATTGAATAACCATATTGTGGTAATACACCGGGCATATTTTCTACAATACCTGCTACTGCAAGTTGCCCACCAGCTCTGGGCCCGACAAAAACTACTGTAGGAATGCGTGCATTGCCAGCATAAATTGCTGAAGAATATCCCGCGACTCCACCACCGATAATAATAAGTGGGTAGTAATTATCCTGTGCGGCCTGCTTGACGTGAAAGCAAAGAGTCAGACAAATGAATACTATCTTTTTTAACATACGCTACTCATTAATAAAACGGGTTGCAAAATCAAAAAACTCACGTTTGGTCATTACATCATTATAACGGCCAACAACTAAGCCTTTTTTAATAACTACAAAGAAGGGAACGGTTGAAATCGAATAACGCTCTTTAAGTTCTGGGATCTTTTCTATATCAACTTTAACACATATAACACGATCTTTCATTTGAGCCGCTATCGCCTGAACAAACGGCAGCATCTGCAAACATGACGAACAGAATTTAGTATAAAAATCCGCAATAACCGGCACAGTGCTTTCTGAAATAATCTTGTCAAACTGCTCAATGGATTCAATAGCTTGAATTTCGTCACCCAGAGAAGATATAATAGGATCATAGAATTTACGTTCAATCTTTTTAGCATAAATCTCATCAAATCCGATATGCTGCAAGAAACGTTCTGCATCAAGAGCAGCTTTAACGCCATCACCACTTGCTACTGCAGCCTGACGGTACCGCTCATCAGAAGCATCACCTGCTGCAAAAACACCCGCTTGTGAAGTTTCTTGAGTTCTGCACTGATGAGCAATATACCCACCTGGGGTAAAGGCTATCTGATCTTTAAAAAGTGCGGTATTTGGCTTATGCCCTATTGCAAGAAAAACGCCATCAATAGGCATATGCTGCGTACCTTTATCTGTTTTTAACTGAATTCCGGTAACATGCTCACCATCGCCTTCAATTTCGGTAATGGCGGTATTGTAGATAATTTTAATATAATCAAATCTCTTAAGACGATCCTGCATAGCTGCCGATGCGCGCATTTTTTCACCGCGGACTAAGATGGTTATGTGGCGGGCGTAGGCAGTCAATTGTAGGGCCTGTTCAGCAGCCGAATCACCACCACCAACAACGACTACATCTTTGTCTTTATAAAAAGCGGCGTCACAAATCGCACACCCAGTAACCCCTTTGCCCCAATATTTCTCTTCACCAGGGACATCTTTTAAGCGCTCTGGTGAAGCTCCGGTTGAAATAATAACCGCTAAGGCATACACAAGGGTATCTTCTGAAGTTGTAAGTTCATAGGGCCAAACAGAAAAATTTACTTTTTTTATCGTGTCATTCAAAAGTACTGCGCCAAAATGTTGCGCCTGTTCAGAAACGGCTTTCATAATTTCAGGCCCTTGCTTTTTTCCAATGCCCGGCCAATTTTCTACCTCACTGGTGCTCATAAGTTGCCCGCCTGCCTGGGGCCCTTGAAAAACAACCGTATGTAAATGAGCGCGTGATGTGTAAAGTGCGGCGCTCAAACCTGCAGGGCCCGAGCCTATAATGGCAACAGGAATAATATTCTTTTTTGTCTCAACAGCCTTCCAATTATACTGCGGCGTCCTGGCTTTATAGCCACGTAAACGGTACCCATAGTAACCCACAGCAGAAATACCCGCAATAAGGGCTGTTACACATAAAAAACGTAGAAAAATATTCATAATAAAAAGCCTTGCTTACCATAGTAATTTTTTAATTTTTGCGTATCTCAGTATACTTAAAATGATAGAGTAAATAAAATATCTTAATAAAAGTAGTAAGCATAGAGCTTAACCCTTATAAATTTATTTCAATTTGAATAAATATTATTGTGTGGACTCGAGCTTTCTGCGGGTATATACCACAGAACTTTTAAATTTTTACCATTTCTATATACTGAATCTTATAACGTAACTAACATATTTTCCCATGAGAATTTACCAATGAAACTTAAAACTCTAATTATTATTGCATGCGCAGGGCTCTTTCTTCAGACAGCATCCTTAGTAAATGAGCAATCGATAGAAGATGTGTCTCAACCTGAAATTCAACAACTTACAAAAGAACAGAGTATTTCACTTTATCTTGAGATACAAAAGCAATGTTCTAAACAGATCGATCTTTTGACTGCGATAGTGCAACAAATTATGGGCGGCATGCAAAAGGGAATAATTAGAACATCAGATAAGAGTGCACTTGTTAAGAAAATAGCCGCGTACTCAAGTATCTGCCATCAACTGCAGGCAATGAGTGTTATAACAGCAGAACCGGAGCTTTTATTAAAAATTACTATTATTTTAAAAAATATTATAGATAGACTCACTCTTGCTCTTGATTCGGATATATCTCTTATTGATGCTCCAAGAATAGAAGATCTTTTAATTCCTGATAAAAACTTTACCGATTCGTATGAATATCTTCTTAAAGTGCTTATTAAAAATGATGAACGGCTTACTGAGCTTGAAAAAAAGAGTACTACATTAGGTCTGACATCGCTTAATAAAGCGATTCGCGCAGCAGAAGATTTTTTCAAAACCTACAAATGGTATTTAACAAGCGGAACTGTTACCAGTGGAATTGTCTCAGCAATTGTATTCAAACAAGAACTTGCAAACTATATGCGAGATTTTTTTGAACCACTGAGTGACCCTAAAGTTTACAATGAGTTTTTTGCACCTGCCGCCATAATGGTACACGTAGGAGCAGCTTTATTTCATAAAAAACTTGGTGAAATAGGCAGTGCAATAATTGATCAAAGCTATATGTGGGCAAATCGCGAATACAAAAAAATTTCAAACACCTTGCACGATGTATATAGCCAAGTAAAAGGAATAAAGAATATTAAACGCGATGGCCTTGCAACTGCACTTGATAATGTTCCCACCCTTGAAGATGAATCACTTATTGGTCTTGAAGATCAAAAGCGGGAACTTACTATAATTTTAGATTATTTACGCGATCCAGAACTTTATATCCGCTCAGACAATGAAATTCCAAAATGCTGTCTTTTAATCGGCCCCTCACGAACAGGTAAAACTGCCGTTGCAAAGGCAATGGCTGCAACTATTAATGAATTGTACACCACTATGGGTACGAGTCAGAAAATTAAATTTATTGAAGTTAACTATTTGATGATCACTAATATCGCATCACTAAAAGAACTTATCGGGTATGCATTAGACAATGCGCCCTGTATTTTATTCATTGATGAGATTCACCTTCTTGGGCTACAAAAAACGGGCAACAAAGAGCTCCTTAATGAATTTTTAACCCAGTTAACTGAATTGCACAAAATTAAAGATCCCTTAAAGCAAGTATTTATTATTGGAGCAACAAATCACCCGGAGCTTCTTGCTCCCGAGCTTTTTAAACATGAGCGCTTTGGTAAAGTGATCAGATTCAAAAAGCCCGGTATTGGCGAACGCGCACAGTTTTTTGCTTCAACTTTTGAAAAATATGGCATAAATATACAAACTATCGATCTGAAAAGTATTGTATTACAAACAAGAGATTGCGATTACGGCCATTTACAACAAATTATTAAAGACGCCCGATTTGAAGCACGTGCTCTGGGTCAAGGCGTAAACCAAGCACACCTGCAACGTGCCATAAACAGTATTGTTCATGGTATCGGTTCAACAGCCGAACTTTCAAAGCAAGAGGCTGAAGTCGCTGCCATCGATCAAGCGGGTAAGATTGTTGCGCATAAAAAACTTGATATCCACGAAACGATACATCTTGCAACTATTTCAAAAGTAGATGGGAGAATTGAAGAGGATCATCTGTGGCTTTCTGAAAAGAAAGATACCGAAGTTATTCCTATGCGTTATGGAACGATTATCTCAACATCAAATCGCGAGGAAATTCCATTCTCAGATGCTAATGAAATTGAAAAATTATGCAAACGCTATCTTGCCGGCATTAGTGCCCAGAAATTAATGCTCGGCGCCTACCATATCGATTACTCTGCTCAAGATTACAAAGCAGCATTTGAACTTGCTCAAAAGATAGCGCTTAAGGGTCTTCCGGTAAAAGCATTACCTGAAGAGCAAAGAAACAGAATTTTTGATGAGACTGAAAAATTGTTGCAAAAATTTGAAGCTGAAGTGTTTGTATTATTGCAAGAACATAATTCACTCATTGAAAAGCTCGTAGCTGAACTTCTTAAAGAACGCTGTATTACTGGAAATGAGATCGATATCATAGTACAATAACACTCTAAAATAAAACCATATCTCTTAAGAGGAAGATCTATGAAAAGAGTGTATTTGTTACCCGTTGTGAGTTTTTTTCTAGTTCTTAGCACGCAGGTTTTTTGTGAGCTGACACAGTCGACTATCGATACTGTATATAAACAGCAACTCACCCTGGTTAAAGGACTCATCAGACATTGCAAAGATCGTTTGCCTCTGGTTGTTGATCCTGAAGTTGCACACACAAAAACGTTTGAAGCCCTTGATACATTAAACTCTTTTTTGGATCGTTACCCTGGTGCCATAGAATGTGTTATTGATACGTTTTTAACCTGCGTAAATGAAGGCTGCGTCGATGTGCCAAGACGTGTATATGATTGTATTCAAAGTTATGAAATTAGTGAAAAAATAATTACGGAAACAGAAGCACTCGAAATACAAAGAAAAGTTACTGCTTTAGTCGTAAGTTATTTCAAGTTTCAACTCACACTTCTTGGAGCACTCGATTATTATGGCCAAGATTTTTTACAACGGAGTCAACTTGCTACGTATCTTGAAATTGCAAAACCTTGGATTGCTTTTTTTGCAGTATATATGGCTATAAATGTCTCTTTAAAACTCTTAGAATCACTTCTTAACATTAACACAAAAACAGAAATATTATTACCTGAATTACCTAAAACTACTTCGGCAGATAGCCAATTGCTCAACTATGAAACACTGTCGGGTAAAGAAAAGATAACTAAAACGATATTTCCCGTTGTTGAATGTATTGGAAAAAATCTGAAAACTTACGCGCATGATATTCTGAATGAACTTAATAAATCATCATTTACCAAAGCTGTAGTCGCGGGATTATTCGCTCCTAATATTACCCCGAGCATAGAAAAAATTAATAGATATCTAAAAGAAAATTTCAGCAAATCCTATGCACAAATTATCAATAAACCACGCAAATCGGGCTACCCGGCAAAGCCATCGAAAGAATCTTTTAAGACCGTCAATGGCTACGAAAATACTAAGTTGCTTATGACTTCTGTTATAGATTTCTGTATAAATTTAGATGAATACCGTGCAGCAGATTTAAAAATGGCGCGTGGTTATTTATTTGAAGGGCCACTTGCAGATGGGCGTAAAATGGCTTTTGCTGTTGCAGGAGAAATAACCAAAAAACTAAAAGCGCTTGGGTCGCCTGCCCAATGGCTCACCTATGAGATACATGGTTCATCATTGGTACACAGAAAGCTTGATAAAGTCTTAGAAGAATGTTTAGAGTTTGGGCCAACGGTATTAATCATTACCGATATTGATTGGATTTATAAACAAAAAGATGTGGCCCCGGAAGTATACGCCGATATTATCAACAGGCTTACTCGCTACCTATCACAGGAAAGTAACTTCCCTATTTTAATTTTTGCAACATCGCAAGATCACTCAGTTATTGATCCGGTATTGCTTGAATATAATAGCTTTGAAAAAATATTATTGGCTTAAATCATCTATGAATGCAAGTCGCTCAGCATAACGACCACCTTTAAATTCAGCAAGCAACCAAAAGGAGATTATTTTCATAATCTCCTTTTGCGTTACGTAGTCTGCAGGAATAACAAGCACATTACAATTGTCATCTTCTTTTGCCTGCTGGGCAACCTGAGCGCTCCATGCCACACATGCAAATATTCTTGTATATCTATTTGCAGCAATTGCCATGCCATTACCACTACCGCAGAGTAAGATAGCACCGTCCGTTTCTTTTTCATGCATTGCATTAAGAGCTCGATGAGCGAATTCTGGATAATCTGAGCGCTCAGGGGTAAACGCACCCACATCAACCCATTCAACAAAAAATGTATGTGTCTCATAACAAAAAATCGATTTTGTTTTCAGATATTCTTTTAATACAAAGCCGCGATGATCTGTCGCAATAATTATTTTTTTTTCTTTGTTCATGGAGGTAACGCCTTTAGGTACTTAAACTCTCCCTTAATCTAAAAAAAGAAGCTATACTTGCACAAGAAAGAATACAAAATTTGTAAGAAAGATAGCCTATGATCGATATTGTTATACGCTTAGCGTTTGCTCAAATTACTCACGGATCGGGACAAAAAAATATATCATTTATGGTTAAGCTCTGTTTTATTGCCCTTACCATCAGCACCTTTGCACTAACGCTTGTAGTAGCTGTTATGAATGGCTTTCAAAAAGAGACGGCTAAAAAACTACAAGGTATTCACGCTGATATTATCATAAAAAGCCCGACGGGGGCATTGGATTATCAACGACTTGCAACAGTGATAGAAAAAGAGTTTGCATATGAAATTATAGCTTCGGCACCTCAGGCTATCAGTAACATATTATTAAAATCTGATAATCACGAAACCTTTTCGCCATTATGTGTTTGCATCGGTATTGAACCCGTGTGTGAAAAAAAAGTGAGCACGCTTTTTTCAACGTTGACAAATAGTAGTAATCAATTAGAACAGATAGCAGGTAATAATCTCCTGATAGGCGTTACAGCAGCAAAATTATTACATATTTTGCCAAAAGATCCCGTAACGGCTCTTTATATTCCCGAAGAGCCGCAAAAGCGCAAAATAACGCTTGAGCAAACTGCAGCTTCAGTTGGTGGGACTTTTAAAACAGGCATCGATGAGTTTGATACTGCAGTAGTATTTTGCAACCTAGAATTCTTTAAAAAACTTTTTAGACAAAGTGATGTTTCACAATTAACCTTAAAATGTAATTCAGAAATTGATATCGAAAGCTGTGCAAGAAAACTTCAGGCTCGTTTTAATAGTCTTGAAATTTATACATGGAAAGATCTTTATCCGGCACTGGTTGCAGCACTTTCGCTTGAAAAATACGCGGCATTTATTATTTTAGCGCTCTGCAGTTTAATCGCTGCCATGAACTGTATGGCACTTATTTTTATGTATATCACGCAAAAGAAAATGGAAATAGTTATTCTAAAAACCATGGGTATGCTTGATCGAGATATTAGTATGGTTTTTATGTTCATAGGACTTTTAATCACCATTGCAGCTACAACCACTGGTATTACCCTTGCAGCAGCTGGCAGTTGGCTACTTAAAAATTATCCTATAATTAAACTTCCTGATGCGTATTATGTTGATCATATACCCGCGGCATTGGATATCCCGATTATTTTGGCTGTTTTTTGCACTATGATGCTTCTTGGTTTTGTGGCATCGTATATCCCTTCGCGCAGAATTCATGTGTTTTCTGTCGCATATCTTTTAAAATTTGGAGCAGAATAATGCGTATGCTTTCGTGGAATTTGGCAGGAAAACGAGTCTTTTTGCGTGCCGATTTAAATACTGATCTAAAATCGACACTTTTTACTAAAAGCTTGAAATTTCAGCGATTATTACCAACACTTTATTATCTAAAAGAACGTGGCGCACGTTTAACACTTGCAACGCATGTAGGCAAGCCAGGTAGTTATAATCCGAACTATTCAACAGAGCAACTTACCGATTTTTTTATACAAGCCGGTTTTTTCTGCATCTGGAGTAATCTAGAGAATCTAAAAAAAGCACTTTTACATGATGTTGATGTTATTTTATTAGAAAACTTGAGATTTTATCCACAAGAAGAATGGCATAGCATAGAATTTGCAAAAAAAATATCACACGATGCCCATTTTTTTATAGAAGATGGTTTTGGTGTTCTTGCACGAAAAGAAACTTCGATTATAACTACTGCGCAACTTTTTGACGTAGAGTATAGATCTATTGGGTTTGCGGTGAATGACGAACTGGCTCACTTAGTGTCGATAAAAGATCATGCAACAAAGCCGTACATGGTTATAGTGGGTGGTGGCAAAGGGAGAGAAAAGTTAGAACATCTGTATAATTTTTTTGGAAAAGTTACCCACATTGCTCTATGCCCGGGATTGAGCGAATTACCAGAAGCTGAAGGTTTTATGCGTGATGCACAGCAGGCCGGAATTGATGTTCTTAAACCTACTGATTATCTCATGCACAAAGATAAAAAAATAAGCATAGGTCCCCTAACTTTTGCAGCTTGGAAACCAGTTATTACGCGTATGAGTACTATTGTGTATAACGGTTTGATGGGGATGTTAGAAGAATCGGAAACTACGCAGTACACGCAGAAACTTTTTGAGCTTTTTACGCAAGTGCAGGCAAAAGTGATAATTGCAGGTGGTGAAACATCCCTTGCTGCAAAGCTCTGGAGGATTGAAAGTAAGAATATCTACCTCTCAACCGGTGGGGGTTCTACACTACTTTATTTAAGCGGCCAGCTTTTACCAGGGCTGGAGATTATCGAAAATTAAAGAGAGTAATAATTACTTACTTCTTGGAAACCACTTTTGCTCAATATGATTACCCGTGTTTAATGGCTTATTTTTATTCTTATTTTCAAGTTCATTCACGCGATTAACATCTTTTTTACTGTTTTGAGCTCTTTTAGATATATTTTTTTTATTTCTTTTTTCTAATTTCACTAGGTAAACTCAGTTTTTTAATTACTTAACCTATCTATTTTACTTAATTTTATTGTATTATATATTAGAAAATCAAGACTTTTTAAAGAATTTAGGCATTTTTTCGCCGATATAGAAAATTGAAAGGCCCATAAAGATAATCAATCCACCCACTAAAAGCGACCATGAAATATTTTCGCCCAAAAAGATATACGCAAAGAATGCAACTAAAAGGGGTATCAAAAAACCGGCTAGTGAAACAAACGTTGCCGAGTGGTGCTTAAGACTATACGAGTAAAGAGTGTATCCTATGATATTTCCGCCAATGATCGTGCATAAAAAAGCCATAATAAAATTGCTGTATGAGGTTATCGCATAAAGTTTGAGTTGATTATTATAAGTTGCAAGACATAATGCCAAAAAACCGGCTATAACCTGTACAAGACCATTAATCTGCACAGGCGTATAGTGCTTATTGCGTAGTAAGGTTTGTACCAGAATCCAACCATAGCGGCTTATAATGACGGCGCAGATTATTGCCAGTTCAGGTAATGAAATACGAAAAAGCAATTCATAGCCGGGTTCATGAGAGCCTTTAGAAAGAATTATTACAACTACCCCTATAAAACCTATGACCATGCCCAGCATTTTTGAACGTGTTATTTTTTCACTAAAAAGAACATAGACCATAAGAGCAGTCACAAAAGGGTCTATGCTTCCTAACAGTGATTGCTTACTTGCAAGCATGTGCTTTAATGACCATGCTTTCAAAAGTGAGGGAATTAATGTTGTGCATGCAGCAATCAAAAGAAGCTTAAGATGGTTATTTTTTACTTGACGGTAACTTAATCGCTCAGTTTGATGCAGATTATACATCATCAAGAAACTTCCTGAAATCAGCATACGCAAGGCAACAAAAAACTCAGCAGAAATGCTTGCAAGAATATATTTATTGCTTACAATACCCGCAGCAAGAAAGATATAAGCAAGAAGAATATCAAGCAACGTAGGTCCTCATGAAAAAAATAGGTAGTGTAAGATGTAAGTATATTAGAAAACCGGACAAAATCCTAAAAGGCATGCGCCGCGACTAAAAATATCAAGATCTGCCATGTCTGATTCATGCTTGTCGTAGAGTATAAATCCATGATTTCCATGCCGTAATGGAAAGCGATGAAACCCTAAATCTCTGACATCAAGTTGATGCGCGATATCTGTAAATAATTTCTCTTTCTCTTCTTGGGTATTTTGTTTGGTGCATTGGTTAATTGAACGAACCTGCTTATTAAAAGAGTTTTGAGACATAAAATGGGTAAAACTTTCCGGATCATCCCATAAGGAAAAATTTTCAGGATGCTCTTCTTTATTAAAACCCGCAACTCCTTTAAAACAATTAAAATCGGGATTATCGACAAAAAACGCAGCCTTTGGCAAATTAAAACAATGTTCCTGACAGAGTTCATATAAAACGAATTCTGAAGTATTATCCGTTCCATGAAGTCGCAATATTTTCTCAGGAAGAGCGCTTAGTGTCAATAAAACTTCAGAATTACGGGACAAATTTAGTGTGTTCTTCATGGAAATCCTTATAAAAGGGGTTTACACATCTCACTTTGTAGTTTAACAACGAATAAAAAGAAAAATCAAATTTATATCAACGGGCTTTAAAAAACAAACTATCTGCGGATATTTTTTTGATAACATCGATTCAATAGGCATAATAGTTTTTTTTAGAGTAACTTGCTATAGTAAGATCCTCTGTGCTATTTTAATTGAACAGAGTTTTATAACCCTTTCATAAAAACGTCTATGCGCTTGCATTACTTTTTTAACATATTTTTTGTAATTATTATTCTAACTCTTTGTGCATGCAGACGCAGCGTACATCGGCCGGGCAATGAACTCCTGCCTGAAATAACTACCTGTTGGTCAGACAGGCCAACAAAGCAATTTAAACTGAGAAACTCTCATCTGGAACCGGCAATTTTTACTATTTACAACGAAGATTATTTTGTGCAGAATCAGTTACCTGAATATATACCATCTCGCCATGACCCTGAAAAAAAGTTTGATTCAAACGATATTATTACTGATTTAGAAGCTACCGTGGCGCAACTTATGAACACTAACAAAAAAATCAAGAAACTAGAAAAATTTATTATTCTAAAACAAACTGATTATAACTACCTCAAGCATACCGGCCTTATTATACTCCGCCATAAAAAATATCCCTTTGTGGTAAAGCTGTTTATGGAATCACCTGATAATTTTGTTAAGCCTTTTAACCGTGGCATAGAAGAATGCGCATTTTTTATAATGGGTGGTGGCATGAACAGATATCTTGCCGGATTCACACGAATACCTAATCGCAATAAAATCAATTTAAAAATAAGTTCTAACCGTTATTGGAACAACCTTATAGACACTCCACGTAAATGGTTCTGGCGCCCAAAAAATTCTCAAACGATAGATATAATCGGCAAAAACATTGGTACCAAGCCGCATTTCATGCGGCTGCCAGCCATGTATGCTCTTATTTGTGATGCTATTGAAACAGATTATAGCTTTAGTATTTTAAGACAAAACGACCGTGAAGTTGCCATTTCTATTGCACAATTTTTAGGAATTTGCATCGACCCGCACATTAATAATTTTATAGTAGAAAAGGACTCTAAAAAAATTATTATCATCGACACAGAACACTTTCCAACGCTTATCGGAATAAAAGATGATTTTAAAATCAATGATTTTTTTACGTATTATTCGCGGCTTTTGTTTAAGTTTATGGGCAAAAAACTTACCTATGACAAACAGGCTCGCATTGAGTTGCAAACTAATCCTCAATCTCCTGTCTTACCTTATACGTTGTAAAATACCAGAAATTAATTTTCTATTGTTTGCTCGAGTTCATGTAAAATATGCTGAAGTTGTGTATCATTTTGACGATTAAAATTAATTTTTTCAAAAGCATGTAATACCGTAGAATGGTCCTTACGAGCAAGAAAAGCGCCTATTTCTTTGAGTGATTTATCGGTATATTTTTTCATGAGATAAAAAGCCATATGGCGCGCATGTGAAATCTGTTTATCACGCCTTTCTGAGCGAAGTTCTGCAAGCGTTACATTAAAATAATTCATTACCGAACGTACCACTTTAGGTAAATCGATCTGCTGACGCGCTTGGTGGCTACTATTTTTAAAAAGTACATTATACACAAGTTCTTGTGTAATAGCCTGACGCGTTAATGATGCACAGGCAAGAACACGTATAAGTGCACCTTCAAGCTCACGGATACTTGAGGTTACTGAGCGGGCTATTTGTTCTGCGATATCATCTGAAATCGATTCATGGTGAAGTTCTGCTTTCTTTTTAACAATTGCTATCTTAGTTTCGAGTGTTGGCATAGAGATATCAGCCACTAAGCCCCATTCTAGACGTGAACGCATGCGTGCGGCAAGGCCCACAATATCTGCTGGCAGTGCATCGCTGGTGCACACAATCTGTTTTTTTGCCTGATGCAGGGTATTAAAGATATGAAAAAATGCTTCTTGTGTCTGTTCTTTATGAGAAATAAACTGTATATCGTCCATTAAAAGAACATCGATATGCTTGTATTTTGTTTCAAATATATGTGTTTTATTAAAGCGGATAGCATGTATAAACTCCTGTACAAACCTATCTGCAGTTTGATATACAATAACAGCTTTTTTATGTTCTGTTTTAATGGCATGACCTAGAGCATGTAAAAGATGTGTTTTACCTAACCCAGAAGGCCCGTACATAAAAAACGGGTTATAAAGAGTCCCGGGCTTTTCAGCCACAGCCATAGCTGCCGCATACGCCAATGAGTTACTAGGTCCAACAACAAAGGTATCAAAAGTATGACTTTCGTTAAGCCCTGGTCGCCCTTGACCACTTACAGCACGGGTTACTGAGCCAGAAGAGTTTTTAACTAAAGAGTGTCTTGAATGTCCAGCTGCCATTGCCATTGAAACAGGCTGCATTCCGGGGATAACCTTGGCAGGAATAATATGCGGCTTTACTTCATCGCTTTTTTCATTGTTGTTATCAAGCCGGTCTACAAAATGAATATGCACGTCGTGCTCGTTCAATAACCTGGCCAAATGAACATGCAAAAGGGCATGGTAATTTTTTACGATCCAATCTTTCACAAACTGGTTCGGCGCTTTTAAATAGATGATCTTTTGCGCATGATCCCACGAAAGGCATGAAACGGCCTTAAACCATGTTTCCACTACGGGACTTCCGGCCTCTTCGCGAGCGATCTTTAAAAATTCCTGCCAAATCTGGTTAACCACAGCGATCTCGTTACAAGGTATATTTTTGGGTATTTTTAATGTATCAGAAGCGGCTTTATTTCTCAACCAGAAAAAAGCGCGCGACCAATATTCAGTAACTTTAAAAATTCCATGTTTTTTACCGCTAAGAGGCTCTGTTGTAATAGTGTATAACTGAAATCTGCTGCTTTTCCTTACCCTGATACACAATTAGGTTGTACAACTTTTTCGATCTCTTTGATAATTTAGATTCTCTAAAATACTAAAATATTACTCCTTCTCAATGAATAAAATAAATTTTTCATCAAGTTTTTATCCATTTACTTATCATAAGCGCCAGCAAGTTAGTCAATAAAGCTTATTGAGAGTTAGATTTTAATTATATATTATCTAATATACAATTAAATATTGACAAATTGAAAAATTTATTGATATATTCAGAATAGTAAGTGGCATACGTACGTGCCATGAATAACAAAAACACATTTTAAGGAGTGTCTTTTATGAAAAAACAATTACTAATTCTCAGCATTGCTACGCTGTTAAGTGCAACAGACGCACAGGCTTGGTATGCACGCGGCCAAAATAATACCGATAGCAACGTAGTTGTAACACTTATGACGACATCAGGTGGCTATACAACTGGTGAAGTAAAACCTGGTGAGTTTTTCCAAATAGGTGATTACAATCGCTGTTTTGGTAATGTTAAAGTTGAAGTCATAGACAAAAATACCAATTTAAGAGGACAGTTTGCTCAGATGGGAAGACCCGGTAATAGTCCAGATTGTTCTGACTGGAATAATATAAACATTTATCAAAACTATAATCAGCTTAGAATAGAATCTAGATAATCACAGGTTAAACATTCTAATTTTATACACCTAAGAGGTAGCTTATGTACTACCTCTTAGGTGTATAATTATGGTTGAACAATGCAACCTACAACAATTTATTCGAAAATAAAGTCTAAATCAGATGTAACTATATATAAAAATATTACATGTAATGCACTACTAATTTTTTTATTAAAGAAAGAAAGTTTTGTCGTAAACTTTAACAATCATCTTTGCCGCTGGTCTGTGCAATAAAGGTACGGGTAAATTAAGCATGCTATGAGCACCAACAAACCCATCCCGTAATGCCTGTGGCCATAATGTACGCCCTAAACACACATCGCCTCCTGCAAAAATATCATCAACAGATGTTTTTTGGTTAGTATCAACAACTACAAAATCGTCCTGTAAGAGCACCTGATTTTTTAAAAAATTAGTTGTTGGCTTGCTGCCAGCTGCAAGAAAAATAAGATCAAATATCTTTAATGCATTATCAGACACTTTATACTCTGTAAAAAGAGTTATGCCCTGCCCTTGTAAGACTTTGCAAACCTTGGCCCCTATGGTTTGATCAAATTGTGGTAATAACTGCTTATTTTTTTCAACAAGTGTTACCTGGTAGCCCCGCGTAGTAAGAGCACAAGCTGCCTCTATTCCGGTCACCCCGCCACCGACAACTAAAACGTTCTTGCCGCGAATCTGAAGTTTTTCAAAGTGTATAATGTCATCAAGTGACTTAAAGGGGAAAACTTTTTTATACAAGTAAGGAATAAAAAGTTCTGGAATGCGTGGTTGCAAACCGGTTCCGATAAACAGTTTATCATAGCGATATTCATGCCCACTTTTTGTTACAACAACTTTTTTAGTAGCATCAAGCCGAGTAATTTGGCAAGCAAGGTGCATATCAATGTTTTCAGGAATCGGCAAGAACATCGATTGACGAGTCCTTTTGCCCGCAACATATTCTGCCAATAGACATACATTATTCGGGCTTTGCGATTGCGCGGTAAGTATAGTAATTTTTACTGTTTTATTGAGTCGTCTTAGCTGTGTAGCGCATGAAAGAGCTGCAGCTGAACTGCCGATACAGATCATATGTTGATCCATAATTCTATTATACCGTATAGGCATAAAGTTCACTATTCATACTTGCGTTGATCTGATCGATTCTGTGCCTGTCATGTATGCATTTGATATAGGATCCAATAATGCTTATTCCCATCCCGAAAGCCCCAGCCCCAATAGCCATACCTGCAATCAGAGGTAATGATGGATCTGCCCCATCAGAAGCAGAAGTGCGGAAAAAATAGACCCCTCCAGTAGTTCCACATACAGATAATAAGCCTGTTACTGCTAGAATAATATAATCACATTTTTTAACGCTTCTGGTGTGCGCTGTTGCTTGGGCATACGAAGGCAAAGTACCATGAGGGTTTATGCTAGGTTCTGTATAAACAGGTGGTGGTGAGTATGTTGGCGGAGGCGTTTGAGACCCTTGTAAAAAATCGCGAAGTGATACCTGCGTCTCAACAGATGGTAATTCTGCTGTATTTTCAAGACAATATATCCTAGATGACGTAGATAAAAGCACTACCAGTAATGCCTTTTTTAGATTCATGGGATTCCTTAATTTTTTAAAAACTGTGCTCACTATACCACTGTTTTTTTAGCTTTTGATAGCAATTTTAAATTTGTACATACTTTTACGTTCAGAAGCTTCAAATTTCTGGTGCTGAAGGTAGGCTAATCATCATACAAGTGTTACGAATTTAATCAATAATCTAAAAATTTATGAATAAGCATCTGTTTTTTTATGTTACTGAGTTATGTTCTACTTGTAGGAAAACACAAAGTTTCATAATATTATACAGGTGAACCATTTTCTGCCACTTTTCTTTATAATACTTTTCTATCTCAGAGCTAAGTTCTTTACGTTCTTTAGCCATATCCGTTTCATAAAAAGTAACTTCAGGGCATTTATAATATGCAGCATCTATCCTTAAAATAGTTTCGTTATCGCTTTCTGAGAATATATTTTTAATCTTTATATGATTAAGAATTTTTAATAGTTCTACATCGGTGAACGTACGGGCGCCACCACAAGCAGGCACTGTGCCCCAAGGAGTAACCAATGTAACTGTATAAGACATATCGTTTTCTTCATGAATACACAAAACAAGCCCCGTTTTTATATCTAGAGGCATCCCTGAAAAATTATCAAGCATAGAAAAACAATCTTTACCGAATTCTTTCTCTAAATTTTCAGCTATTTGTCTAATAGCTATGTAAACACAAAGTTCCTCTTTTTGAATGGATAGTGGTACTAAAGATTGTAACGAGCATAACCAGATAGTATATACGAGTGATACAGTTAGAATAATTTTTTTCATAAATATAGCACCATGTAAATTTGAAAAAATACTTTATTTACTATAATAGCAATTTATAATGCAAAAACAAGGCTTTTATAGATTTATTATGAAAAGTTGGTGCGCCCGACTGGAATCGAACCAGTGGCCTACAGTTTAGGAAACTGTCGCTCTATCCTACTGAGCTACGGGCGCATACTAATAAATTAAGCTGACATATTATTATAGTATAAACAATTTAACTATAAGCTCATAATTTTACAGCGCGTTGACAAAATCTAAATGTACCAATTTGTTACTTTCTTTTGTTAAGATAAAGGAGAAATTACCTCAATTTAGGGACCGTACGGAAAAAAATTATGATTTTAATGCTCTGGTTATTTTTAATGACATTTTTTGTGTATGCCGATGATTACAGCGTGCTCAAAAAAAATTTTTTGAGCGCCCGTAAGCCTATGGTGCTCAATGATGGTGCCGGAATTATCACAGAGATTCGCGAGGTATCAGATTCTGACGCATGTATCTTATCAGCCTGGGATAATCAAATAGAACCGGCATGTGCGTGTTGTATGGTTCAAGAATCGGATAAAATTACTGATACAAAGATAAGCGGACAGAAGATTATACATATCTGCCTTAATAAAAAAGAGTGTACTGAAGATGCGATTTTGTCGTTGCGATCTTCAGAAGGTTATTCCGATAAGCCTGACGATGATTTTGTTGCTGCTGTGTATGATAAATATAAAATCATAAAGCGAGTGCATGTATCGCCACAAGAAACATATCGAGGAAAATTTTTTGAAGAAGGGCTGAGATCATTTCTAGCGCGCGCGTATAGGACGGGTAAAATAGTTGACTCTGCATTTGAACATGTTGAGGAGCTTGAAATACGTAATCTTCATCCTATGGGGAAAAAATCTGAAGAAGGCGGTATGGCTACCAAACAATTATTTTTGGTGAAAAATCTCAGAACTGGTTATGAATATATTATAAAGGACCTTGCAAAAGGGAAACATGAGGCATTTAATGTAGCGCTTGCTGCACGCTACAACCCATTAAAAAAATACAGTGCTCCGGCCAACGTACCGGACTTTCCTGTATTAGCATTACCTGTGGCAACTTTAGAATATTATCGTTGGCGAAGAAAACATATCATAACTATAACGCCCAAGGCTTCTGGATCAGATCTGTACTCATATATGAATGCCTATAAGGATAACCCATCAGATAGTAATAAAATGCGATTACAAAAAGCCTATATCGCCAGCGCAAAAACGTTGGCAAACTTTCATAAAGCATTCATGAAAAATCCTCAGCGACGTTCAGATAGCAGTTCTCTTTTGGGATTAACCCTGGTTCATGGCGATTTGCATCCAAAAAATATTTTCTATGATGATGTATCTGACCGAGTTTATTGGATAGACCTTGATCGCTTGGGTAAATCTATTTTACGACCTGTAAGTCCAGCGATCGATTTAGGCTATATCTTATTATTTCCATTTTTTGGCTTTCCATGGAACTTAATATTTGAAACAAATATCAGAACCAAAAAAATTGATATTCCTCAATGGTTTAATGATTTTTATAAGCCATTCATTCGAGCCTACATAACGGCTTTTGGAAGCGAAACTGCACGATATGCACGTGAAGTAAAGCACCTACTCCATCTTAAAAAAGAGGGTATGTGGCATAATAGGGCAATATCACTGATGCGCTATTTTGATCCTATACTTGATACCATGTCCTAAAAGACCATTGCTTCAAAGCAACAATTAGCTGCGATGCATAGTACCCTTCATGCCAAGTGCTGCATTGATAAGGGAAGCAGCCAGTAAGCATGCTATACCGCCTGCAAGCGCTATACTCTCTTAATTAAAGTTTTCAATTTTTTATGCTATTTGCTCACTCAGCTATAGTCTTTGGCTCATACTGGTGCTCCCTATCGGGCTATCTTCGCAACTCTTTTATAGATAATAACATATTGGTTGCAATTCGTCCCCTTTTGAAAGAATTTAATCCAGCCGCACTTGACACCGCCCTACCAGATAGCTAAACTCATAATAGGATTAATTTTTTCAAGATATGGGGACTTTATTATGAAAAAACAACTTTATTTTCTACTTTTATTAACAATAACACTAAACATTTTGGCTCTAGAGGAAGAAATTTCGATTCAAAAAGAAGCTGAAGCGGCATATGCACCGTCAACAGTCAGTAAGCATGTTCTTAAACAAAAAAAAGCTCCGGAAAAAAGCTTCGCTGACTCACACAGACAAGGAGCATATATGGAACCTGGACATCCAAGACGAGCAGGCAGAGATAATCGCCATACGCAAAAAGCTTCATCCATAATTCTCTGGGACCTTGGCGACAGATTACCAACCCCAGAAGAAGAAAGATTAACGCTTCTTGAACGCTCGAGGGATCCTCAAAGAACATTTGCTGAAAGAACTGAAGCGTTCCAAAAATATAAAAATATTGAAAGAGCGCTCAAAGAAGAGCCCTTTATCAGCTAAGAAGAGATTAATTATCTAATCAGCAAAAAATGTTTCAAGAAAATTTCTGTTAAACTGATACTTAGCAGACAATGTGCTTTTCCATATTCCGCGCCTAACCGCAAAACCTATAAGAGCAATTGCTCGGCTCATGCGTAAAAGTGGCATCATTCTATTATAATCGGGAACTGGGCGAATGCTTGCATATCCATCCAAAAAAGATTTCTTGGTAATTGAGTTCGTTGGCCAATCGCCATGTTCTAAAAAGCAAAAATCTTCTTCTGCAAAACTTGCACGTGCTGATGACCAATCGATAATTCCCTGAACCTTTCCGCCACTAACTATCACATTTCCCGCTCTAAAGTCTCGGTGTATAATCCGTGGCCCATCTACCGAATCTAAAAGATCTATATTGGTCTTATAATAATCAAGGCATTTTTCAATCAGTTTTTCAGGTAAATGTCCGCGGCATTCGGCAATGCCCTCGTGAAATTTCATAGTAAAATAAACCCGAGGGTCTGGATTTAAACTATGCGGTTGTGTCAAATCGCCGTAGCCAGTTACGCGATTCATATGAATACGTGCCAGTAGTGAACCAACTTCATAAGCAAGAGAGGTTGTAAAACTTTCTGCGTTAATCAACGCGCCTGGCAGATATTCCATTAAAATGGCACCATACACATCTGCCTCTGGCTCAACAACGTGTATAATGCGCGGCACGGGTAATTTATTGGCAAAATAATTCAGAAAATAAACTTCGTGCAAGTAATCGTTAACTCGCGTACATATTTTTAAGATCAACTTTTCGCCTGAAGACTTGGTGACCCGATAAACATCAGCAACTGCTGTGTCTTCATGCTCAATACGTGAAAATGTTACATCCGCAAGACCAAGACGCTCTTGATACAAAGTAATAAGTTTCTTCATTATATAACCTATTCAGAATTGATCTAATCTGACAAGCGGGCAAGGCCTTTTTGTTTACTGCGATTAAAAAATGATCCCATTTTTTCTATAATTCTTACCCAAGCATATGTTACGTTCTTGATCAGTTTATCATAATTAACGAAACGCTGGTATTGCATGTGGCTTGTGCGTTTTGATATTCTCTTAACAAATACGTTTAATTATCGGGAGTTATCATGAAATTACGAATTCTTTTTGTACTAACCATAACGGTTTTTCAGGCCTGGGCGATCAAAGAAAGCTCAAAGCTGGTATTGATAAACAACGTCCCCACAGCATGGGGTTTTTCTCATACAAAACAAAAAATTCAAGATATACCCTTGTCAGCATCTGCAGACAAATATGCTGATGTATTATTACAGATGGCAAAAGATTTAGCACGGCACCCGATGGGTCCCGCACATGCATATCCTGAACTTGCAGCGCAGATGTGTGAGCTTGTTGAAAAACTGGCTATCATTGAAAAAGTGAGCCACAGGAAATTAGAAAAAGCACGTATGCTCAAGGAAAAATATACACGGCTAGCAGAAAAACTCAAACGCGCACAAGAGCTTCAAAAAGAAAGCCTTGCTCCATACAAGCATGAAAGAGTAGACCAATCATACGAACCGCCAGTACAACACTATCTGTTACCGAATCGCAGATTTTAGTATCTAAATTATCTGAGCAAGATGAAAAAAACTTTTTATTAATCAGCCAAATGGGCAAGACCTTTCTGCTTACTGCGATTGAAGCGATAGACGAATAATATTAGGGGCTGTCCTAGATGACCTAAAAAGGGTTATACTGGGAACATGCAAATTCGATACTCAAAATTATCCAAAAAACAAAGACGAAAATTGATGGAACTTTTCGTTGCGGGAGCAACTGCAAGAACGGCTGCAGCAATCGTGGGTGTGAACAAAAACACCGCGCAGCTATTCTTTCATCGCGTACGCGAAGTTATCGCTGAAAAGCAAGATTCAACGCTTGTTTTTGAGGGAGAAGTCGAGGCTGACGAAAGCTATTTTGGTGGTAAAAGAAAGGGAAAGCGAGGAAGAGGGGCTGCAGGCAAAGTTCCCGTTTTTGGGCTATTAAAGCGCGGTGGAAAGGTATTTGCAGAAACAATATCTGATGTTAAAGGTAAAACTCTTGTTCCAATAATCAAAGAAAAAGTGGTTCCTGATTCTATCGTATACACTTATTCATTGCCGAGTTACAATGCTCTAGATGTCTCAGAATTCAAGCATATGCGCATTAACCACAGCAAGTTATTTGCTGAAAAGCACAACCACATCAATGGAATTGAGAACTTTTGGAACCAGGCAAAAAGACACATGCGCAAGTTTAACGGTGTACCAAAAAAGAATTTTCGATTATTCTTAAAAGAGTGTGAATGGCGATTTAATTTTCCATCACCAAAACAACAGCTGGATATGTTGATCAAATGGATAGAAGCAAACAAATAACACGGTTGTCATCTAGGACATCCCCTAGAAAATTGTGGTAAGAGCTGTCGAATTTTATTTTTAAGTGGCGCCCAAAAATGTTCAATTGGATTTAAATCGGGAGAGTATGAGGGCAAATAAAGAAGCTCGCACTCAGCATCTTTAATTAATTTTTGTATTTTTCCACCATGATGAAAAGTTGCATTATCTAGAACAATCGTTTTTCCTGGGGTGAGAGTCGGAACTAAAACTTTTTCAACGTAAGTTTCAAATACATTTCTATCGCAAGAACCGGTAAATAAAAGTGATGCACAAAGGCTTTTTTGAGAAAGAGCGCTAATAATACTTAGGCGTTCAGATTTAGCACCTTTCTTCATTCCAAATAATCGTTCGCCTCTTTTTTCCCAACCAAATTGATACGCTTCTGTATCATCCATTCCTGTTTCATCCATGTAAATTAAGTTATTAGGATTTATTTTTGATATTTTTTCTTGAAATTCTTGTCGAGCTTCTTCATCCCGCTCAATATATCCAAAGGTCTTTTTTTTTAACATATCCTATTTTTATCTCCTGATTTTTGACAATAGTATACAATATTTTTTTGTATGTGTTTATTTGGGATTAGCTATAATATCAAGGTTTTCCGGACAATGGGACAAAAAATTTGATAATGGGGGAGAAGTCACATGAATTGTAATCTTATCTTGCGTGCAATCTGCTTAGGGGGCATCTATTTTATTTCAGCTGAAACCATAAAAGATGAATTTAAACGCTTTGAACAAAGTGAAGACTATAAACATTTTTTTAGTCTGACAGAGCAAGAGAAAGACCAGCGCGCTATCAACCAAAATATGCAAAGATTCAGTGAGCTTAAAAATGAAATTGAGAGCGCTTCTATCAATAAGGGGGTGAAAGAAATCCTCATTGGAAGTGTTAATATGATTATTAAAAGGATCCCAGAAAAAAGGACTGTCACATCTGAAGACCATCAACTTTTAGAGCTCAAAAGATTAGAAGAGTATATAGCAAAAATATCAAATGGTACCCCTGCTGAGCGTGCGCTTGTGGTAAAAATGGTTAATAAAATTAAAAGATATTATAAAAGTTCGCAGAATTTGAAAATCCACAGCCATCTTATGCATCTTCCTAAAAAAGATTTTCCGCTCGTATATTCTTTTGTTTCTGCTATATGCCGCGCAAATAACTTAGAAGTTCCTCAAATGTATGTAGAATCACTAGATGATCCTACCGCTACTTTATCACCTTATGCTATACCATCTTACGCTGCATTTTTACTGTCTACTTCATATGGGTCTTCAAAATTTAAGGAAACTCACAGTATTATTATATCTTCTTCCATATTTAAAATTTTCGGTGAAGAGGGGATAAAGGCAATTATAGCACATGAGCTTGGACATATGTATTATAATGACGCTGAGCGGTGTTCTAAATTCAGCAATGATGAAATTATGAAAAAAATGAACCATATGAGAGAATATAGAGCGGATCTTTTTGCAGCGCAGTACGGACTAGGTTCGGCTTTGGCACGCAGCCTTTATTTGTTAAGTTGGAATCCGTTTATGGATTATTCTAAACTTGAATCGGCTAGCCATCCTGCGCCCATAAACCGTATGAATGTATTAAAAACCCTTCCAGTTGCTCCAGCATTGTATGAAAAACCAAAAAATACCTTTTGGGATTATCTGCCTTTTTGGAGGAAGAGTGATATTCTCAGAACCGAATATCGTCCAAGTTTTTCTGAAGGAAAACTGCGGCTTGAACCAATAACAAAGCCGGCTTATCCAGTAGCGCCAAAAATTGTAAGCTCTTCAGCTCAACCCCTGCGGCCCAACCTCCGCGCGGTTCAAGTAGCGTTACAAGCAGCCAAGAGATTGCCTAAATAATTTCAGTAATATAAGCGATTGCAATAAATCATGATCAAAAAAATCAAGGTCTTCATTGTTTATACTTAAACTTTTTTTCGGATATATCTTCGTTCAATAATACCTTGAGAAAACTGCCGTGTTTCGACCTCCTGCATACCGTCATAAAGATTAGATGGAAGTGCTATGCCTTCATGCAATGTCTTTGGTATAACCGTAATAATACATTCATCAATAAGATCATGTGCCTTAAAGGATGCTACAAGTTCCGCACCACCAAGCAGCCATATTCGTTTAATCCGAGGATCTTGATTAATGATATTGTGATATTCGCCTATGCTGGATACAAAGGTTACATCAGTACGATCCGTCTCCATTGGTTCACGGGTAAATACATATATATGCTTACCGCCATAGGGCAAGTCAGCAACAAGACCAGACTCGATAAAAGACATAGTTTGAAGAAAAGTACGACTTCCCTGGGCAATTACATCAATAGAAGCAACAAATTTCTCAAACCCAAAATCTTCACCCTCTGGAGCCTCTTGCGGAAGCCAATCGAGTCCTCCATGTTTGTCGGCAATAAACCCATCTTCACTTGCTGCTATATAAAGAATCGTATAGGCCATATGAATACTCCTTTGAACCTAAATAGTTTTGGCTCTTTTTAACATCTCTTCAACTTCTACAGGAACTTTCTTTTTGATAGAGCTCCCAAGTAGTAAGTAAAAGAAAAATGCTAGTGGGCCTCGAACTTCAGTTTGTATGGTAACTTGTGTTTTGCCCGCCATTTGGCTTATAAAATGACTCATAACAACTTTAGCCAAAGGAAGTTGCGCCTCTTGGACAAATAGCTTAAAAGGCTCAACGCGCGTTAATAAAGTTTTGAGATCGGGGCTATCTTTGAACTTAAGAATGCCACTTGTACCTTCCTGAAAAGAACCATCTATTCGAGCTTGTTCGAGATCATGATCCCAAGTTTTCCAATTTCCAACATCTTGCCAGACTTGCCAAATTTGAGCAGGAGTTGCGGTTGTTTCTATCGTATATTTAATGATAATCATATTTTTTCCATATCTATTAACATCTAAGTGGACTGAACTCAAAGAACAATAGCGCTGCAATCTGCGAAACTCTACTGAAGCTTCAGAACATCATGAGGCGCCATTGCTCTCTATAAAGACCAGGTATTACACAAAGTCCAAACGTTTTTTTAGGTTACGAACACCCATAGCAAAGCAGATCGCAGAGAACCCTGCAATAGCAACCAGGCAGAGCCAGAAGTCGGCATAGCCTGTTTGGCCGAGCAATGCCACGCGTGTACTTTCGGTGATATAGATCATAGGATTTATCGCGTTAATGTAGGCGAGTGCTGGCAGCACACTATACAGCGCTAGCCATGAGAATTGGAACCCTCCCATAAGCCACATAGGGAATATGCATCGATTCCATACACGTCCTAAGTGTGCCATATTGTTTATCATGCTCGATGCCCATAGAATAAAGCATGCATAAAACATGCATTGAAAAAATATTGCGAGTATCAGCTTACCATAAGAGACCTGCATGAGGGGCAGTTGGCCCCATACACAAAGATATCCAATAGGCAGCATGGCAAACGTGAGGCTTGCATACACGAGAAAATAGTACGCAGACTTGCTCATAAGGGCCAAAGCTGACGGTATCGGTAGCGTCAAATTATAGTTGATTGCGCGGTCGCCTTCAAGGTCAGACACAAAATCAACTACACTCGCATACATTTCAAACAACCCAACAGCAGCGATTATGCCACCAAATTGAAATGGCCCGAAATTAACCAGGCCGAAATACGGCATTACATAGCCAGTTACCAGGACAGTCAGGCCAGCCCAAATGCCCACATCGATTATTTTATCAATAATTGTTTGTCTATAGACGGTAAGATCTGACCATATAAGATTCTTACACGTCATAAAATAGTTTCTTTTTTTCATAGAGCCTCTTTTGCGCTATCAAGGAATTTAATAAACATATCTTCAAGATTTTTTTCTTTGAAATCTGCCATGAGTTTGTCGGGTGTATCAATGAGCACGACCTGCCCTTTATCGAGAATACACACGCGGTCAGAAAGCTTTTCAGCCTCATCAAGGTAGTGCGTCGTGAGCAACACCGTGATACCGGCTTTCTTGAGATCACGAATAACGTCCCACAGTTGCCGCCTGATATGCGGGTCAAGGCCCACAGTAGGCTCATCGAGGATAATAATCTCGGGCTTGTGGATTAAGCTACGTGCGATCATAAACCGCTGCTTATACCCACGAGAAAGCACCGAAGCTTTCTCGCCTAGATACTTACTCAAGCCAAACTGCTCAACCAACTCTTTCACACGAGCGGCAATCTCAGCCTCTGTTAGGCCATAATAACGCCCTGCAAAGACCAGATTCTCTTTAAGAGT
Organism: Candidatus Babeliaceae bacterium; assembly: GCA_019744895.1. Classification (GTDB taxonomy): domain Bacteria; phylum Babelota; class Babeliae; order Babelales; family Babelaceae; genus BOG-1370. The sequence continues at coordinate 51,398 of JAIETV010000001.1, read as the reverse complement.
GAGCATAGCATTAAGATTCGGCTTCTGCGGACAGTAGCCTAACTTACGCCTAAACTCAGGGATATTGGCATAAATCGATTCTCCGCGATAGGTGATATCGCCCGTTGTCGGCGGATGGAGCGTCGCCACAATAGAAGACAGTGTGGTCTTACCCGCACCGTTAACACCGAGCAGGCTTAATACCTCGCCAGCGTGAACATCAAGAGAAACCTCGTTCAAGGCAACATGTGAGCCACCCTTTAATGGGTATTTTTTGCTCACTTTTTTTATAGAAAGTAACATATAAGTAAGTACCTTAGTAATATTAAACTAGGACGCAGTGCGACAAAAATCAGTGAAATATAGGAAGAAAATGGGATATGCGTATAACCAAAGAATACCTCAACACAATTCATGCACAACGCCCAAAAAACAGTGCGTCTACAAGAAAATAATGCGTTTAGATGTTCATGATGGCCTGCTCCATAGAGATAAAGAGGATAAAATTATACTATTAATACTAAACAGCCCGTCTGGAACTGTCAATAGACTCCCTTATTTATATTTACCTGATCATAAAAGTACTACACTATTTTCTCCGCGTCCCGGGTTTAAATACAGCAGAAAAATTTGACAAATAGAATGATTCGATTATACTATATCTATAATAACCCTGTAATTTAAGGATTTAGGTATGAAAAAAATTATCGCTTATATAGCCCTGGTTCTCAGCATCCCGACCCTCTTTTCTGCAGAAAACAACCATCCAAACACTATCGCCAAAACCATCGGCAAAGCAACCCTTCTAACCGCAAGTGCGGGCAGTATCGGCGTTGCCACCTTGGCTGTAGGTAAGTGCATAGTAGATTCCGCTACCAATGCTCGCTTGTGGAATATGACAGAATTCCCAGCTCATATCCCCCATGGAGTACATATAATAGCAAACACACCTCCTCAATGGGCGCTCTACGATGAGATATATACGGTAGGAACAACGGCATTAATCCTTTTAGGGTGTTTCCATGTTCTAAAAGCTACCTACAAAGAATTTTTTCCTAAAAAACATCCCAATGATTAATTTTAAGGATTATATGAAACTTTATAGACACTTAATTATCTCTTTACTTGCAATCGTCAACTCAGCTTTTGCTCTTAAAGAAAGCTCACGCAGTATCGTCCTCGAGCTTTTTACATTAGCTGGCAAACAAGAGCGTATCGAACAATTACAGCAAGCCCATGAGCTTATTCAAGCAATTCATCCAGATGCTCCAGCTGAAGAGTATGCCAGAGCTCTTGAATGTATAATAGCATCTGACAGCGTTTTTACTGATTTAGTTGTAGTTGAAAAAGCTTTTGAAGTGCTAATCAAACTCATAGAGGCAGAAAAACTCGGTGAAAATAGAGTAAAGCAAGCAATCTTACTTTTACAAACAAGACAACCTGCTATACAGCAGCGTTATAAACTCGTCAACATTAGCCCCGGTAATAAAATGTTAGTGAGCCCTGAAGATCTCAAAAATACAAAATTCAAGAAATAACATTATGAGGATCCAGTATGAAAAAAACATTATTTTTATCAATTTTGGCTACTGCATCGCTATGCGCGCAGGAAGCGCCTAAAAAAACACCCGTCACAGATTTCATCTTTCAAAGACTTGAAAATAATGAAAAAACTCAATGGTGTCGCAGTTTTCCTGGCTTTGGAAAAGATATCTTCTCCCCGCTTTTTACCCTTTTATTCTTTGCTGCAACTTTCACTCACCCCTATTTTAAAAGAGCTATTCTTCAAGCCGATATTCAGCGTGAATTAGGGATGGAAGGGACATATCATGCAGAAATTATGGATGAATCGGATAATGTTTATCCTTTGTCGGGATTGCGGCTTTACTTTTCAACTGAATCGAAAGATTCATCCCCTCATGTTAAAACTGATATTTGGGTAGATGGGGAGAAGGCTATTCAAGACTTTGAAGCAAAAGTTAATTTAGAAGATAAATATAGTGAGTGCAGAAGTTATTTTTTTCATTCTAATGCTGTGGTGCCCACAAAAATGTATACGTGTAAAAGCACTTTCGAGAACCATAACGAATTCATTCAGGCTTACAAAAAAGCAACTGGTTCAACTTATGCATTGGAAGATTATACCAAATGAGGAAGCGAGCATGAAAAAATCAATCTTTTTAGCAATTTTGGCCACCATATCGCTATCCTCTCACGATGCACCTCAAAAAGCACCTATTACTGCATTTATTTTCACCACGCTTGAAAATAATACACAAGTAAGATGGTGCCGCCTCTTGCCCTACGGAGATGTGTGTGACCCTTATTTTAAAGGCGCGCTTCTCAATTTCTTTATTCAAAAAAATCAGATGATGAAGGGCGGTTACTACGCAACAACTTTTCCCATGGCGCATTATAATCTGGGATCAGAGGAAGGTATAGAGTCTTTTTTTATAACAAAATCAGATGCAGCTCCCTCTATGACAACTCAATTCTTTAATAAAAATATTGAAAGGGCGGCAAAAGAGACATTTGCAGAAGAAGATTAAAATATCCCGAAATAATTAAAAAAGCCATGATCGTAAAAAGTCATGGCTTTTTTGTTGATATAATTCTTGCGGATATCAGGTTTAAACTTTCATGCTGTGAATAAATGTTGCATCGACAAATGGTATGCCTAATGCAACCGCCGCATGCTCATCGTGCCAGGTGTCACCAATCATAACCGCATTTTCTGCATACATTTTAACACCAAATTCTAAATAGAGGATATCTTTGATCACTTCAAGCATCCCAATGCCTGGCTTTTTAAAATGGCCAATTAAATGTTGATAGCGAATATCTTCATGCGCTTTGCGGATTATTACTTCGTCGCTGCCCGTTTTTTTGATAATCACGTAACACTCAGTACCACCAATGGCGGGAGAAAATACAGCTACTTGTACTGGTAGTTGCTCCATGAGCGAAGTAAAGCGCTTAATAATATTTTCTGGATCAAAGTCTTGCAGTTCACTTTCTGGCGTTTTGCAACCAGAACAAATAACATGCACTGCATTACTTGTTGTCATCACCTGCTGAACATTGGGTAAAATTACTTTGGCTTTGTCGGTGGTATCATGAGGATTCTTGGAACCCATGATCGTTCCATCATTATCCCAAATAATAATCTCTTTATTTTTCATGCCAAACCCTGAGCTTTTAATCGTGCCAACTGTCTGTCAGCTTCATCGAATCTAGCCGCTACCTGTGCGTCTGACATGGCATCAAAGGCAGCTACTGCTGGATGCCCTGCAATAACTCCACCACCAACAGCGTATGAATAGCACAGATGACGCATTTTCTGAGGCGCAGCACATCTTCTTGTCGTCAACTCAAAAGCCCGTATTAGCCAACGTTCACCGCCAAATTGATGCGTAAGGTCTGCAATCTCTGCTGGTGGCAGATTGTACATACCACCATTGCAATTCATTGCCGCAGCTAATTGAGCTTGATTGAACCGTTTAGGCCGTAATAACAATTCCTTATACTCAGCGACCTCATGCTCTATCTCGCTTTTAACTTTTTGAGCAGTTGCAATGACAACTTCTCTTACTGCCTCTAATGAAAGCCCTTTGCTTCTTAGTTCAGTTAAAGATTTTTTTGCATCTGCCTCGGTTTTCTTTCCCGCACTAACATCATTGTAGCATTCACTGAGTAGTGCTTCTAGATTAATGTCGGGGAAAACGCGCCGCATCCCATCAGACGCCACTCCCTTGCTTACTATTCTTTGTGACTGATGTTGCGCTGCTGCCATTTTTTGTTCTTCATAATCCTTCATAATTTGATGCATAGTACTGAAGTGATCAGACTTTTGACATAATTCAACAGGTGCTTGGCGCGCAGCAGCACAATCCAAAGGCAAGCCAAGGCTTATCAAGCCCATAACCATTTTATGCGCTTCATTATCTGTTAATTCTCCAGCAGCGACTCCTGCATACAGCGTTGAAACTGATTTAACTGCCGTGAGAACTTCCTGTTTGCTGCATGTTTTCACCGCCTGGCGATTAGAGTACACTACATAGCACTGATCCAACAACTCTCTGCCGGCCGTCTCAATTGCTGCAGCGCTACTTATTGCTGGAGCAGCTACTGTACCATCATAACTAGATCCGCTGCTGCCGTTACCTGAAGAATTGCCATAGTTACCGCCATGTGAGTTCGATTCCCGCTGACCGGAATCTCCATAGCTGCAGGTTAAATCAGAACAGTTACCTATAGAACCGCCTCTGTATTCACATTCCATATGGCAGCCTCGGCTTACTCCGCCGCCTCCCTTTGGCGCGAAGAGATTTGTTTGCGCGCCTGCAAGCATTATTGCAATTAATTTTAAAAAATTATTTTTATTCATGTCAGAATCTCAGTTTATTGCTTTTCACCTAGTGAAATACTATAGGGAATAATTTTGGAAGAAAATTTCTCATGCAGCAAATTAGCTTATCAGAGTTGTATCCCATAAAATTCTTGAGCGCCTTTAATTAAAATACCAAACTCTTCATTATTTGGAGTGTCTTCAGTCGCGCCTTCAATAAAGGTTCCGCCAACAACACCAACATCGGTAACACCACTGTTGGGTAGATGTTTAGGGAACATATAAAAAGATCGTTTTATATGTTGACCATTTTGATTTATGCTTTCACCAAAATAAACAAGGATCATATAGTTTAAATCGGAAGGATTTTGATCTTTGAGCATAATCAAATGACCTTGCACCGAAATGAATTCGGAATCGTTGTTTAATTCTTTTGAGCCAAGGCCGGTACAGTTAATAATGTATGTATCGGCAATTTGTTCAAAATCAGTTATTTTTTGACTAATAAAAGTTACTTTTGATGATAAATAAGCATGTAGCGCCCGCATCATTTTTGCTGTATCGATAAAAATACCATCGTCATATACAACCATTTTTTGTGTAGTGCCATTACCAAAATCGAGAATTACATCCTTTGCTGGTTCCATAACAACCCCAACATATGGCTCAAGCCCAGAATCGTTACGATCACGAAAATAAGTTGGCACAATAACTGCACCTCCATCAAAATATGCTATGCTATTGTGGGCTATTTTAGCATAAAAGTTATATGCTTCAATACCGATTTCATCGATAATTTTTTGCATTTCTGGATCATTATCCATAGATACGGGTGCCAATAAACCACCGGCATTATGAGATGTAAGATCATCCATTTTTTCTGCAACAATAGTGATATTCGTATAACCACGTTGAACTAAATCATATGCACTAAACAGGCCCAAAGCGCCTGCGCCAATAACAGTTATGGGAGTATCTAGGGTTAAATCTTGCGCATAGGGTGAATTGATCAACAGAGAATTAACATATGCAGCACAGCCAGGTCCCAGTGTCCATCCACTTCCACCATGACCTGCATTTGTCGCTACAACCCTATTCGCAACTCTTCGTACGGTCATATCGGGACTACCACGTCGCATCGGGCGGTAACAGCGAATTTCTTTACCAAGATGTGCAGCATCTAATTTAGGAGGCTTTATTGAACGTATTTCTATTTGCTCAGCATAGATCACGCATGTAGCGGCTAGCAACAAGCTTAACAAAAATTTGATTTGAGAGTGGTTTTTCATAAAATTCCTTTATTGCTTTTTTACCTAATGCAATATTATAAAGAATTATGTCGATTATTAAAGATACAGGAGCTAAGTAGTTTTAATAAGAGACATCAACTATTTTCGATCGCGCATCTTTTTTTGCAATTCAAGGGCACATTGGGCACGAAGATCACAATCTTTTAAGAATGCTTTGGCTTCTTTATCAGAGGCATCTTTATACCATTCAGCACGGACAGGATCTTGAAGTATGTAAGAGGATAATTTATGTGCACTAGCGCTTGCGCAACAAATAGTATTAATATTTTTTATATACTCACTACAAAGTGCTTCAAATGCTCTGATATCTTCTGAAGAAGCATGAGTATGCCACTTACGCAATTCTTGATCTTGTTGCAATAAAAACCCCATAAGATCTTGTTCCATAGCGGATATAAAGATGGGACAACATAAAATCAGCAAAGAAATTATATTTTTTTTCATGGTCTTTTAGCTTCTTATTTCTTTGATTGTTTGTCCATATGGTCTCTGTGTCCCTCAGCACCCGATGTGCCAAAATAAACAATGCTTTGTATTGCATCATCTATAGAATGAAAGCGATATTTACCTATGGAGGTTCCTGTCGAAGAATTGACTCTAGGTGTTAACAATTGCGTTGAAGTATCACTTTCTACGGTAAGTATAATCCGTGCATTTCCAGTATGAAGCGATGGATGCTCTTTCATTAATTTTAAAAAAGCGACCATTTGAGCACAAGGAGCATTGAAATCTAAAAGCCACTGATCCTGATTAGCGACTGACACATGCGCACGGCAACCATCAGTAAAATTGTGTTTGAGTTGCGAAGCTTTCTTTTTACTTTCGAATCGAATCTCTTCTAACAAGGCGAATTCTGCATCGGTGTAACTTTTTTCTGGCTGCTCAGAAGCTGATATCTGCCCCAAGTTGAGGCCGCATGCAATTAATAAAAACGAGATCATCGTATATATTTTCATATTTTATCCTCTGTAATTGAGCGAAGGATAATCAAAGCCAGACGCACCCAAGACATCCTGCTTACGATCTAACCATTCATAAAACTCTCTTATATGCCTATTGCACTCAGAACGCCTACGGCTGTCAGGATGGGTATTTGTAGTAATATGGCGACAGACCTCTTCAACTCTTTTATAAAGTTTGCGCTGGTCCTCATTATACATCCGTAACCGAGCATCTGCCACATGATTGTGGTCTTCTTGATCCGCTAAAATCGCTCTAGCTTGCATCATTTCTGCATGCACTCTATCGCTGGCATTCTTTGCAGCAGCGATTTTTATCCGAACTTCAGGATCAGTAGCTTCCTGTTGCATAGCATAACAATAAGGAAAAGCTGCAATTAATAGTGAAAGATAGTGTAGTTTCATAAATAATTCCTAGAAAAATAAGATTTTCTTTTTAATTTTAGCTAATAAAAGCGAATTTGCCAAAATCACAATCTCAGTCTATCTCGGTCTTGCTCTATACAATAGTAGTTTTGTTATACTGACCACAGAAGCACACATCAAAAGGATCGTGGGGTTGTTATGATCAAATATCAAGAGTATTCAGGTAAATTTTTCTGGGCACTAGCGCCGCTATGGTGGGGATTAATAACCTATTTTTTAGCCTATGGCGCCGGCATGCAGTTGAATATAAGCTACAGCGTCAGGCTACTTATAGCCATCTTTTTGGTATCTTACTATTTTTACAAGTCGTTAGAACACTCGCGCTTGCACACAACTGCTCTAATTTTTAATTATCCCATACGCACGCCAGGATGGGAATTGCTTGTTGGAGTCACCATCGGCTTATTGCTACTTTATAGGCTCTTTTTCACATGGGGAACATACCCAGTTTTTGATTCACTTGTTCTGGGTGTCTTTGGTTCTTCTTGCCTGGAAGAGCTTCTTTCGCGCATGGTGTTCATAAAATACCGCATGAAGCCGCTTGAGTTTATCTTTTTCAATATCCTCAGCGCATGCGCCTTCACGCTCATGCATACAGGCTATGAACCGATTATGCCATCTTTAATTGAGCTATTTTCACGCGGCCACTTTCAATTTAGCTTTCTGCTAGGCATAATTGCCTATAAAACACAAAGAATCGAAATTCCCATTATCGTGCATATGCTTTCAAATTTATTGCGCTATACGGTGCCATTTCTCATATTCGGCCAAGAACTTCCACTTATCGCAATCATTTCTCTTACCTGCGGTGAACTGCTTCTTGTTGCGGGCGCATCGCATAAGGCTATAGAAAAATAATGTTTTCTGCATATACTTTGTAAAGATAATTATTCACCATTTTCTTATTAATTCGAGTGAATCCTATGTTTAAAAAATTATTAATCTTATCGTGCAGTTTAATAACTGCCTCAGCTTTTGGGTTGGAATTGCCAGAAGAAAGTATTCAGAAAATTGATGCTCATATTGAAAAGCTACAAGAACTGAGACGAACAGCCATTGAAGCAGGAGATAAGCAAAAGGCCAATGATATCGCCTGGTGCATTGAGGAATTTGGCAATAGAGCCTTTGGTCAAAAAACTTTGGGTGGAGTTGCCATTGCCAATGGTGCTGCATGGGAGCTTGGGGACGATCGCCTTGGCGGGGGCCTTACTAGCCGTTGGCAATTGTGGGATACAGATGCGATTTCTGCAGTATCTCTTAAGCCATGGGTAAGAGCTGCAAAGACCATTAAAATAAGAGCGCCCAAAGAGACATATCTCGTTAAGATTCAGGATATTACTACCATATTAGACATCAAAGATTATTTACAAGAAGACCAGGGCATGTTGGTTCAGCAACAATCAATCAACCCGGTGATGCCAATCTGGTGGACGTTAGGGTATCTTGAAAGAAAGGCTGCTGCTTTACATAATGATACAATGATCAAATTCGCCATGAATATGTATAATACCGATGTATTTGAGCTCCATTTACAAATTAAAACGCAAGAACAAAACTAAAGGAACAATTATGTTTAAAAAATTATTATTTCTATCTGCTGGTATTATAACACCAATGATATTTTCGTACGGCCCTGATTGTGTCTCTGAGACCGATTATGTCATGCAATTTCTAAAAGACAGCACTACGGTATTTACAGGATCTGACAGTTGGAAAAAGGATATAAAGCGCGACTTTAGTGAAGTTAGAACTGTTTTTGCTCGAATACACAATAGCACGAATTTACAACTCCTTGGCGGAGTCGCTGCAAGAATGTATCATATAATCCATAACATACCAGGCGCTCGTTTTGTGGCCGATGGGCAATACGCTTCTGGCAGTTTTAGCATGAGCCATATAGTTGACTATATAAATATTACTTCTTCTATCACTGATAGCGAAGTAACAACATTCGATATGTCAGAATTAACGGATGATTTTAAAAAAGAAATACAATCTCAACACGGTAAAGAAACCACTCTTTCAGATGCGGATACCCGATGCGTCCATACGGTGAATGTTTCATTTAATGAAAATAACGGTAGATTAGAGCAAAAACTCACCAGCAACTGTAAAACAACTCTCAAGTTTGATGAATTCATAAAGAAACTTAACGAATCAAAGCAACCACACAATGGCTGATACGCGATAAAGAAATGTCTTTTCGCCAAGAAAGAGAAGCTAACGAAAAGGAGCCTTTTTAAAGGCTTCTTTTAAAATTGATCAATGCTTATAGTATGTAAAGCTACTTATTTAGTTTCTCCATGCTCTTCAATCCAGTCTTTAATTATTCCTATTGCCTGATAACGTTTACCTTGGATATGTATAATACCGATATCTTTGAGCTCCATTTGCATATTAAAAATAACGCGCCACAGCCCGGCAATCAAGAACAAAACTAAAGGAACAATGATGTTAAAAAAAATAATTATTGTATCATGCAGTGTAGTAGTCGCATCTGTTTTTGCGATGGAGAAGAGTCAGCTGTTAAAATATACCGTCGGGATGCGGATTCCAAATGCTACTTATGAAGGTAAACAAGTTAATCCAGTACATATGACCATTACATATCTTGGTGAAGCTGACGAGGGTAAATTGGAAAAAGCGGAGGCTATATTGGCAACAATCAATACATTACGCCCCATACGAGTAAATGTAGGAAAATCGGATATATTTGGAACTCAAGAAAGACCAATTCCCGTAATGCACTTAATCATTGAGGACGCTCGTATCGAAGAATTGCTCATTCAAATGCATCAACAACTTGGCGTGAATGAACCATCTCAAACAGAAAAATTTGAAATCCCCCGCTGGCATGTATCAGTTAAAGATACCCGACTACAAGAAGAACTCTTGGCACTTCAAGGCAGTACCCTTGCTGGTGGAAAGTTATTTATAAAGCCGTTGGGTAATTTTGATCCTATAGTAGAGGTTGAATAACGTTACTTTATTTCTGGATATTTTTGCGGCTCAGCAAGACAATAATTAGCAAGATAGCTCCCCTCTGGATGCTCTGCGGTGTCTACAAACTTGCGTTCAGCAAAGCCCCCACGTTCAGCCCGTTTTTTATCTTGAATGTCTATAATTTCACTTTTTGAAAGATTGTGTAAAGCGCAAAGTGAATTAATAACCTCATAAACGTCGCCAATCTCATTCATAAGCTCTTCACGTGATTGAGCAGCGCGAACCTCATCCGCTTCTTCAAGTAGCTTTATGCGTAATTGCTGGTCATATTCAGTATCATCAAGCCTCCGCCAGTGAAGCACAGAGCCCTGTGATTCTGCTTTGGCTATCATCTTGTCGCGCCACAATTTTTCTTGCTTAAAGACACGCATTTTCGTCATTTTGGTCCCCACCCATGTTCTGAATAAGAAATATGTTTTTCGATCATTTCAATTGCTTGCCGATGTGCAGCGACTATATTCTCAGGAAGTTTATCAAAGGCAAACCACCGCAGATCATCATGCCGTGCTGGTTGATTATTACACAAAGTGCCATCATAAGAATCTACCCGAAATACACAGGCAAAAAATTCTGGGTCATTACACTTGCGTGACATAAGATGCACAAAGTGCAGATTTTCAGGTTTTATATGAATATCAAGACTTATACCCGCCTCACGGATGGCTGCTTGCGTTGCAGACTCACCCAATTTAATTTCTCCACCAGGCAGCGAATAACTGTGATTACTAAAAGGTGTATTTATTCTTCGCAACAAAAGAATCTCTTGTTGTGGATTTATCAAAAAGAGTAATGCAAAATTGGGAAATATTATACCGTTCATATACGTATAATATCATATCCATCCTACAGAGTAAACGCTCTATAACCACAAAAACAAATCTCAAGACCATGAAAAAGCAACCAACCAAAAACGACATAAAGTTAACACCTGAAGAGTTAAAAAGACTATGTGATTACGTTGAACTCCTTATAAAAATCGATCGGAGAAACAGGGCCAAAAAAGCGCGCCAAGATGCGATCATAAGCATCCTCAAAACGCTCGCGGTAGTGATCCATACAAAAAGCGCTGGAGGACGATAAAGTCTTCATCTTGGTGATCACATTGTTGCCTAAAAATCTTATACTAATACTAATAACGTATTGTTAAAAAAAGGTAATAAAATGGTAGCTACAGAAAATAAAACTCTTCATGACAAATTACAATCGCTATTTGATCGTGAAAAAATAGCACAAAGCCCTAAAAATCGTTTGCCTATAGCATGTGAATTTGGAAAGGAGCTTGCTCGCAACCATCTTTTTGACAACATAAAACAAACTGTTGCAGAAACTGGCAAGCCATACTTTGCACGTAGTTTTGAGCTTAAAACAAAAGCCTTTGATGAACTGAATGCCGCAAAAAATTTATTGTTACAATATAAAGACACCATTCCAGCACTTTCTTTTTATCTCCAAGAATATGAAGATACTGAAAAAACAAGCCGACCAATGAGTTGGGAACAGGCATATGCGTTGGATTATGTGTTGCGAAAAGCATCACTGCTTATTAGGAATGATAGATCAACGGATCATAGCGTCATCATAAAAAAGCTTATTAAGTTCGGTGAAAACGGTCAGGTTGTTGGATATATTTTTTCACAAAGCCTAGCTGAATGGCAATATTATATTGCCCTCATTGAACGAGATAAAAAAACTGCACTTTGGTATAGCATGCATTACCTCATACATTTTCATGAGTTAAATGATATTGAGAAACGTTTAAAAAAACGACACGCCTTATTACAAGATAATCAACACTTTGCCCTTTACTGCTTTGATCTTGAGGTGAAAAATTTTGATGAAGCTCTGGAGCAGCATGATGTTCAAAAAGCTCTTTTACTAGGTTTTGATATTGAAGAATGCAGAATCCACCTGCATCACGTATGGGAGTTCATAAAACCATTACTGCTTGCCGAGAGCCCATCGTCTACTACTGAAGTAAGTAATAATAAACAAAGTTCAGAAGCTCAAAGCAATGCAACAGAGTATATCTATACATATACAGATAAAAGTGGTTTCAGAAGCGGAACGGTCACAAAGGGGAATATTGATTCAGATCTTACTGGAACCTCAGCAGCATTGCTTTTCTTTTTAATAAAAAGAAAACAACCCATTCATTACGATGCAATTAAAGGTGTCGCCGAAGAGAACTCAAATACCTCAAAAAAAGATCAGATAAAGAATGCTAGAAGAACTATAAATACCAACTTAATGAAAGCATTTCACTTTAAAAAACAAGTCGTAACCTCTAAAAACGGTATTCTTGATATTAGTTGGTCATATAAATCCTGCATTCATCTAAAAGAATAAATGCTCGATAAATATAGAAGAAGATTCTCGATCTTTCGTTAGAATTATCACTAACACCGCCAATTATTTCTTTTACAAACAACATCAATCGCACGATCCAGTTGCTACATTAACACGCTACGCGGCGGTCACCGGGGGCCCCCACACAACGTGATAAATTTTCATACAAGGTCAATTTTAAGAAATTGTATGAAGATCAAGAAATCCATAAGTTTTACAATTCATATTCCGCCACGAGATACGACACAACCGCTGACGGTCGATGAACGTAAGCAGCTCACTGAATTCTTTTTGGCTTTAGCGGATCTTCATGAAGATAAAAATGTAACGAAGGGAAATATGTATGCAGAACTATATAAGCGACATTCAGATAACACCCATTAAACCACAAAACGGCCTAGTAGGTTTCGCTAGCTTCATCTTTAATGACTGTTTCTATATGAGCGCGATAGGGATCTTTACTCGTCCACAGGGCGGATTTCGATTAACGTACCCGACGCGGGCTAAATTATCCGGAGGGCTTAATATCTATCATCCAATCAGAAAAGAAATAGCTGAACAAATAGAACAAGAAGTGATTTCAAAATTTGAAGAAATCATCAATAAAAGTTGAGTATATATAAAAAATAAGCCATCAGTTTTTACCACGATGGCCTACAAAATGAATGGATTGTATATGAATTATAACATAGTACAGCACAGTTTACAAACAGAGTGCTGGCAACACATGATGGAAAATGGGTTACCATGCCCCGATCAAATTATCGCTGATGAAAAAATCCGCAGATATTCAGCAGATTCACAAAGGAATAAACCTGATGAATGGTACATTGCACACACAGGAATTTTCAAACAAAATGAATATCTGGTCTGCGCCTATGGATCCTGGAGCACAGGATCTAAATATGTCTTCAAATCATATGACAAGTTAAATATCTCTGAACAAGAGCGTCAGCAACTTAATGCGGAATCGGAAAAAAAGAAATTGGCAGCCGATCAAATAATCAAAGAATTACATGATAAAGCTGCAATAACTGCTGAAAGATTATGGGCCCTGGCAGTAGACACTCCCCCTTCGCAAGACTATCTAACTTACCCATCCTTAAAAAATATTCAACCTATAGGAGCCAAGTTTACCTCTTTTAAAGACACTCTCAGAATAATACTTCCCTTAAGAGGCATAGATGGAAAAATTCGCTCCTTACAATCTATTTACATTGACGAAAACGGTAAAACACAAAAACGCTTTCTTACTGATGGAGAAAAAAAAGGCAATTTCCATACGCTGGGTGATCTTAAAGATGATAATGTTATATATTTTGTCGAAGGTTGGGCAACTGGTGTAAGTGTTTATACTGCAGGATTAAGTCCAGTAATCATTGCATACGATGCCGGAAACCTGATGCCAGTAATTGAGAACGTAAAAGGCGCATTTCCCAAAAGTGAACTTATAATTGCTGGAGATAGCGACGAAGTTGGCAGAAAAAGGGCAATTGCGGCAGCTGATGCCTTTGGCGGCAAAGCTGTTTTTCCCGAATTCCCAGTTGATAAAAGAACTGATTTTGATGGAAATGCATATACAGATTTCAATGATCTCCACCAAGTATGTAGCTTAGAAGAAGTTCATATACAAATTACTAGAATAGCGTCAGCACCATCCACAAAAGAATCTCTTAAAATTACCGCCCAGAAATCATTAGAAAAAGAAGATCCTTGCGCTAAATTCTCACCTGGTATGCTACCAAAAATATTAGGAGACTATATTGATTCAATTTGCGATACAACTTATAGTTACGCTGTCGGTATTAACAACAGTTGCTGCATTTCTAGAAAAACAGGTTTTTATATTGGAGGGTGAATATTATCAAACGCTTTATCCAAATATATGGTCGATAGTTATCGCGGATAGCGGCCAATTCAAAACAACCGCTTTGCGTAAGGGATATGCATTAGCTCTTAAAAGATATAAAGATGTAACAAAAGCAGTCCAAGAGCTCCAGGCACAACTCAAAGATGCCCCGGATGATCACAAAAAAGAGATCGCAGCAGAAGTAGCTTCCATTAAAATCAAGAATGTTTTACTGCCAAGCAAGATCACCACAGAAGGCTTACTCGAACATCTAGCCCAAGGGTATAATGGTGCGATATTTTTAAGCGAGTTTGGCCCTTGGTTACAAAATATGGAAAAGACTCACAATAATGACCTTAAGGGGATTATGACGGAACTCTATGATGTTCCTGATCTATTTCAATACAAAACCAAAACACAAGGTAATTATTCAATTATAAAACCGTGCATTTCTGTATGTGGCGTCTCAACCCTTTCGTGGATAAAGGAGAATATAAAACCAAACGATGTTGCTAGCGGATTTTTTGCACGTTTTTTAATATTCACACCATCACATAAAGATGCAAAGCCGCAGGCGTTACCATCTAAATCACCTATTACTAATTCACATCAAGAACAAGCAATAAAGGATCGATTAGAAGCCATAGGAACAAAAAGTTATACGATATCAGAGAAAGCAAGCGAATTATTCAGCAATTTACATAACAAAATTATAGAAATGCCTGGTCAGTATGGTGAACATAGCAAGGAGATTCTAGACCCTTACGTAAAACGTTGGAGCCCATATCTTCTTAAGTTAGCTATGATAATGCAAGTTTTTGAAGATCCAAATGCACATGAAATAAGTGAACAGGCGATTATTCAAGCCTATTGGGTGCTACTTCCCGCCATCAATTCTACCATCCAATTATTTGAGGGAGAGCTAGGTGAATCTGATCATCAACGCAAATGTCGACTTGTTTTTAACTGGATATGTAAAAAAGTAGAGACTGCAGGAGAGCATATAACATGGGGACAATTAAGTGCTTCAAGAGTACTCGGTGGCGGCACTAAAGATTATGAGTACATAATCAAAACTCTAATCGAAACTGGCAAGATAGAACATGCGCCCTCTCAAACCAGAAAAAGAAAGGACGATCGATACTGGCCTGTCAAAGATTGAAAGAATTGGGTTGAGTTGAAAACCGTCTCAACCCAAAATGCCCCGATTAATGCTAAATGTTTCAGCGCCATGGATATAGAGTTGAATAAGTTGAGTAAAAACATATACGCCATAAAGACAAACACGGATCAATCAATACAGACGGACTATATTCAACTTACTCAACCTTATAACCAATAATGGTGAAAATGACGAACCAGAGCGCTTCAATTAAGTTGACTACGAAATTCAACTCGTCACAATTTCGCAATTTTTTTTCAACTCATATGGATAAACTAATGAAAACAAACAAAAACATATCCGTCCCAAGCCAAATTTCACTCCTTGTTGAAGCTATAAACTGCGATAATCAAGATGCGGCAAGGTTGCTTGTAAGTCGCGCAATGCTCATGATCTATGGCCCGTCTATATATGATCCTTCGGCAAAGGATGTTGATGCGGTTATTGCTTTAATACGAGGTATTAATCCCAAAGATACTGTTGAGTCTATACTTGCTGCACAATATGTCGCGCTTCACTTAAAGGCCATGTCCATTATTGAAGAAGATAATTACAACATTATAGGGCAGGGAATGATGATGATAAGACTTAGCCACCAGGCTCTTAATACACTTCAACAGTATCGTGGCAAGAGTCAAACTATTAATGTTAACTACAACGTGCATTCTGAGGGCAACGCTGTGCTTAATACGTTAGTACAAACCGGGGGTACATTAAAAAATGGAGAATAACCCATGCGCTTCAAGATGGATTTTAAAAAGCTTCCAAGATGTGGGGCTAAAGCAAGAAGTAATTTCGGCAAACCGTGTCGTCAAGCAGCAATGAAAAACGGCAGATGCTATTACCATGGTGGAGCTATACCCATAAAACATGGACGTAATACCAAGCAAGCAAAAGCAGAACGCGCTCAAAGCCGCAGGTTAATCAGCGAGATAAGAAAAAGCCATTCAGCATTGAAATATTTAATCGATGATAAAGGGGACAAGCATGTCAGTTGTTAAAAAAAACAAGCTTCCAAAATTCAGAGCAAAGCCTACTAGTGAAGAAGAATATCGCAAGCTCGCAGATGAGCTTGTTCAATGGGCACATCTTCCAGACTCTCTCATTATAAATAACTTTCCGCTGAGTATCACGATGTCACCGCAAATCTTCCACAAATTAGCAGTCGATTCGGAATACTTTTCACAAGCCTATGACATAGCATTACATACAATAGGTTCACGACGGGAACGACTAGCGCAAGAGGGTATTATAGATAAGCAAATTTTTCTTCAGACAATGCCACTCTATGACATCAATTATCGGAAGTGGTTAATGGCCTTAAGAGATAAGACTGAAAATAAAGGTGAAACCAAAGTCATTGTTGTTCATATGCCAGCATTTGCAAGTACCGATGAGGTCCCTGAAAGAAAAATTACCGAATGATAATATTTTTTTAAGTTTTTATTGAAACAAACCCCTACCTTGTAGTATACTTTAAATATGAATAAATATTTTATACAAACCAGAGAATTCTCTAAAGAACTAGATGCTCTTCTTAAAAAAAGAAGCCTTCTTATTGAAGATTTCAATGATTTAAATAAGCAAATAGCCGAAAATCCCAAAATGGGTGATCTCATCATGGGAAGCGGTGGCGTACGTAAGGTGCGGCTTAAATCAGCTACTCGTGGAAAAAGTGGTGGCTTTAGAGTCTGCTATTACTACCTTACTCTTAAAGAGCACATTTATTTGTTATGGATATATTCTAAAAATGAACAAGCCAATCTAACCGCAGAGGAAAAGGGTATTCTGAAATCATTAGTTACTCTTCTTAAAGGGAAAGAATAATTATGAGCGAACTATTTAAAAAATTAAAAGCTGGCCTTGAAGATGCCATTGCACATAAGCAAGGCAAGCTTAATCTTCGATCTGAGACCATAGTACTACCAGAACCACCCGTAGTTTACAAACCAAGAGAGATAAAAAGAATACGTGAGCGTAATAAGTATTCTCAAGGTGTCTTTGCTATAGTTTTAAACGTGAGTATCAAAACAGTGCAATCATGGGAATCTGGCGTAAGAGTCCCAAGTCATGCGGCATTACGATTACTCGAAATTATCGATAAAGGGATATATAACCCGGAAATTTACAAACGGAACCTATAATATTTAAGCAATCACTACTTAACAACTGTGGATATTCACTATGAACAAAGCCGTTATCTATGCACGTGTATCATCAAAAGAGCAAGAAGTTGAGGGCTTTTCTATACCAGCACAACTCAAAGCTTTAAATGAATATGCTGCCAAAAAAAACTTTATTGTTGCACAAGAATTCACTGACGTTGATACCGCAAAAAAAGCGGGGCGTAAGGGATTCAATAAAATGTTAGAGTTCATCAAACAAAATAATATTTCGTATATCTTGGTAGAGAAAACAGACAGATTACTGAGAAACTTTGCTGATCATGCGACCATTGAAGGGCTCACTGAGTTTCTTAATGTAAAAGTTCATCTTGTTAAAGAAAACTCTATACTGAGCAGAGATTCACGCTCAAGTGAAAAACTCTTTGCAGGCTTCAGAACACTCATGGCAAAAAACTATTCCGACAATCTATCTGAAGAAGTAAAAAAAGGTATGACCGAAAAAGCTGAACAAGGGCTATACCCATCACACGCACCCTATGGCTATAATAATACGCATATTAATGGCAAAAGTGTTATCACGGTAGATCCCCAAACAGCCCCTTACATAAAGAAAATGTTTGAATTATACGCAACCGGCAGTTATTCTTTTCTTACTCTCAAGCAAAAAATGCTCGCTGAAGGTATGGTTTACCGAAATGGTAAAAATTTCTACCGAAGTGCAGTAGAAAATATTCTTAAAAATGAGTTCTATGCGGGAGTATTTTTCTGGAAAGGTAAAAAGTACGATAATGCAACTCATGAGCCACTTATTAGTAAAGAACTTTTTCAACGTGTTCAAGATGTCCGTATCGGCCCCAGTAAAAGCAAATCAAGAAAAGGGTTGTTCTCGTACACTAACTTTATTACCTGTGGTCTTTGTGGATGCAAGTTCACCGCAGAGCTTAAAAAGGGCAAGTATATCTACTATCATTGCACTGGCTCTAAAGGCAAATGTCCACAAGATTACCTACGCCAAGAAACAATCGATGACCAGTTTGAACAATTATTAAACAAAATACATGTTAGTGATGAGGCGAGAGAAATCATCTTACAGACTCTGCGTGATAGTATCAAGGACAAAATCGCCTACCATAATGCTATGGTCGACCAGCTCATGGAACAGATTAAGCGGTTACAGAATAGGATCGATCAGGCATATATTGATAAGCTCGATGGCAAAATAACGGATAATTTCTGGCAAACAAAGAACCAAGAATGGCTGGAAGAAAAACAACAACTCAGTATGAAACTGGTATCAGCGCAGCAGTCAGATTCCCAATATTTAGAGAATGCGTACCTTGTCCTAGAACTCGCGAAAAGCGCGATCCAGATGTTCAGAGCAGGAAATATTGAGAAAAAACGAAGAATCGTAAATTTGCTGACAGGGAACTGCGTTTATAAAGATGGAAACCTGCAGGTAGAACTTAAGCCACTATTCAGCATGATCATGGAATCTAGTCAAACTAGAAACTGGTGCGCCTGGCAGGGCTCGAACCTGCAACCTACGGATTCGAAGTCCGGCACTCTATCCAATTGAGCTACAGGCGCATTAAGATAAAGTGTATCAATTTTATTTAATAATGCCTAACTGTATCGATTATTCGCTGGAATATGTATTTTTTCTCGCTTGCCAATTATCCATTTCCTTAACAACACCATAGCATATAGACAGCCAAGCCCGGTTAAAAAGTAATTATATTAACTATATAATCACGACGCTTCATAATTTTTTTTCAAAAGATGCTAAAAATTCTTTATTCCCGGAGCCACCAAGAAGAGGCGATTCTGCCATATTTTTGTATTCAAGGCCTGCAGCAGAAATTGTTTTGATAACTTCAGCAACAGCAACTTTTTGAAGCTTTTCATCTTTAATTACGCCAGCTGAAGCACGGGCTGCTTCAAAACCTACTTCGAACTGCGGCTTAATGAGCGTAATTAATATGCCACCAGGCTTTAATAATTTTGCTACATACTCTAAAACTTTTATTATCGAAATAAATGAAAGATCCAGTGTTATAATATCCATTAACTCATGCAACAGAACTGAACGAATATCAGTGTTTTCTAAAACAATAACGCGTGAATCGTTGGCTATTTTTTGGTTAACTTGCGCGGTACCAATATCAACACCATATACTTTGCGGGCACCATGTTGCAATAAACAATCGGTAAAACCACCCGTTGACAAACCCGCATCAAGACAGACTCTATTGGCAACAGATATTTTAAACAGCCGTAATGCATGGTCAAGCTTTAAACCTGCCCGAGAAACGTATCTTAGAAGAGAAACATCGAGTTCAATAAGAGCAGTGATATCCGTAAAATAACTTGAAGAGGTAATAACGGTGCCGTTTACGGTAACGGCACCATGAATGATAAGTTCTTGTATTTTTGACCGAGAGAGCATCGGATTGCGCTCTGCAATAAGTTTGTCTAAACGAATTTTATGTATGCGCTGCACGATCAGCTTTCATAAGCTCTTGAGTAAATGGCGTTATCGTATAAAACAGCATGCGTGAAAGTTTATCTTCATCTTCAAGCATCTTTTTAAAGGGCAATGCAACAAACATTTTTTCAGCTGTTTTTAAAGTAACATGATCCGATCCAATACTTTTTCGTAATGCATTGCGCACATCAACTAAATTTTTAACCTCAACGCCATTAATCTCTTTAATTATTTGACCACGCATTAAGACATGTGAACGAAGCGCAACAGAATCTGGCAGCACATGCGCAAGAACTACTGCTGGTTCTAATTGATTTTTAAAGTCCATATATTTTGAAAGGTGCGGTGCAGACTGAATAAGATGACTTATGTGATCTAAAGCAAGGTCCATGAAAACCATGCCACCAAATAGTTCATAATCTATCTTTTCATAGGGCGGGAACCGTTGACGGACAGCAGGAAGCTCACATTGGTCAAAAACAAATGATAGTCTCAAAGGTTTTCCATTGCGATACACGGTAATATGGATTTTATCACCAAGCATCAGGCGAGAAACATAATCGACAATAGAAACTTTGTCTTCGCACCACGGCACATTCATTTCCCCATAAATATCTAATCTATGGCCATCGATATCATAAATCATATCTCCAGCTATAACCCCAGCTTTTTGTAAAGGACTATTTTTATACGTTTCAACAACGTATAACCCACCAGGAAGTGGATTTTTCAAAAAGGTTGTCAAACTTTCGCTTGCAGGGTTAAAATGGACGCCTAAAAATGGCTTACGTAAAAACGTTATATCCTTATTATCTTCACAATGCACCTGCTCAGCATGTTTTAAAAACTGAGTGACCTCGTTACTTGGTATAATATAGTTAACATTTTGTGCATGAGCAGCTGCAAAACCTGCTGTATTAACGCCAACAACTTGTGCATCTTGGTCAACTGATGGTCCCCCTGAGTTTCCCGGATTAATAGGCGCACTTATTTGAATCATATAATGGCCATCAATATGCTCACGACCACTTACTACTCCAGTTGTGCTTTTAAGAGATTGTTGACCCAATGGATAGCCAAGAGTCATAATCTCATCTGATCTGCGCACCGTGTCTGAATTACCAAATCTAAGATAAGGAATAAAACCAAGCGTATCTTTAACGCGCTCAAGCGATTCTTGCGTTAAACGCACAAGTGCAAGATCACGGTCAGGGTTAAGGGCAATAACTTTTGAAAGAAGGCGCTGTTTGCCCATACTAGGTATCTGCACTTCAACAGCAACAGAACCATTGACGACATGAAAATTAGTGATAAAAGAGCCTTTTTCATCTATAAAAAAGCCGCTTCCTGTTGAAAGTCCCTGCTGGGGAGTTTTATAGGGCTCAAGCCAATTAAAATCTATCTTCTGGACCCAAACTTGCACGACGGTGTCTTTGACTTTTGGCTGAATATCTGACCAGCGTTTGGTTACATCCCCCGTGCCGCTACTTGCCAAGATACCGTTTTTCAAATCCCTTTCCTCACGTGAAGCGATTACATGAGATTTGAGTTTTTCAAAAATCTCTGAATGATACATGCGCTCTTTTTCATATCGATAGAGCATACATACAAATCCTGATGCAAGGCATGCGGCAATAACGGTAACAGCAAGATATAATTTTTTCATTTTTATCCTTTTTTGTATTATCTGATCCTAAAAGTGTACCGCAAAAATAAAATATGATAAAATAAATAAACTCTGAATAAATTCTGTTGCTAGTAAGGATCTTCTTTATGGACGCTCAATCACCCAATAGTTTTGAACCAAACAAGTACGTATCACTTGAAAAATTGGTATCTCTGTGTAAACGGCGCGGATTTATCTTTCAATCGGCAGAAATATATGGCGGCGTAAATGGTCTCTATGATAGCGGTCCATTAGGCACCTTAATGAAACAACATATCAGAAAGCTTTGGGGTCAAGCGTTGCAACAGCTTGAACAGGAAGTAGTCTTACTGGATGGTTCTTTGATAGGGCCAGAGGCGATGTGGAAAGCGTCGGGTCATATTTCAAATTTTCATGACCCTATGGTCGATTGCCTTGTTTGTAAACATCGGTTTCGTGCTGACGATATCGATCTTACAAGACCATGTACACATTGTGGTAATAAGCAATGGACAGAAGTGCGTAACTTTAACCTGATGTTTACTACGCAAGTTGGCGCAAACACCGGCCAGTCAACAACTGCATATCTGCGCCCAGAAACAGCACAAGCTATTTTTGTAAATTTTAAAAATGTTTTTTCTACCGCGCGCGTTAAAATTCCGTTTGGTATTGCGCAGCAAGGCAAAGCATTTCGTAATGAAATCACTCCAAAACAGTTTTTATTTAGAATGCGTGAATTTGAGCAGATGGAACTTGAATGGTTCTGTAAGCCAACAGAAAGTGCATATTTTTATGATTTTTGGCGCAAAAAACGCATGGATTTTATGTACCATATAGGCATAACCCCCGAACGTTTACGTATGCGCGAACATTCCCCAGATGAGCTTTCGCACTATTCACGCGGCACAAGTGATATCGAATATCATTTTGTTTTTGGCTGGAAAGAGCTTGAGGGAATAGCACACCGTGGAGATTTTGATTTAACGCAACATATGCAGCATTCTGGAAAAGATTTAAAAGTTTATGATGAAGAAGCAAAAGAATCATATACACCGCATGTGGTTGAGTGCTCAGTTGGTCTTGATAGGCTCTTTTTAACCTTACTTTTTGATGCTTATTATGAAGATGAGGTTGAGGGCGAAACAAGAACTGTTCTACGCTTGCATCCTGCAGTAGCGCCTATTACAGCGGCGATACTGCCGTTAACAAAAAAGCAGCATGACAAAGCTCACATACTTTATAAAAAGCTTAAGTTTGCTCACTATTCTGTTGAGTATGATCTTTCTGGATCGATCGGCAAACGCTACCGCCGCCAAGACGAGATCGGCACGCCATTCTGCATCACATTTGATTTTGATTCTGAAACTGATGATTCAGTTACCATACGTCACCGTGATTCAATGAAACAGGAGCGCATTAAAATTGACGATATTCAAAAGACGATAGATGCTGCTCTTAGCGTATCTTTTAGCTAATACAAGTAAACTTATTTGAATATAATAATTGACCTTGTAGGATCCTGCAGAGTAGACTTTTAGATATGCGTAATTATTTTTTAGAAAAAAAAAGCATTTTTTATTCACCGGGGCGTATTATTATTTGTGCTCTCATGGCCATTACGGTACTTGGAGCATTATTGTTATGGATGCCTTTTAGTCATCATGGTGAACTCAGTTTTGTTAATGCTCTTTTTACGGCGACTTCATTAACGACTGTTACAGGCCTTTTAACCGTGCCCTTGCAATCGTTTACCTTTACAGGACAGTGCATATTGCTTTTTCTTATGCAAATTGGCGGTTTGGGTCTAGTTACCCTTACCATTTTTCTTATATCACTTTTTTTTGAATTAAGGCTAACTACACGCAATTTAACAGGAGAAATGCTTGAGCTTGAAAGCTGGAATGCGTCTCATAATCTGTTACTTTTTATCGTGAGTATGACGCTTATTGTTGAAGCAACGGGAACTGGGATTATTTTTTTTATTGTTAAAGACCAGTACCCTTTTTTCACAGGACTTTTTTATTCATTTTTTCATGCAGTTTCAGCTTTTACCAATACTGGTTTAAGTTTCTTTGAAAATAGTCAGAAAATTCTACCTTATAACATTCCATTACTTGCTATTACAGCAGCATTAGTTTTTATGGGTGGTCTTGGTTTCATTGTTTGGCAAGAATTTATTTTTTATCTTCAGTCACTTAAAGAAGAAAAACATTTTCATTGGTCTTTACATGCCAAACTGGTTCTTAGCACAACAATACTCATTATAAGTTTTGCCAGTTGCATGTTTTTTTATTTAGAATACATTCGAGGCAACACAGGCAGCAGCTTAATTTATGCACTTTTAAATTCAATATTTAATGCTATAACATCACGCAGCGCGGGCTTTACCACGTTTAATGTCCCTACTTTACATTTTGCTACCGTCTTTTTGATCATGATTATTGCGTTTATTGGTTCATCGCCAGGGTCTACCGGCAGCGGGATTAAAACAACAACTTTTGCGCTCTTTCTTGCAGCGATTCGTGCTACGATAACGCGTCGCTCTATGGTTGAACTCAAGGGACGAACCATTGCCAATGAACAAATATTTAAAGCTATGGCGGTATTATCACTAAGTTTGGCATGGATAGCTCTCACAGTATTCTGTTTATTGATAACAGAGCAAGGATGGCGATTTATTGATATTAGTTTTGAAGCTTTTTCAGCATTTTCAAATCTCGGACTGTCTACGGGAATAACACCCTATCTTTCAACCCTAGGCAAATATACTATTATAGTCACCATGTTTATTGGGCGTATCGGTTCATTAACCTTGCTACTTGCATTTAGAAAACAAAAAGATAAGAAAGAATTACAGTACCCTGAAGAACGGGTTATCATAGGATAAACATGGCTATGAAGTTTTGTGTTATTGGCGTTGGTCGATTCGGTTACGCCGTTGCTACTACGCTTGCCAATCGCGGCATGGAGGTGCTGGCCGTTGATAGCGATGAGCAGATTATTGAAAGTATCAAAGATCTTGTTTCACATGCTATATGCATGGAAATAACTAATGAAGAATCGCTTGTTTCTTTAGGGCTTGATGACATGACTGCAATTATCGTGGCTGTGGGAGAACACTTTGACCAATCGATCTTAATTACAGCACTGTTAAAACAAAACTTAAAATTCCCTCGCGTGATTGTTCGGTCGATCAGTGATATGCATAAAAAAATATTAAAACTTATTGGCGCTGACCAAATAATACTACCTGAACAAGAAATCGGAACCTTACTTGCCGATAACTTAAGCTTACGCTTTGAATCACTAGCCATTATTACCCCACAGTTTTCTATCAGCAAAGTCGAAGCGCCAAAAAAATTTGTAGGCAAAGCTTTAGCTGCAATTCACGACCAATTTCATGTGGTTTGCATTGGCAAAGAATCTGACGGCGAATTTATGCCTATTGAACCGAAATATGTGATTAAAGAAGCTGATATTTTACTCTTATCGGGTAGTAATAAAGATTTAGATAAAATTTCTAAACTTTAGTTATTATAGATGGTTATCAAACAATATTTAGATAAAATACTAAACCAAATATCACCTTCCTGCGGCGCATTGTTCTGGTGTTGAGCCCGACCAAGCAGTGTAAATTTCAACAGGGTTAGGATTACGCCCATTTACTATGCACAGAGTATTTGATCCAGCGCATACAGCATTTTGTTCATAAGGAAACGGGGATATAATTTTATTAGTTTTTGGATCTAATGCCCTAACTTTTATCGAATCAATACAATTTAATAGATTTGTATTGATTTGCATATATCCTATTCCAGTATTGTTTTTTGGCTGAGGCTCTAGTAGTTTAGTTTCCCAGTCATTGAATGCTGTTGGCTGTCTCCAAGATACCCATACAGGATACTTGCTTAAATTCGTAACCGTGTACGTGACGCATTGCAAAACTTGTGTAAAACTTGAAGTGAGAATTATAAAAGCTAAAAACAATACTTTTTTCTTCATTTTCAATACCTTTTATATTTTATTTTAACTATCTAATTCAACAATATCACAAAATATTCCTAATTTTCAATATTTCTGTTGAATTTCAGCCAAAACATTTAAAGTCAACGCGTCAACAGAGCCTCTAAAACAGCTTTTTTTGTGTAAAGCCTGATCTAAGCATGAGCACTATCAGTAGATTGATACAAAACCGCTGAATTAAAAAATCAAACTTTTTTGTGGAAACGGCCAATTCAGAGAGCTAATTTTTGAAAATTACCCTGCCATTTTCACGCCGCCCTTAATATTAAAATTTTATATTTGAAATAATTAAGCAAGATGGTATATACTGTAAAAGTAGTATAAGGTTTATAAAAAAAGGTAGTTTTATGAATAAAAAATTTATATGTATGTTTATGTTTTTAGGTAGTATATCCGTCAATTTTAAAGCTTCAGCACCTGCTATAGCCCAAAGACTCCTTACTGCTCCTTTGAAAGCGAGTGATATTGCCCTTCAGAATAGCATTAAACCTTTTCCAAACGGTCATCTAGGGAAATTAAGAGCTGTTTTTTTTCCTAACAATAGCGATCTTGTTGCTGTATATTTAAGATTTCCTGCTCATGAGGTTAAAATTATTAATATCACGCAAGGAAACACAGTAAAAACTATTAATACTGAGGAGCCTTTTCATGATGTTGATATCTCACCTGATGGCTCTAAAATTGTTATTGCTTTTAATAATAACACAGCTCATATAATAGACATACAAACAGGAGAAATAATCTTGAGAATTAATCCTTTTGGGGAAGAACCTGGTGATGAAGACAATATAAATGTAGTAAAATTTTCACCAGATGGCAGAATTTTAGCTGTAGGACTGTTCGACGGCAACACTGAATATGGATCTACTTATCTCTATAATACTGAAAATGGAATGCTAGAAAATCAAGACCTACCCGGTGGTTTTGCTTTAGCTTTTTCGCATGATCAAACTAAACTTGCTACAGCGGATGCTCTTAATGTACACATTGTAAATAATTTTAATTTAATAAATGAAGAAGAAATACTTTTCGAATCAGAATATCATGATTTAACCAATATTAATTTTTCACGCGATGGATTATCTATATTTGGTATTATCGATAATAAATTTTTAGTTCTTGATACACGTAATCGAGAAGAACCAGCTTCAGTTGTGCAGTTCCCACGAGCATTGAATCTTTCTAGTTTAAGTTGCTCACCTGATGGGGAATATGCCGTTATAAGCGCAAGAAACCATGATCTTACTTTTATTCAACCTCATACATTGCCAGCTTCTAATGAGCTCACATACCAAAATGTTGCATCTTTCATATATACAAATACAGAAGTTAATTTTTATGATGCAAAGTTTTCACCAGATGGCCAAAAAATTATTGCTTGCTGTTCAGATGGTAACATACTGGTATATGCAATTATACCTAGAGTTATTGGGAATTATTTTAGCAATAAGCTGTTACCTTTAGAACAACAAGCCGCATTCGTAGTACTTAATAATTCTGCAGTTTCCTTTAATGATGGTCATCCTATTGTTAACCCATCACTGCTACCTAGCTTTGGGATACTGTTTAATAGCATGCCTGCAAACATTGTTGCGGCTTTAAAATCTTATTATGCGTTGCCAGATGAAAACTCTAACAAACGTGAGTTCGACGAGATAAGTTTGTAAAAAAATAATTTTAAAAAGTGTTTAAAAAAAATCATAGCTAAAAAGCCGATTTTTAAAACTCGGCTTTTTAGCTATGAGATTATTAATAAGTTTTAACGCTCTTAAAAAGACTCAATTCGAACAATAGTCATCGGTTGGCGGTGGCCACGCTTAACGCGTGATTTTTTACGACGTTTAAACTTGAAAACAACCAATTTTGGCCCTTTCATGTGCTTAACAATAGTCGCTTTTACCGGGGTACTCAAAAATGGTTGGCCGATTTTTACATCGCCTTCAGCCTTTTTGACCAATAAAACGTCATCAAATTGGACTGTTTCACCAGCTTTTTGATCTAATTTCTCGATAGCAATGGTTTTGCCTTCAAGTGCTTGATACTGCTTACCGCCGGTTTGAAAAATCGCATAACGGCTAAAAACTGTTTCTTGTTTCATAAATAAAGTGCCTTTTAAATAAACTTTAATGCTGCACGTAGTGTACTTATTGCTCATGGTGCTAGCTTAAATAACTCAAATATGAGCGTTATTAACAGTATTAAATCTACCAAAAATAAAAATTCTGTCTAGATCAAAAGGCTATTTTTTGGCACACTATCTTTATAACCCATTATATTAGGATAACTCTATGACAAAAGTTAGTTTAGATTTAATTCAAAAATTACGTGATATCAGCGGTGTCGGCATGATGGATTGCAAAAAGGCACTTATTGAAGCCGATGGCGACATGGATAAGGCAATTGAACTTCTGCGCAAAAAGGGTGCTGCTGTCGCTGAAAAACGCTCCGGCAATGCAACAGCCGAGGGACTCGTCCACGCGTATATCCACCCAGGCGCACAGATTGGCGTTATGCTTGAAATCAATTGTGAAACAGATT
Organism: Candidatus Babeliaceae bacterium; assembly: GCA_019744895.1. Lineage (GTDB taxonomy): Bacteria > Babelota > Babeliae > Babelales > Babelaceae > BOG-1370. Next base: position 23,199 of record JAIETV010000001.1, on the reverse strand, counting down.
TTGTTGCACGCACTGCAGATATTAAGCAATTTGCCCAGGATATCTGTATGCATATTGCTGCCTTAAAGCCACTATACGTTTCTGCAGCCCAAGTGGACGCGGTTTACCTTGAAAAAGAGCGTAAATTCTTTAAAGAACAGCTTCTGGAACAGGGTAAACCAGAAAAAATGGTTGATCAGATCGTTGATGGCAAAATCCAGAAGTTATATGCCGATATTTGTTTAGTGGATCAAAAATTCGTTAAAAATGATCAGATAACCGTTGGCGATCTTTTAAAAGACTTAATTGCAAAAATGGGTGAAAGTATAAAAATAACTCGTTTTGCTCGCTTTGAAATCGGTGCATAACGCTATTAGGATAAAATATGGCAAATTATACGTTTACTGAAGGTGCAAGCACTAAACCGTTTGAGCAAGTAGTTGAAGCTGATATGCTCAAACATATTCAGCACTTTGAAAAAGAGCTTCAAAAGATACGTACAGGTAGAGCACATCCTTCTATGATTGAAGACGTAAAGGTAAGTGCCTATGGAACCATAATGCCACTTAAAGAAGTTGCAGCCATTTCAGCTCCAGATGCGCAACTTTTAGTTATTCAACCTTGGGATAAAACAGTTATTTCTGAGATTGAAAAAGCTATTATGACTTCAGATTTAGGAGTTACACCCCAAACTGACGGGCCTATTATCCGTATAGTGCTTCCTAAAATGAGCAGTAGCAGACGGGATGAGCTTTCAAAAGTTCTTGGTAAGCGGCTTGAAGAATGCAAAATTGCTTTACGAAATGTTCGCAAAGATGTACATACTGCAATCCGTGATACTGAAAAAGATAAGAAAATCTCTGAAGATTATAGCAAACGTCTTCAAGATTTATTGCAAAAAATTACCGATAAAGTAACAGCTCAGGCTGAAACACTGTCATCTAAAAAAGAAGCTGAAATTAAAGCGCTCTAAGAATAATATGAAAATATCGCTGAGGGAACTTTAAATTACACTATTTTTGTGCTAAAGTAATTTCTTACAACGTGCAAGAGTGGCGAAATTGGCAGACGCGCTGGACTTAGGATCCAGTCTCGAAAGAGGTGGGGGTTCGAGTCCCTTCTCTTGCACCAGCCTTGGTTTACAAATCAGTTACTTAAAAGGAGATAACAGATGGTCAGTCAGGAAACAAGTGTATATTTTAGCTTGAGTCAGCAACCAGAATCACCGCATCAGCTCCTATTGCATATACAAATCCCCAGCGAGCCTGTCACGATAATGTACCATCAGGCGCTCAGTAGTATCAAACGAGACATTCACACCCATGGTTTTGTAAAAGGCGCAACTCCAGAAAGTTATATCGCAACCACGTACAAGCCTCTTTTAATAGAACATTTGAAACAATTTTTTTTCAGACATTGCGTAAATGCCATGCTTCAAAAGGGAATCGCTGAGCATAAAATTATCACCCTTTGTGCGCCCCAACCGCGTCAAGCACTTATTGACCCAGAAAAACCGGCTCAATTTACTTTTTTTGTTAGTACAAGCCCTAATCCAATAAAAAATGAATGGAAAAAGCTCCATTTTAAAGCTCCTGGTAGAAAAAATTATAAAGATTTGGATCGACAAGTCGATTTTTTTTTAAAAGAAGAGGAACGTAAACAAAAAGAGAGCAAAAAAACTGCTCAAACAGGCGAACCATTTGCTGCTGAAACTATAGCGTTTCATGATTGGATATGCTTGAGTATAAGGCTGGTTAATCAAGAAAAGAAGTATCTTTTAAATCAGCTTGAGCAGCGCGTCTGGGTAAAAATTGGTGAAGAAGAGGCTGACTTACAGTCCCAAGAGCTTTTTTTAGGAAAAAAGGTAGGTGATTCTTTTATCACCAATAACGATTTTTTCCAAGATGCTGTCAGTGATGATTTTTCTACCCATTATCTTTTTGAAGTTACTATTTTATTTCATATTCCTTCACATTTTTTTGATATCGACAGATTCAAGACATATTTTAGACTTAAAACGGCAAAAGAAACGCATCAAAAGCTTATTGAAGTTTTTTCATTTCGTCATGACATCTCACAACGCAGAGAAACAGTTGAAAAGCTTTTTAAACTTCTTTTCCATCACTATCCCCTACAGATAGATTCTGATATTATTCAACAACAAGAAAAAGTGGTGCTCGCTCGGGTTCAAGAAAACCCTGATTATCATGTGTATAAAAATCAGCATGATTTTAAAGAAAAAGTCTCATTACTTGCAGAAAAACAAATTAAAGAGATACTTTTTATTGATAGCATAGCCTACCAGGAGAATATTCAGGCGACAGATGAAGATATGATAAATTATCTGCATCTTTTTAAGCGTCCCCGAACCAAAGAATTTGTTTACTTTGATATTCCGCACAGCCGCCTCAATGATCAAGAGATAAGTTTATGCCATGAAGAAATCAGACGCTCCTGTCAACGCGAAAAAACACTTAATTATGTGTTATATTATTTAACAAAAAAATCCTAAACAAAAAATTATGAACACTACCAAAAATACCACTATTTCAGCACACCATAAAGTTATTGTTGTCGGCTCTGGCCCAGCAGCACTTACCGCAGCAATTTATTTGGGTAGAGCTCAGCTTAATCCTCTTGTTATTGAGGGCGATAATCCAGGCGGTCAGCTGATGAGCACGACTGCTGTAGAAAATTGGCCGGGCGAGCTTTCGATTATGGGTCCACAGCTTATGATGAATATGCGCAAACATGCACAACACATGGGAAGTTCATTTATGCTGGAAATGGTAACTGCTGTTGACTTTTCACAAAGGCCTTTTAAAATCCTTACGTCAAAAAATAAACAGCTCACGGCTGATACGGTAATTGTTTCTACAGGCGCTAACCCAAAAAGGCTTAACTGTGCTGGAGAACAGGAATATTGGGCAAAAGGTGTTTCAACATGCGCAGTATGTGATGGTGCGCTCTATAAAGATAAAAAAATAGTAATCATTGGTGGCGGGGATACTGCTATGGAAGACGCCTCATTCATGACCCACTTCACGGACAAGGTAACCATTATTCAGATTTCAGAAAAATTAAGCGCATCAGCCGCTATGCAAAAAAAAGTGCTCGAAAATCCTAAAGTAACTATTATCTATTCAGCTGCAGTTAAAGAATTTTTAGGTAATGGCACCCATTTAACCCATATTGCTTACGAAGATAAGCGCTCAGCAAAAAGGATAGAAATTCCTGCAGATGCTGCTTTTTTAGCTATTGGTCTTACCCCCAATACATCATTATTTAAAAATCAACTTGAACTTACGCCCTATGGCCATATTGTTCAAAAGCAGAATACTCAAACTTCGATTCCTGGCATTTTTGCCGCAGGGGATGTGGTTGACAGCCGCTACCGTCAAGCAATTACTTCCTCCGGTTCCGGGTGCATGGCAGCGCTTGATGCCGAACGATATTTAAGTTGTTTGTAATTATATTCATTTGAAAAAAAACTGTTTTGGCTATAAACTACTATACATAGTGGGTATAACTCACCCAAATCTAGAAAAAATAACGTTTATGTTTGTATCACCAAAGGTTCTGTTATGTCAGTTACTTATAAGCCAAAAAGAAAAAAACGCTTAAGAAAACATGGTTTTTTAAAACGTATGGCAACTCACGATGGTCGTAAAATTGTTAATCGCCGCCGCTCTAAAGGCAAAAAACGCTTAACAGTTAGCGACTAGTACATGGTTAGCCTGGGGCGTAAAATTTCATTATGGAAAAAAGATGAGCGGCTCAGAACGCTCACTCAAGCACGCCCCATTTTACGCAGTCATGCTTTTGATGTTCGGATTTTACCAAAACAAGACAATATAGCTCGAATTATTGTCATAAGTCCTAAAAAAACCGGCTCGGCACCCTATCGAAATCTCCTTAAAAGAAGAGCACGCTCTATTTTCTACCAGGAAAAAATGTTTGGGTCTATCAACGACTGGGTAATTTATTTTCGCCCGTCTCAATCGCTTCTCGATTATACAAAATTACACAACACCTTATTGGATTTATTCAAGAAACATGGGTAATATGACCACTGAAGTATTACGTGCATTTACTCGAGTTATTCGGCCGCTCTTTGGTATTGCTGGTACCTGCAGGTACACCGTCACGTGTTCAGCGTATGCGCGATATACACTTAAAAATTTTCCACTTTATTGGGCTTTGTGGCTTATTTTTAAACGCATTTTAAGCTGTAATCTGTTTATCTTGTCTTAAAAGTGCACAAGCTCTGTCATACCACAAAGGGCTTAAGGCAGAAAGTTTGGCAAAAAATAGTGTTAAGCGATTTTTGTATTCTGGCCTTTCAAGGGCTGATACCACATACGTAAGATAATCTTGGATCGACTGTTCTTGGGCTGGCTGAAATTCTAATAATGCAAGAATAATAGATTCTTGTATATAAAGTTGGTAGTCAAGTTGATAGGCGCATGCGGCCATGAGATCATTAAGTTCATCAACTGCGCCATGCTTTATAAGAAGCCTTGCTAATTGACTGGCGCATCGCACAATTTTAACATCATTTTTTACCAGCTGATATAACTTCAAGGCCTGAACTAGAAAATCTCTATTTTCAGGCTTGAGCATAAGCATCTGCTCATATAAAAGAGCCGCATGATCGAATTGATTACTTTTTTCGTAAAGCCACGCAGCTTTTTGATACGCATCGACAGCTTTTTCATCGCCAAAAGCCATTAAAAGGTCGCCTTCTATTTGTGCGGCAAAAGCATCATCCGGCAATGAGTGTGACAAAAGCCTATAAACGCCCAATGCACGTTCTTTTTCTTTGCGCCCAACAAATTCTGCAAGCTTAAACCAGGCGACATTAAACTTTTCGCCAGGATTTTTGTCCAAAGCATTTTTTTCCGCTGGACTTTTGGCTAAAAAAACTTTTTCTGCAACGGCTATTTTCATTACTCAAACCTTTTCTCCATCGGCATTATCACTACTCATTGCTTTCAACCATACTATAGCGCAGCAAGAATTGAAAGTGTTTTAGAAAATAATATGGCAAAAGCTCAAGAAACGCTTAATAGTTATTGATAGGCTTGAAGATAGAAGGAAAAACGTGGTGCCGGGAGACGGAATTGAACCATCGACGCAGAGCTCTTCAGGCTCTCGCTCTACCACTGAGCTACCCCGGCATAAGAATATTTTGAAAGAAAGTTAGATTAATAGTAACTTTTTGGACGGTTTTGTCAAATATTTATAAAATTTTCTCATTAATTTTCCAATAGGTATATATCAAGAATAACAAACTAAGTTTGATACGGTTTTTTTTGTCTGCTAAGCTACAAAATAAAGTTTATATCAACAAATATACAAATGCTGCTTATATGAAAATTATAGATCAATCACTTTTACAATTGCTTGAGACATGGCGTAATGAGCTTGTTCAGGCAAACACAGACCAGCAACTAGAAGCCTTGCGCATTACTTATTTAGGTCGAAATGGGCGCATTAATGAACTTATGGCTCAGCTTAAAACCATGCCGTTAGAAGAAAAGCGTGCATTCGGACCACAAATACAGGAGCTTCAGCAGATTATTACGCAGGAGTTGCAAGCTTTACAGCAAACGTTTATAACGCAAGCATTCAACCAAGAACTTAATAAACAAAAAGATTTTGATGTCACTGCGCATGTGCCAAGCGCTTTGGATAAACCAAGCGGATCATTACACCCGTATACGCATCTTATTGAACGTATTGAGGATATCTTTACCTCAATGGGTTTTGCCTATGCAAAAGGCCCCGAAGTTGAAACAGAGTGGTATAACTTTGAAGCACTTAATATTCCTGCAGATCACCCTGCACGCGATATGCAAGACACGTTTTGGCTGACAACACCTGGACTGCTGCTCAGAACACATACCTCTTCTGTACAGATACATACTATGAAAAATCAGCAGCCTCCCCTTGCGGTTTTTACTCCAGGACGCGTTTTTAGACATGAAGCTACTGATGCAACGCATGATTTTATGTTTATGCAATGCGAAGGCCTTCTAATTGATAAAAATATATCGTTAACGCATTTATGCTCGTTACTTAAAGTTTTTATGCGTGGGTTATTTGAAAAAAATGATCTTTCAATTCGTCTTAGACCCAGCTACTTCCCCTTTGTTGAACCTGGGTTAGAGGTTGATATTTCGTGTATTTTCTGCAAGACTGGTTGCGCCTTATGTAAAAAGACTCAATGGATTGAAATGGGTGGTTCAGGGTTAGTGCACCCGGCAACACTGAAAGCATGCGGAATAGATCCGGCTGTGTATTCCGGTTGTGCTTGGGGAATTGGCATTGAAAGACTTGCGATGCTATTGTATGGCATTAATGATATTCGGCTTTTTCATAGTGGTAAAATTGAATTTTTAAAACAGTTTTAAGAGTACTTACATTTATCAGTACCTCTTTAATTTCATAAATTTTTCACCAAAAAGGGCAGGTATATGGAGATCACCAAGGTAGTAATTCCAGCAGCAGGCTTAGGCACACGCTTTTTACCCTATACAAAAACGGTACCCAAAGAAATGCTCCCTATACTTGGCAAGCCTGCTATTCATTATAGCGTCGAGGAAGCGGTAAACTCCGGCATAGAGCATGTTTTATTCATTACAAATCGCAGTAAAGCACTTATAAGCAATTATTTTGATTCCAACACAGAACTGGATTTTTTTTTGCAGGATAAAAATAAGCTTGCCGATGTTAAAGGAATTAACCGGCTCATTAAAGAAACCCATTTCTCGTATATTCGCCAATCTGAGCCACTTGGTCTTGGACATGCAATACTCATGGCAAAACCTTTTGTAGGAAAAGAATATTTTGGCATCGCATTGCCCGATGATATTATTATTAACAAACGCCCTTCACTAGATCAACTTATTCGAATAGCGCGCCAAGAAAGAGCTACCGTTATTGCTGTACAAGAAGTCCCCCATGATCACGTAACTAATTATGGTATTATCCGCGTAAAAAAGCAGATCACACCCAACTTATTTCACGTTGAATCCCTAGTTGAAAAACCTTCAATTAAAGATGCACCTTCTAATCTTGCTATTGTTGGCCGCTATGTTGTTTCGCACAAAATATTCGCATCTCTTGAAGAAATAAGCGGGTACGCTACACAAGAATTACAATTAACTGATGCCCTTTGCCATATGCTACAACACAATGAAAAAGTTTTTGCCTATAAAATTGAAGGTACCCGTTATGATGTCGGTACACCCCGTGGCTGGCTTAAAACAGTAGTCGACCTTGGCTTACAAGACCCTTTGCACAAAGAAGATATCTTGCAGCTTGTCCAACAACATAGCAATCACTTTTTTCTCCCTGAAACGTCGGGGCACAAAAAGCTCTCGATTTAAAAAGATCTCTCTAGATTTTCAGCCCTTTTTCTTATAGTTATAACAACTACCCGCAATATTTATTTTATATTTGAAATATATAACTTTGATTCGTTATACTTAAAATAAGAAAAATAGAGAAAATTGAGGAGAATTATGAAAAATTTAAAAAAAATTCTTATTTTAAGCGCATATTTTATACAAAGCCTCTATGGGTCTGTGGGTTGTATGGAAAATAGCAAGCATGCCCAAACCAAAGACGGGTATGATTATAAAACACTCCATTATGTTGAGTGTTCTTGCCCTTGCCAGAAGCAACGCCATTTAATCCGTAAGGGTAAATGTTTTAAATGCCGCCATTATGTAAAACTCGATGCTGAGGCATTTGATACAAGCTTTCTCTATGAAACTCAGGCTAGCTCAATCTTTAGCTCAATGCGGCCTTCTAAATATTTTTAAAAATCTTAATAGGAAATATTTGTAGATTTTTTTCAAAAATATGGTATAGTTATAGTAATAAATATACCATTCCATCTTTATTGAGAAAATTATGAAGAGCTCTAGATTTTTAATTATTTTATCGATTATTATGCCCTTAATGACCTTTTGCGTCGAAAAAAAAAGGGTTAGTTTTTTAGAAACAACTAGTGTTGATTTTCATAATACAACAAAAGTATTTGTTCCACTCAAGAGCGATCGTGCAAAAGCAGTTAGGCAAGTACTGCAAGATGTAAAAGAATATGTAAACTCTAAAGATAAAATCCCTGATCTAGAAAGTAAAGATCCATTTTCTAATTCAGATGATGAGTTTAGTAAAAAAATCGAATTATTTAAGGCACGTCATCCAGAACCACCACTAGACCCATGGGCCTTGCGAGCAAAATTCACAAACAATAAATAACTATAAAAATTAAACTATCTCAATAAAATTATTGACTTAGTTAACTTATACATTTTAGATTATATCTACTTAAAATACTGAGCATAATGCTCAGTATTTTTTTGTAATCAATTTTTTTTATTTTTTCATACAGGAGCAGTAATGAAAAAATCATTAATGGAACTTCTAGGCACGTTCTTTTTTGTATTTACGGTAATTATGACGGGTAACCCATTTGCAATAGCAGCAATGCTTATGGCATGGGTATATATCGGCGCTTATGTTTCAGGCGCTCATTATAATCCAGCAGTAACGCTTGCAGTTGCATTACGCTCACATTCAAGGTCGCACCATATTGCATGGTTTATGGGCGCACAAATTTTGGGAGGCTTTTTAGCATTCGCCGCGGCAGCATTTTTAGGTTCAGCAGTAATGGTGCCAACGCCAGCAGTTCCATTGCCACAAGCTTTTGTTATTGAAATGCTTCTCGCATTTGTATTAGCATTTGTTGTTCTAGTAGTAGCGACATCAGAAAAATTCAAAACAAGTCATGTATTTGGATTTGCGATCGGCTTTACCATTCCAGCACTAGCAGCACTTGGCGCAACAACAAGCGGCGGACTTTTCAACCCTGCAATTGCGCTTGGTGCAAGTCTTTTTGGGCTTACCCAAGGTATCATGCTTGATTGGCAAAACCTTGCCATGTATGTATTTGGCGCATTACTCGGCGGTGTACTGGCAGCATATGCATTTTCATTCTTCTTTGAAGAAAAATAAGCTTTAAAAAATATAAAAAAAGGGCGCATTTAAACAGCGCCTTTTTTTGTGCTTATTTATCGATAATTCAAAATAAAGGGTAATATCGCATCACTATTTAATGATAATGCATCGATTTTTTCTGCGATTAACCACTGTGCAAAATCTGGATAATCTGAAGGTGCTTGCCCACAAATGCCGATATGTTTGCCCGCGCCATGCGCTTTGTAAATGGCTTGAGCTATAAGAGCTTTAACAGCAGCGTCATTTTCATTAAATAGGTTATGCAATACGCCAGAATCACGGTCAACACCAAGTGTAAGTTGCGTTAAGTCATTTGAGCCAATTGAAAAGCCGTCAAAATAGTGTTCAAACTGTTCAAACAAAATAACATTTGCTGGAATTTCTACCATCAAGTAAATTTTCAAACCATTTCTCCCGCGCTCAAGACCATTTTTGGCAAGAGTCTGCAACGTTGCCTGCGCTTCAGCAACAGTACGCACGAATGGTATCATAATAATCATATTCTGAAAGCCCATGGTATCAAGCACTTTCTTTAAAGCTTTACACTCCAATTCAAATGCAGGTGCATAACGGGAGTCACCATAGCGAGATGCCCCACGAAAGCCAAGCATAGGGTTTTCTTCATGCGGCTCAAAGACAGAGCCACCCAATAAATCACGATATTCATTAGTTTTAAAATCTGTTAAACGAACAATCACCGGGCGCGGATAAAACGCAGCAGAAATTAAGCCTATTCCCTGCGACAGCATTTGAATATAATAGTTCTCTAATGAACTATATGTTACCGCAATTTCTTGGGCACGTTTTTTAAAATCTGGGGTATCTACTTTTTCTGGAAATAAGATAGCCATAGGGTGTATGCCAATATGCTGTGCAATGATAAATTCCAAACGCACTAACCCAGCACCCTGAACGGGTAATAATGAGACTTCACACGCGCGGTCTGGATCTGCCAGCGTGACAAGCAGCTCAACAGGTAATTTTTTTGCGTTAACCGCGTATTCTTGTGTCTTGAAAAGTATTTTTTCTGCATAAACAAACCCTTGCGTGCCCTGACTGCAATCCACGGTTACCAGATCACCATCTTTAAGGATTTTTGTAGCGTTTTGCGTACCAACAACAGCCGGTACACCAAGTTCACGAGCAACTATGGCTGCATGGCAGGTTCTACCACCACGGTCGGTAATAATAGCAGCAGCTTTTTTCATAATGGGCACCCAGTCTGGATCAGTCATCTGAGTAACTACTATATCGCCCTCTTGAAAGATATCCGTGTCTTGAGGGCTGAGCATATTCACCACTTTTCCCGCTGCTATTTTGCGCCCGATACTTAACCCGGTAAGAATAATCTGTGGCTTTTCTTGAGCTAAAAGTTCATACACGTGCACATGCGATCTATCTTGATGGGCATGTACCGTTTCAGGACGTGCTTGAACGATATATAATTTTTTATCGATACTGTCTTGAGCCCATTCAATATCCATTGGTGACCATGTATGTGTACGCGCTGAAAAATAATCTTCTATAATAAGACCATAGCCGGCAAGTTCGAAAATTTGCTCGTCAGATAAACAAAAAAGCTGTCGCTTGTCAGTATCAACGGGGATAATCTCCACAGAATTTTTAAGGGCATTATACTGCGCAGCAACCTGTTTATCACCACAAACCTTTTTAACAAGAGGTTTATAACCATCGCGTAACTTTTGTTTATAAACCATGAACTCATCGGGATTTACTGTGCCGCCAACAATAGCTTCACCAAGTCCGTACGAGGCATTAATCGTAATAAAGTCAGGATGACCACTTTCAGTTTCAAGCGTAAACATAACACCTGATGTTGCAGCATCTGAATTAACCATTTTTTGTACGCCTACAGAAATACCAATATCTTTAATATCAAAACCCTTGTTTTTGCGATAGGCTATCGCCCGGTCGGTAAATAATGATGCCATACATTTTTTTATAGCATCAAGTAATGCGGCGATTCCTGAAATATGTAAAAAACTTTCTTGTTGCCCAGCAAAAGAGGCTGCAGCAGAGTCTTCTGAAGTTGCTGATGAGCGCACAGCAACTGATAGGTTAGGCGCAGATTCCTTACAAAGCTGTAAATACGCTTGCGAAATTTCTTCTTTTAAATCTTGAGGAAATTGCGCTGCTATGATTGCAGCGCGAATAGATGAACCATTATCAGAAAAACTATCAAGAGTGTTTTGTAAGTTTGAAGACCGAATAAAGTAATGGTATGCATCTACTGTTACAGCAAAACCATGTGGAATTCTGACGTTGCTTGAAAGATCGCGCATCATCTGCCCAAGTGAAGCATTTTTCCCACCTACTAGATTACTATCTTCAAGCGTTATTTCATTAAAAAATTTAATAAAGTGCATAGATTACTTTTGGTTTAAGTTCTTTTTGTTAACTGCACTTACTATAACTTTATTGTGTAAAAAAATATATTAATTAATCATTGCCTTCTGTCTCTTCGTCAGCCATAAGATCATAGATCATGGTTTCAACCGGATGCTCTTCCCTTCGGGCATCTTCTGCGTCAATACTATCCGGCTCAACTTCATAAAGTGGCTTGTCAAAATACTCTTTAATAGCATCATCAATATCACGCGCAAGGCTCACAAAAACGATAATATCATATGAAACATATTTTCCTATGATTGATAGTAAATCGGGATTGTGCGGATTAGCTGCTAAAACTATCAAAACATCTTCATTTTCCATATCATGCTGGTAGGGAATAAACATATTACGAAGCATCTCATCTTTGGGAAACATTTTTACTAAATGATGATCAAAAAAATAACCTTGCGCATCAATTGCTTGGGTTTTATAAAAAATTGATAAGACTTTTAAAAGATCTTCTTTTTCTATAAGCCCTTCTTCAAGAAGAAAATCTTCAAATGAGGGAATCGAATTTTCATGAAAATCTTTTTTTAAAGCATCTATATCATCTTTTTTAAAGATATTCTGTTTCAACATAATGTCGCATAAGCAATCAACTAATGTTGAACAACTTTTTTCTGACGCTAACTGTATTGCCATATTTTTTTCCTAGAACCTAAACCCAAAAGGCGATTTTTTCTTTTTAGGCGCTTGAGCGCTAGCGCTCGATGCACTGCTTGCTGTGGATTCTTCGTCATCTATTAGGGAGCTGCTGCTAGAAGCGAAAGAGCCACGCCTATCATTAGCAGCTGAATAGACTTGTGTTGCCCTTTTATCTAAATTTTTGGCAACTACTTTTGACGTGCCAAAAAGTCTGGTCATCCAATCGGTTTCAGGTTCTTTTGATAATTTCTCTGCATATGCTCTTTTTGCAAGATCTGTACGACTATAGCCACCAACTAATTTTGCAAAAGCCCCTTCATGAACAGCAGTATCACTTCTTAATTTTTTCAATGCAAGATCAATAGCCCTATTTCTAGCGTCAATCTCTTCTTGTAAACTAGAGACTTCTTTGATCATATAAGGATTATTCTGAGTCAAGTTACGAGCCAATTTTAAACTTCCTGAAGCTAGACCGGGCTCATATTCTGTTCCTTCAGCATTATGATACATATTTGCAAGTGCAAACTCGACCTGGTAGTCTCTTTGGTATAAAAGATGAGCTTGAGATAACAGTTTAAAAGCGTCACGCTCAAGCTGATCCTTTTTCTTATTAAATTTTTCATCAACTCTGAGCTCTTTAACCCGTTTCAATTTTTCGAAAGCTTCTTTTTTTAAAAGAAATGCATCAATTTCATTTTTTAGTTCTTGTGCTTCTTTTTTTTGATCAACCGGTATATTTGAAGCCTCAACTGCTTTTTCAATATAATTCTTTGCAAGCTCGACGTCTTGAAGGCCCCCTAGACCTTTAAAAAGTATTAAAGCTAAATGATAATTTATATTATAAATAGAAGGATCTCTTTTTATAGCCTGTAAAAAAAGATCGCGCGCTCGAGTATAAAGCTTTTCACGAGCTTCAAGTTCTTCCAAACTAAAGCCAGTTAATTTTTGAGCTTGGTTAAATAAGGTGAATGCATCGGTTGCTGAATCTAACGCACCTTGGAGCTCCATTTTTTTTAGTTGTTCAATTCCAGACGAACCAGAATATCTCATATAGTTCTCTATATCTCTGGCTAAATAGTGTGCGATTTCAGGCGTGCGGACAATCATGCGGTCACGTCCATCAAGATCTTTATAGTTACCATTGTTATGATACATATCTTTTAATGCGCGAGCTAATGGCTTAAGATAAGTTTTGTCTTGCTGATCGTGAGTAGTAAATGCAAGTTTAAATGCTTCATCATACGCCTGAGCAAGCTCAGTAGAATACTTTTCGATGGTCGCGCGGGTCGTGCCATCAGCAGGCATGGCAGCATATAGTGCAATAAGCTCTTCCAGAGATTTAATTTTTGCACTATAATCTTGCATTGTCCTTGAAAGCGCTTTTTTAACATCCCTAAAAATCTTAATAGCTTGGTCTCTATTTCCCATGAGCAAAGCATTCTCACCAGTTTTATATAATTCATAAAGACCTCCTGCAGCTGATGCCATTTTTGCTCGTAATTGGCCTATCTCTGACGAATATTTAGCTACAGCAGATTCGTTATTGCCTCTTTGAGTTAGAATGTTAATTAATTGCTCTAAAGAATTAATTTGTGCGCTATATTCTTCACTAGTTTGCGCCGTGGCTTTTTTAGCTTCTCGAAATAACTCAATCGCTGCATTATTGTCTTGTCGTTCTACTGCTTGCATTCCGGCATTATATAAATCTATCGGGTTTCTAGAGCCTATTTGACCGGTCATGAGATCGAGCATCCCATTTACAATAAAAATATTCATTAAACCTAAAATGATTACAATATAATTATTCTTTAGTAACTTCATAATTAAACTTCCCCGAATTTAAAATCTGACTGATTTTAAATTGAGAATAGTCAGAAATTAACTAATATTGCAATAGTACTAAATGAATATTCCTACTAAATACGCAGAAAAGAGGTTAGAAAGAGTTGCTGCTGCAAGTGCGCGCCAAGAAACCTGGGCTAATACAGAACTTCGATCGGGCAATAGGGTTCCCAATCCTCCAAGCACGATCCCCATGCATGCGATATTAGCAAAACCACACAGAGCATAAGTGGCAATAATAAGCCCTCTTGGGGAAAGATTACTTGCCGAAAGTTTGCTGAATGCGACCATTTCATTTGCCAGAAATTTTATGCCAATCAGCTCACTAACTTTAAAAGCTTCATGAGTTGGCAAGCCTGTTAAAAATCCCCAAGGTGCGCATATGTAGCCAACAAAACTTTGAAAGGTCAACTCATCAGTACCCAGCAAAGAACCTGCGTACATGAATATGCTATTAAGTAATTCTATAAGAGCTAAAAAAGAGATAAGTAACGCTCCTATAGCTAATACTAACTGTAATCCATCCAAACTTCCCTTAATGATTGCTTCTACAAATGTTGAAGGCTTAGGCGTTTCAACAGATCCGATATCATCTTCGTGTTTACTCTGTTTATGTTTATCTGGCATAATAATTTTTGCAAAAAGTAATGATCCTGGAATTCCCAGAAGATTAGCCGTAATAAGATGAGTACCCGGAGCGCCCATCTCCATGTACACTCCAAATAGTGAAGCTGCTATCATGCTCATGCCACTAACCATGATAGCAAAAAGTTCTGCAGTGCTTAATGTTGGAAGATAATCGCGAATCAAAAGCTGGGCCTCTGTGGGGCCTAAAAAACTTTTAGCAATAGCAGCTGCTGTTTCTGCGCGTGATGTCCTTACTATAAAACTGAGCGGCAAAGAAAATACCCTAATAATAAAGTCTGTTATGCCTAAGAAGGATAACCCGGAGATAAAAGCTGAAAAAAATATAATCAATGGCAAAACATGTAACGCAAATATAAATCCCCATGGAGCTGTATTTGTAGCTAATGCACCAAAAACAAAAATTATCCCCTGCTGCGCAGCAGCGTTTATAGAGTGAGTAAATGCTACAAGCTCATATAATATAAAGTCGCCTATAGAAGTTTTTAATAAACAAAACAATAAACCAATTTCCAAGCTAATCGCCATAAAAACAGTCTTAAATGAAATGTTTCTTATTTCTTTTGATAGTAACAAGGCACATAAGAGTGTAAAAAAAGCGCCGAAACACGACGTCAGCGCTGGATAGACTGAAAAGATATTGACCACACTAAACTCCCATTTTTGTAAATCAACACGAGACTATATGCTTAAAAATTCGTACTTAGAGCCTTTTTTCTACGTTCTTCAAGGTCTTTTTTCATAAGAGGCTCGAGAATATCGTCCAGGTTTCCCTCCATAATAATATCAAGTTTATTAAGAGTAATTTCAGCTTGATGGTCGGTTACTCGGTTTTGCGGATAATTATAGGTACGTGCTTTTTCTGAACGGGTAGCAGAGCCAACTTGTTCTTTACGCTGTGCTGCCATTTCAGCATCTTGCTTTTCTTTATGTGTGCTATATAAGCGTGACTGCAACTCTTTAAGCGCTTTTGCTTTATTTTTATGCTGCGACCGCTCATCCTGACAGGCAACAACCACGCCGGTGGGAATATGGGTAATGCGAACAGCAGAGTCTGTGGTATTTACATGTTGACCCCCAGCACCACTTGCTCGATACACGTCTATACGCAGATCGCTTGGGTTTATAGTAAATTCTACCTCGTCTGCTTCAGGAAAAACTGCTACCGTAGCAGTTGATGTATGAATGCGTCCTTGTGTTTCCGTACTTGGAACACGCTGGACACGATGCACACCAGCCTCTTGCTTAAGATGGCCATATACGTTTTTACCTTCAATGTGAAGGACAATATCACGAAACCCCCCCAAATCTGTTGGGCTTTCACTTGCAACAGAGATACGCCAGTTCTTCTTAGGAGCATACAAGGTATACATACGGGCAAGATCACCGGCAAATAATGCAGCCTCTTGGCCTCCGGTGCCTGCACGAATCTCTAAAAAGACCGATCTGTTATCAAGCTCATCTGGAGGAAATAAGAGCTTTTCAAGCTCAAATCCGCTTTCGGCAATCTGTTGCTTAAGAGAAACTTCTTCTTCATCGAGCAACGCAGCGTATTCAGAATCTACTGACTCGGCTTTTTGCTTACGCACACCATCCAGCTCAGCTTCAAGCCCTTGTATTTTTTTATACAGCTCTAAAAGCTCTGAAAGATGGGAAAACTCTTTTTGAAGAGCAGAGCGCTTTTTTTGGTCTATAGATGGGCTTAAAAGCTCATCAGAAAGCACTTTATAGCGCTCTTCAAGCTTGTCCCACGAAACTGCGGCTAAGCTTGCTGAAATCGAATCCATTAAATTTTAAATTTTTTATTGAATTTCTCGATACGGCCAGCAGTGTCCACATGTTTTTGTGAGCCGGTAAAAAATGGATGCGAATCGCTGGTTAAAGAACACATAACAAGTGGATAAACGTTACCATCGTCATGAACGATAGTATTATCAGTTTTCATAACTGAATCTAAAATAAATGTTTTGCCGGTAGTAGAATCTTTAAATACCGTTTTTCTTACTTCTGGGTGAAGATTTTTTTTCATAACTTTTATACCTGTAAATCGAGTTTTTTGCTTATGATACGTTTCTTTTAAGAATAACCTATCTGTTATTCTTGTAAAGTCTCACTTGTCTGCTTGCCACAAATCAATCTATATCCCGCCTGATCTTTGCAAATCGGATCTTTTATCGTAGCTGAATATTTGAATATTGAACTATGTTTAAAGAGCGTAGTTGTTCTTCACTCAAAAAACTCATCGTTTTTTAATCTTGCTGTAGCAAAAATTAAAAAAAAGCCCTGAAAATTCAAGGCTTTTTTAACATTTCAGTTATTAATACTATTTCCGCTTGTTTCCCATTAATCTGAGTAAATGCAGAAAAAGATTAATGAAGTCCAAGTAGAGCTGCAAAGCTCCAAAAAGTGCTATTTTATCACTCATTTCAACGTGATTATCTTCATCGGAATACATGATCTGATAAGCAAGTAACTTAATTTTTTGCACATCATAAGCCGTAAGGGCTGTAAACAAAAGAACGCCAAGTACCGAAATTGCAAAATCAAGTACGCTGCTTGCAAAAAACCAGTTTGCAAAGCCCGCAATGATAATTCCCAATAAACCCATGAATAAAAGATTACCCAATCGGGTCAAATCACTATCGGTATAATAGCCATAAATAGCCATAGCGCCAAACATACAGGCAGTGGATGCGCATGTTAATGTGATAGACGACATAGTATAGACCAAAAAAATTGGTGATAACGTAATGCCCACTAATAATGAATATGCCAAAAATGCAAATGTCGCTGCACGGTAACTCATGCTATTGATGAATGCGCTTAAGTACATCACCAAGCCAAGCTGCGCGCCAATAAGAGTATAAAAAATAATTTTTGACGACAATAAATACATTAATAACGCTGGGTATGACAACATAAAATATGAGGTTACTGCTGTCACGCCTAATCCCGTAAACATCCATGCATAAACTTTATGCATAAAACGGCCGACTGATTGCGTAAAAGTTGCATGTGTTGTGAACATGTGGTTCCCTTTCTGTTTTAAAGAGATGAAAAAGCTTATTGAAAAAGCATTTTATAAGATTGAATCTATATTATACCATGATTTTTGGGACTTGAATACTCACAGCAAGGTAAACTTAACAAGCCAAGCTTAATCAAGAGTAAATGACTCTAAATACTTTGGAATCACTACAGACCAACCAAAGCGCTCCTCTATTTTCTTTTTCAAAGACCCGGCGCTTTCCAGCTCGCCATGGTTAAGAAATATTTTTTTAGGCTGATTTTTAAAGTAGCTTAGCCAATCCAAGATCTCATTATAGTCTGCATGTGCTGATAACATCTCGATCGTTTTTATTTCTGCTTTAACTGGGTAATAAGTGCCATAAATTCTTATCTCTTTTAAACCTTCAACAAGAAGATGCCCTTTGGTACCTGGTGCTTGAAACCCTACAAATGCGATGGTATTTTTAGCATCAGAGATATAATGCTGCAAATGGTACATTACTCGACCGCCATCAGCCATGCCGCTGCCGGCAATAATAATTGCCGGTCGATTGAGCTGGTCAAGTTGCTTCGATTCTTCCACGGTAGGCGTGTACGTGGCGATATTAAATACATCTTTACAAATAGAAGCCGGCACCTTATGCTCATCGGTGAACTTACAAAATAAATCAGTAACTTTTATAGCCATGGGACTATCTAGATAAATAGGAATATCCGGAATTAATCTTTTTTGTTTTAATTGGTAAAGATAATAGAGAAGTGTTTGCGTACGCTCAACGACAAAACAAGGTATTACCAAAACGCCGCCTCTTTTCATGCCACCATTTACTATGTCGCCTAAATCTTTTAGAATATCGCCTTCTTTATGGAGCCTATCGCCGTAGGTTGACTCAAGAACTAAAAAATCGGTCTGTTGTAGATGGGGCGGAGATTTTTGAATAAGTTGATCCTGTCGACCAAGATCACCAGAAAATGTTAATGTTTGCTTGCCGTCTGTTACAATAACAAACGATGAGCCAAGAATATGGCCCGACCTTATGAGTGTTACCTGTAAAGACTTTATAAAAAAAACAGCATCATAATCTACGGGCTGAAAAAATTTTAAAGAATTTAGAGCATCTGCTTTGGTATATAACGGCAGAACGGGTTGATGTGCAGGATCTGCTTTTTTATTGCGATGCCTTGCCTCATCTTCCTGCAAGCTACCCGAATCCATTAATAGAATAGCCGTTAATTCATATGTAGCTTTTGAACAGTATATTTTCCCCTTAAAACCATTTTTAACCAGATATGGTATATAACCAGTATGATCAATATGAGCATGTGTTAAAACAATGGCATCGATACTAGCTGCTGCTAAAGGGAACGGGTCCCAATTACGCTGAGTAACTTGCCTCTCTCCCTGAAAAAGTCCACAATCAACTAATATTTTTATATCACCGCTTTCAACAAGACTTCTTGATCCTGTTACTTCCTCTACGCCACCCAAAAAAGTTATTTTCATTACTCACCTACTTTTTTTATACGTTAGTTTCTATTCTAGCGTACAAAACAGGAGGATGAAAAGATTATAGATTTTATTTTATGGTCGATGGTAAAATCACTTAAATTTATTTTGTTATACATGCTCAAAGTGAGCGAAATGGTACGCATTTTTTGTGTTTGCAAAAAATGGCGGCAGAAATTGTGCACACTTCGAACTTTTCGATGGAACAATCTCAATGAAAAAATATCTGTGATGATTCTACATACCATCTTTTTCGTTAACCGCTCCTGATTTTATTGATCACTAGTATATAACTTTGATATATCAATTAATGTAATGTTTTTTTACTTACATAATCCACTACATAAAGAAGGATATCTATGATGATACGCGGTGGACTCCTATTCAGGCAGAGCGCTATTTTCCTTGTTGTTCTATTTTTCATTTCATCAAAATTAGATGCGATGTCATGTCCTGCAACAACACCATGGGCTACACCGATTAATTTAAGCAACTCTGGCATCGTAACAAGCGGTATATTTTCTGCCGGAACAGCTGCCGGCTTCATGGCGGTATGGGCAGATTCTTCCAATAATGCTCATTATAATTTCTCAACTGATGGATCTACCTGGCAAACTGGTTTAATCACCCCTGCTCAAGGAGATGTTTCTTCCGGTTCGAATGTATTTATAGCCGGTAACGCCACAGGCTTTATCGTGACGTGGGTGGATAATTCAAACAATGCCTGGTCATGCTTTTCTACTGATAATGGCAATAGTTGGAGTGCAAAAATTCAAATAAATCCTACCTTAGTATTGGCTCCAAGCTCTGATGTATATGTCAATGGAGGATCATCAGGTTTTATTGCTGCAATAATAGATTCGAGTAATAATGCTTGGGCAAGCTTTTCTGATGGAACAGCTGCGTGGAGTTCCCCCGTTCAAGTTACCACTGATAATTCCGTAAATAATTCACTTATAACGAGGCAATATGTGAGTGTAGCCGTAAATGGAAATAGTTGCATGCTTACCTGGCTTAACAATTCAGATGTAACATATTCAGCATACTTTGAATCAATTAATCCTTTTGAACCAAACCCTGTTACCAATTATCCTATTGTTAATGTAGGTTTTTCTGAAAGTGTTCCTATTGTAACGCAGATGAATGGATATTTTATGGCAGTCGCACGAGTTAATGCAGGCGCAGCAGGGCAAACATATTTTTCAGTAGCTACTACTCCTTCTAATTGGGCAACATTTTCAGTAGTTGCACCAAACCCAAGTGATACTGAAGCGGGTCCGTGGGTGGCTGCAAATTATACTGGCTTTATCTCCGCTTGGATTGTTGGCAGCAGTGCAGACAGTCCCGGATCGC
Organism: Candidatus Babeliaceae bacterium; assembly: GCA_019744895.1. Taxonomy (GTDB): domain Bacteria; phylum Babelota; class Babeliae; order Babelales; family Babelaceae; genus BOG-1370. The sequence continues at coordinate 2,774 of JAIETV010000001.1, read as the reverse complement.
CCATGTGGACGCTATCAAATAACAACGGATTCAATTGGACGCCAGTATGTTCTATTTTGCCTACATTATCAACAACAATAGAAGGCCCGGTTGGATTGAGCGCTAATGCTCAAGGATTTGTAGCTACATGGTTTGATTCTAATGATTCAAACGCCTATACGTCGTTTTATTCAGCCCCGGGGCTCTTACCACCAAACTCGCTACAAGGTTGTAAAACACAAAACCGCTTTTTAACGCAAAGTGATTTAATTAATAAACTCACGTGGCAAGCACCTGCAAGCGGCGCTGCTCCGGCAGCTTACAAAATATATCGAAATGTAGAACTAACTGATCTTGTTGCTACGGTTTCTGCAAGCGCTCCGCTGCAGTATTTTGACCATAATCGACAACCGAATATCGTATATAGTTATTATGTGGTCTGCGTAGATGGCTCAGGCTCTGTTTCAGCTCCAGCAAGTGTGACTGTTACACAAGCATGTTAAGAGACGTGCGCATGACGCGACCCTGTCACCGTGACAAAAAAAAGCATGATGATCTATCGGAGATCCTAAGAGATTTTAAAATTTTGAAAAATTCATCATGCATCGGCTGCCTACTACGACCAATGCTATCAATGCAAATTAATTTTAATTGTTATTTCATTCAAGAAAGATCGCCTGCCATCTGTAGCTTGCCAAGCCTGAAGGCGTGGAAGGCGTAAGATGGCGGCAAACACTTGATACATTACGAACATTTAAGTGGGCTGAGCTCAAAGAAGAGTGGCGCCTCATGATGCCCCGCAGTCATACCGAAACTCTTTGGCATAACCGTTAAGATACTATAAACTAGCACCCAATTAAACGTGCGTAAATCTTGAACAATAAGGGTATTTTATGAAAAAGCAGTTTATATTATTGCTGTTAACTCTGCCAACAATGTGCTACATTCCATCGGAAAAAATCGATAAATTAGTAAAAGAGTTCAAGACCTCAGACCTCAATGCAACACCTGAAGTGAAGCGTAAAAAAAAGTTTGTCGAAGTATTGAAAAGTCTTGTACGGCCTACCAGTGATTATGATAATAAAAAACTGAGCCTTGGGACTGTCGAATATGCTTTATTAACAAACTGTAAGTCTATTACTAACCAAGAAATGAGGACCATTCTTGACCAAATGACGCTTTCTCGCGCTTATTTTCTGTCGTCAAGTGCGGGCGACGATGGCTACTCAGGCAATTACTCTGATCAAGAACTTTTAAAAGAAATAAATGAACTGATAGGTGACCGATCATATGAGAAGAACTGCCCAGACGACGCATGTAAGCTCGTCAGAGATTGGTTACAGCAACAGCGCGAACTCATAATAAGACATGCTGAAAAAACGAATGCCGCTGCGCAAGAGACATTTAATAGAGCATTCAACAAAAAAGATTCATGAACCGCTATCTTTTTACTATACTCACCTGCTCTAGTACCTTTGCCAATACCATGATCCTCCAAGATACTCAGACATACGGCAATATCACTCATGCCATCTACGAAGCGTCAGATTTCCCTGCTCGCGCGCACGTCATTACGATGCCTTTAGATGCCGTAAGCATTTCACTTGTACCTGCAATTGGCCAACGTGAAGCGGTGAGCGCTATAGCCAAAAGAGCCGGGGCCCTCGTAGCGGTAAACGGCAGTAACTATAGAAGAGGCGGCAACTATAACGGCAATCGCGTGAATCTCTTGTATCTTAATAACAAAGTTTACGCAGACCTCGGACTCACGCGCGGAACATTTTGCTGGAAAAGTGAAAATGAAACTCCCATTATCGATACCGTATTTTTGGACACTCAATTTAGTATCAACGATACACCACTACCTGTTACGGCTATCAACCAACCGCGAGTTGCAGGACAAGCGATACTGTATACCGACGTAGCTGATACCGCCCTTCTTGCCTATACGCCGGGTAAAAATATTCTTATTGATAGTAACCATATCGTCACGAGCGTAAGTCCAGAAATTCCAAAGATCATTCCTGATGGCTATCTAGTATATCAGGTAGACGCGGCAGCCCTGCCAAGCATCAAACCCGGCATGTCTGCCGTATGCACATTTACCGTTAGCTCAGTAGAATCACAGACATCATATAACGACTATGATTTCGCCATAGGCGGAGCAGGCCTATTACTCAAAGGCGGCTCTTTGCTCAGCGACAATTTGTATAAAGAATTTAGCCAGGGTACTGCAATAGTACATTGCGGTGACGAAGTAGCGGCTGATTTTATCACCAAAGAAATGCAGGAGTGGCTTATTGAGCTCCGTCACCCGCGAACAGCCATAGGCATCACTACGCACAACGAAATCTGTTTAGTGGTAGTAGACGGCCGGCAAGAGCATAGTGAAGGATTAAGCTTGAAAGAGCTTGCGCTGTTTATGCAGCAACTTGGCTGTATCGATGCCCTTAATATCGGCGGCGGTGGCTGCACCACGCTGTGCATCGATAACAAACTTATCAACAGCCCGTCTGCAGGCCAGGAACGGCCTGTGTCAGAAGCACTATGCTTTTGTATTGACTAAGCGTATCTTAAGGTTACTATTTAAATTAGTTTCATAGGTTAACAACAGGAAATCACATGACCCCAAAGCTATTTCTATGCACGCTCGCACTATTAGTCGCGCCTACCTATGCAACGAATGCTCTGAATAAAAAACCTAAGGGATCTATGTCATATTCTATATTGTTAGGGTCTTGCCCAGCAGATTGTTAAAATTGTTTGATAACTAATAGCATTTTATCATAAAAATT
>JAIETV010000003.1 GCA_019744895.1 Candidatus Babeliaceae bacterium | reverse complement strand
TGATAAAATAATTCAACGAGCATGACTTCTCCTTCTTTTTTCAGAACTTAAGCAATTTTGAAAGAAAGATTAGTACATGCTCATTTTTTTACAACTTTAATTTGTCGAACTCACGTTAGAATATTAAAAGCCTCAATTATCGATTCCGCATTATATTTTACAGAATTCGGAAAAATATAATCAGGGTGAAAAATATTGAACGTTTCATTGGTAAGTATATAAATAAGTGCACTATCTATAGTACTCAATTTTGAAAATTCAAGAGAACCTTGCGGGCTTATAAATTTTTTATTTTTTCAACCTCTGCAGGTAGTAAAGACTTTGCCTTTAAAAGATATGTATATAGATCTATGGCTTTATCGGCTATTTCTTTTTTTACATCTTTTTCTTTAAATGGGTTTGAAAGATCCAATTCAATTTTTGAAGATAATTTTGATAAAATTTCAAAAAAACTATCAATAATTTCATATTCTTGATAAAAAAATTTCTTCATATAAGGATTTTCAGAAAATGAGTAATTACTTTTTTTGAAATAACTTGCAGCATTTAAATAGCTTATTCTAAGAGCCAGAGCTCTCAATATCAATTTTTTTTTATTGAGCAAATAATCCTCAGAGCAGCGTTTATAATCCGACTGAGTGATAAAAAATATTGGATCATTAGTTGTTTTAGCAATAAATTCTAATGCTTCGTCGATAATTTCCGGGGTTGCTGCTACGCGTAAGTTTGGTGATATTTGTAAGCACCATAGCTGCTGCAGCTGTTTGGGGTGAAGAAAGTGAGAAGGACTTTTGATTTAATTTATCATAGGTATTGGAAGAATCCCCAGCGCTTGAAGCTTGGGCCAATTCACCATTTGAGCTGGTAAAAGAGACAAAAAAATGAATTTGCCAAAATTAAAACGCTAATAAGCTCTTTATTTATTAAATAAATCCCCATTTAATCTACTTTATATTTTTAACTTTAATATTTTTAATATTGTAAAGTCAATATATCTGTTTGATAAATAGTGGATTGAGTTTGTTAAAAGTAGATTTTATCGAAAGAGCCTTCTGTATGGACCAGGGTTGCCTTGCTCTTGGCGCTGGTTTGCCAATGCGGCAACACGAGCAGCTTCAGCGGCCATTGCCTGCGCTCGGCGCAAAGCTTGTTCTGCCTGCACCCGGGCGAGTAAGTTGGCTTCTTCTTGTATTATAGGGTCCACTTCAACAGGTAAAATAAGCCTCTCTATATTGAAGCTGTATTCTTGAAATATATTTTCGCATTTTGTTGACACTATATAAAGACTAGCGAGTAAAAAAAAGTGCTTTTTATTCATGGTTTGTGTGATTTTTCAAATTTAAGTGTTTGTGTTATCTGGATTAAATACTCGTCGTGCGCGTTCAAAGGCGGCTATTAATCTTTGGGAATGAGCAGCAGATCGTTGGGTAGCAGCTCCACCCTCAAATTTTCGTTTTTTTGGAACGTCTTGTTGGGCTATTTGTGGGACTACTTGATCTCCCGATTCAGGCTTATTACATTCCTGCGAGATTCTTTGCCGGGCTATTCTGTCTTCTTCGGCTGCAGCTATTGATTGCCAGATGTTTCTGTCATGAGACGTTCTTTGAGTTGCTTCTTGCGCTCGAATCAAGCAAGCGCTTAAGCTAAAAAAAGCTAAATCTCTTAATAATTTGATCATGCTTGTGCTCTTTTTAATTTTAATTAATTATTTAACGTATTAAACATAAGCATATCAAATTAGTGATTTTTTGTCAACACGCAATGATTCAGCTTGAATTATTTAAGGCTTTCTGTTTGAATAGGCCCTTCAGATAAGCCTCGGATGAATTGGTAAATATAGGGGTTATCTGACTCCCAAATGGTTTTTGCTTCACCAAAATAGCGAATTTTCCCTTCATGCAGCAGAGCGATATAATCGACATATTTAAATATCTCAAGATCGTGAGATATAACAATACTGGTAAGCTTTAAGCGCTCTTGCATTGATGCCATAAGCTCATGCACTACGCGTGAGGTAATAGGGTCAAGGCCGGTTGTCGGCTCATCATAGAGAATAATCTTCGGGTCACGAATCAATGTTCGGGCAAGACCAACACGCTTGCGCATGCCGCCTGAAAGCTCAGAAGGGTATTTATCAAGAATATCTTCAGTTAAATTAACTTCAGTAAGCTTTTTTATCACTATAGGTCGAGCTTTATTTTCTGGAACGCCATTTTCAAGAAGTGATATCCCAACATTTTCAAAAATCGTTAGTGAATCTAAAAGGGCAGCGAACTGAAATACATAGCCACATTTTTCATATACTTTTTCATGCTCGGTTGATGAAAGTTGTGTGATATCAATGCCATCGATATAAATATGCCCACTGGTAGGCTTTATAAGCCCGATTATTTGCTTAAGTAGTACAGATTTACCCTCGCCAGAGCGGCCAATTATACACGTAATTTTACCTCCAGGGATTTCTAAATTAAGATCATTGGTAACAACTTGTTTATTAAAATTCTTGGTTAAATGTTCTATTTTTATCATGAAATTCCCGTTTGAAAGAGAATTGAGCTTAAAAAATAATTTGCAATCAAAATAGTTATAGATCCAATAACAACGCTTCTAGTAGTACTAATGCCAACGCCGCGCGCGCCGCCTGTTGTGTAATAACCATTGTAGGTACTTATTGAAGATAGAATAAACCCAAAAAAGCTTGACTTGATAAGGCCGCCTTTAATATCAGAAAATTCCACAAATTCTTTTATGCCAGACATATACGATTCAGGATTAATATCCAGGCTATAAACGCATAAAAGATAGCCGCCCAAAGTGCCTAAAGCCATAGAGAAAATAGCCAAAAAAGGCAAAATAATAGTGCTTGCAACTATGCGAGGAACAATAAGATATTGAAACGGATTAATACTCAATGTCTTAAGTGCATCAATTTGCTCAGTGATTTCCATGGTGCCAAGCTCTGCGGCCATAGCAGACCCGCATCTTCCGGTAACCATGAGGCCCGTTAAAACTGGTCCCAATTCGCGGGTCATTCCTAAAGCTACAACTGTACCGATAAATTCTTCTATGCCAAAACGGTGAAAGCCGATATAGGTTTGGAGTGCAAGTGCTAAACCAGTTGAAAATCCGGTAAGAAAAATAATACTTGAAGAATCGACTCCAACACGCAAAAGTTGGTCAATTAGTCGGTTAAAATTAAGCCGTGTAGTAAAAAATACTCTAAACGTACTAATTAAAAAGAAGAAAAAATCACCGCATACCGCGCACAGCTGGAGAGTTTCTTGAACAAGCCATTCGACTATATCGATGGTTTTTCTTCCCAGGTAATTCAATGCGGTGATAAACATATCTTTACTATTCTTGTGGCTTAGTAGACGCCTGCTCTGTTTGCAATGGTATAGCTACTTGTTCATTTAAAATACGCGATCTTTGCATAGAGCCTGAATTGCGCATTAATGCAAGAGCCAATGACCCTGCTAGAAATAAAAAACCAAGAACCCATGTTGTTTTCTGAAAGACATCTTGACCGCCTGAACCGCCAAAGAGCTTAACATTAGCGTTACCCATATTACTAAAAAGACCTGTACCGCCTTTACCCTTTTGTAACAAAATAATAAAAATGAGCATAAAGCAGAGAATCACAAATAATGTGGTTAATAAACCATTTAACAATGCCATAATAATTCCTTACAAAATCAAAAGCTTTTGGGTAATAGATATATTCTATCTGTTAGTTTATCGATACTATCATTTTTTAAAAGAGTCAATCGAGAGTTTCGTTTTAAAGGCCTATTGATATTTACAATCTGCATTTATTAGTGCTAGTATCAAAAATAGAGCACATTAAAATTGAGGGTTTTTATGAAAAAATTAATAGTCCTTTTTAGTGCATTTTTTTTAATATCAAAACTTTATTCTCTGGAAGAGCCATTAGCTAAATCTGCTGAATTTAATAGCAACTCTGTTGATTCTTGGGATAATAATGCTTTAGATCGAAACCCTAAGGTCCCAAGCAGCGCCCCACTGGTTAAATACGGTGTCTTTAAAGATCTACTTGAAAAGTATCTTCATGAGCACAAAAAATTTTTGAATAATTCGGCCTGGTTAGGCGAAAAAATAGAGAGCGGAAACCCTGAGTTGAAAAATGGCTTAAAAGCTGAGATCGACCAGCCATTTGCATTAAAACTAGCTATACCATCGGGCGGTAGCGCGTATTTTTGGGGCGATTTGCATGGCGATGTTCAGGCATTAGCGGTTTGCCTTAAAATTCTTAAGGATAACGAAGTTATTAATGACAGCTTTCAAATTATACAGCCGGATACATATTTTTTCTTTTTGGGTGATATGGTTGATCGTGGAGAGCATCAGATAGATATGCTATCGCTTATACTAATATTTGCCATGAAAAATATAGGTAAAGTCTTTTTGATTCGTGGAAACCACGAGGATCTTGTTTATAGAAATATTTATGGCTTTCATAATCAGTTAGAAGCATTATATAAAAAAGAGAATCAAAACGAGATTTTTTCAAAAAATGATCCTATTTATAACACTATATCACTCTTTTATAACCTTATGCCTGATGTATCTTTTGTAGGATGTAACAAAAATTATTTTCAATGTTGCCACGGGGGAATAGAGATCCGCTATAATCCTAAAGAACTTCTGGCGCAATCTGAAACATTACAATATCAGCTTATTAAAAAAACAAACAGCAATAATGAACTTTTAAAGAGACTTATCAGTGATTCAGACCTAATAAAAAAATTTAATATTGACGGGTCTGCCCATGAATTCTTTTTTAATAATTTTAAGAATTCTAGAAATCCCTTTCTTAAGGTGGATCTCGGGTTTTTATGGGGTGATTTTAATAATAATTCCTTAAACAACTATAATACATATTATAAACCAAATAGAAATCTTTTTGCCGGCAAAGATTTTACACATGAGGTTTTAAAATATTATAGCTCACAGGCTGTTCATGTGCGTGGAATAATGCGTGCTCACCAACATAACTCTAGTTTGCCTGGCATTTTTTCTCCAAACAATAGCGGCATTTACCCTATATGGAATAACTCTGTTATTACAAATCTTTCAACCAGCCAGTTTACCGGCGTTATCGCTTTTAATAAAATAACTTTTTTTGATCAATATAGTGACTGGCGCTTAACCAATTTTTCAACTAAAAACAAAAATGATATAGAAGAACGGGAAGATTTATTAGAAAGTTGGAGGAATAACGAGTTTGAAAAAACAATTCCTCAAACCAATCCAGAATTACTTACCGAGATAAAAAATGAGATTGTGAAGCAAAGTCCTAATTATGAGCATATTAAAAAGTGGTTTAGAGAAATTAAAGAAGATCCATTAAATAAGAATGATATTAGTTATAAAACGGCTCAACAATACATCGAGCCGTTTAACAAATTTATGGACGCGCTTAGGAATTTTTATCAAAAAAATTATGCACTTGCTGAAGAAGACTTTAAAGACTTGGTTTATGCACCGTTTGTAAAATTTAAAGCCCGCCAATATTATGCCAGAACTGTTCTTAAGGGCGAAATGCAATCGGATTACGATGACGCATTAAATTTTCTGCATGATACATTATATGATAAATCAACAGGAAAAGCAGATAGTGATATAGCAAATGAATTGCTTGAAGAGTTTAGAAACTTAATGCCGGAAATTGCGCAGATGGAAGAAGACATAGAATGAAAAAATGCTATTACTGGGGGCCATGGTTACGGTAAGTATTAAGAGTAAAGAAAAAGCATTTACGCTGACGTCATTAGATTTTGCTATGAATGAGCAAATTCCAAAAAATTAGCCAGCGAAGATGCAAATATTGTCCCCCGTATGCGATGGTTTGGCGCTCCGACAGGGACAGTAAATTTTGCATTGATTTGTAATGATCCAGATGCCCCGCGAGAAAAGTCATTTGTGTATCGGGTCGCTTATAACATTCCTGCACCTTTAACAGCTTTAGATTTTCTTGGGCAACGTGAAAGTAGAAATGGCAATTGTACTATGCAAGGAAAGAATGATTAACAAAGGATTGGTTATGATTGGCCCATGCACCCTAAAGGAGCTGGGATACACCATTATCATTCTACGCTTTATGCGCTTGATGGTAAGTCGACTTTGAACCCTGGAGCTATTAAAAATAAACTTTTGACTGCAATGAAAGGGAAAATAATTGCGCAAACAGAGCTTGTTGTTGTTTACGAGAGAAAATAAAAAAATATTTTTAAAAAAGATTATTGTCTTGAGTAAAGTTTATTAGTTAAACTTTGTTTGTAGTTCGTAAATCAAATATTTTTGAAAAAGTAATAATGCGTATGTTTACTCAAGAGATTAAGAATATAATATATATAACGTTAAGCTTTATTACTTTTTCATTTTATGCACTTGAACATAGCAAATCTTTACCATTGTATTCAGAAAAAGCAGCTGCCCAAAAAGTTACAGGGAGAATAGAAAAGGAAAAAGAATCTAAACTTATTATAATGATTTTTGTTGTAGGCATTATAATTCTATCTTCATTTCTTTTATTTAAAATAATAAAGCCTTTTGAATTTTTTTGGGCTTTTTTTTCAGCTATTTTCTCTATTTCTCTTTTGGGTGGCATCATTTTTGTATGGTACACAGAAGTAACTTCTGGAACAATAAAAAAACAAGAATATATTATTCAAAACAAACAAGACTTAGATAACTTTTTAGCTTTTCTTAAGAAAAAAAATCCAAAATTATTTCTAAATGATGCGCATTTTATTCCTATAGGATTTGTTATTAATGCTCTAGATATAGAGCTTAAGGGGATACATGTATACGAATGGCAGTGGATTAATTATGACTTAACCAAGGATAATGAGCTTAAGGGAAACTTTGTAGTAATGTTCAAAAAAGAAGATGATCACCGAGTAAGTAGTGTTTTAACGGTAAAAGAAAAAAATTTACGTAATGAACAGTCAGATTATAAATTTGAGATACCTGCAAATTTTAATTTAAAAAAATATCCTTTTGATCATCAGCAAATTACAATTTTAATGCAACATCCAAGTTACGTAGGAAACATTATTTTAGTTCCTGCTTTTGATAACTATGATTCATCAAGGACTCCTTACCCGCCGATAAGCCCATCAATTCAATTTAATAAATGGTACGTAAAAAATGCTTATTTTTTTTATACGTTAACTGATTATTTTTCAAATTTTGGGGTTACTGGTTGGGCTCAAGAAAAAGATTTTCCTATTTTAAGTTATACCATTGAAGTCCAACGCTCTATTGCAGATCCGCTTATTTCAACACTTGCGCCTTTATTCATTATTCTATTTATAGTTTTTTGCATGCTTCTTATTCAGCCAAAAATTGATATTCGCAAGTCTGCCAACTCGATATTGGGCCTTTTTGCTAGCGTTTTTTTTGCAACAGTTGTATCACATCAAACATTTGATCAAACAATTATAACAGGGGAACTTGTTTATTTTAAATGTTTTTATTATCTGACTTATTTTATTATTCTTATAACAGCGATAAATTTTCTGTTGCTTATTTATTTTAAAAATATCTCTATTTTAGAGTATCGTAAAAACTTAATTATGCGCCTACTTTATTGGCCATTAACGACATTAATTCTTTTTATTATTACTATTATCTATTTTTATTAATTTTTCATTCATAAAACTGTGCAGAAAGGCGTAAAAATAAAGAAATAGTTTGTGCTCGGTTTCGAACGAGTTGATCACAATAAAAATATCCATAAAGGTTAAATTTATCACGAAAAGTATAAAGAAATCCTGGGCCAACAGATAAAACTTGCTCGAGACTATGAGCGAGCGTAACTCCATATTTTTTATCGCTGGTAAACTGTTTTAAAGCGTAACCGCAAATTGCAATCCAAAAATTTTCTAGGCATTCGTATTCGATACTATAATTTAATAAAATAGCTTGACCTGGTTGTATGCCGGTATATTTTTTTTCAGAAGACCATAGGTAACTCCAAGCTGATGAGATAGCAAACTTACGCGTAAGATAGAGCGTACTAGCCCAACTCGGGTTGATAAAATAGCAGCCGTTACCCGGGTTTATTGAATAGCCTCTTTTATATTTCCCCATAGGAAATGCGGTAAAAAGCTCAAATCTATGAACAAAGATTGGTCGATTTTTTTTATAAAATGGTTCCCATTGAAGGAAAACCCCGATGTAGGGGTCGCTTATGCCTCCCCCACTATTAGTAATATCAAGCGAATTTTTCTCAATTTTCGAGTAAAATGCATAAAGCGGTATTATATCTATACCAGCTTGTGCGTTAAAAATAATCTTATCTTCTGTTTTATAATTAAAATCGGTTACCCCCCAAAAAGAATTAAAATGAGGAGACGCAGTTTTATTTAAAGTTTTTCCTTGATAATCCAAAAATTTATTCGAGTGGTAAAAACTTAAGTACTGCGTCATACTCCAACCACTTGTTGGTTTGATAGGTCCCCCTAGCTGAATGTTGGTATAGCCTAAATTAAGCGTTGTTGGCTGGTTATAACTTGAAATTGAACTTATATATAATGCTATTAAAATAATTTTTCTCATGGGGCAACTTTTAAAGTTTTATACAAATCATTTTTTACGACTTTAATATTTGCAAAATATTTTTATCAAATCAAATTTTTAAAAATGATAAACAAAGCGGGCGATAGAATTAATCCCCTAAGTTCTGTTTTTGCTCCCATTTCAAAAAAGCATACGCAAAAAAAGTAAATAATATCGTTGCGATCATACAGTGCACCCGAAACTAGTACAACAACAGATTCTTTTCGTTAATTAGTTGGTCTACCGTTAACATAAGTATCTGTTATTGTTTGTAAAAAACAACCAACCGGACCGACCCAAAACCTGTTAAAAAATGTCATATTTTAGGCCAAAATTCATAAAAATTGCTTGACCTGTCTGAACGTGTGTTTTTTTATTAATTGATGACCATACGTACTGCAAGCGCCATGATGCGGTGCATTTTCCTGTAAAATAAAATGTCTCGGCCCAGTAAGGATTTATAAAATAAAGCCCGTTACCTGGATTAAGGGCAACATCCGCTTCATTTTTTACGGTAGGGAAGCTGACATCAAGTTCTAAACGTGTTACAAAAATAGGTCTATTTTTATAGAATACGGGGTCCCATTGTCAGAATGGCCCAATAAGTAAATCACCTAGTCCGGTACCACTATCAAGAAGTCCTAATTTATTGTGGGAAATAGTTGAAGAAAATATTATAGGAATAACCTCACTAAAAACGGTTTTTGCGCATAAGATAAGTTCATCTTTTTTTGATATGTTAATTAAGTTACTGCATCCCATACGGTAGTTTTTGGCGAATCGGATAATCCCAAAGGAGTGCCATGAGAATCAATAAATTTATGCGATCCATAATACTGAAAAAATTGATAAAGATACCAGTCGTAGGTAGGGCGTACAGGTCCACCATCAAGAATATTGGTAAACCCGAGATTAATAAAAGGTTGGTCGTAAGCAATAAGGGGAAAACTTATTGCAAGATAACAGAGCGTACTGCTTATACTATAATTTTTTTCATAAACTTTCTTATATAAAATTACTATTTTATCTCTAAGCTAAATGTATCGTTTTTATAATCGATATGTATTGTTTTTATAGAGTTGTTTTTTAATAGTGCGTGCGTTATAGGCGCCGCGATATAGTTTTGAATAGCGCGCTTTAAAGGGCGTGCGCCAAATTCTGGCTCATACCCTAACTGTGCAATTTCATTAAGTGCTGAATTGCTCAATGTGCAGATTATGTGAATATTAAGCAATCTTTTTTCAAGTTCTTGCAATTGTAATTGTGCTATTTTTTTGACATCACTTTGAGTAAGTTTTTTGAAAAAAACTATTGCATCAAGGCGATTTAAAAACTCTGGTCTAAATGTTGCGTGTAAAGTTTTTTCGATCTCAGCTTTTACTTTATTAGTAATAGTCTGCTCTTGCAAAATAAGGGGCGAGCCGATATTACTTGTCATAATAATGATACAATTTTTAAATGAAACGGTGCGACCCTGACTGTCAGTAAGCCTACCTTCATCAAGAATTTGTAAAAATATATTAAAAACATCAGGATGTGCTTTTTCAATTTCATCAAAAAGCAAAACACTATAAGGGTTTTTACGAACGCTTTCTGTAAGTTGGCCGCCTTCTTCAAAGCCTATATACCCTGGTGGTGCACCAATAAGCCTTGCAACAGAGTGTTTCTCCATGTATTCGGACATATCTATACGTACCATACGTTTTGGGGCGTTAAATAAAAAGTCTGCCAGCGCTCGAGCTACTTCAGTTTTACCTACACCTGTCGGCCCTAAAAATAGAAAAGAGCCGATGGGCTTATTGGGATCAGTAAGGCCTACGCGATGCATTTGAATAGCGCGCGCTATCTCATAAATTGCTTCATCTTGACCAATGACGCGCTCTTTGAGAATATCTGCCATGTTAATAAGACGTTGAGATTCGCTTTCTTTAAGTTTTTCAGCAGGAATTCCTGTCCAGCGTGAAAGTACTTTTGCCACATCTGTCTCATCAACTTCTTCCTTTATAAGGCCCGTTGACGCTGCTTTAAGAGATTCTTGTTGCTGATCGAGTTCTTGATGAAGTTTTATGAGTGTGCCGTATTTAATCTCTGAAGCGCGTGCAAAATCGCCATCGCGCTCGGCTTTTTTATATTCAAATTCTGCACGCTCTAATGACTCTTTGAGCTTATTAATTTTTTCTAAGGGCGCTTTTTCTGCTTTCCATTGTTTAAGCAATTTTTCATGTTCGCCCTTAATTTGTGTAAGTTCTTTTTCTAGATCTTTTAAGCGGGCTTTTGAGATATCATTTTTTTCTTTACTTAAAGCAACTTTTTCGATTTCAAGTTGACGGATTCTCCGTTCAAGCTGATCGATAACTTCAGGTTGAGAATCAATAGACATTTTAATCATCGATGCTGCTTCATCGATCAAATCAATAGCTTTGTCGGGCAAGAACCTATCGGGAATATTTTTTGCTGACAGCTTTACTGCGTCAACAAGTGCTTGGTCTTTAATACGAATGCCGTGATGCAGTTCATATTTTTCTTTTAAACCACGCATGATAGAAATAGCATCATCGATAGTTGGCTCTTCAACAAGCACTTTCTGAAATCTACGTTCAAGGGCTGCATCTTTTTCTATATATTTTTTATATTCTTTTAATGTGGTTGCCCCTATGCAATGAAGTTGCCCGCGTGCCAGCGCTGGTTTTATAAGATTAGATGCGTCCATGGCACCACCAGCAGACCCTGCACCGATGAGCATATGCATTTCATCTATAAATAAAATTATATGGTCTTGCTTTTGTTCAATCTCTTTTAAAACACCTTTAAAGCGCTCTTCAAATTCCCCTTGATATTTTGCACCAGCAACCAATAATCCTAAATCCAATGCATATATGGTGCTATTCTTAAGACCTTCAGGAATATCGTTGTTAATAATGCGCTGGGCTATGCCCTCAACTATTGCCGTTTTACCAACGCCAGGCTCACCGATTAAAACAGGATTATTTTTTGTTCTTCGTGATAAGATTTGTATAACGCGTCTAATTTCTTCATGCCTACCTATTACCGGGTCCAGTAGCCCACGTTGAGCTTGGTCGGTTATATTTTGGCAAAAACGCTCTAAAAAACTTTGTTGTTCTTGTTGCGGATTAACCTTTGCGCTATTCATACATACCCTTATACGAATTAATTATTTATGGTTTTATCTCATTAACTATAGTCTGCATGGTTTCTATATACGTTTCAAGCTTATGAATAAGAGCACTTTCTTCATTACCAAGTAGAGGTTTAGCGCGATCTTTATGTATTTGAAGTAATATGTGAGTATCGTGTTCGGCGAGAAATCCTACTCTATGAGCATTTTCGATAACTTCGCGTGGTGATTTAGAAGATGCAAAATTTTTGTGATGTATTTTTAGATATTCGGCAATCAATTCACAAAAAGAGTAAAATGCTTTAGAAAAAATTGAAATTAATGCTTGAGAATCTGCCTGTGTTTGTTCTGAATTGTCCTCATATGAAACGGTAGCTTTTTTTAGATCTAAAAGTAATAATTGAACTTCAGCATATCTCTTTGAAAAGTTTTCCATAGATTACCCTTTTTATGGTTTTTTGTTGAAAGTATTGCTTTAGTAAGCATAAGGCGTCAAGAATTATTCAGAATTTAGTTTTTGATATGAGCTATTAAAAGTTTTCTTAGAGCGCTTAAGGGTATGGTAGCTTACGGCAAAATGGTGAGCGTAATCACGCATGGCAACCAAAAGCTTGCCCAATTGCGTGTGCAAGTCGAGTACTAAGCCCTCAGGGTGTAGTGGTGTATAAAGTCGTTCTTCGCGCTTTGCAAGTGAAATAAACATGTTATCCGGAAAAAGATTTTTTACCGCATTAAGCTGCCCTTTGCCTCCGTCAATTAAAATAACATCTGGAAAATCATCGGTTTTATATCTGCGCGAAACTATTTCTTGTAACGCAGCGTAGTCATTTTGTTGAGTTAATGTTTTAATTGCAAAACGTCTGAATTTATTTTTGTCAGGTTTACCATCGGTAAATCTGACACACGAACCGACTATTGAGGTGCTTTGAAAGTGTGAAATATCAAAGCAGTCTATGGAATGGGGAAGTTCAGGTAAATGCAAAAGGTCTTTAAGTTCATAAAAGCCCTTAGCATAGTCTGCCTGATTAAATTTAGGCAGGAACGCTTGCGTTATTTCAGGTGTATATTTACGCTCAGTAAATTTGATTTTAAGCGTATCGAAAATAACATTAATATGCGTGATATAATCTGCTATATTGCGTGCTTTTTCAAATTCATAATTTTTATTATATTCCTGTAAAAGATTTTCGAGTGACGCAATTGTTTTTTTGTAGTCGCCTTCCAGAAAAAGTTTTGCAAGCTCTAGCCGCGCATCGTAATCTTTTTGTTGAAAATTTGGTGCGCAATTTCCGGCACATTTATTTAAATGATAGTTTAAGCAACCACCTCTTATTTTACTGGTGCATAGTTGCAGCTTGAATGTGCGGGTTAAATACTCAAAGCATCTACGCGCATCATTTTTATGAATAAAAGGGCCAAAATAACTCCCTTTTTCCCTTTTTATACGAACAATTTTGAGTAGTTTGGGTTGAGTGTCAGTAAAAAGAAGATAAACAAAGGGGTTGCCGGATTTTAATAAAACATTATATTTCGGTTGATATTTTTTTATGAGTTGCGCCTCAAGCAAAAGTGCTTCCAACTCGTTTTGGGTAACGATATGCTCAATACTAGCATGTTCTTTTATGAGTGCATCGATTTTCCAGTCACTTGTCTGCTTTCTGAAATATGAACCCACGCGCTTTTTGATATCTTTAGCTTTGCCAACATACAGAATATCATTATTGATGTTTTTAAAGATATAGACGCCGGACAAATGGGGGAGATGCGAATATAGCAAAAATGATGATTGGCTCATTAAGCTCCTAAGGTTACTCTTAAGTATAACAAAACATATAATACAAGCCTAGAAAAAGGCAAAATACTTGCCTTCTGTGTGTTTTTTGTAAAAATGGTATTTATGGGATTTTAATTTTTATTTTTAATTATTCAGGTGTATTTATGAAAAATATTTTTCATAATTTCTCTTTTCTTCTCTTAAGGCCATAATATATGTGCAATTGCCTAGCGAGGAAATTTTAAACGAGTGTCTTCTAGAATGGGCAAAGTCAAATCCAGGGGCGTACCACTTTTTTCAAGGGAGGGGCGGTTTTTAATTCAAAAATTAGCTAATCGAAAGATGGCAGCAGAAGGTGTAGTTACAGAGATCACATTGGCTCTTGCTGATTATAAAATAAGTTCAGGCCTTTTTGAGTTCTATAACACTGATATACTTAATGCAGTCCTAAAAGACTATCCTAAAGCATTAAAAAAGCTTAAATAAAAAGGCTTTTGGAAAGATGATGAAACTTTAATTACAGAAGAAAAAAATAAGTATAACTGGAGGTAAAATCAAGAAAGACTAAATCTTGCGCTTGAAAGTCTTCTCAAGTTCATATTGTGAAATTGCCCATGTTGTGGGGCGGCCATGGGGACATGTCATACGGTGTTCAGTTTTATAGAGTGAGTTTAAAAGCTCTTCGATTTGCAACTTTGAAAGCTCATCTCCAGCTTTAACTGCTGCTTTACATGCCATCATAGCGTAAAGTTTTTTAGTTATTTTTGCGTTCCATATATCAGCCTGTATTACACTGCTTTCATGAATCCACGAAAGTATATCGTGCACCAAGTCTTTAAGGGGATAATTTTTTACATGTAGGGGTGTTTCTGTTACTGCGATAGCAGAGTTGCTAACCGACTCGATGTGGATTCCCACTCTGTTAAGCTCAGAAATTAACGACAAAAGAGTTTTTTGATCTTCAGGTAATACGGATATTATCTCAGGGAACAAGAGTTGCATACGGGTAACCTCGTTGTTATTTGAGCTGAATTGCTCATAGAGCACACACTCATGCGCAGCATGTTGATCTACTGTTAAAAGACCATCTGGTGTTTCGAGCAATAAGTAGGTTTTTAATAGTTGACCAACAATGGTATAATTATATTCTTTTTGTAAAATCTGTTTGGCTGATTGCGTAACAGGCTGTTGAATTTCTAGTGGCGGGTAACTCTTGCATTGACTCATAGTGAAAGCAGATGATTGTGGGGTCTGGTTAAGCATACTCAAATCGATGTGCTTTGCGCCATCTATCGCGTGCGTGTAACTAGGGTACACTGGATAATGCACTGATTCTTGCGTTGCGTGTTTCGTGGTTTGAACACGTTGCGCCGTTTCAGTTTCAAGCCGCTTTTGAACCATTCTTTCAACGGCAAGTTCGATAAGGCGTGGGTGCAAAAAGACCACTTCCTCTTTTCGTGGATGTACATTGATATCAACTTCGTGGTGGGCAAGTTCTATGAAGAGTATACCGGCTGGGTGCTTACCCGGAGGCAGTACATTTAAAAAGCCTTTATTAAAAGCTTGACCCAGCTTATAATTTTTTACCCAACGTTTATTGACAAAGAAAAATTGTTGATTTCTGTCATAGCGCTGATATTGGTAATGGGTTATGCCACCGGAAATTGTAATATTATTTTTAAGATCATTACTTTCGCAGGCAAGAAAATGTTCAGAAAAGTTTCGGTCAAATATTTGTGCTACTCGCTCTGTTAACGAATCGGTTGCATATGTTGTCAGAATCTGTTGATTATCATGATAAAGCATAAATACAACATGTTTATGAGCTAGAGCAATTGCTTGCACAAGCGTGAATATCGCCCGCCATTCTGTTTCGCGTGTTTTTAGAAACTTCTTTCTTACAGGGACATTTTCAAAAATATTAGTGATGGTTATATCAGTGCCGGGGGGTCTTGAAATAATTTCTGTATTTTTTAAAAATGCATATTCAAAACTTAACTGAATACCGCTATGCTGATCATGCATTTGCGTTGCAATAGCCATAGTGCTTACCGAGCAAATACTTGAAAGCGCTTCACCTCGAAAGCCAAATGTTTTAATGCTTTCAAGGTCTTCGATGGTAGTAAGCTTGCTGGTTGCATGATGTTCAACACTCATGCGGGCATCTTCTTGCGACATGCCGCACCCATTATCTATGCACCGTATTGATTTTCTGCCACCATCTTCAATATAAAGTTTTATCTGAGTGGCACCGGCGTCTAAAGAATTCTCTAAAAGTTCTTTTACAATATTATAAGGCCGCTCCACAACTTCGCCGGCGGCAATTTTTTGAGCCTCAGATGAGGACAATATATGTATAATTCCCATATTTTTTAGTATACGGGGAATTTAAGTTTATGCTATCCAAGTATAAAGACAATCTCATTATTTTCTTGAAAACTTTTTTTAAGGCAGAATCTTTTAAGAATCGTATGTGTTGAGCAGGCTTCAAGTATCTTGACCATTCCTTTATGATGTTGTGATCGCAAGGTTATTATCATCTCTGGGGAATTATACTCAAGCTTTTCCATTTTCACATCCGTGGGCATTATTTCAAGCAAAGCATTAAATATAGTATACAATTCTTGCTTATTAATATCTTGAATTATGGTGAATAATTGCTCGTTGCTTTGAGTAATTTGGGGCTCTTGCAGGCAATCCGATGCGACTTTTGGCGAGGTTCTATATAGTATATAGTAATAATATCCATGTGTTATGGTTAAAGCGATAAGCAAAAGTGCTATAAGCAGCAGTGATGATTGCTTCCATTGGGTATACCGTAAAAAATGACTATTGGTCATAAGCTTCCTGTAATTACACGATTTTTTCCATACATATCTTTATATGTTGCTATCTGAGTATAGTCGGCCTTTTTGAAAAGATCTGTTACGTGTTCTGCTTGCGATTGCCCTATTTCTATCCAAACTTGCGGAATATCGTTAATATGCGTGCTTAAATATTGAGGCGCCATGGTAATTATTTTTTCTATAATTTCTAAGCCATTATTATTGGCAACAAGTGCTTGTGGAGATTCCCAATTTTTAACATTCGGCTCAAGCTCATGCCACTCTTGCTGAGTTATATAAGGTGGATTTGCCGTTATTATCGAATATTTTTTATTGGTAGGCAGACACGAAAATAAATCAGACTCTATAATTGTACAATTCTTGATACCATTTTTTTCAGCATTTAATTGAATAAGTTTGCACGCTTGTCGGTCGATATCAAGCGCGGTGGTATCTGCGTCAGGAAATGCATGCGCAATGCTTAGCGCTATGCAGCCTGTTCCGCTGCACAAATCTAGAAGATTAAAGCTCTTTTGAGTCTTTCCAGCTAAGTCTTGGCGTAGCAGGGTAATAAGTTCTTGGCACCACTGTTCTGTTTCCGGGCGTGGAATTAAGATGGGAGCTTGAACGGCAATATCTATATCCAAGAAAGATACGGATCCCAGTATATACTGCACAGGCATGTGATTATAAATGATCTGAGAAATCCAGAGCTCAATTTCATGCTGAGCATTTTCAGAGATATCTTTTTCTAGCAGCAGCGCAGACCGATTTTTTGATGTTGCTTTTTCTAAAAGCCACCAAGCAACTTGAGACGCTGTTTGTTGGTTATTATATGCAGTTAATAATTTTTGAGTATAAAGCGCATGCGCCTTTGAAATATTCATAGTTGCAAGTATGCACACATATGATTTTTTTAAAAGTTTTAATTATTTTTTCATGACCTTGAATCTGGTCGATCATAGGGCTTGTGTGCGCGTCTTTCTGCTGTTAATTTTCGCATAGATGCGCGTGAATTTGCAAGTTTTATTTGTTGAGCAGCCGCTAGAGTTTCTATGCGCGCTTTTGTAATAGGAAGGTCACCAAAAGGGTTCGCTTTGAATCGTGCTTTGGCTAATTCTTGAGCTTCTTTGCTAACTCCGGCTTTAATTCTAATTTCTTCCCATTGCTCAGGAGTTATGGCGTTAAATTGTTCTAAATGTTGAGCTTTATTAGCTTCTCGCATCTGTTTTCTTGTGCGTTTTTTTGGAGCTGCTACGGGATTTTCTTGAAGTGGATTCAGAATACGCGAAAGGCTCATAGGATTATTTTCTGTAGCATTAGATGATAATGAAACAAAAAGTAGCGTGAATAGATATATTTTTTTTAACATAATACAACCTTTATAGTATTTTAGGTAACTTCCAATTTTTAAAATCTCACGATTGTTGTCTTAAAAGCACTATAAAATTAAATTTTTCTATGAGAAAAAACTAATTTGAAGGTTAATAGCCATGTGAGTTAATGATTATTGAGTATTTTGAAAACAAAATCTTTTGTGTTGAATGGCGCTATGTCTTCTAGATGCTCCCCAAAGGTAACGTAGGCGATTGGTATTTTAAGAGTATCTATGATACTAAAACTGATGCCGCCTTTGCCGGTGCCATCAGTTTTAGTTAAAATTATGCCATCAATTTTTGTAGATTCATTAAAAAGTTTAGCCTGTTCTAAAGAGTTTTGCCCCAGCATGCTATCTATAATAAGCAACGTAGTTACTGCTGTTTCAGGAAGTTGTTTTGAAATAGTGCGGTGGATTTTTTCAAGCTCTTTCATAAGATGCGTTTTTGTCTGAAGACGCCCGGCCGTATCGATAATGAGCTTATCATAATTGCCTTTTTTGAATTCTGTGCAAGCCTGGTAAACAACCGAGCTGGGATCTTGATTAGTTAGGCCGGTAACAACGGGTATTTGTAGGCGTTCTGCCCAAAGCTTGAGTTGATCAACGGCTGCAGCGCGAAACGTATCAGCCGCGGCCATTAAAACTTTTTGATGTTGCTGTTTGAATAGGTGAGCTAGTTTTGCTGCACTGGTGGTTTTTCCCCCTCCATTAATGCCAACAAAGATTATTATTGGGTTTTCGTGAGTAAATATCGCTTGACTCAAAAGATCGCCAAGCGTTTGACTCAAGGCAGTTTGGGGATCTGTCTGTAGAGATAATTTCAAATTTTTAATGATTTTCTGGGTAGTGTTAATGCCCGTATCAGATTCTAAAAGAATTTTTTCGATTTTTTTTAAATTTTGCTCATCAAGTTTCCCAGATAAAAATATCGAATTAATCGTTGAAGAAAAGGAGCTATAAAGTGAGCTAAAAGCTGAAGATATTCGTTTAAACATAGTTCTAGTATATAAAGGCTTCAATTCTTTGTAAAAAAATCTTTAATTTTCGATAGTCATCTTGAGTAAGTAGACAAAAGATATCAATAATTTCCTGTAAAGTCTCTTTATCAAGCGCCTGGCAGGAATGGGCATTATGCAGAACAGCAATTAACAGCTCATCAAACAGTGCATTCTGCTGGGCAAGATTAAAAAATGTTATTATCCAATGAGCGTTAGAAAAAAAAATACGCAGTTCTTGTAACGTGCATAATTGCGCAAATGCATGTATAGGTGCAGGATGTTTAGGAATTTGGTATATCAGATTTTTGTTATCAGAGTAGCTTAAGGGTATTGCCATAATGGTTGTTTGTAATAATTGGAAAATATGAGGCTGTTCTTGCTTGAGCTCCTGTATCGTTTTTCCAAAAGCAAAGGGCGTGCGTGATGCATCTTTTGGGCCAGTTTTTATATCACAAATTACGCCAAAATGCTTGTTTTCCTGATAGATTATTTCAATAATAGCGCCAAAAGGGGGATAATCGTCAAGGAGCCATGATTGAATAGTCCAACTGGTCAAGCTACTAGCAATTATTTCTCCAAAAGGTTGTTGGGTATTCATGGTTCAAAAAGTTCAATTTGGGTGTTTATTTGCTTCAAGAGCGCTTGCTGGTAATTTTTTAAAAAGGACATTCGGTGCATAGGCGAGCTGCCTTGGGCAAAAAGAGCTTTGTAATGAATCTTAGTAGCATATCCTTTATGCTCATGCAAGCTATAAAGAGGAAAACTCTTGGAGAGCCGCTTCATAATTCGATCACGTGTTACTTTTGCAATAATTGATGCTGCTGCAATAGATATAGATTCTTTCTCGCCTTTATAAAGGCTTATTACCTGGCAGTTTAAGGGGAGCTTTACCGCATCTACCAGAACAACCTTAGGAGCTACAGGTGCCACAGCGCATAACTGATAATAGGCTCTACACATGCTTATTTGGGTTGCTTGGTATATATTGTGTTGATCTATACGACGGTGATCGATAATGCTAACTGCAAAAGTGCTATTTTTTATGAGCCAACTATAGGCTTTTTCTAGTTGCGTTTCATTCAACAGTTTAGAATCTTTTATAAGTGAATTTTTTCTGGTTGATTTTAATATGGCAGCTGCCGTCACCACAGGCCCTGCCAGGCAACCTCTTCCAACCTCGTCAATTCCGCATAGGATCGTATTATTTAGAGAAGTTTGCTTCTCAAAATGGTTGTTTGGAGTATTTTTCATTTGACAAATATTATTATTTCAGTACTATTAGAATAAATTAAATTATTATATTTACAGTAGCACGTTTTTTCAAAAAAAACGATAGAAGGAGTTTGTTATGTCATCAACTGGGTTACGCGTCAAAGAATTATTACGTGAAAAAGGGTGGACAACTAAGACTCTGGCAGAAAAAACCGGCATGTCTGAAAGTTATCTCACCCATATTAAAAATGGTACCCGTCGCTGGAATGAAGATTCCTTGCGTAAATTATCAAAAGCTTTTGAAATTTCACCAATTGACCTTTTTGCTCAACAACGTCAACGTACAGACAATATTGAAAACCAGGTTACCATGCCTGAATCAGTAGATGTTCAATTAAAAGTTCAAGTTGTTCCTGTAGTAAGCGAGATTCCTTCAAATCCATCTCCCTATAATAATCAGCTCATGCAAGTTACAAGTGGTTGCAAAGATATGTTTATTCCTGTTTTAAACCGTGCAGATGCTTCTATGTTTGCATTATTGGTTAATGGTAACTATCTTGCGCCTATGTTTGAAAAAGGTGATATCCTTATTGTTTCTCCAGAAACACGTACTACCTCAGGCAACATCGCCGCTGTTGAATATGGCACCGATACATTGGTTAAGGGTATTATGAAAGTTACCTACACAGAAGATTTTATAGTTCTTGAATCCCTTAATACCAAGCAGCCGCCATTGGCTCTTATTCGTGGTAAAGATCATTTTAGAATCTTGGGTCGCGTTATTGAACGTCATCAAAAGTTTGTAGATTAACAGCTATACTTGTTAATATATAAAAACTCAGGCGCCAGAAATGGCGCCTTTTTTTATTTAATCT
Organism: Candidatus Babeliaceae bacterium; assembly: GCA_019744895.1. Lineage (GTDB taxonomy): Bacteria > Babelota > Babeliae > Babelales > Babelaceae > BOG-1370. The sequence continues at coordinate 74,704 of JAIETV010000003.1, read as the reverse complement.
GGATAAATAGTCTTAAGGGCTTGTTTTGCAAGATCTCTTTCTACTGGTGTAAGTGTTTCTGAAAGAAGCCCTGTGGAAATATTGAGAGCTGCCTGGCTGTACAGGCATGTTTTTCTGCAATGGACGGTCAGAAGGCCATTATAGAGCAACGGTTTATAGTGTTTGTCGCTTTCAGCATAAAGTGCGGGTCTTGATATTTTTGCCAGCTGTTGTCGAATGGCTTCAGCGCTTACACAGAAAAAGAGTGTATGTTCATATTTTTTTAATATATCCTGCAGCAGTTTGTAAGCTAGGTTATGAGCCCTGTTTTCTTGCGTATCATAGGGGTCATTAAGCTCAAACGGCCGATCGAGGCATTCATGAATAAGATTCATCTTGGCGACTGTTTGCATCTGCGCGGGTATCGAATCAAAATCCAGATACTTTGTTAAAAAACTGAGTGCGCTGCTGAAATAACCTATTAAATTATTGTTTTCATTGTAAACTGCAATGTGATTACATCTGTAGAGTTCTAACAGCTCTTGATCAAGCGCTATCCTACGCGCAAATTCTTTGGGGCGACAGCGTATCTCTTCAAATTTTGTATGTAAGCGGCTATCATGACATGATAATTTTATGAATTCAGCGCCATATATGGCATTATTTACTAACAGTAAGCAACTTATTGAAAGTATTTTATACATAATTTCCCCCACTATCCCCCTTCTAGAATACTAAAGCCTTTTGATTGCAGGCAACCTTAGGTACCTTGAGTAGCTTTCTGTGCCTTAAAATCGCCGGTTTCTTGAACATTTTTAATATTCTGTTAAGATTATGACAGTAAGAAAAACTAAAAAAAGTCTATTAATATAGATTTTTTAGTGTAAAAAACACTTCCATTTAGTATAAGGGAACATCATATGATGCGTTATGAGGTACTGTTTTTAACAGTTCCGACTATTACTTCCGATGAAGTAACTGCCATTGAAACTCAATGCGCAGCTTTGATTAAAGAACACAAGGCTTTTCAGATCTCATTTGAGCGCTGGGGTAAATACTATCTAGCCTATCAAGTTCAAAAAAATGATTATGGCGTTTATTTCTTAGTTCGCTTTGAAGTAGAAGATAAAAATAAACAATCATTACTTGAGGCATTAAAGACATTCTTTGCGGTTAAGTATAATGAGTTGGTTATGCGCTTTGTTATAACGGCCTTAGGTGAAAATGGCGCTTTAGAATACCATCGCCCAGAGTCGCTTGATAGCGCGCCTTCACGCGAATATAATTCATATAACAGAGAATCTTCTGAAGAAGTTTCTGCAGACCTAGAATAAGCCCTTTAAGGATATTGATATGACAAAGCCAAAATTAAAAATTAGTGGTCGTCTTTTAAAAAAGAAAACACGTAAAAGTGGTTTTTCTGCAGCAAAACGTTGCCGTTTTACTTCAGGTGAACTTCCAGAATCGGCAATCGATTATAAAAACATTGATTTGCTAAAAAGTTTCTTAACCGAGCGCGGTAAAATTTTACCGTCACGCATTTCTGGTAATGCTGCTTACTACCAACGTAAGTTGTCCCGTGAGATTCGCAAAGCTCGCACTATGGCGTTATTGCCTTACTCGCAAAATTACTAATTAGATGTGCTTAGTGCACGTTTTGTGAATATAAAAAATTAAAAGCCCACCGTAAAAAGTGGGCTTTTCTAGTAATACGTATCAACAAAAATTAGATATACTTATATTTAATAAACTTTAACATAAGATTAAAATAAAAATATAGTTATAAAAAAGTAAAAGTATATGAAAAAAATACCCTTTTTAATAAATCCAGCACATGCGGGTTTTCCATCGCCAGCTCAAGATTTCACCGAGTTGCCTTTAGACCTGAATAAGTATCTGGTAAAACACCCGGCTGCTACATTTTTAGTACGCGTTTCTGGCGATTCAATGGTTGGTGCTGGTATTCATAGTGGCGATATTTTAATTGTTGATCGAGCCTTGTCCGTTGTCTCTGGCAATATTATAGTTGCGATTCTTATGGGTGAGTTTACCATTAAGTATTATCGCCAGAAAAAAGATAGCGTTATTCTGAGCTCTGCAAACAATAATTATGAAGATATTCATGTAACTCCAGAAATGGACTTTGAAATTTGGGGTATTGTCACCTGCGTACTACATAAAGTGTAAGTATGTTTGCATTAGTTGATTGTAATAACTTTTTTGCATCATGCGAGCGCATTTTTAATCCTGCTCTTAACAATAAACCCGTTGTGGTGCTCTCTAATAATGATGGTTGCATTATATCACGCTCATATGAAGCAAAAAAGCTTGGCGTTCCCATGGGCGGAGCGTTGCATGAATATAAGCATCTTTTACAGCAACACAACGCTGCAATTTTTTCAGCTAATTTTGCTTTGTATGGCGACATATCGTCGCGTGTTATGGCAATACTGGAAACATGTGTCGATGACATAGAGATTTATTCCATCGATGAAGCCTTTTTAGATCTTTCAGGCTATACAGATCTTGATCTTTTAGGTGCATATATTCGTGAAAAAATTTTAAAATGGGTAGGCGTGCCGGTTTCTGTCGGTATTGCGCCGACAAAAACATTGGCAAAGTTGGCAAATAAGATTGCAAAAAAATCTGAATCTGGTGTCTATATAATTCGTGATCTTGCCCAGTTTAAAAAAAATATATTATCTAAAACTCCAGTGCAAGATATTTGGGGAATCGGTGGCCGATCAGCCAGAGCATTAAGCGGTTATGGCATATGGACTGCGGCTGATTTGGCAAGCGCAGATGACCGGTGGATTAGAAAAAAATTAACCATTAAGGGTTTGCAAACAGCATGGGAATTACGCGGCATATCTTGTCTGAAGCTTGAAGAAGTCACCGAATCGCAAAAATCGATTATTTATTCACGCTCGTTTGGGCAGCGCATAACATCTCTTGTGCACCTTAAGCAAGCTGTTGCTGAGTATGTGACTCGAGCGGCAAGTAGATTGCGATTAAAAGCCTTAACTGTTTCTGCTGTTACCGTGTATGTCGCTACCAGTAAATTCGCGCAAGAGCGCTATGCTCAGAGTGTAACGTTTACACTACCCGTGGCAACGGATTATACCCCACTGCTTATAAATCATGCGATAAAAGCTCTTGAGCATATCTATGTGCAGGGCTATGAATACAAAAAAGCTGGCGTTATATTTTTTGACTTAGTGCCGAAAAATGAAAAACAAAAAACTCTATTCTATAAGCCACTTATTAATGAAACCATTTCTGATGATCTCATGAAAACAGTCGATGCTATTAACAATAAATGGGGCACCTCGACTATTAGTTTTGCAGCCTCAGGCATTGAAAAAAATTGGCAGGCAAAACGGGAGCGCAAAAGCAGTGCCTACACGACAAGCTGGGATGAGATTTTAACGATCAAGATTTAGCAACTAGAGTTCAGTCGCATGACACCTAAAGTCAGATTCCGTAAAGAAATTATCTATAGGCATTTCTTCTTCTGGGACTATTGGGGAAAATCTGTCGTTATCGGTATATGGCATATTTAGATTTGTGCGTAATGCGCAATATATACTATGAGTAGCGTTTAAAAAGTATACAAAATTATATAAAAATTGTATTATTTGAATTAAAGTGTAATTTTCTGTTAATTTTCCCTATTTTTGAGTACCTATGACACAAAGAACAAGACCAAATATCCGTAATATCGCTATTATCGCGCACGTTGACCATGGTAAAACTACCCTCGTTGACAAATTATTGCGCCAATCTGGCACCATTCAAGATACTTCTTCAGACCGTGTCATGGACTCAAATGCCCTTGAAAAAGAGCGTGGGATAACTATTTTAGCAAAAAACACTGGTGTCAAATACCAAGATTACTTTATCAACATTGTTGATACCCCGGGTCACAGTGATTTTGGTGGTGAAGTTGAGCGGACTCTTCAAATGGTTGAAGGCTTTCTTTTGCTTGTTGATGCTGCCGAAGGCGTTCTTCCAGGAACGCGTTTTGTATTGTATAAAGCGCTTGAGCTTAATTTAAGACCTATTGTTCTTATTAATAAAATCGACCGTAAAGATGCTGATATCGCGCGCACAGAAAGTCTTATTAATGATCTTTTCTTGGATCTTGCGCGTAATGATAGTCAGTTAGATTTTCCTATTTTATATGGTTCCTCGCGTCAGGGTTTTGTCACAGATGATCCAGAAAAAATTACTACAGATATGAAGCTGTTGTTTGATACCATTATTAAAACTATTCCGGCCCCAAAGGAAGAAGTTAATGGTCTTCAAATGCTTGTTACCAGCATGGATCATTCAGATTTCCTTGGGCAGATTGCTATCGGTCGTGTTTTCAGCGGTAAAATGTCTGTCGGAGAACAAGTTATTTTATGCAAAGACGATACAGTAAGCAAGCCGACAAAAATTACAAAAATGTATAACTTTTTAGGTTTGCAGCGTACAGAAACGCAAACTGCCGAGTTTGGTGATATTATTGCAGTAACGGGTTTTAACGAAAATGAGCCTGCAACTATTGGCACTACTTTATGTAACGTTGGCAATCCGCAGCCTCATTCCTATGTAAAAATCGATGAGCCTACGTTATCTCTTTATTTATCTGTTAACGATTCTCCGTTTAGTGGCAAAGAGGGTAAGTTGCTTACTTCTCGTCAAATTAAAGACCGCTTAGAGCGTGAGCTCAAAACAAACGTTGCTTTGCGTGTTGAGCCTACCGATTCAGCAGAAACATTTAAGATCTCAGGCCGTGGCCAATTGCATCTTGGCATTTTAATGGAAAACATGCGCCGGGAAGGCTTTGAAGTTCAGATCTCTGCGCCAGAAGTTATTTATCGCACTATTGATGGCGTTAAATGTGAACCTATCGAATATCTGGTTGTTGATGTAATGCAAGAGCACCAGGGTATTGTCATGGAATCTTTAGGTAAGAAAAAAGCTGAGATGAAAAATCTTGAACTTTATGATAACGGCCGTGTTCGTATTGAATTTGAAGTACCTTCACGTGGGTTGCTTGGTTTCAGAGGCCAATTTTTAACCGACACGCGTGGTTCTGGTATTGCGACATTTAGTTTTGCCGGCTATCAACCGTATAAAGGCGATATTAGCATGCGTACAAAAGGTGCTTTGGTTTCTATGGAAAACGGACCCGCTACTGATTACGCTCTTAATATGATCCAGGAACGTGGTGTTTTATTTATCAGATCTGGGGACCCAATTTATGAAGGTATGATTATCGGTGAAAATAGTCGTTCAGACGATATGGATGTAAACCCCTGCAGACTTAAAAAATTAACTAATATGCGTGCTTCTGGCTCGGATGATACCGTTAAAATTGAACCGCCACGCAAGATGGAACTTGAAACATGCATGGAGTGGATTATGCCTGACGAGCTTATCGAAATTACCCCTTTATCTGTCCGTTTGCGCAAGAAAATTTTGCGATCTACATTGCGTAAATAAAAAATTCTCGTAGTATTCTCATAAGCGCGCTCGCCGTTCTTTAACGAAAAAGAGTTGATTAGAGTATAAGTAAAGGGATAAAATATCTAAGGTCTAGCCGGTGTTCATGATGTTAGAATATCTTTAAAATAATGGTATATAGTTTAAAGGAATAGAGATGTTTCTGAAGCTTTTTACTCTTGGTATGTGTTTACCTTTACTCTTATTCTCTGCTCCAAAAGTTGAAAGTAATAAAAAATTGCCCCATTCTATAGTTGGCATGCTACGCAAGCGTGAACAAGGCAACAGACTTACCTCAGCAGTAAAGAAAAAAATAGAGATGTTGTATTGTAAGGCAAAATATCATGACTATTTCATGAACATTTTTGTAAATCAGCATGTTGATGTGTGTAAGAAAACACAAAATTTAGCAGATTTTATTAAAAAAGAACCGGAATGCATAGATGGATTTTTAGCTTTATTGGAAGATGCAGTTCCTCAAGAGCATGTTGCATATAAAACTGATTTGTTTTCTCTTATCATCTCAAATAAAGGAACATTACCATATCAAAGTGTATTAAGAAAAATAATTGAATCGGATGGTTTTGATGTAAATGCTTTTTATAATGTTAAAGTTTCTGGCGATGAGACCTTATGCTTTGAAAAAACTTTTTTACATCATGCTGCGCAACACCAAGACATCCCACTTATGCAGCTTTTGGCCGAGTATAATGCCGACAGAACTTTAAAAATGCATGGCTTAACGCCTTTAGTTTACTATAGATTACATGCAGAGATATGTGACCCTAAAAAATTTCCTGCTGATCCTATAACTCACAAAGAGATTATCAAACTTTTAACTCCTTAAGTTGATTAGATATCAGTGTATTATTATAAACTTATTATTGCCTATGACGGTTTTGATTATCAGGGTTGGCAATGGCAGCCGACAGGAAAAGCTGTTGCAAACCAACTTGAAAAGAGTTTTAAAAAAGCTTTTCATCAGGAGGTTGCATCGCTTGTGGGTGCCTCGCGAACCGATACGGGCGTGCATGCATTAGGGCAAGTTGCTCGCTTAAAAACTGCTTTTTATTTAGAGCCAGAGGTTCTCAAGCGTGCATGGCAGGGAGCATTGCCGCATACTATTTTATTGCGCGATGTACAATACATGCAGAGAGATTTCGATCTACAGGAAAATATTGTTTATAAAATATATGATTATTATCTAAGCAACGTTAAGGTTTTGCCCATTGTAGGGCGTTACTGTCTAACTTACTATGGCGCGTTTGATGCCGAACTCTTAAAAAAAAACTTAGATATATTTTTAGGAACGCATGATTTTCGTTCATTTTGTACAGGTTATGATAAAGATGATACCGTGAGAACAATCGATTCAATTTCATTAGTGTATTTATCACGATTTAACGTATATCGCATTCGGATTAAAGGGCCAGGCTTTTTGCGCTATATGATCCGCAGAATTATCGGTGCCGCATTGCAAACTATGACTATGCAGCTTGAAAAAAAGCTTGATAATGCTCAAAAATATCTTACTATTATCTTAGATGAGAAAAATCCAAAGCAACATCTTAAAACAGCACCTGCGCATGGGCTGATGTTACGTTCAATAACCTACGGAAATAAGTCATGATCTTTAGACCTACCATTTGGGCTGCATTTTTCAGTATTTTGTTTCTTACAGGTTGCTGGAATTCTAATAGAACTAAAGATGGCTTATATCTTTACGATGCCAAGATGGATAGATCATTTATGTTAAAGCATTTTGCGCAAGACCGTTTCTGGTTGGTTGCAGATGAGTCGTATATGTATGATCCAGTTGATACTCTTGATACAGGTATTCATTCATTTGTAAAAAAACCGGTAACATTTTATATATATTATAAAGCTGGTAAGCCCGTAGGTTTTATTTCATATTATTATGAATACCCATTTTTTGGTAAAATACAATTTGTTGACGTTGATGAAAAATACCACCGTCAAGGTATAGCAAAGAAAATGATTTTATCTGTCTTAGAACGTATGAAAAAAGAAGGTGTTCGTTCTGTGGAGATTGTTACCCGTCTTATAAATACTCCCGCTCTTACTCTTTATGAAAAGCTGGGCTTTAAGCGTTCGCATGATGACGGCAAATATGTTCATCTAGAATATTCATTTACCTAAATAATAAAAAGAGTTCTTGATAATAACATCTTTAACATCAGCGAGCGTCTTCATAGTTGTAAGGATATTTTTATTAATTGGCTGTTCACTCACAACAAGAAAATAAACAGGGCTAGTGGTATGCGCTGGATTACTATTTTTTTTGTCTTCTGCGTTTCCATGATCACCGGTTATATAAAGAGTGCCTTGATGTTTAATAACAAACGTTTCATAAAGCCGTTTAAGCTGTTTATCTAATACACCGACAGCTTTTTTTGTTGCTTCAAGGTTTCCAGAATGGCCGACCATGTCAGCGTTAGCGTAATTAACTAAATAAAATTCAGCATCATGATGGTCAAGCGCTTGCACAAGTGCGTGCGTAATTTCACGCGCTTTCATTGCAGGTTCATGAACAAAAGTTGTTGGATTATCAGATTGTATAATTACGCGCGTTTCATTTGGTCTATTTTTTTCACGTCCACCATTAAAAAAATAAGTTATATGGGCATATTTTTCTGATTCGGCTATTGAGAAAATTTTAATAGTCTGTTTTTCTAAATAATCGTTCAATGTATTTGTTGTATTTGGCGTTGTGCAAATAGTTAGGCTATTGGAATCATTTTGGTAATCAATACCACTGATCAAAAAAGAGAGATTGCTAGTATGTTTTAATAATAAATAGAGCTCTCGGCTTCTATCTGCCCTGATATTAACAAAAACAAATCCATCGCCATTTTTGATAGTTGGATCTTTAATAAGTTGCATTGGGGGAATCGTTTCATCATAAAAACCCTGCCCATAATAATTTTCCAGCGCATTTTGCCATGTTTGAATAGGATGCGGTTCTTCTTGCGTAATTACCCGGTAAGCTTGCTTAAGGCGCTCTATGTTTTCATTGCGGTCCATAGCATAAAGTCGTCCCTGCAAAGTGCCGATTTCTGCATTTGTTTGTGCGGGTAGCTCAAAAACAGTCTTTTCGATACGCTCTAAAAATTCCATCGCGCTTTTTTGAGGGACATCGCGCCCATCAAGTACCGCATGAATAACTATTTTTTTAATGCCATATCTACCTGCCGCAGTTATTACTGCTTGTGTATGTTCAACTTTGCTATGCGAGCCGCCATCGGAAATAAGCCCCATAATATGCAGAGTCTTGCCTGTTTTTGCAAGCTGTATAAAATTATTTTTAATAACCGGTAATTCAAAAAAAGTACCGTCATGTATCATACGGCTAAACTGTGTGAGCGGCTGTTCAAAAATTTTCCCTGCACCAAGGGTAAAATGACCGACTGCCGAGTTTCCCGGTATGCCTTCAGGTAACCCGACTGCGTTTCCCGATGCAGCAAGCGTTGTCCAGGGATATTTTCTTAAGAGCGAAAAGAAGAAGGGCATCGTTTTTGGGGTAATAGCGTTATCTTTAAGATCTTTGCGATAGCCAAAACCGTCAAGAATAATCAATCCTACAGGCTTTTTTGAATGTATCATGGAAATGGACCTTTAACTGTGATATGCTTTTGAGCGTATTAACTACTGCGCTATTTTCTTATAGCTTAGAAAGATTTTAAAATGAAAAAAAAGAATATAGTAATTATTTCTAGTATGGTGAATATGTGTTTTGCCCAACCGCGCCAAGCTGCGCCTCTGGTGCATAATAACTTTGTTCAAAGTACTATAGAAATCGAACAGCATCAGGCAGAAAATTCAGAAAAAAAAAAGAGTTGCGCTTTTACTGAAGATGCACTTTCTGATTTTGACTTTTTATTAGATTTTGAAGATGAACAGAACTGCACTACAACAGAAAACTCTGAAGAGTCAAATGCTATACTTTCATGTTTGCAAAGATTTGTAAATGCCCTTGGCATAAAAGCAGTTTTGGGGATTTTGTATCTTTCTGACATCTGTTTTGACGCCCAAAGTTATTTACAGGGTTTGTTCCATGAAAAAAAGTAGTGAAGTGCATGAATTTGCATTTTTTATAGATTCAAAAACTATTATTATTCATCAGCATGCGGGAACACTTGTTTTAAAAGATGCATCGGTAATGAATCGTATTGTCAATGTTGTGCGTTTAACTGCCGGTGAACATGTTATATTATTTAACCAAAAAACTGCTTATGCATGTACCATTAACGAAATTACTAAAAAACATATTACTTGCGCGATTCGCAGTGAACGTGCTATTGAACTTGGACCGCCAATAATTGATCTACTAGTCCCTTTGCTTGAACGTGAAGCTCTTGAAGAAGTTATATATATGGCTACTGTTTACCAAATACGAAGCATTTATTTTATAGCAACTGAAAAAAGTCGCAAAAATCTTTCAGAAAAAGATCTCGCGCGTTTTCATAAAATAGCGATATCTGCTGCTGAGCAGTCAAAGCAATTTTGTATACCATGCTTTAATCATGTTCCCAATAAAGAGCGTGTGTTATCGATTGAGAGTTTTATTGCCAAACATGCAGACGCTTACAAAGATAGTCTGAAATTATGGTGTGATACTCAAGGTACGCCTATTCTTGAATATCTTTCACAGAAAGCAAAATCATATAGTAATTATTTAATAACATTCGGTCCAGAGGGTGATTTCACCCATGCAGAAAAAGAGCTTTTATCAACTTCTTTTATGCCCATAAAGCTTTCGCGTAGTGTTCTGCGTGCAAAGGATGCAGCAAGCTTGATCATGGGTATAGTGAGATAATTTTTCATGGTGACGGTGCTATTTTAGCAGAATATTGTTTTAAGTATATTGGAATAACTTGATTAACTATACGCTCTTTTTTTTGCCATGCATCGTACGCGGCTTGTGCGATAAGTTCAATGTTTGCTTCATAAGGATAATCTCCAATAAGTTGCACTTTTTTTCCCAAGACGCCTTTTATCTTTTCGTAATGCAAGGCAACGCCATTACCGATATACGTAACAGGTTTTGTTATTGCAGCAGATTCTTCTTGTAAAAAAATATCGATATTTTCACAAGAAGTCTTGCCATTTTTGCCGATATACACGTCATCACAAAATGCATTCAAGATAACCGTATATTCAGGGTAAACTTTACTGAGTTCTTTAAGGCCATTAATGCCAATAAGGGGTAACCCTGTTGCAAAACCTATACCATTTACCGTTGCAATGCCTACGCGTAAAGTCGTAAAAGGTGCTGGGCCTGAGTGTGTGCTTATAAAAGAAAGATCTGAAAATTTAAGAGCATGTTCTTGTAGGAGTTCTAGTATTGACTGCATTAAAAATGCACTTACCGTCTTTTTATCAAGCGACAGGGTACTTACATTTTCGGTATCACAATAAAGACCAATACCTACTGCTTGGTAACCGCTATTGACAACAAGATAAAATGTATTGTTTTTTCTAGATGTATGATGCATGCTATGGGAGCTAATTTTTACTACTATTTTTCTGTTGTTGATAGAAAATACTAAATGCGTCGAACTCAATGGTTTTTTCTTTTTTGACCATTATTTTTCCACAATTAAGGCATTTCCAGCCATCAAAGTTTAAAAAATGATCGAAAAATGATTGGACTACCATGAGCCCATTACATTTTGAACACTTCATACGTATCTCCTTCTACAAAAGATCTTACTTGAAAGAGTTGTAATTTGTCAATTATTAAAAAATAAAGCCTCGTATAGGTGGGGTTTAGGGCTATTTTTTAAATTGTTAACGTATTCGTGCCATTTGAAAGACAAGAGCTCAAAGTTTTGTGCATCATGTGTTATCAGAGTTGCTCATAGTTTTTGGCGCTGAATTGCCTGCGCGTGTTGAAGCTTTACCCGCAAGTCTTTTTCTTTGCCGGGATAGTCTTTGAGCTTCACGATTTTTGTTAAGATACTCATCACGTTTTTTGGCAAGCTCTTGTATCCGTTCACGTGTAGTAGGAAGCGGACCATTAGGATAAATACGATAATACGCAAATGCTTTTTCAACCTCTTGTAGAGATATCCCTTCACGCTCAGCTATGGCTTGTCTTTCTTGAGGGGTATCTATTTTGGCAAAATCTGCTTTATTGAACTTACGTCTTTCGCTATGCAGGGCAAGATCTTCATCATACATTCTAGCAAGCTCTTGTATCCGTTCACGTGTTATAGGGGGCTCGCCACCAGAATTTCTACGATACTGAATAAACGCTTTTCTAACTATTTTTTCATCTACTCCCTCACGCTGCGCGATTTCTTTTATTTTTTCTTCTGTATCTATCTTGGCAAATTCTGCTTTATTACGTGCTAGGTAATTTTTGTGTCTTTGCAATTTATTCTGATACATTCTAGCAAGCTCTTGTATTCGTTTACGTGTAGTAGGGAGCGCGCCTGCAGAATAATGACGATAATAAGCGAACGCTTGATCTAGCTCTTTTTTACTAACACCTGTATCGCGTAAGATTTTATTTTTATCTAATTGAGCAAGTTGCTGAACTCTTATAGCTTTTCTTTCAACCCAATTTCTAGCCGCTTGCGTAATTTGCTCTGCCGTATATGATACATTCGTTGAGGGTAGTGGTGTTTCGGGGTTTTCTGATATATATAAAACTGCTTGAGCCACTGTTTGATCAGATAAGCCCCTTTGTTGGGCTATAGTTTCGACTGACGTGCCTTTAAATCCCAGTAGAACGTTTGCAGCTCCAATTATTTCCGTATCAGCATCATGCAGTTCTTCTTGATCTGAAGATGGTTCTACAGTTGATGAAGAGCCTTGCATAGCATATTCATCTTGCATATCAGCGTAAGGCACTTCACCGCACATGAGTAATAAAGGCGCTATAGTTATTGCAAGCAGTGCAGTTGAGTATATACGTTTTATAGAGTAACCTACCATGATATCCTTTTTTTAAATATAATAATCTATACTTTTTTCTAAATAGTATTCTATTTAACTCAGAAATTCACTGTCAATATATTGTAATTTTTTAAGCCATAATAAAAATACGCTACAAAATTGATTTAAATTTTAATTTAATTTAATAGATAATTGATTTGCATTTTATTAGTTTGAGGCGTAGATACTGCTCTAGCAAAAGCTACCTGACGAGCCTCACGAACCTTTTTACGATATCTTTCTTTTCTAGCTCTTTCATACTCGCGACGGTTTTCAGTAGCTTCACGCAATCGATCTTGAACAAATTTTATTTCAGCAATTTTAATTCTTTCTTCGTTTTTTTTAGCTAGATTCAATAATTTTTCATAGCGTTTACGATAATCTTTTTGAGCTACCTTTGATATGTTTCTAAATTCCAGTAGAGCTTTTGCAACGGTAATCTCATCGTCATCATAATAATCAGGTAATTCTTGCTGAGCTGAAGATGATCCTGCAGTGGATGAAGAGCCTTGCATAGCATCATCATCTAGTTTATCTAGTCCATCAAAGGGAGACGCTTCACTGCACGTGAGTAATAAAGGGGCCATAGTTATTGCAAGCAGTGCAGTTGAGTATATACGTTTTATAGAGTATCCTACCATGATATCTTTTTTTTTAAATATAATAATATATACTTTTTTCTAAATAGTATTCTATCTAACTCAGAAATTTATTGTCGATAAGTTGTATTTTTTAGCTGCTTTTAAAAATAATTTAACGACATGGGGTGATAGTTGAATTTAATTTAACAGATAAGGGACACTCATTTTATCAGTTTGAGGCCTAGACGTTTTACCAACGTCAGGCTCTTGGATCTCGTTGGAGGTGGCGCGTTTAGGCGCTGCTCGAGACTTTTCTTTTCTTTTTTGATCATAAGCAAGTATTTCTCGATATCTTTCAGCCAATTGAATTATGCGTTCTTTAGTTATAGGAAGTTTACCGCTGCAGTTTATGGCATAAAGCCTAAAAGCGTGTTGCAGATCTTGCTGATCAACACCCGTTTCCTTTAAAATTTTTTGGAAAGCTTCAGGGTTTTTTATTTTGCAAAATTCTTGATAACACTTTGTTCTATATTTACTTTTACGATCTGCTTCCCTACTTTTTTCCATGCAGTTAATAAAAAAACTTGATGATGCAATTACTATTGTAATAATTAGTGATAGACGGGTTAAAAAAAATTTATGCATGATAGCTCAAAAATTGTAAATACGAATCCAGGATAAAAGCTGCTGCAATAGCATGTGATTTTAATTTTTCTTCTTTAGTGCGAGCCGGGCTAGCGCTTTGTGCGCGCTTGCTGCTTAAGCGCTCGTCCCACAAAACAAATAGAGTTTCAGGAAACTCCTTCTGAAGGTCTTCATGAAGTGCGATCACTTTTTTTGTCTGATCGCTTTCTGTGCCACGCATCGTCTTTGGGTACCCAATAACAATAGCTGCAGGCTTTTGTTCTTCAATGAATTTTCTTAAAGCCGGCAAATACTCGTGAAACGTTATGGTGGTAAATGGTTTTGCCAATGTACGTGTGCTGTCAGATAATGCGATGCCGACCCATTGGTCGCCCAAATCAAGAGCAGCAATTTTTCCAGCTGGCAGATTAAGAGGTTTGTTTGTCAACATAGCGGTATTCTTCTATAATTAAAACTTATGGTACTTGTTACCAAAATCGTTTAAATAGAGTGTATCTTAAAGAGATACAAAGGTATAGGAGATTAGCATGACTTATGTAGAGTTAGATGAATTGATTAAAAATTTAGGCGGTTTTTTATGGGGCTGGCCTCTTATTATTAGCATCATGGGTGTTAGCTTTATTATGACGTTTGCTTTTGGTGGTATTCAATTTAGATATTTTATGCGGTCATGGCAGTATTTGTTAAAAGCAGAAAGTGCTCAAGCTGAAGCCCGCGAAAACTATATTACGCCATTTCAGGCGTTTATTAATGCGCTAAGTGCATCTTTGGGCAACGGAAGTCTTGCGGGTATGGCAACCGCTATGTATAGCGGCGGGCCAGGCGCAGGATTTTGGATCTTTTTTCTCGGGTTTTTCTTGATGGCAATTCGTTTTGCTGAAGTATATGCAAGTACCGCATTCACAGAAAAGCAGGCGGGTGGCTTAATGCGTGGTGGCCCTATGGTCTATCTTGCTCGCGTGCCAGGTGGGTCATGGCTGCCGTATTTTTATGCTTTTTTTTGTTTGATGTTAACTTTTGTTACCGGTAATGCTATGCAATGCAATTCTATTGCTTTGGGCTTAGAAAAAATGACTGCATGGAATATTTATGCCATTGCAGCAGTAATGTTTTTATTTTTACTCTATATCATGGTCGGGGGTGCCCAGCGCATCATAAAGGTTTCTGATGCAATAACACCAATAAAAGTAGGACTTTTTTTTGTTGCAACACTGTTGGTTTTATTCACTAATATTAATTCACTTTGGGGCGCACTTGTTATTATGACTCAGCATGCCTTTACGCTTCATGCTGCGCGAGGAGCTCTTATCGGCTATACCATGCAGTCGGCATTGCGCTTTGGCCTTGCTCGTTCAATTAATGCTACAGAGGTTGGCGTCGGAACCTCCGGAATTATTTTTGGTACAACAGGCACTTCAAGCCCTGTTCGTAGCGGGATTATATCGCTTGCAACTACGTCGATTAGTAATTTTGGCGTCTGCTTTCTTTTGATGTGGCTTTTTGTTGCAACGGGTGCATGGCAGAGTGAATTTGGTGATATTAGAATGACCATTCAAGCCTATGAAACGACATTCGGTTCTTTTGGCGGCTGGATAGTTAATATTCTTGCCATGATGTTTGGTATTGGTTGTGTAATCGCTTATGCGTATATTGGTCGTCAATGTTGGTCGTTCTTAACAGGCGGAAAATACCTTTTCTGGTATAGTCTCATTTTTTGTTTCATGGCACTTTTTGGTGCGCTTGTTGAAGTGCGCATATTGTGGAATGCTATAGATGTTGTTAATGCGGCTCTTATTATAAGTAACCTCTACGGGCTTATGTGGTTGATGCCAGAAATTCAAAAAGGGGTACGAGCTTTTTATGTACACGATCGAAAACGCAATTAATAGAATAAGTGATTTTTTATGGGGCTGGCCGTTAGTAATTGGAATGCTAACAATAAGCATCATAATGACAATAGCTTTTAAATGGGTGCAAGTTCGCTATTTTTGGCAATCTTGGTACTACGTTTTTCACCCATCGCCCATATCAAAAGCCGGCACTGAATACATAACGCCACTACAGGCTTTTTTAAATACACTCAGCGCATCATTGGGTAATGGCAGCGCAGCTGGCATGGCAACTGCTATAGCTTCCGGTGGCCCGGGAGCAGCCTTTTGGATTTTTATAGTAGGCTTTTTTGGCATAGCACTCCGCTTTGTTGAGGTATATGCAAGCAGCTATTTTATTGATGAAAATAAGCAGGGAACCTTTCGTGGTGGCCCTATGATTTATTTACAGCTTGTCCCAGGCAACTTTTTTTTGCCCGCACTTTATGCATTTTTTTGTTTATTAACAAGTTTTGTCGCGGGCTGCGCAATGCAGTGTAATTCTATGACGATTGGCATTGAACGACTTACCGGTTTTAGTAAGCCGCTTATTGCGGTCATCTTATTTGTGGTCATGCTCTATGTATTATATGGTGGATCGCGTCGAATCATCAGTTTTTCTGAAAAAATTATTCCCCTTAAGGTAGGTTTGTTTTTTATCTGTATAGGCGCACTTTTGATATATCACGCACCAGCTATTCCGGCAGCTTTAACGCTCATCATGGAATATGCATTTACCTGGCAAGCACTTGCCGGTGCCAGTATGGGCTATACTATGCAGACGGCTTTGCGTTATGGCATTTCACGCTCGGTGAGTGCTACCGAGCTTGGTCTTGGTACGGCAGGCATCTTATTCGGGTCAACCGGCGGCAAAGAGCCTTTTAAAAACAGTGTTATGTCCATGGCTTCGATCATGATAAGTAATCATCTTGTCTGTTGTTTATTATTACTGATTTTCGTTGCAAGTGGTGTCTGGGACAGTGGCCTTACAAGTACCGCCCTAACAAGTGCTGCCTTTGAAACATTGTTTGGCGTCTATGGAAAAATTATTGTAACCTTTTTATCTATCTCATTCGGTCTTGGTGTTTTAGTTGCATATGCCTATATTGGCCGCGAATGCTGGCTTTTTTTAATGCCACATGTGTCAACACAATGGTATACGTTTATATATGCATGCATGTCGTTTTTCGGGGTATTTAGTGCCGCTGCAGTGGTTTGGAGTGCTGTTGATATCGCAAACGCCGGCATGCTCATTATGAATATTTATGGCTTAATGATGCTGCTGCCACTCATCGTAAGAGCCTTTAATCAAGACGAAAAAAAAAATAGGCTTCTTGTTAAGAACCAGAGTGAATCAGTTAAGAACTTGCCAGCTCGGTATAAAGTTGCTGCTCATACTAATAATGTGGGCCCTGGGTCAACATTTGTTGCTATTCCAGGAACAAGAAAGGATGGCACTGAATTTATATCAGAAGCTCTTAAGCGTGGTTCAACAACAATAGTTTTAGATCAAAAAGCGCATGTTTCAAAAGACATGCAGCATGCTCTATCAAAAATCTCTAGTTATCGTGTAGAAAACACCCGCAAAGCTCTTGCTGAATTAAGTGCGCATGCGTATAATTATCCTGCAAAAAAATTAAAATGTATTGCAGTAACAGGAACAAAAGGCAAGACCACTACAACTTATTTACTTGAACATATGCTAAAAACGGCAGGCTTTAAAACCGCTCGCCTGAGCACTGTGTGCAATGCGATACTTTCTCATGAATACCAAACCGAGTTAACAACGCAACAGCCAGATTATATTCATATGTTCTTGCATGAATCTGTTCAGCAAGGAGTTGAGTGGGTAGTGATCGAAGTTGCTGCGCAAGCATTGAGTTTGCATCGTGTGCATGGCATTGAATTCGATGCAATTATTTTCACAAATTTTAGTCAAGAGCATGCAGAATTCTATCCAACACAACAAGATTATTTTGCTGCAAAAGTTTCTATTTTTAAACAGCTTAAAAAAAATGGTATTGTCATTTTAAATGGAGATGATTCGCTGGTGAGCTCATTGCGCTCTCTTTGTCTAGATGCTCAATTAAGTAGCCTTAATGATATTTCTATAATCGGCTCATCAAGTGCAGGCGTAAGCTGCTATATAGATCAGCTGGTTTTTGAAAATAATCATCTATTGGGAACTTTTAATATTCATAATATTCATATGGCGTATCTTTTTGGACGTTCTATAGGAATTTTGCCTGAAATTTTACAACAGGCTGTCTATTCATTTAAGGGCGTTCCGGGTCGCCTTAATAAATATAAACTTGCCCGCGATATTGTTGCTTACATCGATTACGCACATACTCCATCTTCTATGAAAGCGGTGCTTTCAACATTACAAGGTGAAACCAAACAGCTTATTGTGGTATTCGGTGCAGGCGGAGATCGGGATCCAGTTAAGCGACCATTTATGGGCGGTTTGGCTGTTGAATATGCGCAGAATGTTATTTTAACAACAGATAACCCGCGTTCTGAAGATCCAGAAAATATCATGAAGGATATTCTTGCAGGAATTCCTGAAGATCTTATGCATAAAGTGCATATTGAATATGATCGTGCCCAGGCGATTAAATATGCTTACTCCATTGCTCAAGAGGGCGCCATCATCGCACTACTTGGCAAGGGCCCGGATGAGTACCAGCTTGTGCAGGGTGAAAAACAGCATTTTAGTGAACGTGAAATTCTCAATTCACTTTAAGGAATATTGGTGAAAAATAAGTTTATTTTTTTTACCTTTTTATTTTTTATATCTACAGTCAACGCTGGAAGTTTGGGCTTTGATTGCGCTAAGCGTTTTAATGAGTTAAAAGCAAATATGACCCCGGGTTTTAATGCGATCGCCGATTATATCAAAGAACCGGCAGGTGCTAGACGCCCTCTTGAACTAGTATTTCCAAATAATGACAATTCGCTAAAAAATGTATATCAAGCTCGCTTAAAGGCCGTGCAGAGTTTTTATCAATTAGTAAAAATAAAAAAGAAAGCGGGTTGCCAAACCACCCTGAGTGAACTAGTTCATGAATTTGCTCAGCAAAACAATACGGGTGCTCGCTATTTATTGGAAGATGCTCAGGGGTTTGCCCTAGCTGCAGTTCAGCTGGCGATTTCAGAGATAGGTGGCGTTTAGCTAATCTTTACAAGAATCGTGAAACCCATTAATCTAAAAGATATTTTTAAAAATCTCACTATATTCTAATAATAATTATAACGGAGAATACATGACGGAATTAATGGCCCCGATGTGGGCGCTCATTAGCGGTTTTGCCGGCTTAGGTGCAGTAGGGTTGCTTCTCTACTACATTATGGCTCTTAAAGTTGACGACAAAAAAGCATACGATATTTCTTGTGCTATTCGCTTGGGCGCAATGACCTTTTTAAAAGAGGAATATACCATTATAGGACTTGTTATTGCTCTTATTTCAGCCCTTTTGGTAGCTATAAGCGGTCTTACGGCAGCTTTATGCTTCTTGTCCGGCTCATTTCTTTCACTTTTGACAGGCCTTATTGGTATGCATGCGGCCACGCAAGCAAACGTACGCACTGCTATTGCTGCAAAAAATCATGGCGAGCGTTCAGCATTTTTAGTAGCGTTCTTTGGTGGCGGAGTCATGGGTATTACCGTTGCAAGTTTTGGAGTAATTGGTGTTGCTGGCGTGCTCTATTTTATGCTTCATATGCCTAACTTCCCGGTACTATTTACCGCATTCGGCGTAGGTGCCTCTCTTGTAGCATTTTTTGCCCGTGTTGGTGGCGGTATTTACACTAAGTCTGCTGATGTTGGGGCAGATCTTGTTGGTAAACTCGAAGCGAATATTCCTGAAGACGATCCTCGCAACCCGGCAGTTATTGCTGACAACGTGGGTGACTGTGTGGGCGATACGGCAGGCATGGGCGCAGATATTTTTGAATCATATGTTACTGCAATGATATCATCTATTTTACTTGCCATATCTTCAGAAAAATATGCTGGCTTAACCGAATATGTTACTTTTCCGTTAATGGTTTGTGTAATGGGATTATTCAGCTCATTGGTTGGCCTTCTTTCTGTATTAGTTTTGAAAAGCAGTTCCGCGACATTATTGCGTAATTCAACGTATGTAGCGCTTGCTATTTTTCTTGCGTCAACCGCTTATTATATGAGTGCAATGAGTATTGATTTTGAATTATACACGTCGTTGGTTATCGGTTGCGTGAGTGGTGTAGTAATCGGTCTTATTACCGAATATTATACATCTTCAACGCCTATTGCAAGATTGGCAAAAATTTCAGAATCGGGTGCTGCAACAAATATTATTTATGGATTATCTGTTGGCATGGAATCTGTGGTATTACCCATGATTTTCTTGGCTTGCAGCGTAGTTTGCGCATTTACTTACGGCGGCGGCGTTTTTGGCGTGTCTCTTGCAGCAGTTGCTATGCTTGCAACAGTTGGCATTACTATGACTGTTGATGCATACGGCCCTATTGCAGATAACGCTGGCGGTATTGCAGAAATGGCAGCATTTGGTAAAAATGTGCGTGCCATTACTGATAAGTTAGATTCATTAGGTAATACTACTGCGGCAATCGGAAAGGGTTTTGCTATCGGTTCTGCAGCTCTTGCGGCATTAAGCGTCTTTGCAGTATTCAAGTTTGAAGCCGGCATTTCAGTCCTTGATCTTCTTAATCCACTTGTGCTTTCAGGTATATTTGTTGGCGCTGCTATGCCATTTTGGATTTCTGCACTTACCATGCGTTCAGTAGGTGATGCAGCACTTAAAATGGTTGTTGAGGTACGCCGTCAATTTAGAGAAATACCTGGCCTTATGGAGGGCACGGCAAAGCCTGATTACGAACGTTGTATTGCAATCAGCACAAAAGCTTCGTTGCGTGAAATGATTTTACCCGGCTTTATCACTGTTGCAGTTCCTGTGTTAATTAGATTTATATTTGGATTCACATCGGGTGTTCAAGTGCTTGGGGGTCTTTTGGTTGGCGCAACCGTGTGTGGCATTGCTCTTGCATTAATGATGGCAAATGGTGGTGGCGCATGGGACAATGCAAAAAAATACATCGAAGCCGGGCATTTTGGTGGCAAAGGCTCAGAAGCGCATCGCGCAGCGGTTATTGGTGATACGGTAGGCGACCCATTTAAAGATACATCCGGCCCAGCTCTGAATATTCTTATTAAGCTTATGTCTATGGTTGCATTATTGCTTGTAGCGCTTAAATAAAAAACTAGTTTCTCAAAAAAAGAGGCTCGCAGATAATGCGAGCCTCTTTTTTATTGCTGCGCAATACGAAGCATTGCTAGAAAAGGAAGCATTAGATCTATTGGATCTGCAGGTGGAAGTTTAATGGGAGAGGGTTGTGATTTAAATTTTTTGCGCTGGTCTAAGCAATCGGAGGCTTTAACTTTATGGGTTCGATTTTTTCTACTACCATTTTGGTAGTACTTATTGCCTGCACACATTACTGAAACAAACAAAATCGCAAACAGATATATTTTTTTCATAGGTACTCAGGTTAATGGTTTTTTTCTTGAGCTTAGACTATCTCATGCATATTTTTTTTCAATAAAATAAGAGGGCTCCACAAAGAGCCCTCTTAAAGTTTGGTATGCGTTATGGGAAGTTAATTTTTTCTAACGCTCTTTTTTTTTGGCGCCATTTTTTCTGGAGCAGCAGGTGTTTCGGTAGGCGCAGGAACAGCGGTTGTTTTCATGCCATATGCTTTACCAGTTGCTTGTGAGACTGCTTTTTCAAGTTCTGCAGTTGTCATGAAACCAGTTTTAACAGTAATAATAACCGTTGTTGGTAAACCCATTACTTTAAAGGTTTGTGCAAGATCTTTTAGTTTTGGATTATCTACATCAACAGAAAGGAATCTTGCATCACTTTTCATCATTCCAGCAGCTTTTTCAAACTCAGGCTCCATTTTTTTGCAGAAACTGCACCATGGCGCATGGAATTTTACAACAATTGTTCCTGGCTTTGACATTTCAGCAGCAAACTCTTCTTCAGATTGAATTTCTTTGTAAGCATGTTTTTCTGCCTTAGCGGAAGCAGAACTTTTAATAAGGGTTTTTGCAGAGATTAACAGTGGTGTTGCCCCAACGGTTAACGTTGCAAGTAATGTATAGAGGGAAAGATTTTTCATAAAAGTCTCCTTAGAAAATAAATAAAATAATACTATGCACAGCATACACAAATTATTATAACAAAATATACTCTCTTTTTTTAAATTACAAATTAGATTAAAATGGCATTGCAAATGCAAGAAAAATGAACAATATATTTTGAAAAAAAAAGTTATAATTTTTGTTGATTCTCCGGTATCGAACTGTTACATTATCTAAGTGCTTAAATTTTGTAATCTATTCTAACTGAATAGATTTTTTTTTCTAAATTTTCCAGTGGATGTCGATTGGTGAGGGATGTATGGATATACAAAAAACAGTTTCGGCGACTGGAACGATGACATTTACGTCATCAGCAACGGTGTCGATAGTAAAAAAACGTGATGGACGAATTTTTTCGTTTGATCGCCAAAAAATAGATGCTCTGCTTAAACGCGCATCGATCGGTTATGAAGAAATAATATCTTCAGAACTTATTATGCACGAAACATTGCGTAATTTATTTGATGGTATAAGTACAAGCGATGTGTTAAAATCATTGATTCTTGCTGCGGTTACATTCATTGAAAAAGATCCTGCTTATAGCATTGTAGCTGCGCGTTTATTGCAGCAAAAACTTTTTCGTGAATTAGGTGGAAAAGTTTATTCTGAAAAAGAATATCAGATACGTTATCGCCATATCTTTATCGAAAATATTGTGCGTGCTTGTAAGGAAAATTTATTGCATCCAAAAATGCAGGATTATGACTTAGAGCGCCTGAGCCATGCATTGATTTTAGAGCGTGATGCGCTGCTGCACTATACCGGCATGCAAACGTTGTATGAACGTTATCTGCTGCGTTATCAAGGTCAACGTTATGAAACAGTACAAGCTTTTTGGATGCGTATAGCTATGGGTTTAGCGCTCGATGAGAAGGATAAAAATGCGCGTGCTTTAGAGTTTTATGAAATTCTTTCAACGCTTTCTTATGTTCCCTCAACGCCTACACTATTCCATTCTGGCTTACCTGTTGCTCAACTAAGTTCATGTTACTTATCTACAGTCAACGATGATTTACACCATATCTTTAAATGCATGGGTGATAATGCGCAGCTTTCTAAATGGGCAGGCGGCATAGGGACAGATTGGTCTAATATTCGTGGTACCGGCGCTTATATTAAAAGTATAAAGGCGACAAGTCAGGGTGTTGTGCCTTATCTTAAAATCGCAAATGATATTGTTGTGGCGATTACCCGCAGCGGTATTAGGCGTGGTGGCAAGTGTGCCTATTTGGAAGTTTGGCATATAGATATTGAAGATTTTCTCGATCTTCGTAGAAATACGGGTGACGATCGACGCCGTACTCATGACATGAACACTGCCACGTGGATACCAGATCTTTTTATGAAGCGTGTTATTAATGATGAAAATTGGACGCTTTTTTCTCCGCATGAAACGCCTGATTTGCACCATATATACGGTAGGGCTTTTGAAGAGCGTTATATGCACTATGAACAGCAGGCGCGTGAAGGTAAAATAGATTTACATCAATCGGTTCCTGCAAAGCAATTGTGGCGTAAGATGTTGACACGTCTTTTTGAAACGGGCCATCCATGGATCACGTTTAAAGATCCGTGCAATATACGTTCGCCTCAAGATCATGCAGGTGTTGTGCACTCATCAAATTTGTGCACAGAAATTACCCTGAATACTTCTGAAACAGAAACGGCTGTCTGCAATCTTGGCTCGGTAAATTTGGAGCGTCTTGTCACTGAAAAAGGACTGAATGTTCAGGAACTAGAAAAAACTGTTACTTCGGCTATTCGCATGCTTGATAATGTAATTGATCTTAATTTCTATCCTACAAAAGAAGCGGAAAGCTCAAATAAAAAACATCGCCCAATCGGCCTTGGTGTCATGGGTTTTCAAGATGCATTATGTAAAATGAATATCTCTTTTGCTTCTGAAAAAGCGTTGCAATTTGCCGATGAAAGCATGGAATATATATCATATTTTGCTATCAAAGCATCAAATAAATTAGCTGAAGAGCGTGGAACGTATGCATCATATAAAGGTTCAAAATGGGACCGTGGAATATTCCCCCTTGACACTATTGACATATTGGAAAAAGAACGCGGCATGCCGATTTCTGTTTCGCGTACACAGCGTCTTGATTGGATTAGTCTTAAAGAATCTGTTAAATCTTACGGCTTGCGCAATTCAAATATGATGGCTATTGCTCCTACTGCAACGATATCAACTATCGCCGGTTGCTATCCATGCATAGAGCCTATGTACAAAAATATGTACGTTAAGTCTAATGTCAGCGGAGAGTTTACGGTTATTAATAGTTATTTGGTTGAAGATCTTAAAAAAATCGGTTTATGGGATCAGGCTATGATTGATGAGATCAAGTTCCGTGATGGTGATTTGCAACAGATAACACGGATACCGCAGGAGATTCGTCAGAAGCATTTAACCGCCTTTGAGCTTGATGCCCAATGGATGATTAAAATCACTGCTGAAAGAGGCAAATGGATCGATCAGAGTCAGTCGCATAATGTTTTTATTAAAGGTGTTTCTGGCAAAAAACTTGATGATGTGTATCGTGCCGCATGGAATTGTGGACTAAAAACTACCTATTATTTGAGAACTCTGGGCGCTTCACAGATAGAGAAATCTACCCTCGATGCAAAAACGTACGGGTTCACACAAAAGCGTTCATTCGAGAATGATAGCAGTGAAAAATCATGCTCTATAGAAAACACTGATTGCGAATCGTGTCAATAAAAAATAAAGGGTTATTATGACAATAGTGACTAAAATAAAAAAAACAGGGATTATTAGCAATTCTAATATGGATCCTAACAAAATTCTGCCGATGCGCTACACATGGGCACGTCAGCATTATAAAGATGGTATTGCCAATAACTGGACCCCAGAAGAGATTGGTATGCAGCAGGATGTTGAACAGTGGAAATCAACGACTGTTTTAACAGAATCCGAGCGTCGACTTATTTTATGGAATCTTGGTTTTTTTGCTACGGCAGAATCATTGACGGCAAATAATATTGTACTTGCAGTATATAAGCATGTAACAAATCCTGAATGCCGTCAGTATATGTTACGTCAGGCATATGAAGAGGCTGTTCATACTGATACATTCATCTATTGTTGCGATTCTTTGGGTTTAGATCCTGAGATGATTTATACTATGTATCAGACTATTCCATCGATCAAAGAAAAAGATGATTTCGTGGTTAATCTCACCAAATCGATATTTGATCCAAACTTTGAGGTTAAAACAACTGCCGATATCCAAAAGTTCTTACATGATCTTGTGGGGTATTATGTTATTATGGAAGGCGTTTTCTTCTATGCAGGCTTTGCGATGATGCTTGCATTGCGTAGACAAAATAAGATGATCGGCATTGGTCAGCAATTTGAATATATTATGCGTGATGAAAGTGTTCATTTAGCATTTGGCTGCGATTTGATTAACACAATTAAAGCAGAAAATCCGGAAGTCTGGACTCCAGAATTTCAAGATAATATTGTTAGTCTTATTAAGCGGGCTGTTGAGCTTGAATGCGCCTATGCATTTGATGCTTGTCCACAAGGTCTTTTGGGAATCAATGCGCAACAGTTTTCACACTATGTTGAGCATATTGCAGATAGGCGTTTAGCGCGTATTGGATTACCTGAACAATACGGCAAAGAAAATCCGTTTCCTTGGTTATCGCAATCGACGGATTTAAATAAAGAAAAAAACTTTTTTGAGACGCGTGTTACAGAATACCAAACGGCCGGTTCTCTCGAGTGGGAATAGAAAAAAATAAAAGGGAGCTTTGGCTCCCTTTTTTTATAGAGTTTCAGCACGTTTAAGCGGCAATTTTTTGCAAACGCCAATTTTTATGCTGTAGCATACGTTACATTTCTTGATGCAAAAAGACCTTCAGCAAATGCAACGCCTTTGGTTTGTTGAATAACGGTATCAAGTTTTGCATGAAGCGCTTGAATATCGGCTTTTGTTGCTAATTGTTCTAAATCTTTTTTAGTAACATATTGTGCAGAATTTTCTTTGAGTATATCAAGCGTTGCTTGGAGTGTTAATAAGCGATGTGTATGCCCCTCAAGGGTGGCTGCAACTTCTTTCTGAGCCCTTCTTTTTTCATCTCTTCGAGCCTTTTTTGCTTGAATTTCAGATTCAGAAACAACGCTACCCGTGGTTAAGAAGTTATATAACGCTTTCATATTGCGTATAAGTGTTTCGTTGCTTAAAACTTTATAGCCACCATAGCATACTGCAAGGCCTGCGCCAGTATAGATTGTCCGCTCTAGGGTAATTTTTGGGACTATATCCCATAAAGTAGTATCGGCTTCAGGTTTTTGTAGGGTATTAGATTGGGCTGCAAAAAAAGAAAAAGTGCTTCCAATTAGTATAAGAACTTTCGATTTCATAACACAAACTCCAAATAATTTAATAATAGTAATATATATTATATAGTATAGAGTAGGGAGTTTTTTTGTCAATCTGAGTTCGAAAATGTCGATCTGATAAGAATTATTAAAAAGGGGGCTTTGTAGCCCCCTACTAATTTTCTAAAAATTAACGCTTGTTATTTTTAGACCAATTTTCTTCATGCTTATGGTTATTTTCTTCACGAACATATTTGCCCATTGAAGATTCCTGTGAAGATGTTTCTTTTACTAGATTTTCAGAAGATGGGTTATTGTTCTTTTTTTCCCACTTTTCTTTGTTCCAATTGTTTTGGTTTTTATTAGAATTGTTTTTCATAATTCCCCCTTTTTTCATCGCTTGGCTCTTCTTTTACCGGCTCGACCGTATTTTTACTACAGTCTTTTTTCATATTGCTTTTGCCGTGGCAATTACAGCAACATTTTTGCTCGTCTTTACGACTTTTGTGATTACAATTACACATCATCTAGTCCCTTTTTTATTTTTAAGTGATTTTCCTTAATATCTTTTATTTTTGCATGAGCATCTGAAATCTTGTCTTTTAAATAATTAATTTCTTGTTCAAGGTGCTTTATTTCTGAGCGCATTTTTTTATTTTTTTCGCGCTGTTTATCAACTTTACGCTTTAAATAGTTAATCTGCTCTTCCTGCTCCATCTGTGAAAATTGTTTTTTTGTCTGAGATAATTTTTCTGTTGGTGTTGCGGTTATTTTTAAGTCAACCTCCTTAACACCTTCTGCTT
Organism: Candidatus Babeliaceae bacterium; assembly: GCA_019744895.1. GTDB lineage: Bacteria > Babelota > Babeliae > Babelales > Babelaceae > BOG-1370. Next base: position 47,807 of record JAIETV010000003.1, on the reverse strand, counting down.
TAATTTCTGCAGGTGGGGTAGGTAGATTTAATGCATCTTCTTTGCTAGATTCTATCTGTTTGGGCGTTATTTCAGTAACCGGTTCCAATTCCTGCGGTTCAGAATAAAGCATTGAAGTTGTTACTATCGTAATTGTAAGTAATAAATGTTTTTTCATTATTCATCCCCTTTATCTTAAAAATTAAGTTTTCTAGTGTTTTAATCAGTAGCTTGTGGTACACCCATGAAAGCTTCAGATGTGTAATATACTTGTTGCCATGTTGGTGCTGTGGGTTCTTGGTTTTTTATTTTTGGATTATTACTTGGAGCATACGCATATACACTGCTTGAAGCAAGCGCCAAAATCGCTCCACTAGTTACACAAATAAATGCAAGTATTATTTTTTTCATTACAATATCCTTATATTTTTTCAATATTCTTAAATACAGTCATCTTAATCAGCACTTTGCGGCACAGAAAAACCCATCAGTATTCTACCTTTTGAAGGTTTGTAGGCTGCGTATTCACCTAATGAATCAGTCTGTTCTTGAGTTGTGGCTGCTTGTATCGTTAATCCAGGTAATACCCAGATCGATAAGATCGATAATGGTAATAATATTTTTTTCATGGTATTCCTTTTTTTCTAAAATTTTTTTAAAAAATTAATAAATATTATCAGGTTCACCATATGTTGATGGTACCGTATACATAGCTAAAGCCTTCTGCTGCTTTTTGCCAGTCAGTGCTTGTGGCGCGGCTGCATAGAGTGTTGAGACAGACACTAGCAATAACATTACTAATTTTAATATTTGTTCCATATTTCCCCTTTTTCATAGTTAAACTATTATTTTAATTATAATATATAGAGTATTTTAAAATCAATAGATTCTACTGCTTTTAACAGAAAATTTAACGCTTGGAAAACCCGAATCCAGAAAGAGTTATTTCTGTTTTCAGGTTCGAATTGTTGATGCTTTAAATGCTCTTAAAAGAGTTAATAAGCAGGGGAATTCACGCCTTCGGCGCGTATACCAAATTTGCCAGCTTCAACAGATGGCGCCATTTGCAAAGGGGTCAGGGTCATTTGTTCAAAGTCAACCTGCATTTTACACCTTGTTCTATAATCGCCTATTTCTTTTGGAGTTAAGCCAGCCAATGGAACTGAAGTTTCAGGGCATGGCGATTGATCTGCTTTCACTGAGGTTATGGCAGAAAGTGCAAAGGCAATACCCAAAATTATATTTTTTTTCATGGTTATACTCATCTTTCTATTTATAAACTGATTATATACTATAAGTATAACGTGTTGAATTCTTTAAAAGCAATAGATTTTAAAGGGAAAAGTAACTTTTAATAAGGGCTCGAAATTGACCTATAGTCTTGCCACCTGTCTGAGTACCTATATTTTTTTGATCTTTAACAAAAACCATCATAGGAATAGATTGAACCCCATAAGACCGGGCAATGTCGGGACATTGTTGAGTATTAACCTCTACAAACGTTACTGAATTGAACGTTTGCTCTTCAGAAACTTGCTTGTATAAAGGCGCAAAGTTTTTGCAAGGCGGGCAAAAATCCGCATAAAACTTTATTATCACATTTTTGGTGCTTTTTATAATTGAACTAAGCTGATCAAATGATGCAATATGAATAACGCCTGCCTGTACGTATAAATAGGTGCATGTAATAGCCAATAAGAGTAGTTTGAATTTATAATTCATTTTGAAATTTCTTTTTAAGGGGTGAGAAAATTTTACGACTATACTTATGAGTTAACAAAAAGATCTTGTTTTGGTCAAGCGATTATTTTATGCTTCAGGGTATGGAAGATGCAAAAAAACTATTTCATATTCTTGTTGCAGATATCGGTGGCACTAACGCCAATTTTGGCATTATAGACCTTATGCAGGGGGAGTATAAACTTTTAGAGTATTATAAACAGCCCAGCCAGGAAATCGTAAATTTTTCCAAAACATTGCAAGATCTTATTGAAAAAATAGCAGCAGAAAGGCATATTCGTTTTTCTGTTATAGTAATTGGAGTCGCGGGCTTTTTATGCGGCAAGCAGCATAGTATCAAACCTACCAATTTGCCCTTCACGCTAAATAAAAGTGATCTGATGCGGGTAACGGGAGTTTCAGAGATATTTATTATCAATGATTTTATCTCAGTTGCATGCGGATATCATCTGGTAGAAAATACTTTCAGCATTAATCAGATTCCTATTAAACAGCATGGCCAAAAAGCATTTATTGGCGCCGGAACAGGCTTGGGCCAGTCGTATGCGGTTTGGTCAAATACTTTTAAAGAGTATATTCCTATGGCAAGTGAGGGTGGGCATACAGATTTTGCTCCTCGTGATTCATTTGATCATGAATTGGTTAGTTTTATACAGGAAAAAGAAATAATGACATTACCTATAAGTTGGGAAAATGTACTGAGTGGCAAAGGTTTGCGGTATATCTATGAGTTTTTAGGGCAAAACAATAGGTACAGAGCTACTGAAATGTCACGCGAAATTGACCAGAGCGGTTTTAAGCCAGATTATATCTCGCGCTATAGCGAATATGATGAGCGCTGCAAGCAAGCATTTAGATATTACCTTACATACTATGCGCGTTATGCGCAACAGGTTGCTTTGCAGGCAGTTGCATGTGGCGGGCTGTATATAGCAGGTGGTATAGCGGCAAAAAATAAAAAAATGTTTCAGGATAATTATTTTTTAATTCAATTTACAAACCATACAAAACATAAAACGTTGCTTGAAAAAATTCCGGTTTTTCTTATTCAAGATTATCAGGTAAGTTTATACGGTGGGGCTTATTATTATACATTGCTTAGCCGTGGAGTCTTATGAATAGTGAAAAAAACATTCAAAAGCTTTTGCAGAAGATAGAAAAATTATCTGTGGGGGATTATTCAACGCCACTTTCTTTTTCAAAAATTATCTATGATACCTCTATTTTAGAAAATATACAGTCGGTATATCAAAAACTTTCAGGCGATACGGTTACCGATGTTATTCTTATCGGCATTGGCGGCTCACATTTTGGGGTTCAAGCACTGTATGATGCTTTAAATCCTCAGGAATATACTACCCCCCGTGTACGGTTTCATGCGCTTACTAGCATAGATTCATTTTCTTTCAGTTCATTTGTTATTTGGTATACGACTTTATTGCAGGATACTTCAAAGCGAGTTATGACATTCGTTGTTTCTAAGACAGGTGCCACATTTGAAACTGCGTCTCAAGCATCGGTGTGTTTTGAAATCTTAAAAAAAACTCAGCCAAATGATTATCAAAAAAATTTATGCGTGGTTACTGATGGAGATTCGCCCTTATGGCAAGCATGTAAAAAAGATAATGTGAACGTGCTTGCTATACCCAGAAGTATCGGTGGTCGCTATTCTGTTTTTTCTGCAGCAGGTCTTACTCTATTGCGATTTCTTAAATGCGACTTAGCAGACCTTCTTGCTGGGGCTCAATCAGTTGATATTACTCAACCTTTACAGACTGCAGAGTCACTGTATAATCTTTTTCAAACCGGTTATCTGGTACATGACACGTTTATTTTTATGCCCCATTATGCAGCACTGGGAGGGTGGACGCGGCAATTGATTGGCGAAAGTTTAGGCAAAGATAACAAAGGCTTTTTGCCAACCGTTTCTATTGGGTCTCAAGATCTGCATTCGGTGCTGCAGTACTATTTTGGCGGCAATCAGATAATCGTCACTTCTTTTTTAATACCGGCAGAATATCCGGGAAAAACTCCTGTTCCTGATACATTATTTTTGCAGGCTGGTAACCTGCAAGCCGATCTTTTTATTCAGGAGATTCAGCATGCTATTATCGACGGCGTTCAGCGCTCGTATCAACTCAATAAAAAACCCTTTTTTACGTTTCATTTTCGTAAAAACTCTGCTTTTGATATCGGGCATTTTATGCAGTATAAAATGCTCGAAACGGTATATCTTGGTATGCTCATGGAGATTAATCCGTTTGATCAACCACAGGTGGAATTATACAAAAAAGAAACTCGTGCTTTATTGATGAAAACTTAAACATAATCAGTTGACATTAACGCTAATAAGCCTTATTAAGAACTCTTTGCTGTAGGCTTTTTGGTTCAATTGAATTTAGGGATCATGCCCGGCAAGTTCACGCAGATTCACAAAGAGTTCGCCAGTCAAGAAAAGAAGTAGCCAAAAAAATAGCTGAAATTAATGTGCCTCTGGACTCTCTCACAGAAGTTAATTAATGCTTAAATCTAGAACAATAAAAACAGTAGTTTAGCCCTCAAAAGAGCTGTTTTTAGGTGAAAAATCAACTTCTAATTGACTTTTATAGATAATTAAATATTTTTAATTATATTCAGACAATTAAAAAATACATCATTTAAGGTGAAATTAAGGGGTCGCTATGTTTTTTGCAGGTGCAGTGCTAACAGGATTAGGTATTCTTAGTTCAGGATTCTATGGTCATTACCAAGCTCGAGCATGGCAAGAGACGGCTATTAATTATTTTCAAAAACTAACTGAAGCCACTATTAAGGTAAATCAAGCTGATAAATCTCCTGGTTGGGAAGAAGTCGAGCACGTGCAAAATATTAATGGGCGATTGGCAGAAAAGCTTAAAAAAGAAGGTGAAGAGCTCCTTAAAAATAGACCGAGCGCCTTAGTTCTTGGTATATTCGGTTCACGTGCCATAGCCTCTGAAGATTTTAACAATCAACTTAGACAAAATTATGGACGTGTAGCTTCTGCAGCAACTATTTTTCAAGTTTACGCGGCTAGACGCTTATTGGCATGCACAAATAAAACGCAAAGAGAGTTATTAATGGAGCGTTTAAATGGATTTAAAGCTCCCTTGGATGAGCTCGATTTGCAACAACCAGATTAAGAAACTTTCATATTTTGGGCTCTGTTTTTACTATTAAAAACAGCGCTAGCGCTTACTAACCGGCAAAGATTTAGATGGCCTAAATTATTTAGGTGCACATGATTAAATTTTTCTAGAATCTTGATAAAAAACAGGGGTATTTAACTTAATATCCCTCTTTTTGTTCTAAAATATATGTTAAATTTTTGATATGCTCATCTATCTCTTGTGACCGAGCAAGCTGATGTAAACTCATAACTGTTCCTAGAGCTATACCTATGCCAGCCATCCACATATGCTCCGGTTTTGGAAATTCTTGCTCACTGCCATCTGTATAAAAGCTTTTTGCAGCTATAAGCCCTGCAAAACAAGCCGATGTGCCTAAAAAAAAATATGATGTTCTCAGTGCTTTACGTTCAGATTCGTATTCACTTTTAAGCCAGGCGATCGTTTTTTGTAATTGCTCATGGCTTCCGGATATTTCCGTTTTAACGCAGCATGCCAATAAAACAAAAGCTAACCATATCGTCATCACCACACTCTCACTTTTTTTGGGTTAGATTATTTCTTTTTTTCAAGATAATCAACAATAATTTGGCTCCATGTCTCCATAGAAGAATAAAGAATTTTGCATTCATCAAGGGTTAATAGCGCTCCGCTTTTGAGCTCTTCTTGGACGGTAATATCAGCAGAATCTCCATGTAATAAAAATACAAAACCGATATGTACTTTGCCAACATCATTAGTATCGTCATTTAAAAGCCCAAGTGGCTCTATAGTATACGAGCCATTAAAAACTACTTCTTCTTCAAATTCCCTGCGTGCCCATGTTGCAATATCAACACCTTGTATATCTTCTTGTCTAATATGTCCCCCAATACCGAGGCTGTATTTACTTTGTAAGCGCGTCTCGCTTGCTTTTGATTGGCGCTGCATTAAAAAATATTTGCCATTATGCGTGTACACCAGGTAAGGAATAATCTGCTTGTATGTCGGGTCTGTCTCCATTACAGAACGGGGCAAAAATTGCTTATTTGTTTCAATAAGTTCAGCATAATCAGTGTCGCTTACTGGAATAAGGCCATACCAAGAATCTATTCCATCAAAAGAGGTGCGTGGCACAACTAAAATAAGCTCGTCATGGGTTGAGTTGTAAACGGGTGCGATTGGGGGTGTTTGAGTATTCATGGTAATTTTGGGCTTTAGGGTTAGGATTTACTACTATTAAGTATATGCAAACGGCGTTGAACGGCAAGCGTGCCGGAGTAAGATCAATCTATTTTTTGTATCAAGTTTTTAATTATACTTTTTTAAGAAGATAATATCTTGTTAAAAAAAGTATAGGTTGTTATGAAAAAGTTCTGCTGTCTTATGATTTTTTTGATGCGTATATTATCAGCAATGGATAACTATCAGGAGCGTGCAAGCTTGCCTGTTATATTACGGGCAGCAATTGAAATTAAAGCGCGTGAAAATGTTATAAAAAAACAAATTGACCAAGAAGCGCAAGAAATTCCTCAATCGGTACCAGATTTTTTTGGAATATTCACAGAATGTTGCTTGCCAGAGGCATTAGCCTGTTGTAGTGATCAGCTTGTGCGACAAAATTTTCTTGATGGGGTACATGATGAACATATTCGTAAGGCTCTTGCCTTAAATTGGTTAGCCTACGAAAGGAAACACAACAGGGTAAGCATTTTTGGCAGCAAGTTATTTGCTCAAAAGTATGGCTTGGAAAAATCTCTTTCAGTAAGAGCGGGCAAGCTCATGTGCCATGGAATAAAGAGCAAAAATACGTTATAGTAAGAGCGTAGTTTACTTCACAATAAAAGAATATTTTATGAATTATGATACGCGTGCCATAGAAAAAAAATGGCAGAAACGATGGCAAGAAAAACCACCTGCGGCAAGTAAGCCTGCCGGCTCAGGCAAAAAATACTACTGTTTAGATATGTTCCCGTATCCTTCAGGGGCAGGGTTGCATGTGGGCCACTGGCGCGGGTATGTGCTTTCTGATGTATATACACGAATCAAATGGTTACAGGGGTATAATATTTTGCATCCTATGGGCTGGGACGCTTTCGGTCTTCCAGCTGAAAATGATGCAATTAAAAATGGGATACCACCAGCCATAAATACCGCCAAAAATATCGCGACATTCAAACGTCAATTACAAGACGTTGCAGCATTATATGACTGGACAAAAGAACTCAATACTACCGACCCGAAGTATTACCATTGGACCCAATGGATCTTTCTGCAGATGTATAAAGCAGGACTAGCTTATGAGGCTAATATGCCCATTAACTGGTGTCCAAAGGATTTAACCGGCCTTGCTAATGAAGAGGTTATCAATGGACATTGCGAGCGTTGTGGAACTCGTGTTGAAGTTAAGCAGATACGGCAATGGGTGCTACGTATTACCAATTATGCAGAAAAATTACTGGACGGTCTTGATAAACTTGACTGGCCGGAAAAAGTAAAATCTATGCAGCGCAACTGGATTGGCAAATCTGAAGGTTTATTATTTACTGCATATGTTAAAGATACTAACTTAGAGATTCAGACCTATTCAACACACTTTGAAGCTTTTTATGCAGATACATTTGTAGTGATAGCCCCAGATCACCCATTATTGCCAACACTTATTGAGGGTGTTGCAAACAAACATGAAATTTTAGATTTTTGCGAACGCATGGTTATTGAGCGTAACCGCGATAAAGAACGGTTTGTAAAAGAGCCGCTTGGTATATTTACCGGCCGTTACTTACAAGATCCTGTAACAGGCAAAGATTTACCTATATGGGTTGCGCAATTTGTGCTTGCAGACTATGGCACAGGCATTGTAAAATGCTCTGCGCATGACGAACGCGATTTTGCTTTTGCAAAAAAATACGCTATCCCACTCAAAGTTGTGCTGGTTCCACAGGACCCTGTATTTCGCACGCGTGTAGAAAATCTTGAAGTCTGTTATACAGATATGCAAAACGGCATTCTTTTAGAGCCGACACCCTACGCGGGCAACATTGCAGGCACGATACGCGATGACCTTATGCATTATGCTGTTGAAAAGGGTTTCGCGGTTAAAAAAACTCAGTATAAATTACGTGATTGGCTTTTTTCTCGTCAGCGCTATTGGGGCGAGCCGATTCCTCTTATACATTGTGGAGCATGCGGTATAATACCGGTACCAGAAGATCAACTGCCAGTTACGTTGCCTGATGTTAAAAATTATCAACCAACAGGCACCGGCGAATCTCCTTTGGCCGCAATACGCGAATGGGTGAACGTTCTATGTCCAGACTGTGGCGGCCCTGCTCAGCGTGAAACAAATACCATGCCTCAATGGGCAGGCTCATGCTGGTATTTTTTGCGTTATCCAGACCCTGATTATAATAAAGGGCCATTCAAGAAAGAAGACATCGATTATTGGTTGCCGGTAGATTTGTATGTTGGTGGCATTGAGCATGCGATTTTGCATTTATTATATTCACGCTTTTATGTAAAAGTATTATATGATCTAGGTTATTTGCCATTTAATGAGCCATTTACTCACTTGTTTAATCAAGGCATGGTAAATAAGTATTCAGAAAAGTCTGGCCTTGTTGAGAAAATGTCCAAATCTAAAGGTAACGTTGTTAACCCTGACGATATGGTTAAAGAATTCGGTAGTGATGTTTTGCGTATGTATATTCTTTTTATGGGGCCACCCGAGCTTGATTGTGAATGGCAAGATAACGGCTTGCAAGGTATCAAACGTTTTGCAAACCGCTTATGGAACTATTTTATTCAACCGGAAATTGTTTTAAAAGATGCGCAAGATTCTCGCGATGTACTTGAGCGTCTTAATAGATTTATAAAAGATTTTCAGGAGCGCTTGGATTTGTATAAACCAAACACGGCACTTGCTGCCTTTATGGAGTTTGTTAATGATGCCCTGGATAAGGGTATGAAATTCAGTATGCTCTCTGCTGAAAAGATTTTTGTCCTGTTATCAAGTATGGCGCCACATATGGCTAGTGAACTTTTAGAAGTTCTTTTAGCTAAAAAACTAGAAGATTGTTCTTGGCCAACCTTTGACGCTGAATATATTGTAACATTAAATGACACGATCGCCATTCAAGTTAACGGTAAATTGCGCGGCACTATCGTAGTTTCTACGCATGCCAGCCAGGTTGAAGTCGAAACGCTTGCGCGTGAGTCGATTTCAAAATGGCTTGCTGGTCAAACAATCAAAAAAACTATTTATGTGCCGCATAAAATGGTAAATTTTGTAGTAAACCTATCTTAAAAAAAAAATTTATGAAAAAAATAATTCTCTTGGCCTCTCTTTTGCCGCTGTTAGTAGTCTCTAAGGGATTCGAGCTGCCAGATGATTTGCCAGTTTATAATGACTCACTAACGCCTCAGGAAAAATATAATGAAGCGTATGTTTTGTTAAGCCAAGTGCCTTTAATATCCGGAGATCCTTTTGATGATGAAAGAAGTATATATCGTCTTCAGCTTTATGAACGTTATTTGAACGATTCAGCAGACCAAGGACATGAGCGTGCAATTGAATGGCGTATTGAAAAAGTAAGCAATGCCATCAAATGCTCTAAAGAAAAAGTCACAGCTGAACAAATAGCATATTTAAAACAGCAATTAGAAAAAGTTAAAGACCCACAAGTTTTTGCGCCGTGTGATCTTCTTTTAACTGGAATTATAAAAAAATACAGGAGCATTATAAAAGCAGGAAGATAAATTATTGAGCTATAAAATCTAGGGACTTGAAAAAAGTCCCTAGATTTTTTTACTGTATAGTATGGATACTACCTAAACCTGATAGTTATTTGTTTTTGAAATTGAAAGCTGAATTATTTTTTAGTGTAGTTTAAAAGTTAGGGTTATTTTTGGTGAAAAAGCTTGTAGTAATAACGTTATATGTTTCAAGCATGCTGGCCTTAGACATGCCACCCAGCTATGAGCAGGCTGAAGCAGAAAAATACCGTAATACATTTATAGAATTTTGTACTGCATATGAAACAGATCAATCAAGATTGCTGTCTTACTCTGAAGTAGTTTCGCTCAGAGACCTTGTGCAAAAATATAGTTCTCAAGAGCCTGAAGTTAACGACGCGTTATTTGAATTACGTGCAAAAAATGTAGTTCGCTGCTTTAAAAAATTTAAAGATCCGAATTTTCAAAAATATCTCCGAAAATATCCACAAGTTTTTTCCGAGATGTTTTTACAAAAAAAGCTTTGGGAAGAAATAATAATGCTTATTGACCAAAAGAATACTGATGCAAGGCTACAAGCGGTAAAAAAGGAGCTTGAAGAAACAAAATTCTTAGATAAAAAAGGTATATAATGAAAATTTTTTTAGATTCTGCAGACTATAAAAAAATAGCCGAATATGCTCAAACAGGATTAATTGATGGAGTAACTATTAATCCAAGTTTACTTAAAGCACAACAAGAATCACCCTTAAAAATAGTGCGAGAAATTGTACGCGTATTGCCAGAAGCTGAAATAAATTTGCAAGTAACAGAGCACGAACCTCACAAAGTATATGAACAAGCGCGTGTTATCGCACGTTTAACAGACACTATGGTAGTTAAAATTCCCTGCTGTGCACAATATCTACCCGTTATTGCGCAACTTATTCAAGAAGATATCCCTGTTAATGTCACACTAGTGTTTAGTTTAAGCCAGGCTCTTGAAGTAGCAAAGCTTGGCGTGAACTATATCTCTGTTTTCATCGGCAGATTATTCGACAATGGCATTGATGGTCTTGAAATTGCCTCATCGGTTCAGGAAATGCTTGACACCTACAGTTATGAGTCAGAGCTTTTGGTAGCCTCCATCAGGACAAAAGAACAGGTTGAGGGTTCGATTCTTCTTGGTGCAGATGCTATTACTATGCCACCTGAAGTGTTTAACGAGCTTGTTGACCATCCACTTTCGCAAGCAGGAATCGAAAAGTTCAGTGAAGATTGGCAACAGGGGCCACATAATGACTTATTGGGATAGCCTTAGACATAAAAATTTCTATTTGGTAATATTATAAGAAGTGGCAAAAAATAACACCTTACTTAATAAATCAGGTGCTAGAATGTATAGTATTACCAAAAAAATGATATCTGTAGTCTTACTTGCATACAATTTTACGCAACTCTCTTCATTGACCTCTCAAGAAAGAGATCAGGTTCTTGTCTATTGCATGAGTATGGCGCAACAAGTAGGTTCGCGTGATGTTAAATTTAAATTGGATAATGACCAATCTTATGGTATAAATGGCGAATTTAGAAATAGCGACGGCTACTATGTGAGGTATCCAGATCCCTTTATATCGTTAAGTCCCCAAGTTCAGGCTGGGATTTTAGAAAAGTCTAAAAATCCTGCCTCTCAAAAAAAGATTTCATATAACGATTATGCGCTTTTTCATGAATTAGGGCATGCCCAATCGGCATATTTTTCCAAAGGGTGTTTTATATCTGTTGTAGCTAGTAGTCTTTTTTTTGCAGCAAGGCCAAAGATTTCTTCGCTAGCTTGCTCTATTATTCCATCTGTAATTTTATCTTTTGCTTTCAACAAATGGTTTGAAGAACGCTATGCAGATCGTTTTGCAGCAAGAATGATGCTAATGCTTGATGGGTACCAAAAAACAAAAGATTATTTAAATACACATTTTAGAACTACTAATTCTTCTGCCGGCTACCGATCAAAAGAGCACTTATTGCGCTATGTCGATCAATTACAAAAATGGTCTAAAAATCCAACAGATAGCTCTTTCTTTTTTAATACTTCTATATAAATTTCCTAAAACACCCATCAAGAGCTGCTATCATGCTATAACTTTGACAAAAATACTCTATTTGTTAATATTAATTGAGAGATCTGATTTCATCACGATCTCAGTATATCTTAGGAGGTTTTTATGACATTAATCAAACAATCTTTACTTTTTGCAGCCCTGACAGCAGCAGTATTTGCACCAAGCGCAATACATTGTGGCGATAATTCATATGCTATTCCTATCAGTACAGTATTACTCTATGCCGGTGTCGGAGCAATTTTCGGTTACATGGCGTCTGTTTATTTCACCCAGCAAAACGCTTGTTTGCATGAAGTTAAAAATCCAGTAAAGCAACCTGTTACAGCAAATGAACTTTTCAGGAAAATCGATAATGTATTCAAGCAAGATGGCGACGATTTTTATCAGGACTATATTACTGATATTTTAAGAACTGACGGTTATAGAGTTTATTTGCCTGAAGATCAACAAAAATGCTTAGAAGTTTTTGACTTACTTCGCGCATTTATTGACCAAATTCCGCAGCAAGAAGCCCCAAATGCTTTATATTATCATGTTGATGTATTAGCTAAAGAACTACAAGATGAGTTTTTAAAGAATGAACAACATATCAACAGAGATTTAATTGAAGCAACAGGTGCAAGTGCAGCACGTAGTGATTACTATGTGGCAAAACTTAATGCTCTTGTTATAGAGGCTTCAAAACAGCAATAAAACATAAAAATACGTAACTTTATAAAAGTGGTTACCACCGAACAGCTTAGGTAGCTATGGTGGTAACCACTGTTTTATGGTATAGTCGAAATATGACTATATTTAAGCTACATTCCCCGTTTCCGATTTCTGGCGACCAACCAAGGGCGATACAGAAACTCGTTGAATCTAGGCCAGGTAAATCTACTCTTTTAGGGGTGACAGGGTCAGGAAAGACATTTACTATGGCACATGTCATAGCCCAGCAGAGTAAACCGGTGTTGATTCTTTCCCCTAATAAAACATTAGCTGCTCAGTTATATGAAGAGTTCTCACTCTTTTTTCCCGAAAACAAAGTCTGTTATTTTGTTAGTTATTACGATTATTACCAGCCAGAATCGTATTTGCCGGCTCAGGATATATATATCCCAAAAGAGACAAAGGTTAATTCCGAGATAGAGCGCTTACGCATAGAAGCTGCTGCCAGCATGATTAATCGGCAGGACACCATTGTTATTGCGTCAGTTTCATGCATCTATTCTTTGGGAAACCCTGCAGATTATAAAAATCTAGCTTTTTCATTAACATTAAACCAAGAAATTTCGCGTGGTGAGCTTATAAAAAGACTCATTTTTATTCAATACGCCAGAAACGATATCGAACGCTCATCGGGGACCTTTCAGGTGCAGGGTGATGTTATTGAAGTTAATCTCCCCTATCAAAAAGAGAAATTACGTATAGAAATGTATGGAAGCTTCATTCAGCGGCTTTCTTGGGTGACTAAGCATGAAAATAGGGTAGTAAGTGAGCTCGATAATACCTTAATTTTTCCGGCAAAATATTTTGTTACCACGCAAGAAAAAAAGGATGCGGCTCTTGCAAGCATTAAAGCCGAATTGGATGAGTACGCACCGACATTAAAAAACCAAGTATATAAAGAACGCATAAAGGCACGCGTAACGCATGATATGGAGCTTTTAAAAGAGCGCGGTTTTTGTCCAGGAATCGAAAATTACTCGGTTCACTTTGACGGTCGTTTGTCAGGCCAAGCCCCGTTTTGCTTGTTTGATTTCTTTCAAGATTTCCTTTTAATGATTGATGAATCACATGTTGCGATTCCACAGCTACGTGGTATGTACGCGGGCGACCGCGCACGAAAAACATCACTCATTGAATATGGCTTCAGGCTGCCAAGCGCTTATGACAATAGGCCGTTACAGTTTTCTGAGATTGAAAAATATTTCAATGATGTGATATTCGTTTCAGCAACACCGGGTGATTATGAGCTTCAAAAAAGCGACACTATCGTTGAACAGATTATTAGGCCCACCGGACTTATTGATCCAGTTGTTGAAGTGCATAAGCGTGAAGGCCAAATTGCCGATTTAATTAAAGAGGTCAAAAACACGCGCGAAAAAGGCTTTAGAACGCTTATTACCGTGCTTACTAAAAAATTAGCAGAAGAGTTTGCTCATTATCTTGAAGAGCAGCAGATTAAGGTATGTTACTTACATTCTGATATTAAAACCCCTGAACGTACCGAATTGCTTCATAAGCTTCGTCAAGGCGTTTTTGACTGTTTAGTGGGCGTAAACTTACTTCGTGAAGGCCTTGATCTTCCTGAAGTTGCATTGGTTGCTATTATGGATGCCGATGTTGAAAGTTTCTTGCGAGATAAGCGTTCCTTGATTCAAACCATTGGGCGCGCAGCGCGAAACAGTGAATCTAAAGTTATTCTATACGCAGATAAAATTACCAATTCAATGCAGGCTGCTATGGACGAAACAGCCCGACGACGTATATTGCAACAGGCCTATAACAAAAAGCATGGTATTATCCCGCAGACGGTTCAGCGCGAGGTAACTAAATCGATTTCGCCTATTCAAAAAGCTATTATAGAAGCCCGTAAAGGCAAAAAGAAGGCTGACTCATCAAAAGATGCTGGCAAGATTAATTCAGCAGATATTCAAAGCAAAATACTTGAGCTTGAAGCACAGATGGAGCATGCCGCGCAGAACTTTAAGTTTGAAGAAGCAATTGCACTTCGTGAGCAATGGATGGAGCTTAAGGCGTTGGTAAAAGACAGCTTCTAGCTGCTTTAAGTATAGTTTTTGCTACTTTCATATTTTATGGGTATCTTAAAGTTTATTCATTAAAAAAGGGTAACAATGAAGCGTATTAGAACTATCGTCTTTATACTCGGGCTCATGCCTGTTGCATGGTATATCTACCAGATTCAAGGAAAACTTATGGCACAAACAAGATCATCAAAAACCATTTTAGATGTTATTTCCACTCCTGACGATGCTCTTGCATTATGTCCACGCACCGTCACTCAAATGCAAGATCTGGTAACAAAGGTCAAAAATTTGACACGTGAGCGTCTTGCGATTCTTAAGAATATTCCAGCAACAGAAAGAACTTTTGAAAATACGTGTCGCGCTCTGGATACCATGAATGCAGATTGTGAAAAAGTAATGAGTGTTATTTCATTAAGTCACATGATTTACCCTGAAAAAGAACTGCGTGATGCAGCCCAGCAACTTGAAATGGAGCTCCAAACTTTTTTTGTGGACACGCTTTCTTTGAACAAAGATATTTATTCTGCCTTTATTGACTATGTTAATGGCAGCAAAGCTCAGGAACATTTAAATGCAGAAGAAGAGTTTTATATCTCAGAATCGCTTAAAGATTTTAAACGATCTGGGTATGACCTTGCTGAAGAACAACAAGCAAAGCTTAAAGAGTTACAAAAAGAGCTTGTCCAATTTACACAACAGTTTGAGATTAATATCGCAAAAGATGTTCGTTCTATAACTGTTTCACGAAAAGATCTTTTTGGCTTAACCGACGAACAAGTAGCTCCATTTTTAAATCCTGGTGCCGACACGTATACCCTTAAAACAGATTACCCAACCATGGATTTGGTATTAGAAAATTGTACTGTGGAATCGACTCGCAAGGCGCTATGGAATGAGTTTAACAACCGTGCTCACCCTGAAAATAGTGAAATTTTAAAAAAAGTTATTAAGGTCCGCCACGCCATAGCACAACTTTTAGGCTATTCATCATATGCGCATTGCAATCTTGATGATAGTATGGCCGGCAGCCCGGAGCGGGTGGAACATTTTTTGAAGGATATTGAACAACGTGTGCACCGCAAGGCAGAACACGAATTTGAAGCATTTGTCCGTGAATTACCTAAAGAGATAACATTAACCGCACAGGGCAGATTAAAGCCTTGGGATGCCCGGTATGTCATGGCGCACTACAAAAAGAAACATGCTGCCATAGATGAACGGGCGATAGCAGAGTATTTTCCACTTGAAAAAACCATAGAAGCATTGCTTGAGTTATATGAAGAATTTTTAGACGTGCACTTTGAACAGATCGATATCAAAAAGTTGCCGCATGCAGACCGCCTCTGGCATAACGATGTTAAACTTATTAAGGCTTCATCAAAAAACCAACTTTTGGGCTATCTTTTTCTTGATCTGCATCCCCGTGATAATAAATATACGCATGCCTGCCATGGGAGCATGATTCATGCGTTACGTGATAAAAAGGGTAACCGAATTATACCGGCAGTTTCTATAGTGATTGCCAATTTTCCCAAAGCAATCGGTGAAAAACCTGCATTATTGCTGCGTCATGATGTTAATACTTTTTTTCATGAATTTGGCCATGCTGTCCACGCGCTGTGTGCAGCAACTGAGCTTAATGCATTTTCAGGAACCCATGTGAAACGTGATTTTGTTGAGTTGCCGTCACAGATGCTTGAAGAATGGCTTTGGCAGCCCGAAGTACTCAAACGTATTAGCGGGCATTACAAATCTGGCATAAAGCTGCATGATGAGCTTATTGCTGCACTCATTACTATAAAAAATATCGATACGGGAATGTTTATAAAGCGTCAGCTTTCGCTTGCTTATCTTTCGCTTGCCTGCTTTAATGAGCGTGTGGATGACGATATGAAACAGGAATACCAACTTCTTTTTGAGCGTTTGATGCCGTACCAGGAGTATTGCCCAGAAGAGAATTTTATAGCATCGTTTGGCCACTTAATGGGCTACGGCGCGCAGTATTATGGCTACCTATGGTCAAAAGTTTTTGCGCTTGATTTATTTGATTATATAAAACAACAGGGACTATCTTGTGAAGTTGGCGCCCGATACCGCGATATGGTAATCGGAATGGGCGGCAGCAAAGACCCTTATGCGCTACTCTGCGATTTTCTTGGCCGTGAACCCAATAGCGATGCATTCTTTAATGACATGGGAATATGAGGGAAAAAATAAAAAGTAAGTTTTATGTTTTCAAGATATATCTTATTCGCTGATAGTAGGTAACTGCCGGTTGGAAGAGATTCTTGAGGTTATTGCCGGGGCACTTGTAGGCTGCTTATTTTCCTGAGAAAATAGCTTAAGTAAGTTCGGTTCTTCATAAAGTTCGCTTAACAGCTTGTGAGCCAACTGGAGCGTTGCGTTGTCTGGATAATCATTGAGTTGATTTTGTATGATATTTTGTGGTGAATCAAAAAAATTACGCTTACTCAGGTCTACTGCACCTTCTTGAAGAAGCATTAACAATTTATCAAAAAAATCTACTTGCGTTCGTGAATGTGCACTTTTACAAAGTGCTTGTAAAAGAGTTTCTTGATTGTCTGCTGTTGCAATACGCGCATCTAATTGAATGTTATATCTTTGTTTCAGTTCTTTTTTATATAAACGAATCAGGCGCGAATCATACGAACTGTTTGAAAAATTGCTGATTAATAGTTGCTTTTGTAGTTCTGTATTGTCTGCATAGGGTTTTAATGCATCATACTTAACAAGTAATTGTGCAAGGGGATAGCTTTTTGTGATATTCAATAATGGCCCAGAAATATAATCAGTATCTTGGGTTTTTGCATTATGTTCTAATAAAAACTTCACCATTTTTTCATGGTTATGCATAATCGCATTACTTAAAAGATTTTGTCTAAACCCGCGTCTTTCAAAATTATAATTTACCTCTGCGCCACTCAGACAGATGAGTTTTAGATATGGAGCTTTTTTTGCATAGGTCGGCTCGGCAGGGTTATGTGGCAAATAAAATTGTGAAAGTTTCTTCAAAAGTTCATTTTTTTCTTCTTGCGTAAGGTTTTTTATTTTCTCAGCAAGCTCTTGACCTTGTACTGTCTCAGGAAATGCATCGAAATCTTTTATAGGTGAAGACAATAGAGCATTTTCTATTTCTTGCTGCATGCTTTGCATACCATTTAGGCTGAGCGTAGTTAAAGTAAAAATAAATATTTTATAGAGGCCCATTGTGATTCCACTCAATTTTTTATGCTTTTTAATGGTTTAAAAGTGATTTTTTTGTTTTTATCTTCATATATGGTCCCATTAAGATTTTTTATATCACCATCCCCAATACACAACAGGTCCAGCGTATGCAGCATATCCGTAAGGCGCAGGAAACCCACCGTAATTAACCGGAGTTCCATAATAGGGGTTTGAGCCCTGTGGGCCATCTGCCCAATACACGCCACCCAATGGCAACGCTATGCCTGCGTTAATGCCTATATACCCAAAACCCGTATTATTACGATAACGCCCTGCTTGAAGCGTTATGCATCCGGCAAGGCATACAAGAAAAAGAAAAGCTCTGTTCATGATAATTCCTGACTAAACAGGGTTAACAAGTTCAGAATCATCTTCTTGGCATGACTGCCCAAAGGTGTTACCACATGATTCACAGGTATCACCTTCATTCCAGCGTTTCCATTCCGGGTCAAAGCTGCTTTTCATTGAACGATATTGTGAGCCATTAACGCAACCTTCACACTGCGCCCACGAATGTTCAGCTATCAGTTGCGTGCTAAAAAGCACGCAACCGAGTAATGTTACTATTCTTTTCATGACTTCGCTTTCAGTGCTGTGCGGGCTTTTTGCAGAGCCGCATCAGTAGAAGCGTCATTTAGATCTTCGCCTTGCTGTGAACGCATTGCCGCTAAAGCCTTTTTAACTTGAGGGTCATTCATCATCTCTGGCGAAATAAAGACTGCGTCTTGTGGCACTTTCGGTACATATTCGCCACCATTGCCTGCTTGAGCGTCATAATCATAATTTTCGTTTTGTGAAGCATCATAGTCCTGCGTAGGTGGGTAATTGTTTATTATTGTCGTGTCACTTGAACCGCCTGAGTTTGCAATGCCATAAGCAGCAGCAAGAGTAAGTGGTAAATAAAGACCAAGACCGAATGCACCCCAGCCGTAACCGCCATAGCCGCCGCGCCAGTAGCCGTAACCGCCATGGTTCCAATTTCTATTTACATTTTTATTTACGTTTCTGTTTCCCTGGTTGTCTCTGTTGCCTTGTCCAGGGCGTGAGCCTGAGCCCGGCCTAGAACCATTACCAGGGCGAGAACCTGGCCGTCCTGCAGGCCTTGAGGTACCGGCACGGCCTGCACCAGCACGTGCGCCGCTACCTGAGTATCGAGCGCCTGACATGCCACGGTTGCCACCACTAAAGCTGCGGCCACCACCGGCCATTCCACGACTACCTCCACCCATGCTGCGTCCGCCGCCACCCATTCCACGACCACCACCAAAACCGCCTGCCCGGCCACCGCCTCCACCTCCTCTGCCATAGAGATAAGCAAGATCAGCAGAAACGATAAGCAAAGCGCTTACCAGTAAAAATAAACTTCTTTTCTTCATGAAAAACTCCCTTTAATCTTGGTTATTTATTCTATACTTAGAGTGTATGTTTTTTTCTATCGAAAAATCAATGATTTAAGCTATTTTTTGATAAAAACTCATCTTATTGATGATATTTTTTTATCTGGTTAAATCTTGCATTTTTTATGCGCAAAATTTAGACTTAAGTATGCAAAAAACCATTTAAATTATTACTAATAAGGAGTTTTTTATGAATTATAAGATGCTTTTTTTAGGCCTAAACTTTTTTGCTGTATTCGTGCATGCACGCTATTATCAGAGTATATTTTCCGAGTGGGGCCGGGAGCTTGATGAGATGTACAATAGCTTTAATTCACTAAATACCCGTATGCATGTTCATGAGTCACCTTCTTTCACTTTAGAAAAAAGTGAATCAGCCGTTTCAGTAACTATTGATACGGGAAAAAAAGTTAGCTCCGATGATATATCTATTACTCACAAAAATAATAAAGTAACGGTTGATATTAAAGGGCTTGAGCATATGCTGTCGCTGCACCTTGAATCTTCAAAGCACGCGCTGGCTATTTCATTGTGCAGCAGAATGCATGAGGAAAAAAAACATGACCAAGCTTACAGCGCATACCAGGGTTCGTCATGCATGCAGCAGATGATATCCGTGGGAGTTGATCTATCAGGGATTTCGGCTGAATATAGCGGAACGAAATTACTTCTTTCTGTACCTTTAGTAAAAGAAGAGCAGGGCAAAAAGATACCTGTTGTAATGAAGCCTGAAGAGCATAACGGCTCAAAAGCTGAGGTTGAAAAAGAAAAAAAAATACGTCAAAAACCGCAAATTATTAATGAAAAATAGTCATCGAACATGGATTGAAATAGACTCCAAAGCATTTAACCATAACATGAGCAAACTGAGAAATTTCATCGATTCGCCTACCGTTTTAGGCGTTGTCGTTAAAGCAGATGCCTATGGCCATGGGCTTGAGCTTATGGGAAAGTTATGCCAGGAAAACAGCAATGTTTCCTGGCTTTTTACTGCTGGCATTACTGAGGCTGTTTGTCTTCGAAAGCAAGGTGTAACTAAACCCATTTTAGTTCTTGCTTATGTCGATGATGACATAGAGTATCTTGTTGAATATGACATAACATATACGCTTGCAGATATGCATACCGCGCATATGCTTTCTAAGAGCGCTCAGCACATGAAAAAAACAATTTCTGTTCATCTAGAAATAGACACCGGAATGTCTCGGCTTGGATTTAAGCAAGACGAACATTTACCAAATACTATTAAAGAAATATTACGCCTGGAGGGCATTTGCATTAAAGGCATATTTACGCATCTTTCTGATACCAATAATAGTGATTATTTTTTCACAAAAAACCAACTAAAAAGATTCGATATCGCTGCACATGCCGTAGAAGTCACCCTGGGTAAAAAGCTTTTTAAGCACGCTCTGGCTTCAGGGGCATTACATATATCCCATGAATATAGCTATGATGGTGTAAGAATCGGCAGTAACGCCTATGGCATCTGGAAGTCACCATTGCAGCAACAGCGCATTTTGGCATTGAACCCTGAACTAGAATTGCGGCCACTATTAACCTGGAAGACTCGCATTATAGATGTCAAACATATCAGCGCAGGTGACGCAGTGGGTTACCACCGCACATTTATTGCACCAAAAGCAATGAAAATAGCAATTTTGCCTATCGGGTATTCTGATGGTTATCCTCGAGGATTATCACATAAAGCTGGGGTACTAGTGCGAGGCTCTTACACGCCCATTGTGGGTATTATTTCTATGAATCTTATGGTTATCGATGTCTCTGCAGTAGGATCTGTTAGAATTGACGACGAGGTCGTTCTTTGCGGAGACTTTCCTGGCATTACCCCTGAAGACCTTGCTATTGTTACAGATTCATTGCATCTTGAGTTTTTGGCCCGAATTTCGCCAAGTATACCTCGCATAGTGGTTTGAAAAGGAAAATTAGATGACAAAGCATTCAATTGAATTAAAAAATATCTCCAAAGAATTTATTCAGGGTGGCAAGGTTATATCGTTATTCACAGAGAGCTCTTATACATTTGTGCAGGGACAAACATATGCAGTTACTGGTGTTTCAGGTACTGGAAAATCGACGTTACTTAATATACTAAGTGGTATAGAAAAAGTAACTTCAGGAACTGTATTCTATGATGGGCACGATACGCAGCGCTTTCCCCCGCAAAAGTTGCGATTGCATTTGCAATACCATATCGGAATAGTTTTTCAATATTCGTATCTACTTAATGAGCTTACTGTTTTAGAAAATATTTCCCTTAAGGGGCGCATTGCAGGCCTTTCTTTAGCAGTTGCAGAAATGCAGGCCCGTGAACTTTTAACTAAGGTAGGCTTGGAGCATAAATCTGCGGCATGGCCAGCGTCGCTTTCTGGTGGAGAACAACAACGTGTGGCAGTCGCACGCGCGCTTATGATGCGCCCACCCTTTATTCTTGCTGATGAACCTACTGCTCATTTAGACAAAGAAAATAAAAAAATAATAGGTGAATTACTCCTATCAAGTGCGCAGCAGTTTGGTTGCGCGGTTATTATTAGCTCGCATGACCCTGAGATTGTTCAGAAAATGCAACGTACCATTACTATTCACCAAGGGAAAATAGTAGACGCATACCCGTGTGACAATTTATAGTCTAATTCATTAAAATTCTGAATTGCGCGACTTATAGATTTAGTAACTCTATTGCGATAAATCAAAAAAAGATTACTCTAACTAATGATAGTTAACAAAAAAAATGTAAGGTTCTAAAGCCGTGATTAAAAAAGAGATTTCAGCAGGGGTTATTGCCTATGTAAATGACCTGAAAGCAGATGAACGCTTGTATCTATTATTGCATTATGCAGGTGGTCATTGGGATTTACCCAAAGGAAAACTGGAAAAAGGTGAGACGTTCACTCAGGCGGCATTGCGTGAGCTTAAAGAAGAAACGGGCTTAACGGCAATTATTAAAGATAATTTTCAAGAATCGCTGGAATATATTTTTAGTAAGACTGAGCGGGGACAAAAGATTAAAATAGACAAGAAAGTTATTTTCTTTTTAGGCAAAGCAGAGTCCCAAGAGGTGATCATTTCACATGAGCATGTGGGCTTTGTCTGGTTGCCCTACAAAGATGCTTTTAATAGATTAACTTACCAAAATGCGCAGCATATTTTGCATATAGCGCATGAATTTTTGGAAGAAGAAGAGCGATTTTCTGAAAATTAAAACAACTAGGAGCGGTTATGAAAAATATACTGTTTTTTTGTATAATGCTAACAATTTTTTTAACTGCGCAAGCCATGGGCGATGCCGATAGTGACTATGTAAAAAATGCACGCTTAAAAACGCTTAGTTTGATGCCTGAAGAAAGCCTTTCTCAAGAACAAATGCGTGAATTGGAAGCACTACAAAAACATTTCTCTTGCAAAAAAACGGCTCTAAAAAGAGGGAGTAATGCTAGTTTCTTTGCAAAAAAACCGCTAAACTTGACCGTAATAACAAGCGGTTTTGAACCAAACACAGGCGGACCTTAGGAGTAAAACGGGCATTACTCACTATAATTTTTATAGTATGCACGGGTTGCGTCAGAAAGATGCGTGCTTTTGTAAAATTCATCCTTAATAGCGCGTGTTAAACTTTTAGTTAATTCAGCATCCACGTTTGCTTTAGCACATTCTGTAGTGACATAAGTAAGCATTTCTTCCGCTGAAACTTGATCAAGCTCTACACATTTACATGCTTCAGTTGCTATTGTGGCCAAACTTTGTGCTATCCCCATGCTACCTTGCACCAAAGCTTCTTTATCGCGTGGATTGGTAACCATATTCAAGAAATTGGCAAACATTGCTAAAAAGCTTGCTATTACGACTTTACCCGTTTGCCCTGAATCACTCGGTTTTTGTAACGTTGGTTTGCAATTATGGCATTTAGAATCTGATTCAAGTAAGCAAGAGCTTTTCATGCAAAATGAACTTGTTGCCATTGCGGCAAAAAATAATATACGCGTCTGTTTCATCAAAATATTCCTTAAAAATAAATTAATATCTTACTGCAAACGATAGTACCAAATACGAGCATAAATTTACTATAAATTCTTTATATGAAGATCCAAAGAAGCTACTAAAGATCCATAACGATTTAAAATTGAAATGAATAATGCCGGCTCGTTCCAATGGTATGCAAGCGAACCCGCTTCAGTAAAAACCGACGTCTCACATTCAGTTCCATCATTGCATAAAGCCTTGTACGTATTGCTAACACCGCATACTGATGCATATAAGCGGAGTTTTTTTAACGAATTTGAAATTCTAACTTGAAGTAAGTCAGTAAATGCCCTATCAGGGCCTTTTTTCTGTAGAATTTGACTTTGATAATACGAAAGCTCTTTTAAGAATTTATTAAATTCCTGATCTTCACTATAAACAGGTTGTGAAGAAATATCCACTATAAGTAAGTTTAAAAAAAAAAGAAATAAAATCACGCATTTTTTCATAATGACTCCATGGTAAGAGATTAATCAGTGCTTTCTAGCGTCTCTGGCATTGCATGGGCAAAAATGAGAACCTGTAAAATTCTTTTTTGACTTGCCTGTTGAATCTGGAAATTGTACGTTTTATAGGTGAAACGATCGCCTTTTTTTGGCAAGCGTTGCAACTTTTCTATAAGAAATCCACTTAACGTGATTGCGTCTTCTGTTTCAAAAGTAATATTAAAATACGCGGCAAGTTTATCAAGTTCAACGCTTGCGTCAACCAACCAGCTATCATGCTTAAGAGCAATAATTTTTTCATTAACTTCTTCGTACTCGTCTCTAATTTCCCCCACGATCTCTTCTAGCACATCTTCAAGCGTAACAAGACCAATAATACTACCATGTTCATTAAGAACCATGGCGATGTGCATCTGCTGTGTCTTAAACTCTTTTAAAAGCTGGTTAACTTTAATGCTTTCGGGAATAAACAAAATGGGGCGAACGATACTTTTGATAGGTTTATCTTCATGATGTAAAAAGGCTACAAAAAGATCCTTCAAATGGAGCATGCCTATGATATTATCTATTGCGCCATCATAAACAGGAAAACGGGAATATTGATATTTTTTAAACCGCTCTAACGCTTCCTTTTGAGATGTTTGGCTTGATATAGCGATAACATTAGTTGAAGGGATCATAATCTCACGAACACCTGTTGTACCAAGCTTAAAAATACTTCTAAGCATTGCTGTTTTTTCAGTCTCCATGAGACCTTTTTCATAGATATAGTCAATAAGAAACTGTATTTCCTTTTCCGAGGTAATACTTTCTGATTGCACATTGGTTTTCTCTCCGACCTTTGTTACGACAAAATCTGATATTTTAACAAGCAGATAAACAAACGGGCTTAAAGCATAATAAGTGACGGCCGTAACCCCTAACGTATAAGGGAACATTTTGTCACCAAGAGCTTTGGCCACGTTTTTAGGGATCACATCACCAAAGACTAGAATGGCTGCAGAAGTAAGAATAATATCTAGGATATAAGAAACAGGCCACGAACCAAAAAAATATTGCGTAATTGCTGAACCGGCATTTGCAGCAGCTACGTTTGCAAGACAGCTTGCAATAAGAATTGCAGAAAAAATGCGGTGTGGATGCTCTTCAAGTGTCGCAAGAAGGTTTTTATAGCCAGATGTCGATTGTGATATTTCCTTGAGTTTAAAAAGACGCATCGCTGTAATAGTGGTCTCTAAAAATGAATAGAGAGCACAAAACCCAAGTGAAATAACAAACATTATCACATTCGTATATATACTACTATCTGCTATGGGTCCCATATATTTAATTAACCTTTCTTGATTGTAATTTCTTATTCTTCATCACTGTCTTCTTCAAGTGCTTCTTCAGCTGAAAATTCGTACTCTTTATCAAAGAATGTCTGTAACGGTTTACTTCGTGAAGGGTGGCGCAATTTGCGCAAAGCCTTTACTTCAATTTGTCGAACACGTTCACGTGTTACCCCGAAATCTTTACCGACTTCTTCAAGAGTATGCTCTGATGCAACATCAATACCGAAACGCATTTTAAGTACTTTTTCTTCTCGGGGCGTTAACGATTTAAGAACCTCACGAACACGTTCTTTAAGGTCACTATTTGCAACCGTATCGGCTGGCGAGAAATCATTTTCATTTTCAATAAAATCTTTGATGAATGCATCTTCACTATCACCAACTGGTGTTTCTAGCGATATAGGCTCTTTAGAAATTTTGATGATGTTTTTAATTTTTTTCTCATCAATATTCAATTCTTTAGACAGCTCGGCATGAGATGGTTCACGACCATGTTCCTGAATAAAGGTGCGCTTGATTTTATTAATCTTATTGAGCGTTTCAACCATATGTACAGGCACTCGAATAGTACGTGATTGGTCGGCAATAGCACGCGTAATTGCCTGACGTATCCACCAGGTTGCATACGTAGAAAATTTGTATCCACGTTCAAATTCAAATTTTTCAACTGCTTTGGTAAGACCAATATTACCTTCTTGGATAAGATCAAGAAAATGCAACCCACGGTTTACATATTTTTTAGCGATATTAACAACCAAACGTAAGTTTGCAAGCGCTAAATTATCCTTTGCGCGCTTGTCTTTTTCCTGGCAACTCACCAGCTTTTTAAAAAGCTGAATGATTTTGTCATAAGGTAGACCTACTTCATGTTCGATTTTTTTTACACTTTTTTGTGCGGCACGCATGGTCGATTCAAGCTCTGCCAGTTGCTCTTTTTGTTCGGCATCACTATTTTTTTGTGTGATTAATTCGGCGATATCCTGCTTACATTGTCGGCTGAGTTGATTTTTTTCATCTATTTTTGCAAGCGCTTTTTCGATACGCTTAACTAATTTACGAATTAATTTATTGGAAAATTTAATGGATTGGATTTTTTTGCTGATCTCTTCTTTGTTTTTCTTGACTTCATGCAACATTGCTTTTTTCTGAGCATCAGTCTCTAATTTGCCACGGTAGCTACGATAGATTTTCTCTTCATTATCGATAAGTTGCTGAATTTCGTTAATCTTTTTTAAAAGATTATCTTTCTCTTCTTCATATTTTGGCAGATTCTCTTCGCCGAATTCAGAAAACTGAATAATATCTTTTAATGTTGAGTTGTCTTTACTTAATTTTTCGCCAATTGCGATCAGCTCTTTGTGAATAAAAGGAAACTTTGAAAGCGCTTCAATGCTGTCATTTTTACATGATGCAATCTGCTCTGCAATAACCGTTTCCGTTTTCTTATTTAAAAGAGGTATTTTGCCGATATCACGTAAGTAGCATTTAACGCCATCAGGCATATAACTTGATTCAGCAGCTTCTTTAAGGGTGTCGTCAGCTTCCGGGTCATCTTCAGATTCTGATGCGTCCTCGTCTTCTTCTGTAAAATCAAAGGTGCTTTCAATGTCACCGGTGAATTTACGGGCTGCCGTAGTGGTTTCATCCTGGGCAAATTCTTCTAATTCCGCACCCGCTTCAAGCTCATCGTGCATTAAAAGCTCTATATTTTCACGTTCAATAGTTTTTAAAAGGTCACTGATCTCTTGCTCGGTGAAATTATTTGCTTCAGCAAAATCCATAACTTCTTCATAGGTCAACACATTGGTGCGTCTTCCTTTATCAAGAAGGCCTTCAGTAAGTTCTTGTTTAAGATCAAGCTCACGGTTGCCTGTAGGTGCAACAACAGTTTTTGAGCTGCTTTTTGTTGGTGTGCTTTTACGCACTTCTTTAGCTGCCGTTTTAGCAGAAGTTTTACTACGCGTCATACTTGGTCTTTCATAAACAATTTTTGCTTGAGATTCTGAAATTGAGCTATTATGGTTTCTAATTCTTGATTTTTATTCAATTTCTGAGCCTGAGCTATTTTAATTTTGACACCGTTTACTATCATTTTCCATCGTTTTTTATAAAACTGTGAAAAAAGTTCCTCTAGCGCAGGCCCTTGCCCTTGAACTTCATCCTCCATTAATAATGATACGATAAACTCCTTTTCATGGTCAGCACATAGATCTGTGATAGAAACTTCGTTCAATTGATCTTTATATGCTTGGAATCGCTCGATAATCGGAAATAAATAAGAGGAAAATGCAAGTTTCAAAAAGGCGTGCTCTTCTGGTTTTAGAAGATATTTTCTACTTATTATACCAGAAAATATTTTTTTCTCCAAATCACTAATTTCTATTTGTGTATTTACTTTTTCAAAAGAAGTATTGGCTTCGTTTTTCTGAACATTTTTATGTGTGATTTCAGGGCTAATCGCAACGTGGCGGCGTGCTCTTTCAATCAAATTTTTTTTGAGATTATCGTAAGGCACTTGGCAAGCCTGCGCAGCTTTTTGGAGTAATAAATCTTGTTTTATCGGGTCTTGAATCTGGGCTATAAGCTCTATAATCGATTTTATCCGAGACATACGTTCTTGTAAGCTTAATTCGATGCCACTGCTATTTTCTACTGTTTTTTGTATAAAATATTCAAAAATTGTAACTGCATTATCTACTAAATTCTTTACAGCGGCCCCTTTGGCCACATATGAGCAGGGGTCATCGCCTAGGGGAAGTTGAATTACATAGGGCTCAAGGTCGACATCCCAGCATAATTGAGTAAGGCGTAATGCAGCCTTTTGTCCAGCAGAATCACCGTCGTAGACGGTATAGAGTTTTTGAGCATAACGTGATAAGTTTTTTATATGTTCGACTGTGCAAGCAGTGCCAAGGGTTGCGACAGTTTGCGGCATTCCCGCTTGTGCAAAGGCGATGCAGTCAAGATACCCTTCAACCAAATATACTGTTCCGGTTTCCTGAATATATTTTTTTGCCTGATGAAATCCGTATAAAATGCTCCCTTTTGAAAAGTAAGGGTGGTCCTGGGAGTTGTAATATTTTGCGCGCGAGTCTTCAGGCATAAAGATACGCCCTCCTAGGCCGCAAGCGCGCCCTAACGAGTCATGAATAGGAAACGTTATCCGTTCTTCGTATGGACTATAGAATCCAGCTTGGCCTTCACGCAAAATATGTGCGTGAATAAGATCCTGCGCCAAAATATTGGCTTGCTTACAGAAGGCAAGCAGTCTTTTTATACTTTGTTGCCCACCAGGAAAATAGCCGATTGAAAAGTTAGCGATACTAGACTGGGTTATTCCACGCTTTTTTAAGTACTCTTGAACAGCTTGAGATTTTTTGAATTGCTCTATGCACCAGGTTGCTACCATTTCATGTACATGTGTATACAGCTCTTTTTCATGTTTACTGGCGGTAAATTGTTTTACGGTTTCTTGCGGCAGTTGGATCGCATACCGGTCTGCAAGATGCTTTACCGCTTCAAGAGGTGAGCAACGCTCAACTTTAGTTATAAATGCTACTACATCGCCTCCACTGTGGCAGCCAAAGCAGTAAAATATCTCTTTATGAGGGCTCACCGTAAAGGATGCCGTTCGCTCATGATGAAAGGGACATTGCCCTTTCCAGTAGTTCCCTGCCCTTTTCAGAGTGGTATACTCTTGGATAACATCCAAAATGTGAATATGTGTTTTAATAATAGAGAAAATATTCATAGCTATTCAGTATAACCTTTAAGATTTTTTTGTGTAATATATCCAATAAGCTCAAGTAATAATTGATGCTCTCAAACGTTACTATTGAATTTATGATATTTTTCAGCTTGCAATTTTTAATTTTTTTTGCTAGACTGAAAGTGAGTTTTAGAAAAATATAAAAAATTTTTAAAAAAAATAAAAAGGTTCAAAAATGAAAAAATTACTTATGGTAAGTGCAATTTTTGCACCATTTCTACTTTCAGCTATGCATGGTGAAGAAGTTGTAGAGGCTACAATTTCCGAAACTCCTGCTGATGGTCGTTCTGCTCGCGCTTTGGATTATTTTGATGAGGCAAAAATGGATCCTGAAATGCTAGGAGCGAAATTTAAAGAGTTCGAGCAATTACCTTATGCTGTTCTTGAAGATTTAATGAATGGATACAGGATGCGATTTAATGGCATTAGGAATGCTTTACACCCAGGTGTTCAGTTTTCACGAGGCGGAAACAAAAAAGAACCAATAATTCCTTATGCAGAGCCTCTAGAAACAGAAGCGCAAAAAGAAACTGCTCAGCTTAGAAAAGAATATTACAATCTTATGTATGATTTAGCCAAATTGATAAAAGATAACTATGGAGATGCGCGAAAAGCTCAGCGATTTGCTGCCTATAACGATTTTTTTGAAACAAGAGCCATACATCCGACAGATTTAGAAATATAATATATTACTTCAAACCCCGTTACTTTCGTGTAGCGGGGTTTTTCTTTGCTAAAATTTCAGAAAATAGGATAAATATCATACCTACGCATATGAGACCAAGGCTTATCCATTGATGTAAAGAGAGACTAGATGTGTAAATAAGTGCATCTATGCTATTAATAATTCTGTCGCCACGATAAAAATCGACGGCAAAACGCTCCAGACTTGAAAAAATAAGATACAATCCAGCCAGCATGCCCGGCTGCACCTTAAAATTTCTATATATAAGCTGTAATACGATAAAAATAGCACCATATATTAATGAACTATATAATTGAGTAGGAATCAATGGCGTATTAAGCGGGGCATGGGAGCTTGCATGGGTATAGATAATTGACCAAGTTGATGCGGTAGCACAACCAAAGCAACATCCCCCAAACAGACATCCTAATCGGGCAATGGCCTGGGCTAACGGGATATAAAGGGCACCCAAGTCAAGAATAGGTAATACCGAAATTTTATAATACCATAGAAAAAGTGGTACAAAAGTAAGACCTCCTGCAATAGCGCCTAAAATAGAAAGGCCGCCATTCCACACAGAGATCATTTGCGTAAAAGTATGATATGCCCCCCATTCACTTGCAATATGCAGGGCCCGCGCGCCCACTAACGCTATAATACTCGTAAAAATAATAAGTTTCTCGTAAAGCGCTGAACTGATATATTTTTTTCGCAATGAATGATTAAAGCTTAAAGCAATAAATGCGCTTATGCCAAGCGCCACAAAAATGCCGTAGATATGTACTGAAAATGGACCTAAAATATGAACTATTTCTGGATTGAAACTAAATGTTACCATACGCTTTGCGGTTGTTCTTGGGATGTCGTATTCAAATAAGCCCGAGACGTGAAAATCAAAAGGGAGATTGCTGCAGGGGTCATGCCTTGAATAAGAGCCGCTTGTGCAATAGTTGCCGGTTTTATTTTTGCAAGTTTTTGCCGTAGTTCACTCGATAACCCAGAAATATCTGCGTAATCAAGAGTCTCTGGAATAACCAACTCTTTGTAATGAAGCATTTTTTCTATTTCACGCTGTTCACGATGCAAATAAGGGCCATATAAAAGTTCTGCAAAAATTGATGCTTGAGCGCGCGTTGTTAGCTGCTGCTCACTTAGGCGATTAATGGCTTCATATGCGTAATTGCTATCGCCAGCTCCCAGCTTTTGAATAATGGTGATATATTCTTTATGATTTTTTATTTTCTCAGTTACTGCAACAACAATGTTGCTTTCTGCTTCGATTGCATCATGCATTTCTCTAGAAATTAAATTTAGCCCATAGGCACGTTTGTGAAAGCGTTTAAAAACGTTATCTTGCCGTAAGACCAGGCGACGCTCTGCGCGCGAGGTAAACATGCGATACGGCTCATCTGCTCCATGCGTAACAAGATCATCGATCATAATGCCGATATAGCTTTCATTACGGTCAAGAATAAATGGCTCTTGATTATGCGCTTTAAGATGTGCATTGATCCCTGCGACAATACCTTGACCAGCAGCCTCTTCATAACCGGTAGTTCCATTGATTTGGCCTGCTAGAAATAAGCCAGAAATTTTTTTTAATTCAAGGGTATGATGTAATTCCTTTGGAGAAACGTAATCATATTCAATAGCATAACCGGGACGAGCGATTTCAACGTTTTCAAAGCCCTTAATAGTGCGCAGAAATTCAAGTTGGGCCGGTAGTGGCAACGATGTTGAAAGGCCATTTGGATAAACTTCGTCGCTGCTTGCACTTTCTGGTTCCACAAAAATATGATGTGCGTCTTTGTGTGCAAAGCGGGAAATTTTATCTTCAATAGATGGGCAATAACGTGGCGGAGTGCCTTTAATGTGCCCCGTATAAATAGGCGATAGATGAAAGTTTTTTCTGATTACGTCATGAGTATTCTGGTTTGTATAGGTAACAAAGCAGTCCATTTTATGCGTAACTGTATGGGGCGAAAATTCAAAAAGTGCGTCCAGTTTGTCAGATCCTTGCCGTTCCATCTGAGAAAAATCAATGCTAGAGCGTATTAAGCGTGCAGGAGTACCCGTTTTAAGTCTTCCCATGGTTAAATTCAGACTTTTCAGGAAAGCTGGTAAGCCTACCGAAGCCTCTTCTGCTTGACGGCCACCTGCATAGTTAACCTGCCCGGTATGAATGAGGCCATTTAAAAAGGTTCCTGTCGTTAAAATTACTGTTTTGCCTGTGTAGGTAGACCCCTCTCTAGTAACTACGCCCATAACAGATCCTTGTTCGTTTAAAAGGCATTTTTCCACCATGCCCATATAAATAGTAAGGTTAGGGGTATTTTGTAGGTATTTTTGGCTTAATTTGTTATATTCCACTTTATCGATCTGGAGTCTGAGACCCTGAACCGCTGGTCCCTTGCTGGTATTCAACATTCTGGCTTGCAAATAGGTTTGAGTGCATAATTGGGGCATGAGGCCACCCAAAGCACTTATCTCAAAAACAATATGCCCCTTGCCAATGCCTCCAATTGCTGGATTGCAGGGCATATGGCCAATTTTGTCGCGATTTAACGTAATAAGCAGGGTTTTTGAACCCATTCTGGATGCGGCATAGGCGGCTTCGTTGCCGGCGTGCCCGGCACCTACGACAATGACATCAAAATCGAATTTTTGTGGGTTATTCATGATTTAATATTTTTTTAAATTTAGTAGTGTTGTTTAAAAGTATACCATGAATTTTTAAGAAATCTTAAAAAAAGCGCCACGGCTATTGCTCATGGCGCTTTTATATGAAATGTAACTCGTAACTTCTTTATTTGCGATATCGTTTTTCAAGGTCTTTTATTGAATTGATGACATAAGAAACAGAGCTGATACATGAATTACCTATTCCAGCCATGCCTACTTCCAAGCCGGTGCCACCTAAAATAGCCGCTGGTACTGCTGCACTAAGGCTTACATATAGAGCGCCGATTTTTGCAGTATTACTCAAAGCACTGTTTCTAAATGACATGGAATTAAATATTCTGTGGGGAGCTTTGACGGCTAACGCGCCAGCTAAGCCAAGAAAAGCTGCGCCTATTGCTGTATCCCGAATGCCACGTGCTAATTGATCAGTAGATCCTGTAGGCTTAGGGCCTGTATGGCTTGGGTATACTTTGTTTTTGATTTGTTCCATAAATTCTTGATTATCGCTTGGCGCAGTATAAATAACATTACCAACCGTGAGACACGTGATCAAAGAAAAAATCAATTGCTTTGTTCTATTTTTCATATTTTTCTTCCTTTTAACTTTTTTTTCAAATTAAGTGCCGCAAGTTTTATTCTGCGGCACTTTTAAATAACCTAGCCATTTCCTGTCTTTGTTTAAGACTGGGGATTTATATTTTTAACGCTTTTTGAAGACGAGCATATAAAATGGTTCCGGGTAACATTTCACCAATAAACTCTTTTATGATGTTCTCATATTTCTTTAAGGCTAAACCAACTGCCATAGGATTTTTACCTTTTTTGCATACTTCAGTTAATGCTTTTGCAAGCTCTTTTAGAATTGGATCTTCAGAATTTTGAAGAATACTTGCCACTTGGCAGCACATTTCAGAAAAAGATTTGTTTACTATATATTCAGGATCACAAAAGAATGGCTTAATAATTTCCAGAGCCTGCTCTTCAGGGGTTTTTACCGTTTCTGTTTGCTGGGTGATATGCTCTTTTGCTGAAATTGCGGGTGCGCCAACAAGTGCAACAAGGGCCGCAAGGCCAAATAGTGATAATTTAATAGCTTTATGTGTTCTTTTCATAAGGTATTTTCCTTTCAAGATGAAGTTTAAGTTATGAATTAATTTCACGTAAGCGTATAATTAAAGTATAGAGTACTTGGGCTAGCCGTCAAAGGGGTGCTCGTTTTTGGCTTCAGATCGACAGATTGGTAAAAAAAGGGTTTATATGTTCACAGAATGGCAAAAAATGGGTATATTTGGAGAAACTTAATCAAATTTGTGCCAATAAGCGCACTATATTGTCACCAAAACCGCGAGTTTAAGCATGTTTTTCAATTCACGTTTTATATATTTTGCTTTTTTTATCATTTTTGCAATCGTAGGATACCAGGGATACCGATATTTTGGCACGCACTCTGGTCCTGTTATTGAAATCTCAGATATGCAGAATGGCGGTTATTATGCAGGGGATAAAGAGTGTTTATTAACAGTCAAAGGCGATTATCGTATAAAAACGCTTTCAATGTGGGTTGATGACAAACCTCTTGTTAATAAATTCAAGATAAATAGCACCCATTTTGAAAGAGTTATGCCGATACTTTCAAAAGTAATTAGTAATGGTAGGCATACGCTTAAAATTGAAGCGCAAGATGGTTCTTATAACAGGAATACTACCGTAAAAGAGATTACTTTCACCGTAGACAATACTCCCTTACAGGCAGCTTTTGTTAAATTAGATACTGAGTTCAAAGTATTTCAGGGCAGAACACTACATGTGCAATTTCAAGTCAACAAGCCTATTAAATCTGCTGTAATAAAAGCTCTTTCACACAGTTATCCCTGTGTGCCTGAAATGGCAAAATCAAACATCTACGAATGTTTTGTCCCTATTAGCGCAGAAGAAGTTCCCAATGAGTATCTTTTTGCCATAGAAATAGAAGATCTTGTAGGCAATACAACAACTCTTGATAATAAATTTCATGTGGTCATGTATCCCTTTAAAAAACAACAATTGTCGGTACAGAAAGAAAAAATACAAAAAGAGGCAGAACTTGGCTTACCCGCGGATTTGCTTGAAACTGCGTTAAAAAATATGAGTCAAGCTTCACCGCCAGAAAAGCTTTGGCATGGAGTATTTTATATACCCTGCGATATGACAGGCATTTCTACTGAATTTGGCACGATCAGAACAACTCAAGACAGAGGGAAATATCCTCATAATGCAATAGATTTGCTCGGACGCCCGAAAAGTGTTATATGGGCATGTCAGGATGGCGTGGTTGTTATTAAAGAGCGCTATGCTCATAGTGGACTTACTGTTGGCATAGACCATGGATGTGGTGTGATTACCCTTTATTATCATTTGGATAGTTATGGCAAAATCGAAGTTGGTCAAAAGATTAAAAAGGGCACTCCTGTTGGAACATTAGGAATGACAGGATACGCAAGTGGGTATCACTTGCATTGGGAGATGAGAATATACGATATTCAAGTTGACCCTATGCAATGGACCAAGCATGATTTTTAAAAACATAGAAATATTTTTTTTATCAGCCTCGTCGAATGTGCGATGGGGCATTACTTTCACTATTCTACTATCGATATTTTCAAGCTGGTGGTACGTTGCATTTACACCATTGCGCAGAAAGCTCAAATCTTCTAAAGATAAATTTGAAAATGCATGCGTTTTAAGCCGAGAAGCTGAGCAAAATAATCTCACCAATTCATTACATTTCAAAACAATTAAACAAAAAATTGCTTTTGCAGCCGATCATAACCACTTTTTAAAAGAGCTTTTAAAAAATGGGCTCAAAACGCGCTCTGTGACGATCGAAAAAAATAGTATTGCTCAATATAAAGACTTTAAGGCAACGACCATTAAATTGATATTTACGGGAACATTTGAAAATTTTTACATATTCCTCCAAGAGCATAAAAAAAACTATCTCTGTCATTGGAGCAAGTGTGCATGCACGCAATCTGCGCAAGATTTACTGACCATCGATGCGACTGTGGTTATTTACTCTAAGTAATTTTAACTTTAATAATTATCTACTGTTTTTAATACCTAGCAATTAAAATATCTTTTACGTTATATATACTATAGTGTTTTAAAAAAGCTCATAATGGCGATAGGTGCATGTTATGAAAAAATTTATATGCATGATTTTTTTGTATTTTCAAATCATAAATACTGCATCAATTCGAAATATTTTTGAATATGATAATGATTGGCTCCATGCAGATTATGACATTATTGCGCATGGCCATATTCGTGACACAGGCAAAGCTTTTAAAGTGCTGCAGTGCGGTAGCGAATCAAAGATTGTCTTTGAAAAATAATAGCATGTCCGGCTAAATAATTTGATTTCACTCACACAGCATAGTGCAAGAATAATATAGACTAAAAAAAGCCCTTCAACTCGATTAAAAGCTGAAGGGTTAGGGGGGAGAACAATTCTAGAATGAATTGTTCATTTAGGGACGTTTTTTTAGAACAAATTTTAGTGAGTAGGAAAATATATCTACTTAACTTTGGTTGAGACTAACAATCTGTTTGTGTAAAGTCAAGCGAGTTATTTTGATTATTTTTCTTATTTTTTTTTGAGTGTAAAAAAACATTGTAATCTTGCACTAATTGCTTCTTAATCGACAAGTTGCAACAATCGGAATTAGAAAAATCTTATTTTAACTCCTATGGAAGTTTTTCAACGTGTTTTCCAGCGCGGGTCATTTTTTGCATACGGTAAAGAACCACTTATCTGGGTTTATTATGAATGATAGATAAATTTTTTAATTTTAGTAAAATTTTGCGGCTGCTCTTTGAATATATGCCAATCGGCTATCTCTACTATCGAACCTGCGTGCATTAAAAATATAGTGCATGGTAACTGTTCAACCAATTGAACATCATGCGTTGCAACCAGAATAGTATACCCCGACTGTGACAATTCAATTATCATTCGTGCGATATGGGTTTTTAATAATGGGTCAAGTGCAGATGTTGGCTCATCAAAGCATATAACAGCCGGTTTTTGTGCAATGGTACGCAAAATAGCAACACGCTGTTGCTGGCCACCAGAAAGCTCTTCGGGCAAGCTTTGCGCAAGTTCGAGCATGTCATATTGTTGTAAAAGTTTGCGTGCGATATCATCTGCCTGTGCAGCTGGCATATGAGTACGGCCTTTGCTAAGCGCAAAAGTGATATTTTCTATAACGGTTAAATTTTCAAATAAATTAAATTGCTGAAAAACCATGCCCACTTTATTTGGGCTTAGATAATCGGCGTCTAGGAAAATTGATCCTGAATCATTTTTTTCAAGTCCGGCAATAATGCGCAAGAGCGTAGATTTTCCTGTCCCAGATGAGCCAAGTAACACGCCAATACTTCCGGTTGGTAGTTGTAAAGAAACATCATGGAGTATCGCCTTAGAGCCGAAATGTTTTGTAATGTTTTTAATTGCGAGCATGATAGGAAAGCTTTGATTCTAAAATGGTTATAGCGTACGATAAACTGATGGTTAAAAGCATATACATGCAAGCAAGAACAATATATATGGATAGCGCGTCGTACGTTTGTGATATGATAGTTTTGCCTACAAAAAAGAGCTCGCCTACTCCAATCATAGAAGCCAAACTGGTGTCTTTTATAAGCGTTATAGCTTCGTTTCCTAAAGCCGGCAGCACGGTTCTTATAGCTTGCGGCAAAATAACTGATTTTAATAATTCTCTTCGGGGGATGCCTAAGGCTTGTGCAGCATCAAGCTGACCTATTGATATAGAACGGATACCCGCTTTAATAATTTGACTGATATAGGCACTACTATTCATACCGATAGCGATTAATGCGCACAAAAAAGCGCTTAAGTGAAGGTAATTGCTGACGATATAATATATAAAAACAATCTGAATAAGCATAGGTGTACCACGTAAAATGGTAGTATATATTTTAATAAGCATACGTGCTCCAGATGAACCGGATGTCTCAAGAATTGCTAATAACGTACCTAAAAGTGAGCCGATTAATAATGCACCCATTGCAAGCGCAACTGAGACACCAGTTGCTTTCAGAAGCTCGGGAGTTCTTTCAAATACGGGAGAAAAATCAATCATGTTAAATGCCATTTTTCTTTTAATACAGTCAACGTGCCGTCTTTTTGCATTTCCTGTAAAACCATATCTATTTTTTCTTTTAATTGAGGAGATTTTTTTGAAATACCCAGCGCAGTATATTCTTGTAATTCTGGAATAGATATAAGACGAATAGCTTCTGAACCAAGTGCGTCTTGTAATGGTTTTATAGTACCACCGCCGGTAACAAATGCTTGAACCTTGCCATGTTTCAGTGCAAGTACTGCATCACTGATGCTTGGAAGTCTTAATAAATTAATTTCAGGTTTTTGAGAAAGTTGCAGATCCGCGACATATCCCTGATTTACCGCAACATTTTTGCCACTCAGATCATTAACTGAATTGATTGTTTTATTATTACTTAAAGTAACAATCACCAAAGGATCTGCTTCAATGTAAGGGGTGCTAAAAAGCACGTGCTCTGCGCGTTCGGGAGTATGTGACATACCGGCTGCAATAACGTCTATCGAACCAAATTGCATTTGAGTTAAAAGTGTCTCAAAAGGCATATTCTCAAAATGATATTCGGTTTGTAAGCGAGAAAAGATTTCTTTAATAAGGTCTATATCAAACCCAACAATCGTACCGCTGTTATCAATAAAGCTAAAAGGAGCAAAATCGGCACTTGTGCCGACAACAATTTCAGAATTGCGTCTTGTTGGCTTTGAGCAATAGCGAATAGTTGCTACAGCAGTGGCAACCATTAGAATCATGATAATTTTTTGTAAGCTTTTCATGTCAATAATCTAAACTTTATGAGTGAAAACTGCAATAAAACCAAGGTTATAAAGCGGCATTCTGAAATGAGGATTAAGTTCAGAAGCTTTTTTGAGTAATTCAAAAGCTCTGTTTGGGTTTTCCGGTTCTTGCATAAAATGCACAATAGCCAAATTATTGAGTGTTGTGAAATTATTAGGGTTTAATGCAAATGCTTTTTCAAGCCATGAGTGCGCAGTTGAATAGTTACTTTTTTCGTAATCAAGCATACCTAAATTGTTATAGGCGTAATCAAAGTTTGCGTCATTTTCGATTGCTTTTTCAAACATTTCATGCGCTTTGTCAAACTTCTGAAGATACATGTAAACAATTCCTAAATTGTTATAAAATGCTGAAGCCTGCGGCTCCTGCTCTATAGCTTTTTTAAGGTATTTTTCTGCGTCTTCATGCATGTTATTACTTGAAAGAAACGTTCCTAAGTTATATAAAGCTGCAGAAGCCGGCTTTTCACCTGCAACCGCTTTTTTGAGATGTGCAAGGCCATCTTGGACATAGCCAAGAGCGCATTGCATTGACCCTAAATTGCTCAGTAGATGTGAAGAATAAGACTGTGCATTTACCGCCTTTTGATAATATTCTAAGGTTTTTTGCGGGTTATTGTCTTGAAAATAACCATTTGCAGCAGTTAACGCGTGTTGAGCTTGGTCATTAATACCTTCAACGGAAGTATAATAAATATAGGGGGTTTGCAATGTGCTTGTCATAAGACGAGCTTTTACATCTACAATTGTTTGTGTCATAAAATTTTCAGTGTAGAAAGATTATTATTAATTTTTAATAGTTTAACCGATTTAAATTTTTTTTACAGATTGTTTTTCTCTTTGACAGGTCTGACGGGTTTTTATGATTTTTTAAAAATAAAACTCACCTGTCCTGAATTTTCAAAATACGCTTTTTTAATGCTTGTAAGGTCTGTGGTACCGGTTTGTGTTCGTAATAAAATATGTAAATCTTTCTCAGTAATTAAGCATTTTTGTAAAGCTTTCAATCTAATTTTTCCATCTTCTATTAAAACAAGAGGTTCACCTTCTCGAATAATTTTGAAATTTTTCGTATAAAAATCAATTTTAACTACAATCCAGTTGAGAATAAAAAGAAAAGTCGCCATGCCAAGTGTTTGATAAAATAATGGTCCAACAATTGCTGTTGCCAAAATAGATCCTATAATAATATATAAGAAAAAATTCGAAACAGTTCTGTAGCCCATAAAGCGCTTATTCAGGCGGATCAGAAGAATTCCTAGAATATAGACAACTAGGCCGCGAAGAATTAAATGCCATATCGTGAGATTAGTTTCAAAAATTCCTAGCGCATTATGTATATAGGGTAAAATATTCATGAAATTCCTGTAATATTATTTTTAACATATGTTCACTTTATTATCATGTATAAAGAATGTTGAATTCAAGAAATTAATAAAGTTGGTCAAGACTAGCACGAGGAGTTGCTTGCGTCAGCGCTGCGTAGAAGCTTTCGTCATATGATCGTGTTTGAATAACAATAGGCATAGGGATAGCATGTCCCATCAAGAGTACCTGTTTTTTACTATCAAGAGTCGATAAAACTGTTCTTAACTCTTGACTGCCATGAGTACCAGTTAGCACAGCTTGAATATCCTTTTCGTCACTTAATTGTGCGACGATTTTGGTACCCAATTGCGATAATATTTCAGGATCGATCCCAGAAGGGCGCTGATCGATCACCAACAGTGAAACATAATATTTGCGCATTTCACGGGCAATTGTGCCAAAGATAGTTTGGCGTGCTGTTTGAATATTTAAGAATTTATGTGCTTCTTCAATGGTAATAAGAAGCTTTCTGGGCTCATCTTCTTTTTTATGAGAGCCCAGAAATTTTTCTGTTTTTTCAATATAGAGCGCATGAATTCGTCGGGTAATAATATTTGCAAGCAATAAGTAGCAGAATGTTGAAGTAAAATTGCCGAATTCTATGATTACAGAGACGCCCCGTTGCAGATATTCAAGGAGTTGTTCAATCACGATATCGTGCGTTAATGATTGATCAAAAAAGGGTAATCGTTGAATCTGTTTTAATTTGCGGTGAAGTGCCGTTAGCGATTCCGGGTGACAACCGATATCTTGCGCAAGTTCTTTTAGTCTATCTGCTGATGAAAGCAGTACGTTAAGCCAATTATTTTTAAATTTCGCCTCAAGTAGATAGGCCGATTCACAAGCGGTTGGGTGCAAATTAAGCTCCTGCTGTAATGATAAAATATCTTCTACTTGAAGAGCCTGATAACTTAATTTAATAACAACATCCGGGGACGCACCTCGCCGTTTTGTGGATGCAGGGTCGAGCGAAAAAATGGCAATTTTATTGGGAAAAAGTGTTTTAAGGCCTTTGACGAATGATTCATGTGAGCCTTCTTTGCGAGCTTGTAGGCCATATTCGCTGTGCATATCAAAAATAAGCGTAACTGCATTAGTATTTTTAATAACGCCTGCAAGCACCAAGCGTGTTAAAAATGTTTTGCCTGTTCCGGTTTTGCCAAATATGCCGTTACTTCGTTCAAGTAATTTTGGCATATTAAGGCATACTGAAGCATCCATTTCTAAAGGTGTTCCAATAGAAAAATAAGTTTCAGAATCTTCTTTTTCACTACCAAATATCGCGGTGATCTCCTGCGCGTTAACTCGGGTAACAGTGCAAAAATGAGCTGGAATGCTCGTTACCGGTGACCTTTCAAGCCGATTATTTAATGTCACCATAGGGCGCAAAACGGCTGTTGCGTGCAAATAATGTTGTTTAACCCGCTGCCAAAGTAACGTATTAGTATGTGTTGGTGGATATTGCACCAATTGGCTAGGAAGCTGTTCAAGGTATATATTAGTAATCATTGAAAAAAAACGATATTCAGTTCCTATAATACTGACAAACGTTCCGGCTTTAAGATTATCAAGATCAACACTTGAACTGATACGCATTACAAAGCCATCTGAAAGCGATCCCGCTATAACCCTGCCAATAGCTGCAGTGGGTTGGACTAATTTTTCTTTTTGTTTATACATAAAAATGAGCCTAAAGTTATGATTATTATAACTCTAGGCTCATTCAATTTTAAATTCAATTTTTTTAAGCTGTTTGTGCAACGATTGTATGAGAATCTAAGT
Source organism: Candidatus Babeliaceae bacterium (assembly GCA_019744895.1). Taxonomy (GTDB): domain Bacteria; phylum Babelota; class Babeliae; order Babelales; family Babelaceae; genus BOG-1370. Next base: position 6,707 of record JAIETV010000003.1, on the reverse strand, counting down.
ATTCTCGAACAGCCTTTATACGCTCCTCTGGGCTTGCATGTACGCAAAAAGGTGTATTATGATAAAACCACCTATAGGCTTTATCGATTTTATGAGCAAGTTTAGCTAAAAAATAACTTGTTGATAAGCCTGCGTAACTATATAAAGAAAGTTCAGATCTGCTTGCCTTGAGTTTGTCAGAAGTATGATTGAAATCTGTTTCTTCAGTTTCTTCTTTTACTTGCAAATGTTTAAAAAACTCAGCGAGGCCCTCGCCTTTATTCATACCTTTATAAGCAAATTCGTCAGCTTCTTTTTCAAACCTTTTATTAATAATAATTGATGTTGCAATTAACGAGGCAAAAATCGCTAGGTACTGAGATGATACTATAGCAACTTGTTGATTATTTATTTGCTTGTTTAAGAGATAATACGATCCTGCCCATGAACCAAAAAATGCAAGAAAATTAATAGCTATAGTTTTGTTAACATGGTTATATTTAATATGGCCTATTTCATGAGCTATTATTGATTCAAACTCTTTATCAGAAGTTTCAAGTAATAATTTTTGCCCAATAATAATAGCACCCGTGCTCATAAGAAGCTTCTGTGCTGCAGCATTAAATAACCCTTTTTCTCTGGTAAGAAATACAGTTGGTGTTTTTATTTCAGAAGTTTTGCATAGAATTTCAATATAACTATACAGCTTAGGCATAGTTTTTGGCGTTACAACAATTACATCTTGAGATAAAAACGTAGAGCGAATAAGGCGTTGAAGCCACGAAAGGTGTTGGCAGTTTTCAATATCACGTTCTATTGCTTGTAATATTGGGTTTGCATCTTCATTAAAAATCAACTGATAATCCGGAGATGTTTTGAAAGCAGTAAGTTCTTCGATATAGATGTTCTTTGCCGTTTCGGCCTGCACGAAGGCCATAAAAATAAGAGTATAGAATGGTAATTGAGTCATTTTCATATACGTTTTTCCCTAAGGATATTATTTTTTATTAGTTACAAATATGAATTTACGCTAGAATTTAAATTCTGTCAAACTAATTTACGAATAATTTATTGCTTTAAAAGAGTGATTTATGTAGTGTTAAGTCGTTTATGCCTTTTTATAATGTCAGGAAATACTATGGATCTAAAGGGTATGCAATTTATTTTTTTATGTGCTGTGCCTTTATATTCCATGCAACATAAAGTAACTGCTTTGCATAAGCATTATATGGCTGAAAGTGAGGGAGATAACTGCGTTTATCTTTATCTTTTGGTAAATGGTGAAAAAGATAAGTTTAGGTCTGTCTTGATCTCACCCAAAGAGCCTACTGTAAAAAGAACAACTGTTCTGGTAAAGAGTCTTTTATGGAGTGCTAGTGGTAAATATTTAGCAATTAGTCTGCACGAAGAGACCGAAAAAAGAGTTGTATTCTGGGATATAGAAGATAACCAATTTGTAGAATTCCCTCAAGAAAACTTATAATTACTCATTCATAATAATAGTAGCCTGCCAACGCGTAACCTTTAAAATGCCGCCGTGGGCGGGAATTAATTGCTCAAAGGTTTCCGTGCTATCTTTTTTGCAAAAAATAATCGGTTTGCCAGAAGATAAAAGTAATAATAACGGCGCATGACCTTCAAGAATAACGAAATTTCCTACTGATGTATCGACCTCAAGATAGCTGATATCATATTCTAATACTCGTGTTGTGGAAAATATATTCAATTTCATGAGTTTTAATCTACTGTTGCCTTTAAATGCTCCGCCTTTTGGTATACTTCTTCAATTGTGCCAACCATATGAAATGCTGCTTCAGGTAATGAATCACATTCACCATTGACTATCCGCTGACAGCCGGTAACTGTATCCTGAAGTTTTACAAATCGGCCGGGGATGCCACTAGCAAATTCAGCACTGAAAAGTGGTTGAGTTAAAAAGCGTTGGATTCTGCGTGCGCGTTTAACTAGTTGCTTATCTTCATCTGAAAGTTCATCGAGGCCTAAAATGGCAATAATATCCTGCAATTCTTTGTACCGTTGTAAAATTGTTTGTACCGCACGGGCAACTTTATAATGGCGCTCGCCAACAATACTTGCAGACATTCCCTTTGAATTTGAATCCAAAGGATCAATTGCAGGATATAGACCGATTTCTACCATTTTTCGTGAAAGAACTGTGTTTGCATCCAAGTGCATAAACGTTGTTGCAGGAGCCGGGTCAGTAATATCATCAGCAGGCACATATACTGCCTGTATAGAAGTGATCGCGCCATGTATAGTATTAGTGATTCGCTCTTGAAAAGCACCCATTTCAGACGCTAATGTTGGTTGGTAGCCTACTGCAGATGGCATACGTCCAAGAAGTGCTGAAACTTCCGAGCCTGCTTGAACAAATCTGAAGATATTATCAACGAAAAGCAAAACGTCTTTATGCTCTTTATCTCTGAAATATTCTGCCATAGTAAGACCTGTCAACGCGACACGCAAGCGAGCGCCGGGCATTTCGCCCATTTGGCCAAAAACTAAGACTGCTTTATCAAGAACATTAAATTTTTGCATATCAAGCCAAAGTTCATTACCCTCACGCGTTCGTTCTCCAACTCCGGTGAATACCGAAACGCCTTCATGTTCAACGGCAATATTGCGAATCAGCTCAGTGACTAAAATTGTTTTACCTACACCCGCACCGCCAAAAAGACCAATTTTTGAACCCTTGAGATACGGACACATAAGGTCAATAACTTTAATTCCTGTTTCTAAAATTGTATTTTCGATTTTCTGATCTATAAATGGAGGAGGATCTTTGTGGATGATATCTTTTATACCATCGCGTAATTGCCCCTTGCCATCTATAGTTCTACCAAGCACATCAAAAACACGTCCAAGTGTTTTGGGGCCAACCGGCACTTTAATAGGGTGGCCACTATCGACGACCTCTAGTCCACGAGCAATACCAAGCACATTCTCTAAAGCTATGCACCGTACTATTCCTTCACCTAATTGCTGCTCAACTTCAAGCTGAGCTGTTCTTGCCGGCTTATCTGCTGTTGCTGGCCAGATTACAGAAAGTTCATTATATACTGCTGGAGTGTGCGCTCGGTGGAACTCTACATCGATAATAGTGCCACTTGCGCGTATAACAGTACCGGTCACATGAGTAGGAAGTTCCATACAGATGCCTTTTAATCAGAAGTTTTTATGATAAAAATCAGTTAGTAGGTAGTATAGCACTTTATTTTTTTAATGCACATGATATGTTTGCAATGCACCTCCACCAATTGATAATCTTCTTATTTCATCAATAAAAAATGACGGTAAAATTTAATTCACCGTCATTTTTGTAATAAAAACATAGTATACGTTATATGACTGTCACAGGTTTAATTTCTTCTGGCATTAAGACATGCTTAAGAACTTCATTTGCATGATTAACCCAAATAAGTTCAACATCTTTAGTAATTTCCTCAAGCCCAGCGATATCACTTTTATTTTTATGCGGCAAGATAATATGCGTGATATGGTTTCGTTTTGCGGCTAATATCTTTTCTTTTACCCCGCCGATGCGCATGACATCGCCGCGTAAATTAAGTTCACCGGTCATGGCAAATTCTGCATTGATAGGCCTTTGCGTAAGTGCTGAAAGAATCGAAGTAAGCATGGTTATACCAGCAGAAGGGCCATCTTTTGGAATTGCGCCGGCAGGAACATGGATATGTACATCATAATCCGTAAACATTTTCGGGTCGATTTTAAATTCTTGTGCATGAGCGCATGCATAACTCATAGCCGCCTGAGCAGACTCTTTCATAACATCGCCAAGTTGGCCTGTAAGGAGTAATCTGCCTTTACCCGGCATGGTGATAGCTTCAATTTTAAGAATTTCGCCGCCAACCGAGGTCCATGCAAGGCCGTTGGTTATGCCGATCATTGCACGGTGATCGTATTCATCATCTACAAATTTTCGCGGTCCCAAATATTGTTCAAGATTTTCTTTAGTAATTATTTCAACAATGTTTTTTTCAACAAAGGTTCTGGCAATTTTCGAGCAGATTTTTTTTAATGTTCGATCTAATTCGCGCACACCTGCTTCCCGAGTGTAGCTATTAATAATATCAAGGAGTGTTTCTTCTGAGATACTAAATTGGCTTTCAAGTAGACCACTTTCATTAATAGCTCGGCTAACCAAATGTTTTTTTGCGATTTCTTTTTTCTCTTCACTTGTGTAGCCACTCAAATAAATAATTTCCATACGGTCACGAAGTGGTTCTGAAAGATTTTCCAGATTATTGGCCGTTGCTATAAACAAGACTTGCGAAAAATCAAAAGAGATACCCAAATAGTTATCGTAAAATGTTTTATTTTGTTGTGGATCTAAAATCTCAAGCATTGCAGCTGATGGGTCACCCCTAAAATCTGCACCGATTTTATCAAGCTCATCTATGATAATAACTGGATTTGATGAGCCGGCCTTGCGCATGCCTTGAATAAATCTTCCGGGCATGGCGCCCACATAAGTTCTTCTGTGGCCCCGAATTTCAGCTTCATCTTTAACACCCCCCAGTGAAACACGGTAATATTCTCTACCAAGCGCGCGTGCAATTGATTTACCTAAAGAGGTTTTGCCCGTTCCTGGTGGGCCGGCAAAACATAAAATGGGTGCATATCCATCTTTTTTTAATTTTTTTATCGAAATGAAATCTAAAATTCTATCTTTAATTTCCTTGAGCCCATAGTGATCTTCATCTAAAACCTGCTGTGCATGGGCAAGGTCAAGATTATCTTCTGTAACGACACCCCATGGTAATGAAAGTGCAAGATCAAGATAATTCCTTAAAACTGCTGCCTCCATAGAATCTGGAGACGTTTTTTCAAGTCTGTTCATTTGGCGTGAAATTTCAGAGCGGGCTTCCTCGGGCAATGTCAACGAATCTAATTTCGCACGAATTTTTTCAACTTCTTGAGTCTCTTCATCACCAAGTTCTTTTTTAATTGCTTTAAGTTGTTCGCGAAGATAGAACTCTTTTTGGGATTTATTCATAGAATCGCGTGTGCTATTTTTAATGCGCTCTTGTGTCTGGCTTACTTCAATTTCTTGTGAAATAAGTAAATAAAGTTCTTCAAGAAATTCTATAAAAGTTTCAGATTCTAAGAGTTTTTGCGCTGCCTCAACATTAAGTGACAAATGTGATAAAATAAATTCCGCAATTTTTTCAGGATCATGCATTTTTGAAAGTATCAGATGAAAATCTGGGCTTAATGATTGGCCTGCAAGGGACATAGACTCAGATATCGCTTTAATATTCTTAATAATGGCACTAATTTCTGGGGTATCAAGATTTTCTTGTGAAGCTATCGGATGCACTGTAGCATTCAGGAGTTCTTGATCAGCGCTAATAGAACTTACGATACCTTTATCGATACCTTGAACTAAAATTTTGATGCCGCCTTCAGGAATTTTAATAAGGCGCATAATTGAGCCTATGGTGCCGACTTCGTAGAGATCTTTGGTGCCAATTGCGCCTTGGTGGTTATGGGATTGCTTACGCGAGGCGATAAGGAAAACTTTTTTGCTATCATCGTCGATGCTTTTTTGAATACCCTTAATGATCCGTTCGTCAAGCACTAAAAGCGGTACAATCATGCGGGGAAAGACCACGATGTCCATAGTTGGTATCACCGGCAAAATTTCTGACGCAATGCTGTCATGAACAGACGATTTGAGATTTTTTTTCATTACAGTTTTCCCCCTCTTACGTATTTGTCCCTTATACCTAGTCTACGTGGGTGAGATTCATAAATACAAGACTTTGTGACTCTTTAAGTGGAAGTGGGGTTATTGCTGAGTTATACGTTCAAGATAAGGACAAGTATTTTCAGTTTCAAAATCAATCATCCCTTGCAACATATTTTGCCTATCTATAATAGCTATGCCAATTTCTTCCTGATGTAAAGCATCAACTAGCATTTGAGAAAATTCTTTTGATCTGTCCATTTCTAATAATTTTTTTGCAATTTTCTTTGCATTGCAATGCAGTTGTATCATATGACCAACTGCCGAGAAATAAAGTCGTTTGTTATTTATGCACCATTTAGAATTATTAGCTGTATCTGCAAGCTTTTCAAGAAAAGTTTCTGTAATAAATGCATCGAATCTTTGATATTGAGGATCGTAAGAATTTTTCAAAGCAGGTAGACCTTCTTTTATTTGTTGATCAAAAAGAGATTTAAGTGTTGTTGTGCATTCTTGATGGTCCGGTACTATTAAGTGTGGATTGTTTAATATGCCTCTTGAAAGTCCACATAGCATTTGAACTCGACTTTCTTCATTGAAGACGGCAAAATCTTTGAGTAAAATTTCTTGGGAATGAGCAGTCAAGAAAAAAAATATAAAGAGAAAGTAGAATTTTTGTATCATATAATTGACAGTAATGTAGGTTTATTTTCTAACATTTATTATAACAGATTTTTTATTCGTTCCCAGAAAGTTTTTGTCTTTCTTACGATATTAAAACGCCTAATGACATGCTCTTTGAAAGGGGATGGTAAAGAAGCTAGCGTTTGGTGTAAAAAATGAGCGCTTAATGTGGGGTTGTATTTTTCAAAAAGGTCAAAATCTATAGGCATGCGATTAGTATGTTTGTAATGAGTATAGCGTAATAATTTAACGTGAATTCGATCTAAGCCGGAATTAAGTTTTTCACAAAAGACTCGATAGAAGGCTTTTTTTG
>JAIETV010000004.1 GCA_019744895.1 Candidatus Babeliaceae bacterium | reverse complement strand
TTTGTGAAAAACTTAATTCCGGCTTAGATCGAATTCACGTTAAATACTGTTTTTGATAGCGTTGATCAATTTTAAGAATTAAAATTTCAGCACAAAGACGTTGTTCTTGTTCTTCATTAGTGTATCTTGACATTTCCAAATCAAGCTTTCCCAAAATTTGAGATATCCGCCTGTTGGTAATTCGTAATCTTGTAATAGGATTAGAATCTTGGGAAATTTTATATAATTCAATATCTTGAAACGTGGGCAAATAGTTCAAAAAATCTGTTGTTGCTACCTGCTTATCATATTCACTGTAGCTATCGCCGTCATGAATTTGCAGAATTTTTTCAAGATCGGCTTCAAAGCACCACAAAGATAGTTTCAAGCTACCTATCAAAAAAATCGCAAGCATTTTAAAAATTATTTTTTTCATAGTGATCTTTCATTATTGTTCATTTTTAGGTTGAAAAGTGAATTTTCCTGTAAGACCTAAAATCTCTGAGCCTGGCGCAAGTAAGCCACCATTTTTAGTATAAAATCTTTTTAATCGTTGATAGTCTTCACGTTTACTAGAAGGGGGATAGGCTGTTAGCCTTGTTTCTATACAATCTCCTGTACAAAGCGCGACTGTATAGGCAAGAAGATCAGAGCCCAATCCATTTTTTTGAAATTCTGGTTTAACCGCTAATTGTCCGATGTAATGATATGTTTTTCCCTGAGTTGGCCGAACTGTAAAAGCTATCATAGCTATTCTTTCTTCAGCCTTATTAACAGTAATGCGTTCTCCAGAATCATCTTCAGTAGCAAATTTTTCTCTATATACTCTAAATGCCTGGTTTGGAATTCTTGCATGAGTAAAAAACTCTTTTGTTATATCTTCAGGCTGAGAATTTAATGGTATTAAGAAAAAGAATAGTAAAAGTAATCTTTTCATAATTATCTCTAAGCCCTGGTAAGGTGATGTAGAAAAACAATAGACGCGCTCACATCATCTTTATGTAAAACTAGGGCTCCATGCTTTTGGTAAAATCGTATTAATCCATTTAGAGCTAGAGATACTGGAAAATTAAAGTTATGCCCCAATGGACTGGCCGTTGCAAAAACAGGCTTGTCGTATGCTGCCGCTTGGGATAGGAATTCTTTTAAAATTTTTGAACCATAGCCTTTTTTTCGATCATTTTCTTGAAGAATGTATAACGTATCTAAATCTATATGCTTTGGAAATTCCCTGCCTTTGGCAAAGCCTAATCTTTTTTGATCGGGGCCATGAAGTGCAACATAGATCGTATTTTCAGATATCTGTGCGTTTAGCGAATAATCGCAGCCGTTTATTGTGTAAAAAGCGGTTATAATAGATATATATAAAAATATTTTTTTCATAAAAATTCTAGTGTTTTTAAAGATTAAAATAAATTTCTACATTTCCCCAATATTCTACGAAATTTATGCTGTTATAATTATACTAAGCATATAAATATTGTCAAATTGAAAATAATGATAGGTCAGCGACCAAAGGTGCGTTTGCGTTGGTAAAATTTTTCAATAGATTCAGTAAGCATAGAATCTGTTATTTCAGGCCAAAAGCAGGGTAGAAAGCAAAGTTCGCTGTAGGCGCTTGCCCAAGTTAGGAAGTTGCTTAATCGTTGATCTCCGGCTGTCCTTATTATTAAATCGGGTGGTGGCATTGGCCCGCTCCACAGGTAATGTGAAAATAGTTCAGGTGTAATTTTATCACAATCTAGAGTGCCAAGCGCACATTCAGAAGCTATCTTTTTACAAGCGGCAACTATCTCCTGCTGGCCACCATAACAGAAAAGGAGGTTAAGGGTTAGCTGGTCTGCCTGTGCTGTTTTGCTCTCAATTTCTTCAATAAGAGGTTTAAGCTTTTCCGGAAAAAGTGATCGTTCGCCAATAAAGCACACTTTTATTCCCTCTTTAAATAGTTTATCAAGCTCCTGATCGGCAATTTGTTGTGCCAATACATCAAATAAGTATGAAAGTTCTTCTTGAGGGCGATTAAAATTTTCAAGAGAAAAAACATAAAGCGTAAGGTAGGGGATTCGATTTTTTATGCAAAACTCAAGTGCCGTACGGACAGGCTCAACTCCCTTTTTGTGGCCAATCCACGGTTTGTAGCCATGCGACTTTGCCCAGCGCCTATTGCCATCCATAATGATACCCAGATGTTTAATGCGCTTTTCATGAGATATATCTTGAATTTTTAAAAAATTGTTATGCAGGGTATACCTATAGTAAAGCCATGTTATATAGGCCGAACCAATAAAGAATGCACTAAAAAAAAGTAGTATATACAGCCTTTTAAAGATCATTTTTTATGCGTGGGCAAAACGTACTGAAAGAATTCTAAACAATTGTTGAATGACTTTCATCGCGTAATAAAGAGCTGTTATGCCTGCAGCAAACATGCTGCGTTCAAAAGCAACCAAGGGAATTAATCCAAGCCAAAAAGCTGGAATCATGGGTGTACTTACGATAAAAAGCACAGACCCTACAGCATGGGCCATAAAAGTGCTTGCAAGAGATGATAAAAATAGTGATCTATGAGGTATAAGGCTAATTAAGAAAGGAGTAAGCCAAAAAAATGAATAGGCCCAAGCTTGCGAGCCTACTGACGTGCTGACAAAAAGTGCCATGCACACAAGGGGTGCTACAATACGCGCAATTTTAGAAGTATCATCAAAAGATGCTTTAAAGTATAGCGCGCCTACCAATGTTGGCAGATGATAAAGTACGCCCAAAATACCTGATGCAGGATACATTAACAGATGAAAGAGAGTACGTAATGTAGTTAAGCCAATTAATTCTGTAGAAGTTATATGTAAAGCTAATATAGGTGTTACCAGCTGGCTCATGGAAAAAAAACTTAATCGATATCCAATGATTTTACTTAATGTAAGAACTTTAACAAATGAGTAGGAGGCACTGATAATAATTGTTTTATATGATGAACGTAGTACGCTATTCATAAATGATCCTGTCAAAAAGGTTATTTTTTGATTTGAATTAGTTGTACCATATTTATAGACTTTAGAAAAGGGACATATATGAAAAAACGTATATCTTGCAAAGCTTTAATTTTTGATATGGATGGTACTATCGTTGATACTAATATAATCTGGGATATTGCAACCCAAAAACTTCTAGTTTCCAAGGGGGTTTCATATACCCCAGAAATTCATACAACAGTTCGTGAGCTTCTTATGGGAGGCGCTGGCGGTCTCCGCCTGGGCTGCGCTTTGCTTAAGCAGATGTTCGATCTGCCTGATACGGCAGAGCAATTAGCTTTTGAAAAAAAAGCCCATGCGCATGAGCTCTATAAGAACGGGGTAGCATTTATTGAAGGCTTTTCTGAATTTCATAAAAAAATAGCGCACATGCCCACTGCTATTGCCACTAATGCTGATGATCGTACGCTTGAAATTACCAATTGCGCATTGAATCTTGATACATACTTTGGAAAGCATATATATGGTATCTCAAGGGTAAACCATCTTGGCAAGCCTCGACCAGATATCTATCTGCATGCAGCTGAACAATTGGGTATCGACCCGCGCGATTGTGTGGCAATAGAAGATTCTGCAACGGGCATTAAAGCAGCTCAGGCTGCAGGAATGCATTGTATTGGCATTAATACCCATGGCAGCAGGGAGCTTATTGCACTAGCAGATACCATTGTTGACGGATATCATGAAATAGATTTCTTAGATATATTTTGAGTTGCTGAATTTGATAAAAATCATCGATTTATTTATTCTTAATTTTATATTATTTAATTTAGAGGTTAAAATTCTTATGAAAAAAACTTTTTTATTAAAAATAATAATTTTATCTACTTACGCCCAAGCTTATCAGGAAGATTTTATGGATAAAAAGCATAAGAATAATCAAGTTGTAATTGCATTTGATCTGCACGAAGTTATTTTTAGCTTTTCGTATATTAAATTTTTTGATTCAAGCTATAAATTTTTCGAAAAAAATCCTTATGCATTAACATTAGCAAACCCTTTTGCTGGGTATCGGATTCTTAATACGCTTTACGCAACTTCAAAAACTGCAGAAAATGTCTACAATAGACTTACTGAAAAGCATTATCCGTGGCTTGCAGCTTCAAAAACAGAATTTCTTCTGGTGTGTAACTCGTATATCTTAGACCCTGAAATGAAAAAGTTGCTTGACGAACTTGAAAGCAAAGGTTACAGACTTGCTGTCTGTTCTAATATCGGAAGCCAGGCGTTTGAACATTTTAAAAACGAGCACCCAGATATTTTTAATATGTTTGAAATTATAGTAACGTCACATCCTGAGCGCAATTATATGCGCAAACCTGCACAAGAATTTTTTGACCACTTTAAAAAAGATGTGCAACAAGCTGTTCCACAGGCAAAGTACTGTGTCTTTATTGATGATAAAAAAAGAAATGTTCAAGCTGCAGAAAAGCTTGGTATCCATGGCGTTGTCTTTAAAAACCCAAAACAGCTTCGCAAAGAGCTTAAAGATCTGGGAATAAACGTTTCAATGTAAGGTATTTGCTATTAATTCAAAAAATTGTAATATTATATATATACTATTATTCAGATAACCTCCATTTCCCCTGTCTCCGACGCAAGTCTAGATAGGGGATTATCATATAAAACCTCACGGCGAATCTCATGAATAAGCGTCAACCGCATAGACTTAATAACCGTTTTTATAACTATCCTGGTGAAGTTGTATCAAATGTCTTTTGGCGTTCAGTATTTATGTACGTGACATCTTATGCTCAACGTGCTGCAGCACGTAGATTTATCAAAAATCATTCTGTTCCGTATGTATTTCAAGAGGCTGACCATATAACTTGGATCGGCCATGCAAGTTTTCTACTTTCAATTGATGGCTTCAATATTTTAACAGACCCGGTTTTTGGCGATTTAACTTTTTTATTGCAACGTTTTAGTGCGCCTGGAATTCCATTTGCTCAACTGCCAAAAATAGATATTGTTCTACTTTCTCATAATCATCGTGACCACATGGATAGCGCCACACTCAAGGCGTTGTATGCACAAACTGCATGCCATTTTTATGTGCCTTTTGGTGATAAAGCATGGTTTGATATTCGCGGTATGTCAGATCGAGTAACTGAATGCATATGGTGGCAAGATATTTCACATAACGGGCTTAAGCTTACCTTTTTGCCAGCGCGTCACTGGTCGCAGCGCGGCTTATTTGATCGAAATAAATCGCTGTGGGGTAGCTGGATGATTCAGGAGAGTATCTATTTTGCCGGCGATACTGCTTATAGCGACCATTTTAAAGAAATTGCTTACCATTTTTCTGATATTGAAATTGCACTATTACCGATCGGTCCATGCGAACCGCGCAAGTGGATGAAGACAACCCATATGGATGCTGCCGATGCTGGCCGAGCGTTTTTAGATCTTGGTGCACGTATTTTTATTCCCATGCATTGGGGAACCTACGGCTTTGGTATAGATGATCTTATGTTGCCTATTGTCAGACTTAATGATTGGTGGAAGGCCCAGAATATTAAAAATAATGAACGCATACTTTCAACATTGACCTGCGGCCAGTCTTACTTTTTAACGCGTCTTTCTCGCGTTAATCAGCTTTTCAAGCAAGCTAATATTACATAATATATTGTTTTACATACTCATGGCGCACTAACTTAGTAAAAAAAGGGAGCGCTATGCAAGTGGTTGATATACTTATTATACATGGTACTATCGTGCCAATGGTTTCAAAAGCAGTCATTTTAGATGCCGCATTAGCAATTAATTCTGGTAAGATTGTTGCTATTGATACAACGCACAATATCGTAAAGCGTTATAGCGCGCAGACCATACTTGATGCTCATCAAAGTCTTATTTTGCCTGGTTTTGTTAATGGTCATACGCACGTTGGCATGTCGATGATGCGTGGAGTTGCAGATGAAGCAAAGAATCTTCAAGAATGGCTTAATAATTATATTTTCCCTTTAGAGAAAAAAATATTAAGTGAAGATTTTGTTTACTGGTCAACCATGCTTGCTTGTTATGAAATGATACAGTCGGGCATTACCATGTTTGCAGATATGTATTTTTTTGAAAATGCGTCGGCAAGGGCTGTTCTACATGCGGGTATGCGCGCAATTTTAGGTGAAACTATCTTTATAGAGCAAGATATTTTTTATGCAGAAGAGTTTTGCAAGGAGTTTAATAATAACCGTAGCATAAAACCAGCTTTTGCGCCCCATTCACTTTATAGCTGTGACGCTCAAACACTTATTGCTGCCCATAAAAAATCCCAAGAAGCTCGTGTTCCTTTCATTATTCATGTAGCGGAACAACAGGATGAACTCTATGAATTGTATAAAAAAACAGGTATGAGCCCAGGTGAATATATGCTTTCATTAGGTATTCTATCAGACAATGTTATCATAGCCCATGGCGTACATTTTTCTGATAGTGATTTAAAAAGTATTGCTCAATCGGGGGCGTCAATTATTTATAACCCTTCTAGCAATATGAAATTAGGTTCAGGCATCGCGCATGTAAAATCGATGCAGGAGCATGGCATTCCCGTGGGTATAGGCACAGACGGTGTTGCAAGCAATAATAGCTTAGATAGCTTTGCCGAAATGAAGACCGGCGCGTTATTGCAGAATCTTTGTGTTGCAGATTATTGTAAGCCGCTGTCACCATTTGAAGTCGTAAAACTGGCTACCATTGATGGCGCGCATGCACTTAAAATGGGCGATAAAATCGGTACCCTTGAAGTAGGTAAATGTGCAGACATACTGGTGATGGGTACACAAGCATTTCATCAAATTCCGGATTTTGATATATATTCACAGATTGTTTATGCAAGCAAATCAACTGATGTACAGACTGTTATAATTGATGGGAAGATTGTTATGCATGATTGCAAAATGCTCACGCTTGATAGTTACAAAAATGAAATGCATAAGAAAATAAATTTTTATAAAGTTCAAATTTTAAGTAAGATTCGTTACCAAGATCTTTAACCTTACCAGTACATTTTTCTAGGTATGTACCTACATATAAGGGAAATTTTTGTATGTTTAATAGATGCCATAGTACTATTATGAGAAAATAATAGTAAATCAATAAGATAAAAACAACAGGCGACGCTATTAGTAGAAGTTTTTGGTTAAATAGGCTCTGCCAGAGTCACCAAAAATAATAACCATAGTATCATTTTTTTGCAGATTGCGGGCAACTCGCTCAGCAGCGCAGGCCACTGCTCCGCTTGACGGTCCGACAAGAAAACCATATTTTCGTGCCATTGTTTGCAACATGGCGATAGAATCATGGTCATTAACTAATTCATATTTATCGATAATAGTGTTGCGTAAGTGGGGAGTATCATAATCAACGCCTATGCCTTCAAGTTTATAAGGCTTCGGGTTCTTATTTGTTGAGCGATATGAATTTTCGACATCGACGGCAATAACCTTAAGAGTATGATTTTTTTCTTTAAGATATTTCCCAGCACCACTTACTGTACCACCACTTCCTGCAGCTGCCATATAGTGAGTAACGTTACCATGGGTTTGCTGCCAAATTTCCGGGCCGAGCATGGCATAATGTGCTGCCGAGTTTGTGGGGTTAAAATACTGATTAAGCATGAATGAGTTTGGTGTTGATCGGTGAATCTCAACCGCTTTTGCATGATAACCATTCGGGTCATCAAGCTGCAATGTCGGTTTGCATGAAATGAGTTGCGCCCCATATGCTTGTAATGTTTTCTGTTTTTCTTCACTAATCTTTTCAGATATCGTTATAACAACTTTATATCCTTTAATGGCTCCTATAAGTGCTGTTGCTATGCCTTGATTGCCCGAAGAAGCTTCTATAAGTGTGCCACCCGGTTTTAAAAGTCCAGTGCGTTCAGCTTCTTCGATCATGAATAACGCGGCACGGTCTTTTATGCTCCCGCCGGGGTTTAAATATTCAAGTTTTGCATACACGTTGCCTTGTGAATCGAATGGTATGCGAACTAACGGTGTGTTGCCAATTGCGTGAAGAAGATTTTCAAAAGTTTTCATACGAGTAATCGGTTTTTTATGCTTGCTGCTGAGCTATTATATATAAATGTTCTTGTTTAAGTATACGCTCTTATTGTAACTGTTGATAGAGCTCTCTATGTTTTTGTATCATATCTTCACGCGTGAAATACTGCAAATTATCAGGGTATTGAGCAAGTGTTGCATATAATGTTTGATCATGCGCAAGCATTAAAATGCCTTCGGCTAATTTTTGCCAATTGGTGCTCTTTGACGCACTATTTATTGCATCATACAAAAAACCGTTAACGCCATGGTGAATAACATCACTAATTCCCCCAATTCTATAACTGATAATCGGCAATTTTAATAGCCGTGCTTCGATGATGGCACATGGCAAGCCTTCCCACAATGAACTGAGAACAAAAATGTGCCAGCGCTTCATAATAGGTGCAACATCTAATTGCCAACCATGTAAAGTAACTATGTTTTCAAGCCCATGATAATCTATAAACGCTTCAAGAGCAGGACGTTGTTGCCCATCCCCGATAATCTCTAAACGAATATTTTGGTCTTGCCGATAGGCATGTTCAAATGCTTTAAGTAAATCAAGAAGATTTTTTTGTGGCTTAAAACAGCTAATCGTTCCAATAATAAAAGGGCGCGAATGCTCTTTTTGTGTTACCATTTCTTTCTGCGAAGTAATAAAATGGCGGTCATCGATTGCTGCACGAATAAGAACTTTTTTTTCCTTGATTCTAGGAAAAAGTCGTAAAGCAGTTTGTGCATCAGTTTGGCTTACAAAGATAAATTTAGTAGTAATAAAGCTTGTAATAAGTTCTGGAATATACAATGCTGTCCATCTTAACCGTGACTGAAATTGATGAAATGCAAAGCCATGCACTGTGTGTATAATGTTCCTAATGCCAGCAAAAAAAGCAGCCCAGCGGCCAACGATTCCTGCCTTCGTGCTGTGTGTATGAACTATAATATTGGAATATTGTCTTTTTAAGGTACGCAGTTGTTTAATAAGTATAAAAAAGTTTCTTATTTCAATAGCTAACCTAAATATGCTAATATCAGCAAGCATAGTAGGTAAGAGATATGCGTGCGGGTTGTTTTTAACTTGAGCAGATAATACACCTTCAGCGCCTGAGATAAGATGTGTCTTATAATCTTTTGAATCTACCCCATTAAAAAGCGCAAGGCAGACTTTCTGTGCTCCGCCAAGTTCAAGCTTTGTAATGATGTATACAACTGCCGTTTGAGTTTCAAGTTTGTTCATTTTATAATCCTGAGCTTTTTATTAACTCAGAAAGGTTAAAACGAAATCAGAATCATGGCAACTCATAATTACCTCCCTTTTTTACCATGTATCTATAATTTTAGAAAAAGCATAATTGCATAAGCTAGTATGGTATTTTTTCAATTATTGACTAATTTTTATTTATTTTGTTAATTTAATTGTATGATGACTAAAAAGGTAGATAATTAATGAAAAAAATTAAAAATGCAAAGTTTGTGCTTGTTATTGTTGGGATACTATTTATTGGTGATCAGATACATACTCAACAAAATCCTTATTATTATAATAGGCCTCCCGTTTACCAAGGGATTCCACTTTATTACCCGATACCTGTTGCTCAACAAAATCCTTATTATTATGGGCCGCCCGTTTACCCAGGGATTCCACCTTATTACCCAACACCTGTTGCTCAACAAAATCTTAATTATGGAAAGCCCGTACCTCTTCCAGGATTGCCTGAACGATCGATTGGAGCACATACTGGTTCACCCCAAGCTAGTGGTACAAGCCCGAAAAAAAAAACTTAGTGATACTATACATAGTTTTAATGATTTTTATAGAACAGAAGATCGTAGTAAAATAAACTTTATAGATCAACAACAAAAAACGTTTAAAGTTGGTGGCTATACTTTAATCATTGATCCGCGGCGTTTTGACTTTTCACAATTAGATCGCCGCGATATAAAATTTTTTGAACCAAATGAACCCCGTGATTATCCACAAATATTAGAAATTATAGCTCAGCTGTATGGGAGTAAGAGTGAATCTTCAGATGGACAAACTAAATATATCTTTGAAGCAAAAATTCAAAGTCAGGGCAATGGTACAAAAGAAGGCCTTCTTGTATTTAACGTTAGAAAGGCTAATGGGGTTCTTCAGTTTATAAATGTTGAAAGACATTATAATTATGCTAACTCTGCATGGGCTTCTTTAGCGCCCGTTTATCTAGGACCCCTTCCAGTATTGCCTCAGCGATCGATTGGAGCACATACTGGTTCACCCCAAGCTAGTGAGGCAGGCCCGGAAAAAGAACTTACTGATGCTATAGATAGTTTTAACGATTATTATAAGACTAATGATCGTAGTATAATAAATTTTATAAATGCAAAAGAAAGTACGCTTAGAGTTGGTAGCTATACTTTAACCATTGAGCCGTCGCATTTAGACTTTTCACAATTAGATCGCCGCGATATAAAATTTTTTGAACCAGATAAACCCCGTGGTTATCCACAAATATTAGAAATTATAGCACAGTTGTATGGGAGTAAGAATGAATCTTCAGATGGACAAACTAAATATAGCCTTGAGGCAAAAATTCTAGGTTTGAACGGTAGTACAGAAGAAGGGCCTTTGGTATTTAACGTTAGAAAGGCTAATGGGGTTCTTCAGTTTATAAATGTTGAAAGACCTTCTAGTTTGCTCCAAGCTAGTGATACGATCCCTAAAAAAAAACTTACTGATACTATAGATAGTTTTAACACTTATTATAAGACTAAAGATAGAAGTAAAATAAATTCTATAAGTGCAAAAGAAAGAACGTTTAAAGTTGGTAGCTATACTTTAACCATTGAGCCGCCGGGTTTTGAACTTTCAAAATTGGATCGCCGCGATATAAAATTTTTTGAACCGAATGAACTCCGTGAATATCCACAAATACTAGAAATTATAGTTCAGCTTTATGGCAAAAAATCAGAAAATAACCAAGGGAATATAACGTATGAGATTATTGGGCAGGAAGACAGCTCATTAGAGAAGTTTATTATGATTTTTATCCTAAATGAGCATGGTGAAGGTCGATACGAACTGGTAAAAATTGAAAAAATTTCGCTAAGCGAAATACGTGAACGTAACGCCTCACTCAGTAAAAAAATTCCTTCAATTATTGAAAGTTTTAATGCTATGCAACTAGTAGGGGATGGAGCAACTCTTAAAGATATCATCTTAGAAGATTTTAGTTTTAATTTAATAATAAGTGATCCTGCCAATCAGTTAGAAATAACACTCTGGATAAATAGGCTGTTTGATGAAAATACTTTATTAAAGGGTTCTTTTAAAGAAATTGATTATTCTTATGCCGTTAAAATTAAAAGCTTTTCAGAAAATTACCCTACGTATGTTAATGACTACTACAAAAAGTATAAGGAATATCCACCCGATCATCATATTTTTACGAAATTAGTTGATGTAATAGTCCAACGTTATGGGATAAGAACAATAGATAGACAAAATAATAACTTTAGTAAAATATATTTAAATGGAAAGTTTCAATATTTACAAGATGAAATATTGGCAGGGCAATTTGAACTTAGTTATTTTTATGAAAAGCCCAATCAATGTGCACATAGAGTATTTAGAGTTTTAGTGGAAGATAATCCATTTTATAAAAGGGATTATGAAAAATGATCTTACTCATGAAGGAAAGGCAGACTTTCTATGCTCTGCCAAGTTCAAGCTTTGTAATGATGTATACAACTGCCGTTTGAGTTTCAAGTTTGTTCATTTTTTAAGAAAGAATTAGTGCAAGAATCCCCATTAAAAAAATTATTATAAAAATTTCCACCCCTCAGAGCTTCTAATAGAACAATGCATTGAATAAATTTACAAGATTGAATGCTTGTTCTTTTAAAAATTGCATCCAAATTTTAATTTTTTAAAATTACTAAAATATAATAAGCATCAGGGCTATAATAAGACCATATACGGCAGTAGTGTCAATAAACGCCTGACAAAAAAGACTAAATCTACTTAAAATGCTGGTGTTTTCAGGATTTAGCGCAATGCCATTAAGAACTTTTGACGATGCGCGGGCAGAAACAATGCTGACTGGTAGTGTAGCGCCACCAAGCGCAATTGCTGCACTGAGCAATGCTATACTTTTCATAAAAGTTAACTGATTAAGCTGTAGCATAACAATTCCTGTTGCAAGCCCAAACAAGAACGGTGTTTCAATAATAGCTTGAGTGATAAAAGTAAATGAGAAAATTTTTGAAAATGCCGCACGGTTAAAACGTAACGAATGGCATGCTTGTGCAATAAAATGGCTTAATCCAAAACAAGGCCCAATGGATGACAAGCTTAGGACAAGACCTACGGCAAATAGCTGTAATGCCGGGGGTAGTGTCGCAACACTAGATGCTTGATATTCTATGATTAGTGCAAAAATAGCACAAAAAATAACTGGCGTTTGCATGAGAGATTGTGTGATCAGCACGAAGCTTAAAATCTGATTAGTTAAAAATGGTTGACGTGCCGCTGAACCGAGCGCTTGCACAATGCTTAGGCTACCAAAATATGCAACGATAACACACGGAATGATAATTGCCATGCATGTACCAATGCGTGTATAAGTCTGAACGTCATGAGTAAGGCTGTTGTTAAATAAATATGCTGTTGCCAATACCGCAATTAAAGCTACCGTTTCGCTGAGCGCTATACCAGCAAAGAATAATTTTTTAATTCCAGCGTCATGCGCAGGCTGCTGGTTAAGAGCCGCAAAGGCTGCTTTGGCAATACGAGACTGGCCAAATGCCGTTGCAAAGACAGGAAGTGTGATCATTAACGCGATACTGCTGTAGTGGGTAACAATAAGGTGTATCATATTGGCTCCTCAGCTTGCGATGTAGTAGCAAGTGAAAGATAGGTGGTGGTTAAGATTGTAAATACAAATGCTTGAATGATCCCTTCAAAAATACCAAAAAAACCTAGAATAATTATATTAATTCCGCTTACTAAACCAAAAATTTGAAAATACCACGTTGAATGAATAAAAGAGTTCCATAGCCCAAATACAATAGTCCCTGCCAAAATATTGCCAAACAATCTAAACGACAGAGAAAGAACCCCAGAAAATTTGCTCATAAGTTCAAGCGGAAAAAGAGCTATTGCCGCAACGCCATTTATGAGGTATTGAAGTATAATAACAGGCAGCATAGGCCAAGAAAATGTGCTTATTGCCAAAGGTGTTTTAAAATACTCATTGAGATATGCAAGAACACCGTGCTTTTTTATAGACTCTTTTTGGATGTATAAAAATGAGAGCAATGCAAGTGCAAGAGTCGTATTATAATTAGCTGTTGGTTCTTCAAGGCCAATGAGCATAAACCAATTGCAGGTAAGTATAAAGATAAAAAACGTAGTGATAATTAAAAAATATTTTTCTGGGCAGTAACCCCCCCATGATTGAGCAACCAACGCCGTAAAGCTCCGCGCGAAAGTCATATACGCAGTATGGAGTAAGCTATCTGGATTGTTAAGGGCGTATCTGCCAACCAAAGAGAAAATAAGTAATAAAAAAAGAACAAACCATGTTGAAAAAATAAGATCTAATTGAAACGTAAAAAACGGATTTGTTACCCCAAAGTATGACAGTGGCTGCCAGTAAATATGATGAAAAAGATCAAATCCTGTCATAATAAATCACGCTGTTTGCACCGCTAAAAAATTACAGATCAAAAATAAAATAATACTGAGTATAAAATGAACGAAAGATAAGTGCAAGAGTGGTATTGTCAATCCGGCAAGTAGTAAAAGAGTAAGGCGAATAACTAGAGTTACTATAAGCAAGACAGGTTTATTGCGTGAAAATGCTGCATTTTGTAATTTACCCGTTGCCAGTCCTGTTATAACTGCAGCACTATAAAAAATAAGGAGACTCATGCCATAAAACTCTTGGATTTAGCTCTATCGGTGTAGTGCTTATGGTAAAAAATGAGCCCCTGCATTTCTGCAAGGGCCTAACAATTACTTAAGCTAGAATTTTTTGATGCCTTTGTAATTCCAGAATGCATTAACAACCGCGTGCGAACCGGTTACAACAACCAATCCGTGGCGATCATCAACAGATTTCTTAGCCTGTTCAAATGCCTCTTCAAAGTTTTTGCATGCTTTTGCTTTGATTTTCATTTTTTTCATATCAAGCGATACCTGCTCAACATCCCATGATGAATTTTCACCAACGCCTTTAACCATTTCTTGAATAGGGCAAATGAAGAGTTGGCCAGAAGTCTTTTTAAAGAAATAGCGTAATAATTTTACGAATTCTTGATTGTGTAATGTATCTTCTGCAGCACCAATAACTAAACTTAAGCCCTTGAGAGCGCTTTGATAATGCATTAAACGAATGCCAAGAAGAAGATTTTTAAATGCGTCGATATTGTGGGCGTTATCAAGTAAAATCGTCGGTTTTTCTTTATCAAGAACTTGGAATTTGCCGGGTAAATCAGTGGTGACTTCTTTCCAAAATTGTTCTACTGTTTTACGAGGATTCAGTTCTTGTTGGCGTTTAGCCTCAATAGTAGGACGGCCACGATGAATTTTTTGTTTTACCAGTAAGCTATCAGCGCCAAGATCGAGATTAGTTTTTTTGTCTGGCATGCATTTTTGAATAAAAGTTACCGCAATACGTTCAGCAAGTGCTGCGCAACGGCCATGCAATTGTTCAAATGGATATTCAAGTGCAACGACTTTACGAATAGGCATCAACCAGTGACCACCTTGCGCTTGCGTAAGTTCTTGCATTATATGTAATGCCGCTTTGCTTTGGTCTCCAGAGACTAGATACGTATTCTTTTTTACAATTCCAACTGTCTGACGTGTAAGAGCCTCGATTTCTTCAGGAGTCGTAGTAATATGTGGTTCAGCAATGCGCGTGATAGTTGCAACCAAAGCGTTACAGATATTAACCGGATTGTATAACCCGCCATTATCAACTTCTAAAAGTGCAACTTCAACTTTTTCCTGTTTAAAATAGCTAAGTGCCATGAGCGCTAACAGTTCAGAGCTGTGGGCATTAATAGATGCATATTCAGCTGCATTAATAACTTCATTTGCAATATCAGTGAATACTTTTTGGGAAATAGTTGTTTGATTAAGTACAAAGCGTTCTTGATAGGTAAGAACATGTGGCGAGTAGTAAGCCCCAACTTTTAATCCTTCAGCTGCAAGAAGTTTGGCTGCAAAGTTGATAGTTAAGCTTTTACCATTTGAGCCAGCAACTAAAATCGCGCGAACAGATTTTGAAGGATTATTTAATGCCTGGTCAAGTGATTTAGCGCGTTCCAGTGAATCCTGACGCCCAACAGCCCAGTGGCTATCTAGATATTCTATAATATCATTGTAGCTGCGGCTTTTTAGAGTAACGGCATCTTTATGGGCGGCAGTAGAGGTAATTTCCATAGAGTGTGTCCTTATAGATTTGTTAAATATCTTTTCAATTATTTTCTAATGTACATACTAAAATCAATTATGTCAAAATATTCAATTTTTAAATGGTTTGCCATTGTAAATATTTTCAGAATGAAATAAATATTAAAAAAAATAGATACTATTGACCTTTTAGGGGTTGTCTGGAGTATGCTCGACTGAGTAGAAAAAAATCTAATGCAGTGCGCAAAGTGCACCAGCCTTGAGGAGGCCTTTATGGTTCATCGTGGATTTAGTTTAATAGAAGTTATGATTGTTATTGCAATAATAGCATTCTTTGCTGTATTGGCGTTGCCGAATTTTATGACCTTTCTTGCAAAAGCAAAACGCTCTGAAGCGCATATTCAGCTTCGGGCATTATATATGTTACAGAAAGCCTATTTTGCAGAGCATGGTACCTACACCGATAAGCTTCAGGGTGCAGCGAGTCTTAATTGGAAGCCGGAAGGCCAGGTTAACTATACTTATGGGTTTCCAGGATCTTTTGTTTTAGGGGCATTTGGGACACCCGCATCTGCACTTTCAGGCGCTTCAGTGGGCGCTCAAGCATTTACCATAGCGGCTGCTGGAGACATTGATAATGACGGAGATTATGATATTCTCACGATTAATGAAAAAGGCGAGATAACTCTTGTAAAGGATGATTTGCAGTAATCACTGTAAAAAAATATAAAGTAGACAACCAATAACTAAAAATGAGCCAAAGGGCAACTGAGTATGGGTATGGGCATGTTTGGTAAAAAGCATCAAAAGAGCAATACATGTTCCTAGAATAGAACCAAATGTAATGGTATACAAAACGCCCATAGGCCCCATAAATGAGCCAATCATGGCAAGAAGTTCTAAATCTCCTTGGCCAATCCCATCGATATTTTTATACCAGAGATAGAAATATTTGAACATCCACAGAAAGGCATAGCCAACAAAAACGCCTAAAAAAGATTCTGTAATAGTGCTGGGTGTGGCACACAGAAATGCGCCACAAAAAAAAATGGGTATGAGAAAAATGGTAGCAGCTCGGTAGATAAGAAGGTAATAATAATCGGTAAGAAATGTTACCAATAAAGCAGCTACGAAAACAATCCACAAAAGATGCTGAATCATTATTCTTCTTGGGTTTGATCGTGCCCTGCAATAGTATCGAGTAAGCGCTCTATTTTTTGAGTTTTTTCAAACTGCTCGTCAAACCTGAATGCAAGCTCGCAGGTATACCGACCATTAATTTCTCGAGCAAGTGCTTTACGCATAGAAGGCTTGTAGAGAGAAATTTTTTGTTTTATTTTGTTAAATGCATCTTCCCCTTCTATCATATAAAAATAAACCGTACATACGGTTTTACTCGGAGAAAGCTGCACACGAGTTATATACGCTTGTTGTAATTCTTTATCATCACATGAAGCTTGGTGGTACAGCTGACTTAATGTTCTTAAAAGAAGGGATTCTTTTTGCGAACGTTTAATATCTGATGCAGATCTGATGGTCATTATTAAACGGTTTTGAAATTTGACATGCGGATTGCGTTTTGTTTAACCGCACGCATTAAACGTTTACGACGTTTTTGTGTGTGTGGCTCATGGTACACAATACGTTTCATATCACGAACAACTCCTTCACGCTCAATTTTCTTTTTGAGTTGGCGGATTGCACGTTCTATATTATCGTTTACAGAAATACTAATGTTGAATTTTTTTGTCATATACTCACAAATTTAAAACTGGGTTTGACCAATACCTTTTAAATTTTATTCTAAAAGAGTTAAGTTGTCTAGTCGTGTAGTCAGTTTAGCGTTAGAATGTTCCCACAATAGAGAGCATAACAGTCGTTGATTTATAGGCATTACGGCGGGCTGAGGGCGACTGCCACAGGAATCCAAGAGCCAAGTTTGGAGAAATATCATAGGTCATGCCCACATTCACTACATTTGATTCCCATTTAGAATTTTCTACCAATCGTTTAAGTGATATATTTGCCGGGTCAGTAGTTGCACTGCAAATTTTAAAGCAATCTTCGTCGTGTCCGTTAAACACATACTGAAAGAAAGCTGATATTCTGCTCAAAAAATGATAGGCATTAATGCTAAATACCGCGTTCCAATTTAAACCAGGGCTTACTTTTACTGTCATAGTTTCAGGGTATATGCCCGCTTGAGTGATATACGTCGGCGCTGGTACGCAGGAATGTGTTTTTGGGAAAAATTGAGTTACGTTAAATTCAAAGCCAATTTCTACAGTTTTTACAAAGTCAAAAGTTACGCCGCCGGTTGTACCCAGGCCAAAATGTCCTTTATTGCCTAAAGGTACAGCGAATAAATTTGTAGGATTCGGTGTTTTTCCTGTTGGGAAACTAGCATCAAGCGTTATATACGGCGTACATAAAAAGAAATGCCAGTCATCGCGGTCTGCGTTAATGGCATACGGGCGCCTGAAAAAGAGCGTTACGCGAGTATCTTCAAATCCCTGACTTTGCATTCTATCTATATTCATATTAAGCGTATTTGCAATGGTTTCAATCTGTTTCATAACTTTATCAATCATAATTTGCTTGCAATAGCAACCATATATATCTATGCAAGCGGTATTTTGAACACAAGGGTTAGTTGTGGCATCAGGTGTATACCCCGTTTCACAACAGCTTATATCCGGTGACCCGCTTGAAGAGCATCCGGCAGGACATGCAAGACCAGTTGCCGAGCAGGTTAAATCGGTAAAACAGGGAATTTGTTTAATAGTTGCAAAACCCGTTTGTACGCGTAAACCTATCGGATCATATAACAAAAAATCAAATTGGAAGCGCAGACCATATTTGCGATATTTAATATCGACATCAAAAAAACCAAAACGATGCTCAATATCACTATAAAGGGGATTAATAATAGCAGAGCATGTTGTGGTTAAATCAGTGCTTACCGGCTCTGTTGCAGGTCCGACCGCGTCAAGGGCTGCAAAAAGATTACTTTGAACTTCGGTTATTTCCTCAGGATTACCATATTGTTGCGGATAAAACAGTGCGGGGATATTCCAGCGGCCGGTAAGATCGCCAAGGGGCACCTTTTTTTTGCAAATATCTGTACCGCTGTCGGCTGACTGTCTAAATGGTGAAATAGCTATTTGAAAACGTTCTTGGCAGAAACTGTCTAAGCCATCAATATAATAGTAGCGCTCATTTCTGGTTAAGTAATCACATGGAAAAACCGGAGAATACATCGGATAAACATCATTATTGGTCAAGTTAGTGATAGGAGCAAATAATGGCATGCTTGTGAGAAAAACAAGTACATGAATGAGCGCGTTAAAGCTCATGAACAACTTTGCACACAGGCGCATATTACGCATCATCTACTCTCCTTTTTACATAGTGCCTACGTTTTTCACGTACTGTGGTGCGGCAAGCACACTTTTTTAAGCTATACTTTCTTATACCACCAATTATTTATAAACGTCAACGTGTTATGATAGTTATTATCTCAAAGAGTGCAACACTCATAATAAATAATGTAACTGAAAGACCTGCGTATCCCAAAATCTTCGTACTTTTATTTTTTTGCGCAGGACCAAACAATAATGCAGCAATGCTTGTTCCATAGCTGAATACCAAAAGCAATGCAGTAAGTGCAAACCCCAATGTCGTAAATACCAGATAATTAAATGTTACACTAATACCTATTAAAATAACTGCAGTGCGTAAAGGAAGGACTGTTTTTCGCGTGATTCTTCTTGTTGTTGCACATAATAACTCACCAAGAGACCAGATCAATGCATGCAGTGTCCCCATGATAGTAATAATAATACTAATGCGAACCATATCGATGAGCCATACATAATTGGGAAATGATGTTAGAAGCGCCTGGGAAAGCGTTGTGCCAGAAAGCGCAAATAATTCCCGGGGAAGCGCTAAAAATATCGATATAATAAACAATAAATAAATTGATCCAACAATAACAATTGAATAGCTTAATGCACGCGGTACATTTTTTTCAGGCTTATCAACGAGCGCATAAAGTGATGCCGCTGTTTCGAATCCAAAAAATCCAAAAATAACCGATTTTATTGCATATATCAGACTTATAGCTCCGAAAGGCATAAAGGGAGTAATATTTGATAAACTTGCCTTACTTAAACATAATAGGGTTATCAAAGCCACAGGCGCAAGCGTCAGAATAATTAAAATAATTTGCCCTACTTTTGTAAGAGCTGCACCTGCCATATTAAGTGCAACAAGCATCCAAAGCGTTATTAAACCAAGAAGCTTTACAGATACACTAGGAAAATAATAGGCAAGTTCCAGCGCGACAACACGTGTTAAAATACTCATAGCCAATGTCAACCCGCACATATACGCGCAACTTGCAATAACACCCATAGTATGCCCGCCCCATTCTGCCGCATAAGTATAAAAAGCGCCTTCTTTTGGATATAAGGCAGCTACACGTGCAAGAGCAAGAGCCATAACCCAAACAGCTGCAATAACACCAATATAGGTAATAATAGCTGCAGGTCCTACCGTTTGTTGCAATGTAGCTGGGTTAATGAATATTCCTGCGCCGATCATGGCGTTCACCCCGGCAATGGTTGCCATAAACAATGATATTTTTTGGTGTTTAACCTGTGTCATGGTATCCTTAAAAAAATAAGATAAAAAATTACTAAAAAGTATTTGTTATTGTATGAATAAATGTCTTTATTATCAAGCATCTGTAATTATTAAAACAACTAACCTCTTTGTTGCAACGTTTCGTTACTACGAGCATATCGCCTTTGACCGCACATTAGATGCTCAAAAAGGAATTTTCGAATTTTTCGTTCCTGTCGACCAAGAAAAGCTCTTTTTGGAAGCTATGTCCTATCTTGAAAGAAGACAATTGGTTCATTCAGTAATTAAAGCTGAAAATCGTTTATAACTTTCCTGATGACCCAAAAGAGTTATCAATTCTTTAATTCCAAGTCCTTGTGCATGGCCGGTAAGCGCTATGCGCAAAAGTGCATAAACAGACTTTATTGGTAGCTCAAGAGCTTTGGCTTTTCCCGTTATTTTTTTTATAAAAGTTTCAGGTTCTGCACTAGTAGTGTCAACTTGTGAAAGAATATCTTTAAGTAATGGCAGTATGGCTTTTTCGGTTTCTGAAAGTTCGTTTACATTAATATGTGGCGCTTCAAAGTAAAATCTTGTTTTCTCAACAACATCATGTAACGTCATCAGCTCAGGTTTAATAGCCATGAGCAACGCGTCGAATTGTGCATCAAGCTTATGTTCAAATAACCGAGCAATACGACTTTTAAAATCTTCAAATGAAATTTTCTGAATCCATTTTTGATTGAACCAACGCAATTTTTCAATATCATATTTAATTTGACCTGTTGAGCTAATATGGTCAAAATTGAAAGCAGAAACTATTTCAGAAAGTGGCATAATCTCACCTTCTGAGGAATTCGTTTCTTTAAAAGAACCACCCAGAATGGCAAGGTAGTTCGTGATAGCTTCCGGCAAATAGCCCGCATTACGTAAATCATGCAAAGAAAATCCAAAATCTCGCTTTGAAAGCTTTTTGCCATCAGTATTGGCAATAATTGGCAAATGCCAGAATAGGGGGAGTTTTTTATTAAGCCCCACATAAAGTGCTGCTTGGTTCGCGGTATTGCTTAAATGGTCCTCACCACGAATAACATGCGTAATGTGCATAAGCACATCATCAACAAAATTAGCAAAGATAAACGTGCACGTGCCGTCTTGGCGGGTTACGGCAAAATCAGAAAAATTTTTTAAATCATACGTAATCGAGCCACGTGCAAGATCCGTAATGGTAACGCTTTCATCAGGTAATCTAAAACGCCAGATAAAAGGAATACCCGCGTCAAGATTTTTATGAATGACCTCATGATGTAGATTAAGGCAGGTTCTATCATAACGTGGGGGAAGTTTTTGCGCTATTTGGCGGTCACGCTTTTTTTCAAGTTCTTCAGCGGTGCAAAAGCAGCGATATACCTTTTTTTGTTCAATGCAAAGATCAAGATATTCTTGATAGTAAGCATTTCTTTCTGATTGATAATAAGGAGCAGAGGGGCCGCCAATCCCGGGACCTTCTTGAAAGATAAGGTCGAGCCATTGTAGATCCTGCAATATGCCCTGAGCTCTTTCATCAAACATTCTTTGTTGGTCGGTATCTTCTATGCGAACAATAAAAGTACCTTGGTAATGTCGTGCAAAAAGATAATTTATGAGTGCAGTTCTTACATTGCCAAGATGCATAAGGCCAGTTGGTGAAGGTGCAAATCGAACACGTACAGCGATATTCATAAATATTTATCCAAAAAAGAGTATGAGTAACAAAGAACTTTAATTGAGCATAAACTTAAATTTTTTACAATTATACTAAAAATTGCAAAGTGCGTCGATTTTTTGTTACGGTTTATTAAATGAACCATCTCTACATAGGAGAAAGCCATGAGCCGCTGTATAAAAATGACTTTTGCTGTGCAACGTTCAAATGAAAAGTTTTTGCATGCACTTCAAAAGCAAGCTTTAGATTGTAGGCTTGAAGGCTTTGTTTTGGCAAGTACCCCAGATACCATAAAAATTATTGCGTGTGGGGTTTCTGCCGATTTGGATGCTTTTTTAGACAAAGTTGACGAAATAATTGCAAAGCATGGTGGTCAGGACGTTGTTATCGATCCCTTTTTAAAAGACAAAGATTATCGTGGTGTTTTTCGCATAATGCACTAATCTTAGTTATACATCTGATAAAAAAATCTTAAAATAAACTCAAAACAACACCGATGTATACAAATAATTAGGTATGAAACGCGTACATCTTTTGATCATGCAGATAATTTTGCACCTAATTTTGGGCATGACGGTGTCTGCGGAAAATCTGCCTGAGTATACCATACGTAAACTATCAGTTTCCGGTATTTTTACGGGTAAAGATCGTTATAAAAAACTTTATCGTCTATCAAAAGGATCTGCTTTTAAGCAAGATGAGCATGATGATGGTGTACGCTCAATCGAAAAACACCTTAAGCGTCTTGGATATCTTATTGCCCACGTCACCACGCATATTGATTGGGACCATAGCCGTCATACTGTTGATGTAAAATTATCTATTGCTACGGGTCCGCTATTTACTATCCGCCAGGTTACATGTCGCTTGCGTAATTCTATTCTTTCATTTGATAACGTCGAAGATATTTTTAAAAAATTACAAAGGCGTCTTGAATCTAGACTTAAAAATGCTTATTGTTCACAAGATTTGCTTGATTCACAAGCTCGTATGATAGCTGCGTATTTTGAAAAAAAGGGCTATCTTTTCCCTTCACTTGAAATGGAACAGCTTCGCTATGATGAAAGCAAAGTTGTGGATGTCATATTTAATTGCTCATTAAATGACAAAAAAAAATTTATTTTTGTAGGGAACTCTTTTTTTACATCACAACACCTCTATCAAGCATGCGCTGCCTTTGGCAAGGCATTGCCCATACTTCCACCCGAGCTTATTGTGGCGGAATTAATTGATCTGTATCATAAGCAGGGCTATTTGGATGTTGCAATTGATTATGATGATGAACCATTAACTATTTTGTTTGCCATTAATGAAGGCTCCCGTGCTTTAATTGAGCGCATTTCTATTAAAGGATTAGATGATTCTGGCATCCAAAAAGATATTTTTTTTAAAAGTATTGTTTCAAGTCAGTACGATCATGAGAAAATGGCGCATGCTTTATCCGATTTTACGGTAAATCTTATCAAACAAGGCTATTGGAAGGCAAAAATTCAAAAAACTCATATGCGCAAGCTATCGTCTGGCAATTATGAGTACGCTCTAACGGTAGATCTTGGTGAGCAATTAAGTATAAAAAAAATTACTGGCCAGGACTTTGAAGGGCTTTTAACCTTACTGTATCGTCAAAATTGGTGCAAAGAATATGCAGCGTATTATAAAGAACAACCAGAAGCTCCCTTAATAGTAGATTTCATGCTTATAGGTCGCATGAAAAAGTTCTTACAAAAAAAGCTTCACGAAAGAGGTTATTTGTACACTCGTGTGACGCCTCAATTTGGTATAGTAGAGGGTAAAAATATCTTAACCTGGGATTTTTCTGATAACCAGAAAGTTATCTTTGGTGATACGGCAATTAAAGGTTCTTTCTTTCTGCCCCATCAAGTTATTGAACGCGTGGTTCTCTATAAAAAGGGTGATCCCTGGAATAAAAAAAAACTTGATGAAACTGCCAGTGCATTGCGTAGTTTCGGTGTCTTTGATCAAGTTACGGTTTTTCCTGAAAATATCGCACTCCAAGAACAAGAAAAAAAAATTATTATTCAGCTGCAAGATAGCGACCCTTTTGAAGTGCGTGCGCGTGCCGGCTTTCAGGGTGTAGGTACTAATTTTACCTGGCGTGGAGGCGCTACTTACAAATTTGGTGGAACGTTTTTATGGAAAAATCCGCGCAAATCTGCAGATATTTTTTCTGCGCAGTTTGATATTAATAGATTTTTGCGGTACCTCACCTTAATGTATCAATTACCTTTTTTTGGGAATTTGCCTATTAAACAAATCTACAAGGTTTATAGTAATTGGTATGAGCAACCGGTTGTTTTAGGCTCGCGTGAGATTTTATATCGTTATGCTCAAAATGGTTTTTTATTCGGTTTGTCACAAGATATTTCTCGTTTTAAATGGGGAGTTACCAGTGGTATTGATTGGCTAAAAATTTCTGATATTTCAGACCTGTTAGCTCAGGCAATCGATTTTACGGCACGATTTGTTGACAAATATATCCCCTACTTTTTTTGTGAGCCTTCCTTATATGTGAGCGATGTAGATAATCGTCTTGATCCCCTTGAAGGCTGGTACCTAGTTCTTTCATCAAAAGCATTTGCGCCCTTAGGGGTTCGTGATGCCGCTTTTATTAAATTTTTATTAGAGCAAGGAAACTATATCCCTGTGCACAAGGCAACACACGCTGTTTTAGCAATTCGTTTGCGTTTAGGAACTATAGTTTACCAGCAATTCTCTGCTATTGTGCCACCGGAACGTTTTTATTTAGGTGGTGCTTATTCGCTGCGCGGGTATGAACCTGATTTAGCTCCGCCGCTTAATTTTTATACTAACGGTAAACAGGAACTCATAGTGGTACCAACAGGTGGTAAGACGATGATGAATGGGAATTTTGAATTACGTTTTACTATTTTCCGTTCCCTTGGCGGCACCGTATTTACTGATATCGGGATTCTTACCCAAAACGCCATAACCGATATTCACGTACAAGATATTATAGGCGCATCTGGTTTTGGCCTGCGTTGGAATACGCCGGTCGGGCCGTTGAGATTTGATATAGGATGGAAATGGAAGAAATTTCCCGGCAATACCAATTATTATGACCAAGCTTCATATGCGTGGTTTTTGACATTGGGTAATGCGTTTTAAGTAAAAAATTGATAATGTAACCGGAAAAAATACTATTGCTTTATTGCGTAATAATAGTTAATCAGGGGATTAATTACCTTAATTTATTGGTTGAAAACGGTTGCCTGTGAAGATAAATTACTTTTTTTGTGTTTTAGCTATTGCTTAACAAAGCCATTAATGACGGATTCTGAAAAGCTTCTTGAGCGTGGAAAATTCTGGCTTGTAATTGTGCCTTTTGTTTAGCGCTCAAAAGGTTAAGCTTATCCAATTTTTTCGCTAATTCTGCTTCATTTTGGCTTGTTAGTATATAATGTCTGGCAAGTTCTTCCTGAAGAGTCGATTCTTGCCGTGCAAGAGCTTTTTCCCAACGGTTTTGTACCCAATATGCAGTAATTCCAGCTGTTCCAGTACTCAAAGGTATGGCCAGCGCAGCCCCCATGGGATGACGCATAAGGGGCGTATTTGCTAAAATAATTGAAGTACCAACTAAAAGTGGCAATCCAGATGCCCTAAAATATGTTGATGGCGTAGGCTTAACCTGACCACGTATTTCATAGCTTTGGGCTGCCTTAGATAATTGGCCAAAAACTCGATCAGTGGATATTAAACCAAGCATAAGAAATATTTTTATATTAATCTTCATAATCTTCTCTTTTAGTTTGGGTTATTTTCATTCCTTTTAAGCATACTAAAAAATGGCTCATACTTTCAATTATTTTGCAATTTGGATTATCTTGCCGTATAATTAAACCCTACAGAAATTTCGTTATTTAGACTTGATATAAAAGGATACGTATGAGCACGTTACACGATCATAACGGTCATCATCAGCCAGAACATAACCATGCAGAGCATGCGCATGAGGGTCATATTGGTTCTTTGCGCCAAGAGCTAATGTGTCATTTTCCCTATGCGGCTTTTTCGCTAGCCCTTGGTTTTACGGTTCTGAGCTTAATTCATTTACTTACTGGCACGGGCTATCATAGTAGTCGTGAGCTTTCGCAGTCGTATCATATTCTTTTCCATTCTTTCCATTATTTACATCTCATTTTTGCCGTCACGGGCACCTGTGTTATGTTTTTTCGATTTTCAAAAAATGTTATTGGCGGTATTTTGGTTTCTCTGTTAGCGCCAGCTATTTTTTGTACTCTTTCTGATGTGGCGTTACCCGCACTTGCAGGAAACCTGCTGGGGGTAAATATGCCCGTGCATATTTGTTTTACTAATCTTGCGGATTTAATTAATTTATTGCCCTTTATGATAGTAGGATTACTTAATGGTTGGATGATAAGACAGCACGGACAGAGCTCTATGGGTTTTATTTCTCTTGCTTCTCATTTCATTCATATACTTATCAGCTCTCTTGCCGCGCTTTTTTACATGGTTTCTTATGGCTTTACCTACTGGCATCATATGATGGGAGTTCTACTTATCTTTTTATTGGTTGCGATAGTAATTCCATGTACACTATCAGATATTGTCATACCCATGTATTTTGCTCAACGTAAGGCTAAACGTTCATGAGAAGCATTCAGTTAAAAAATGTCACTAAAAGTTATCAAGGTGATATTATTATTAATAATTTGAACCTTATTATCCCGGAAGGTAAATTTTTTGCACTTTTGGGGCCCAGTGGATGCGGAAAAACAACAATTCTTCGTCTTATTGCAGGTTTTGAAACGGTAAATAGCGGTGCGATATATCTTGGTGATGAAGATATTACACACAGGCCTATTAATCAGCGTCGTGTTAATACCGTATTTCAAAATTATGCATTGTTTCCTCATATGACAGTTTTTGAAAACATTGCGTACGGGTTAGTGGTAAAGGGTGTTCATAATGATGAAATTAATGAGCGTGTAATAAAAGTACTGCGTTCAGTGCATATGGAAGCACATATGCATAAGCATAGTAAAAATTTATCAGGTGGTCAGCAGCAACGTGTGGCACTTGCCCGAGCTATTATTAATGAGCCTGAAGTATTATTACTTGATGAGCCGCTAGCAGCACTTGATATACGATTGCGCGAAAAAGTGCTTATAGAGCTTATAGAGCTGCAAGATAAACTTAAAACAACGTTTATTTATGTAACGCATGATCCATCTGAAGCGCTTACGGTTGCAGACCAAATGGCTATCATGAGTAATGGTGGTATAATAGAGCAGATAGGTACACCAAAAGAAATTTATGAATTTCCCCAATCTTCTTTTGTCGCCCAATTTGTGGGGAATACTAATATTTTCGGTGGTACTTATCAAGAGTTTGAAGATCAGCCATCAATAGACATTCCAAATTTGGGTATATTTCCTATTTTCGTACCGCGCAAAAAAGAATGGATGATCCCTGGTAAGACGATAGTTATGAGTATCCGCCCAGAAAAGTTTTTTATTACAAAAAAAGAGATCGATGGTTTTTCTTCTCGCCTTAAAGGAATCGTTGAAGCGATTGTTTACCATGGCAGGTCAACCCAATATAATATTCGTTTAGAAAACCAACAACTTGTCCAGGTTTTTGAACAAAATGAAGAGCACTTTCCGCAGCAGGTAATAGATTATGACAATGAATTATATCTTTATTGGCAAAAAGAAAACGTGGTAATTGTAGAAAGATAATAATGACAAAATGGTTCAATAGTGCTCTTAAAGAATTGCCTTTTATAGTGGGTATACCGGCATTGGTTTGGCAAGTACTTTTCTTTATTGTCCCGCTTTTATGTATTATTGGTCTTGCATTTATGGGCAAACCCTTTGAATATTTTTTACCATTTTTTGAACCAGTATTTGGCGCAGTTATTATACGTTCGTTTTTGATGGCTCTCTCTAATAGTCTTATTTGTTTATGTATCGCCTATCCCTTAACCTATTTTTTGGCATTCAAAGCTGGTAGCTTTCGAATTCCAGGTTTGTTTTTACTTATTGTCCCTTTTTGGACAAACTTTTTACTGCATATTTACGCATGGTTTTTTGTTTTGGAGAAAAATGGTTTTCTTAATACGATACTTTTAAAAATAGGAATTATTAGTCAACCATTAGACCTTTTGAATTCATGGCTTGCTGTTATGATTATGATGGTTTATTACTATATGCCGTTTATGATTTTGCCTTTGTACACGCAATTTGAAAAATTTGATAACCGCTTTTTCGAAGCATCACTTGATTTAGGTGCAAGCTGGCTTCAAACTATCTGGTATGTACTTATTCCAGCAACAATGCCTGGTATAATTCAAGGGTTTTTTCTTGTTTTTGTTCCATCTTTTGGAGAGTTTGCTATACCTGAGCTTATGGGTGGAGATAAGTTTTTATGTGTAGGTTCACTAGTATCGTACTGCATTCTGGGAGCAGAAACCGCATCGTATGGAGCGGCATTTACTCTTATGAGCTCATGTGTGTTGATCGGTATTAGTATTATTATATATGTTGTACTTTCTCGGTCGTTAAGGATGCGGGTATGAAAAGATTATTTGTTGCGGCTGCCGTCAGTGCAGTTTATTTATTTTTTTATATTCCCATTGCAGTTCTTATTGCATTCTCTTTTAATAGTGCGACATTTCCTAGCCCTTGGACTTCATTTACCTGTGCATGGTACTATGAGCTTTTTAATACACCATATGTTTGGTATGCTTTTTTGAATTCATTTATTATAGCAATTTGTGCCATGGCAATGAGTATCATTCTTTCTCTAGGGCTTGTTTATTTCCGTATGTTCAGGCGTAAATCATCTCATCTTGAGTCTACTTTTTCACTTTTTTACCTTAATCTCATTGTTCCTGAAGTAGTGCTGGGTGTAGGTCTACTTACATTTTTTGTGGTATGTGGTGTACCATTAGGCATTATAACATTAATAGTTGCGCATACCGTTTTGGGACTTGGGTTTGCAGTGCCATTGATACATGGTCGTTTTAATGAACTTGATATACGCCTTGTTGAAGCTTCGCTTGATCTGGGGGCAAGTATTCATCAAACATTTTTTTCCATTATTATTCCTTTGCTCCGTTCAACGATTATAGCATCGGCTCTTCTGATATTTATTATTTCATTTGATGATTTTGTTTTATCATATTTTTGCGCTGGAACATCAGTTCAAACGTTATCTTTGTATCTTCTTTCAATGTTGCGTACCGGCATATCACCTATGATGAATGCTTTATCCACGCTCTTATTTATTTTGAGTAGTTTGCTCGTATTACTTTTCTGCAGGACATCATTTGTAGATAACTCACAAGGCACCGTATGAGAGCAATAAAGTTTTTTATTCGTGCCGGCATCGCCTTTTTATGGGTTGTTATCTTTATGAGTCTGCTTTATAGCAGTCAACTTTATGAATTTTTTAGATCACAAAAAAGCATAACAATAGCAGCATGGGGCGATGTTTTTGATCCAGTTTTATTGGCGGAGTTTCAGAAAAAAACAGGTATTAAGATTAATTTGAGTTATTATTCTTCAAATGAAGAGCTGTTGGTTAAATTAAAAAAAACCGGCGGTAAAGGATTTGATCTTATAGTACCATCTGATTATGCGGTACAACTCTTGCAAGATCAACAGTTACTGAAAAAAATCAACAGATCAAAACTAAATTTTTTTCCTGATTTAAACCCTATATTGCTTGGTCATGACTTTGATCCGCACAATGAATATTCAATACCATGGTTATGGGAAATTTTTGGTGTTGGCGTAGATGCTAAAATGTTTGCAGATACGCAAAAACGTGATCCTTGGAAGTTGATATTTAGCAATCCGCTCAATACCTATAGTATAACTATGGTCAATGATCCGCTTGAGATGATAATGCTTGCATCTCTCTATTTGTTTGACAATGCGCACAAGCTTGATTCACAACAGTTAGTTGCTGTGCAAGAGCTGTTACGTAAGCAAAAAACATATGTTAAAGCGTATGTTGATTTTCGTGCCGATTATTTTCTTGCTACACGAAACTGCGCAGCAGTTGTTTCATCAAGTTCTTATATTTTAAGAGCGCAACGAAAATTTCCGCATATAGCTTTTCTTGTTCCAGAAAAAACATTTGTAACTATTGAAAATTGTGCATTATCCGTTGCGACAAAAGAAGAAGAAAAGGTATATGAGTTGCTTAATTTTTTGTATCAACCAAAAAATGTACTTTCTCATTGTGAGCAATTCGCGCTTTTTCCAGGAACACTTTCTGCGTTAAGGCTGCTTGCAGATAATTCTCAACAAAAAAAATTGGCAAGCATGAGTATGCAAAGATTTTCGCAATTATTGTTCTTTAAAAAACAGATTGATCAAATAGATCTTATCAAGATTTGGGCGCTCGTTAAATCTTAGAAAATCTTTTTCTATTGACACCATTTAATATTCGTTATCATACTCAATTTCATAGTAAAAGCACTTTTTTCCAAAAAGGATGAGTATGATAGAAAAAATGTCGTTTAGATATTATAGTATACTTTCAGTGCTTTGGTTGCTTTCGCATACAAATATACACGCAGATACATTTTGGAGCGGCGGCAACCAATCGGCTAATGTGACTATAGCACCAGGCAATAGCCTAGACATATCAAATACTAATTTTTTAGTTGCGCCCATTACAGTAAGCAATTCAGGAGGCACTGCACATGTTAATGTCAGCGCTGACGCTCTTATTTCTTCTAGTTTGCAATTATATTTTTATACACCATCAGGAAGTACAACCGATATTAATATTGCCAATAATTTAATTTTTACCGGATCAAATGGGCTAAATCTTCTTATTACTGCAAGTGGTAGCGGGATATTAAATTTCAATATTTCAAGCTCAAAGACGGTGAGCTTTACTTCAACCACTACTTCAAGTGGCGGTGCTCTTTTTTTAGTAGATATGACTAGTGGAATTCCTACAGTTAATTTTTTATCTGCCGATGCTACCTTGACAGCAGATGCCACCGTTGATGTTGGTTTGAATTCTGCAATAAGTTTTTTAGGTAACGCATCTAATCAAACAGGAACTATTAATATCGATTCTTCGATAAATACTGCAAGTACAGGCCGCTTTGTTCTACAGATCGAGAATGGCGGCTCAGTAGTGAATGACGTTGCGCAATTAGTAAGACTTCCAGTAACATTACAAAATATTGCATTTAATGCAGGCTCTACTTATGGTTCACCGGTTATAAATTTCATAGCAAATAATGTGCCTGATGGATTTGCGGGCGCACTTATTGTAAATGGTAACACCACGTGGGCAGGTTTGACAAATAATCCATTTTGTGAACTTTCGCCAACATCAACAACGGTTATCAAAAAGGGTTTTGTTTTAGGCGCTGGATCGAATTTAACCATCGCTCCTGGAACGTATATCGATTACGTAGTTACTGTAACAAATGTAACACTAACACCAGTTATTCCTGATAATGTTCTGAATGTTCCTTGCCAGCGGTTTACTAACCGTGTAATAAAAGATCGCAACCCTGCAGCATTAATTATTGATGGCAATGAAGATAATTCCGATCCTGCAACAATTACCATGTCTGGCAATTCAGCAGTTTATTTCAGGTCTGGAGTAGATTGTCAGGGCAATTCAAGCATGTTTGCAGCCGATGGCACTATTTCATTTACCATAAATCCGGCAAATAATTTTTCAAATGAAGGCACCATTTTGCTGGATGTGGAGGGTCCGTTAATTGTTAATGGTGACTCTGATATTAATGCCGACCCAACACAACCTGCAACAGCATTTCAGATATTGTCATGGCAAGTCAACCCACTAGGTGGTTCTGTTTTGATAAATCAGACTGATACAAATTTCCCGCTCAGAACGTTTGAACAAGACGCAAACGGAAACTATCTTCAATATGGCAGCGGTTGTTTTTTCATCAATAATAAAATGCAACTATCTGCAATGCATCTGCAACATACTGATGAACTGCATCCGATATACGAAGATAATGTTGCCGGGCAATCATCTGCATCATATATCGGCGGGGATAGACTGAATATTTGCTTGCCGACAAATCCAGCCTGTCCATGCGCTAATGCATTAGTTACGCCGGCTATCCAATTTTATAATTCATTCTTTGATATACATACCAGTGCAGCGGTTACCGGGTTAAGTTTACAAATCGTAAATGATGCACCTCTTTTTGAAGAGGATAATAACCGTTCGCAGTTTGTTTTTTATGGAAATGGTCGATGCATAGATAATGGAACAGGTAGAAGTCTGATTATTGGAACAGAGGTCGGTTCAGAAGCATCAGACTGGAAAACTATTGTGAACCGCAATGGGCAGCTTGATATCATTCAAACATCTTCAATCAATAATCCTAGTATCGATTTACTTGTAAGCGTTTCATATAACAATTACAAAGTAACACCAGATATTGTTGGTAATATTAATGGTCAGTTAGGAGTTAATACTCTTTACTTGGCATGGGCAAGTAATATATCTATCGGTAATCAAGATTCCACTTTTGGCGGCACGTCACCGCAATCATTAACTATCAACGGTGAGTTCTTTTCATTCTCAACACAAGGCGGTGATTTACAAAGCCCGGAAACAAGTGGCACAACAGGGCAAGGTGGTATGTTTGTCGATTACAATGGCAATATATATGCTAACCAATATCGCGCAAACTTTGGCATGATGGTAACCAAATCATCAAACGGTAATGTTGACTTGCCAAGTAACCAGGTCTTTTTTGACCCACGGGTTGGCATTGCACAATGGAAGTTGAATTTAAATAATCCGGCCGAACTTGTTATTGTTCCTGCAGATGTAACTTACTCAGATTACACGCTTGATTGGCAAAATTTAATGAAAGATTATTGTAATACCTATAGTCAAGCATTATTTGTGCCTTATGAACCTACTACAACGCCATTTGTTCCGGCAACATTATATCCGGTAATTCCTGCTAATTTAAATGGATTGCCAACTATTTATGGGTCTGTTGATCAGCTGCAAGTTCTTAATTCTCGTTTGGGTGATCAAGTGCATTTGTTGATAGATGGAACCTATAATGGCATTGTTCGTGAATTTGTTTTCTTGCCAGGCACTGCTTCTGCAACCGCGCCTGTTGGTGTTCTTGTGTTGCAAAATAATGCACTTGTTGGTCTTGGAAATGCTGCACGAAACCAGGATTCTCTTAATGCATCTGTCGTACTTGGCATTAACGGTGTTACGTTATTACCTAATGGTGATGCAACGGTTAGATTAAATGTAAATACCTTAATAAATAACTATTGTCATATTGTAACAGGAACTATTTTTGGGGCAACGCCTGTTGTTGGCAATCGATTACTGATCGACTCGGTAGTACCGACAGAGTTGCGTATTAAATCTGACGGCGTGCTCGATTTAACGCAGTTTACTTCAACCACACAAACACTTGTTATTTCTGGCCAAGTCAATATGGTGCTTGAACCTGGCGCACAAGTGCTTCTGGGCGGTGGTAATTTGATCTTTGAAGGTGATTCACGTTGTTATTGTGAACCTGAAACCGCGGTAAATATTCCTGATGGCACGAGTGTCGAATCGACAGACAGAACACGAGTAAGTTTTATTGGCTCAGGGCGCGTGACCTTTAAAGAAAATGCGCAATTTGTTATTCCACGTGGTGCATTAGTGGGCATTGAAAGCGTTGGAAATGGCTTTACTAATTTTTATAAAGCTTATACTAATCAGTCATGGGCATTAACAGATAATGCACAGTTTTCAATCGGTTCAACTGCTGAATATGGCGGCGGCTTTCAAATCGGTAACGTTTTTGAAAATAGCAATGTCCCAAACCCAGTAATTGATTTTACCTTAATTCTTACCGGTGTCGGCGCATTACTAGATCTTAATAGTCAAGGCTTTTTAGGCCTTGGAGTCGGTATTGTCAATAAACCACAAAGTGCACCTAATACCTGGTTAGTGGGGCAACTGTTTGATGTTAATAGCATTGCGTTTTCAATTCCAGAAGGTACGTTCCAGCACAACCAGATATATTCTGGTGATGACAATCTTGCCGGGCTTTTAGCAATCAAAAGTTCACAAGATGCCCTTACTCCACCATTTTATTCATTCAGCTTTGATAAAGTTAACGCCGATATTCTAGGCGGCGGAAATATGGTTCTTCTTTCATATTTGGTAACTGATAGCAATGTTGTGCCATTGGTTCAAAACGTTGCTGGGGTAACTAATGAGTTTATTTTGGCTGATATTATATCATCAAAAGCAGCTCTACTGGATTATCCAAAATTTGTGCAAGCGCCATTAGTCAATAGTACTGGTCTTGCACTTTTCAATTATCTCAGCATGGCAGAATACACAACGCAACGCGGTAAAACGGCAACAATTTTCAGAAATGCTCTTGGTGAAGCCACTATCGGGTTTGTACTAAACAATACTGGCATTGATACCATACGTCGCGACCCGGCAGGCCCTATACGGGGATTAAATGGAACTTATGTTAATCCAAATAATTCGCTAGTAATTGGTGCGGTTGGCATTGCGGTAGATCTATCAACAGCGTCAGGGGCAGTGCAATTGGGTCAACTTAATCCAGAACAATAATTAAAGGGAATAGAATATGAATAAAAAGTTTATAGGTATTATATTTTTATTGCTGACTCAAGCGAGTTTTTTACGTGGTTGGCAAGAAACACGAACACCACTCAGTTTGTTTGAAGGCTATATGCATTATCCGCTTGATCGTGACCGAGATTTAAATGACTGCAACTTAGACGCGCATTTCTGGACAGGGTTATATTGGAGAAATGCAAATAGAGCATTTGGAAATGACTGTACCAATAATGTCAGTTGCTCTGCAGGTAATCAAACAACTATTATTACCACAACACACGGACAAATTACTCTGCCAAACGCATGTTGTGTAAGTTGTGAGCCGACACATAAAGAATCGCTTGGATCACTTTATTTTGGAAAATCAACCTTCACCTTTGAACAGGCATTTGCACAATCATTTATCCCTCATGGTTCTGCTATTAACCCTTTTGTTATTCTTACGCCGGTTGCACTTACTATCGATTATCGTGAGCAGGGCGTTTGGTTTGGTCTTAACCTGAGTGGCCGCTTTGGTTGCAATAAACAGTGGAACACAGGTGTTAGAATCCGTGCGCCATACCGTGATATCAAAGTTGAGCCTTTATGTGGAAACCCCATCACCAATGCATCTGCAATAACCTCAATCGGGAACCTTTTTCAGCAACGTGTTGAATCCATTCAAGTAGATAGTTCGGCTCCTGTTACACAAAATGTTTTTGTTGCAAGAGTTGATGCTTTAGAAGTGCTGAATCGAGTAAACTTTAATGTTAGCGGTGCCGAAGTTCCTATGGTAACCTATCCTACAACAGATATTCTTATTGCAGGTCAAAATGCTTCCGGCGGTGTGCCTGCAGCTGGATCTGTCACTAATCTTGCGCCATTTTTGGGAGTTATAGAAAGTTCTAACGGCACGATTCCTTCTTCAGTTCGCTGGGCAGATACGCCTTCAAACAGCACAACTGTGGTAAATGGAGATGGTTCTGGTTTAGCTAATTTGCAACGCGGGCGCATTGCTAGTGATATTAGTTATGCTTTGTTATCAGCTGATAAGTCTGCGCAATCACAATTGTATGTTGTTCCGAATGCTCAAGATACCGGGTCATCAACACCGGGTGCGCTTATTGGGAATGCCAATTCAGTTTATACGGCATTAACGAGCGCTTTTAATAATTTAGCAAGCACATCACTTACTGATTTTGTTGACCAGGTAGGTTTAAATGCATGTTATGGTAACACCAGCGGTTTTGGCGATCTGAACTTTGAATTCTTCTTGGCTCATGATTGGAAAGAGTGGGGGTACCTTGAAGGACGTTTGTGGATTATGGCTCCAACAGGTGTTAAAGTTAAAAACCCACTTAACATTCTTCAATTCCCAACAGGGAATAACGGTCACCCTGAAATTGGGCTTGGTATAGCGGGGGGTATAGAAAAACTTCGTTATCTAGCATTTAATTTCGATGCCTATTATATCTGGGTAACTCCGGCAAATAACAATGTTGCAGCACCATTTGCAGGTGCAACGGTTAAAAATATCGGCCCTTGTGTTCCTGGTAAAACATCGTGGCACTATGGCATCATAGATATTAATATGAATATCATTAATCCGCATTTTGAAAAAATTGGGGTAATGATAGGTTATCAGGCATATCTAAAAAGCCGCGATAAACTCAGATTGTGTCAAAATTCTACGCTTGATTGGGCTGGGAATCTTGAGCAACTTAATGCATGCGTATATGAAAAAGATAGTGACCGTGTTGCCAATAGAATACGTACTGAAACATTCTACAATAGTGAATGGGCTTCAGTATTTCTAGGCTTTGAAGCTACCGTTTCAGGAAAAAATATTCCAAAAGAAGTTGATTTCCATGTCGGTTTAGATGTCCATTTTTAATTGATTCTTTTTTACTGATATACTATAAAGAGCTTTTGAATTTTTCAAAAGTTCTTTATAGTATAAAGGTTTATTATGCAAAAATTTTATGTTACAACGCCCATTTATTATGTTAATGCGCGGCCACATTTAGGTTCACTTTATTCAACACTGCTTGCAGACGTCGCTTCTCGGTATAATAAACTTCATAATAAGAACGTGTTTTTTTTGACAGGCACTGACGAACATGGTCAAAAAATTGCCCAATCTGCAGCTGCAGTTGGCAAAAAACCACAGGACTTTGTCGATAGTTTTATTCCCGCTTTTAAAGATGCTTGGAAACTTTATAATATCGATTATACAAAATTTATTCGCACCACAGATTCTGACCATATTCAGGCGGTTCAGGCGTGGATAAA
Organism: Candidatus Babeliaceae bacterium; assembly: GCA_019744895.1. Classification (GTDB taxonomy): domain Bacteria; phylum Babelota; class Babeliae; order Babelales; family Babelaceae; genus BOG-1370. The sequence continues at coordinate 180,832 of JAIETV010000004.1, read as the reverse complement.
ACGTTTAATTGACAAGGGTGATATCTACAAATCACACTATGCCGGGTATTATTGTGTTTCGTGCGAAGCATTTGTTACCGATAAAGACATGCCGCATGGTATTACTGAAAATATTCCACTTTGTCCTACATGTGGTCGCACTACTGAGTATGTTTCAGAAGAATCATATTTTTTTAAATTATCTTCCTATCAAGAAAGATTGTTACAATTTTATAAAGACAACCCAGATTTTATAACGCCCCGTGAACGCATGGCAGAAGTGATAAGTTTTGTGCAATCTGGACTTAAAGATCTTTCAATTTCGCGCACTACAATTGATTGGGGAATTCCCTTTCCAGGAGACAAAAATCATGTCACCTATGTATGGGCAGACGCTTTAAACAATTACATTACAGGCGTCGGTTATGGTGTTCCAGGCAAAGAAAAAGAGTTTAATGTCTGGTGGCCTGCGGATTTACAGATTTTAGGTAAAGATATTGTCCGCTTTCATGCGGTATTTTGGCCTGCTTTTTTGATGGCAAGTGGTTTGCCGATGCCAAAAAAATTACTTGTTCATGGCTGGATAAAAATCGGCGAACATAAAATGTCAAAATCTCGTGGTAACGCGGTTGATCCGGTCGAGCTTGCAACCACGTATGGTGTTGACCAGGTGCGTTATTACTTAGTGCGCCATTTGGCTATCACACAAGATTCGCCATTTACCTATGCTGACCTTGAACAGCGCATTAACTCAGATTTATCTCATGATCTTGGTAATTTACTTAATCGCACCATAACGCTCGCTTTAAAATATAACGTGGCAATGGTGGAGTGCCCAAAAACCTGGTCTGCAGAATCTGTTGCATTATATGAAGCTGGCAAAAATATAACGGTTCGTTTTATGCAGGAAATGGAAGCAGGGTATATGAATCGCGCCTATGCAGTGGTATGGGAATATATTCATGAAGTGAATAAATATTTTCATAACCAGCAGCCCTGGAAAATTGCACAATCTGAGTCAGAAAAATTTGCAGAAGTTATTTCAGCAACCTGCCATGCATTATATACCATAGCGCATCTTAGCTGGCCATTAATGCCTCAGAAAATGGAGCAGTTACTTTTTGCGCTTGGCAAAAAGATAAACATTGAACAAGATGTTTTTGCACATTTGCTTAGCGTGCCTTGGAAAGAGACTTTTAGCTTAACACAGGGCGAAATACTTTTTAATAAAATTGATATAAAACTGGAAACTCAAGAGACTGTTATGACGCAACAAGAAGTTAAACAATCACCAACTATTATTATTGATGATTTTACAAAAATTGAATTACGTGTAGGTATGATAGAAGATGTTCAGGTGCTTGAAAAATCTGACAAGCTGTATATTTTAAAGGTAAACTTTGGTGACCATGGTGTGCGCCAAATACTTTCTGGCATTCGTAAGCATTTTACTCCTGAGCAGATTTTACATAGACAGGGGGTATTTGTATATAACTTAGCGCCCCGTAAAATGATGGGCCTTGAATCTCAGGGCATGATGCTTTTTGCAAAAGACGCGCAAGAGCAGCTTGTGCTTATACAGCCTGAGCATACTATTCCTAATGGTACGCAACTTTCGTAGATGAACTATCGGTGTAATTCCTGACGTTGTCTAGAACTTGAATCTTCTTGGGTTATCATGCAATTATGATATCCAAGGAGATTTTTTTATGAAATTAAAATTGATTTTTATAGTAATTGTTTTAAGTAGTGCTCTTGTTGCTTGATTAGACAAAAAAATTAATCCGCAAGATATCCCCATAACAGAAGATCTAATGCGTACCCTCATAGAGATATTCAGGAACCATGATAACATGCCTACAATCAGTTTTGAAAATATCAAAATTATTTTTAAACTGCTTAATCTCTCTATACCTTTAGGTTAAGGCTATAGATCTAACGGTTGTAATGTTATATGTTAATTGGGATTTATAAACATACAAAAATTGAATATTTAAGGGTATAATCGATTGCGGAATGCCCTCTAATATTAAAGCTTCGTTGCATATTACTATAATTATTTGTATAGTAATATTTGGTTTCTATAAAAAAAAACAAAAGGATGTATATGAATAAAAACAACTTATCACTAGCTATAGTAGCACTTTCAGGAATCAGCATATTTGCTCTTTTTGCTGGAAAAATGAATACCAAAAACGGCATGATGATGAATAAAGGCAAAATGTCTTCCATGATGATGGAAAATGAATGCGTCATGATGCCATGCCATATGATGAAAATGGCTGATGGTTCAATGATGCCACACCCCATGATGATGGATAAAGATGGCAACATGTGTTGTTGTGTCATGGTCATGAAAGACGGCATGATGATGCCTATGAAGATGATGATGATGAACGGCAAAATGATGATGTCTAAAGACACCATGGGAATGATGCCTTGCATGTGCATGCCCTGTATGATGCCTAACATGATGCCAGCTGAATCTATGAAAATGATGAATGATTCTATGATGATGGATGATAGCACGATGATGAAAGAAGGCATGATGGATGAAGGCATGATGAAGCCAATGATGCGCAAATAATAAGATAAAGATACCATATCAATAGAAACCAAGGCGAAATGTGATTAATCACATTTCGTCCTTTTTGTGATATAAATGCGTTATATAATTTTTCAAGCTGTTGGTCCAACGTAAGCATTTTACTCCTGAGCAGATTTTACATAAACAAGGTATTTTTGTATACAACTTGGCGCCACGTAAAATGATGGGCCTTGAATCTCAGGGCATGATGCTTTTTGCAAAAGACGCGCAAGAGCAGCTTGTGCTTATTGCTCCTGAAAGTAGTGTTCCTAATGGGACGAAATTATCTTAATTTAAAAGCTTGAATCGATCTGGTTATCAATTATTCTGACAGAAATAATTTTTACGCTCGGCATTAATACATTAAGCTAATTTACTCGTGCGGTTTAAGATTTATCAACAAGCCCTGGGTCTTTTTCAAAATGGTGATAATCATAATAACCTTTTGTTTTTCCCCAATTGCCACCCCAAGTCCAGCCTCGTTTAATGAAAGCTTGGCAGCAGGGGTGTTCTTTGTAAAGAGTCGCTGGAGTTTTAATAGTGCGGTCAAGATATTTTTTGCCATTTGATGGAATAATAAGAGCATCTTTGTGATAAGGGTTATAAAGGGGATTGATGTCTATTGCCAAGCCATAGCTATGTTTTGAAAATTTATTAGATGTGCCTGTAATAGATCGGCTGCAAAAAGCATACGAATTATTATCTTGCGCAGAAAGTTCGTCATTTCCAAAGTATTCATCAACAAGTTTTAATTTTTCTATTGGATAACCAGCATCAAAAATTTCTTTAAAGATTTCTATCACTTCTTGAGCTACCAAAGCATGTACAATTAAATGGCCTTGATAGGTTTTGCCGTCAAAGCCATGATAGCTTACAGTGACTAGTCGTAAATCTTTAGGTTGAATTGGATTGTTATCTTTCCATGAATATATCATTTCTTTAAAAATATCTGATGTAATTAATGATAGTGATGATTCAAAATCTCTACAATAAGAGCTGAAGAATATAAAAATAATATTTGTTATTTTTTTCATAATACGCCTCCTGCATTCTTATAAAATATCATATTTGAAATAGTATTGATATGATTTGTTATGAAATGTTAGGCTGTAAATGTAAGAAAATATAAAAGGAAGGTGAAATGACTCTTATTAAAAAAATAATGAATATTAATATTTTTTTTAGTGTGACACTCCTGGGTATTTCAATTAAGCAGAATCCTTCGCCAAATTTTTTATTGCGCTATGATGAAGATTCTCACCAGCAGATAAGCCCAACGTTACTTGTTTTGCATTATACTGCAGAATCTTTAGAGCGAGTTAAAGAGATATTTTCAATGGCAGATGTGCCTGCCCCCGTAAGTGCCCATTACACTATTGATTCAAATGGTTCTATACATCAGCATGTTTCAGAAAATCTTGCTGCGCGGCATGCCGGTGTGGCCTCTTGGCAAAATTTAGAGGGCTCAGATCCCTTACAAAAAAAGCTCAATTTACATTCTTTAGGAATAGAGCATGTAAACTTGGGTTTTAAAGTTGATGCATCTCAGCCAGAGGGTATTGTTGTCAAAGGATCAGATAAGGAATGGTATCCCTTTGATCAGCGTCAAATTGAAGCTAGTATCATATTATGCAAAGATATACTTGCTCGAAACAAACAGATAAAACCCCATAATATTCTTGGGCATAGTGATATTGCTCCACGCAGAAAGCATGACCCAGGACCATTATTCCCTTGGAAAAAATTTGCTGAACATGGTATCGGTGTTTGGCCTGATGTCAGTAAGATTCAACCTATGCCTTGCATAGATAATTGTCTTGATGAAGCATGCAAAAATAGCTGGTTTATTAAACACGCGCACATGTGGGGATATCGCACACCAGATCTGCAAGTAAGCACTGAAGATATTGTACGCGCTTTTCAAATGCATTTTAGACCAGAAAATATTGATGGAAAAATCGATGATGAAACTATTGCTCTTTTAAAAGCGCTTATTTCTGAACATATTTTAAAAGGCGGCATATGTCCTTGCCAAAAGCATTGAATTTATGCCTCAGTTAAACTATATTGTGCATCTTAATCGACCAGAAAAACCTTCTGGTGCAGGAGTGCCCCAAGCGATTAAAAATGCAATTAAAAAAAGTATTATTTTGTTAAATTGGCAGATTATCCCCTTGAATAAGTAATTTAAATAGTGAGCTTTTAATTAAATAATACTTTAATTATGCAGTTTTTTTAATTAAAAACTATTGCTTTTTAATTAACTTTTTTGTTAAGCTTAATAATAAGTGTAAATAAGCTCAGTAATAGAGAAAAAGGGGGGATCTATGTGTTGGAATTGTAATAACAAGAAAAGCGCAAAAGAGACGTTTTTAAGTAAATTAAAGGGATTAGAATCGCAAAAGGGTTCTTCGTGTCATAATTGCCATTGCAATAAGCAAGAAGAGCAAGCGTACGAACAATGTGAAGAGGGTTCTTGTCAAGAATCGTATCAAGATTTAGATGAACACCTTGATGAGCTTAGAGAGCTTTTGGATAATTCAAAAACTGCTATTTCTCAAATTCAAGACATGGTTGAAGAAATAGAAGAAACTCTTGATGATATTAAAGAGGCTATTGGCCAAAGTGAACAAGATCTTGAAGAGGCAGAAGAAATTATAGACAACTTGCGTTAATTTAATTTACAATTTTTTTGAATAAAAAAGGGCCCGGAAATCTCCGGGTCCTTTTTGTGATAGAGCTTTTTAATCAAATAGAGCGGGGTTATTATATTTAAATATGGACATTTAAAAACTGTTCAAAAGCACGCGATGTTAATTCTCATGATTGCGCTTTCCCCACTTCTTGAGCATCAACAGTTTGATTTAGCATTATTTTTGTAAATGAGCTCTTTGGAAACAAGACCGATTTTTTGTAATCTGGATCTAATTCAACGATAATATCACGCCCACCCTCATAGAACTTTATATCATGTACGCTTTGATCCATTGAATAGGGGATAAATTTTGCTGATACTTTTGCCTGCGGAAATTCTTTTGAAAAAATAGAGAGTAACTTATCATTAAGATTTTCATACTCATGTTTAGGAAAAAGCTGATATCCTTGCCCATATTCACCTGGCGTTGCTAAGAAAATATCAATTGTTTCTGGTCGATGCATTATTTCAACTATTTTGTTGACCGCTTGAAGCGCTCGAACTCTAGTTCTATTTTCAATACCACCTAATGGGTCATCATGCGAAAGATAAGCGAATTGTTGATTTTCTTTGCGAGCATAGATTACTAGAGCTAAGCATCCACATAAACCAAAGGTAGATATCGTTTTTTTAGGCTCGCTTGGCGTTACAATAATAGAATTTGAAGCATTCATATCAACAACAGTTTCGTTCGGAAATGTATATTTTGCTATGTCTTCTGGGGTACTCAAAATCGGAGCAGGGCAAGTCCAGTTTGAAGGATTCCCCTTGTTATAATTGTTAGTAAATTTAATGGAATAACTTTTTAGCTGAAAATTTATAAAGAGTATCAATATATATATATATATATATATGATTTTTAATTATTTTGTTCATGTTTAACCTTATTTTATATAAGTTACATTATTTAATTATAATTATATATTGTTTTAAATTAAAAGTTCAATAGTTTTTATTCAGTTTTACTGTATCCGCACTCTTTATCCGGGCAGGAAAGTGTAACGGTTTCATCTTTATTAAATCGCTTGAGTAAGTAGGGTTGTTTTTTGCACTGCGGGCAGGCAACCTGCTCGATCTCTCCTGAAATACTGAATTTACATTTTGGGTAGTTTTTGCAGCCCCAGAATTTTTTGCCTTTCCAAGAGCGTTCAATAACATCGCCGCCCTCTAACGGACAAGCAAAATTAGCTTTAACCGTGTGAATATACTTGCATTCAGGGTATCCTGAGCAGGCGATAAAGGGCCCAAACCTACCAACCATGGCACGCAACGGTTTACCACATTGTGGGCAATTTTCTTCAAGTAACTTTGGCGCTTGTGCAGAAACGAGTTTGATGGTTCCTGATTCATCACGTTCAAAGTTGCTTGTGAATTTACATTCCGGGTAGCCTAGGCAACCAAGAAATGAACCGGTCTTACCAAAGCGAATAGTAAGTTTATGTTTTTTACATTCTGGGCAGGTAATATCAGTAACTTCTGTTTGTTTTCCCTTTTCCCCGCGAAATTTTTCTAGATCCTCAGAAAATGGCGTATAAAATTCAAAAACAAGCGTATTACGCTTCATAGTTCCATGCGCTATTTTATCAAGATCTTCTTCCATGACGGCAGTAAATTGTGTACTCATGATTTTCGGAAGATTTTCCGTTAAAATTTTAGTAACTGCCATACCAAGTTCTGTTGGTATAAATTTCTTTTTTTTATCAAGCGAAGTATACGAACGAGCTTGAATGGTTTTCATAATAGTGGCATAAGTGCTTGGCCGACCAATACCCTCTTTTTCTAGTTCTTTGACCAACGATGCTTCAGTAAACCGTGCAGGTGGTTGTGTAAAATGCTGCTTAGGCGTAACGTTATCAAGATCAACATGAGATTTTTCGGTAAGTCCTTTTGGTATAGAGACTTTTTCTGAATCTTCTGCACCTTCGGCAGACTCTTCTGCTTCGTTATAAACGCGTAAGAAGCCATCAAAAAGTAATGTTGAACCGGTTACTTTAAATACTAAACCATTGTCGCCGGCAATAGTTACTGCCCGCTGTGCATATTCTGCCGGCTTCATTTGGCAGGCAACAAAACGCTTCCAAATAAGCTCATATAATTTTGCTTCATCTGCCGAAACATATTTTTTGACATAATCTGGTGCCATTGCTACAGAAATGGGACGAATCGCTTCATGCGCATCCTGTCCACCACCTTTTGCGTATACTAATGATTTACCGGGCACATAGTCTGAGCCATACATGTCCTTAATAAATGAACGAACCTCTTTTAAAGCGCTTTCTGCAATACGGGGTGAATCTGTACGCATATAAGTAATTAATGCAACAGGTGAAGAGCTGTCTTGTAAAGGGACACCTTCATATAACTTTTGGGCAACCTGCATAGTTTTTTGCACTGAAAAGCCAAGGCTATTATAGGCGGCTTGCTGCAGCGTACTGGTTATAAAGGGTGCAGCTGCTGAACGAGAACGGGCAGAATCTTTAATAGAATCGACAAGATAAGAGCCTTTATTTGCTTTATCAATTATCGAAAGAGCAGTAGCCTCATCTTTAATATCAGCCTTTTTTTTATTAATCTGACTAAGTTGTGCAGTGAATTTTTGCTTTTCAAAATCAAAAGTGCCTTGGATAGACCAATATTCTTCTGGTTTAAATACTCGTATGGCATCTTCCCTATCGCAGATAAGTTTAAGCGCTACAGATTGTACTCGGCCTGCAGAAAGTCCTTTGCTTATTTTTCGCCATAAAATAGGTGAGACTTCATACCCAACAAGCCGGTCTAAAATGCGGCGAGCCTGTTGTGCCTCAACTTTGTTTTCATCTATGACGCCGGGGTGCTTAATTGCATGTTCTATGGCCGTCTTAGTAATCTCATTAAAGGTTATACGGTGGATAATGCTCGGGTCTTTAATGACTTTTTCAATCTCTCCTGCAATATGCCAGGCAATAATCTCACCCTCTCTGTCTGGATCCGGGGCCAGATATATCTCATCCGCCGTGCGTGCGGCTTTACAGATATCAGCGATGACCTTTTCTTTTTTATCAAGTACGGTGTAAGTGAGATCCAGAGAACCGTCCCCTTTTGCAGAAGGCTTAATATCAATACCCAGTTCTTTTTGTGGAAGATCTTTCACATGGCCAAGGGTGCTTAAAATAACAAAATCTTTACCCAGAAACTTCGAAATTGTTTTAATCTTTGCCGGTGACTCTACTATAAGTAATTTTTTCATAATCTTATTTTTTCTTTAATTTTTATACAGCTATACCCATTATTTTTTAGTCCGTTAACCTTAATAATAAAAAAATAAATTACAAAAAGTCAAATACCTGTTGATCGCTATCGTAACAATAGGGTAAGATAGTAAGTAATAAAGTACTAAATGTAAAGTTGAAGGTTGCACTATGAAGAAATTATGGATAACAGGCGTTACTTTGTCAATTTTTCTTGCGTCTACTTTTTTAAAAGCTCAAGAAAACTTAGTTCAAAACAGGGGAAAAGGTACCTGTTGGACAAGTGAAAAAGATAAAAATGGTTTTGAAATATATAGATTTCATCCAACGACTACCAAGTGCGGCTATTTTGTTGCCTACCAGATACCCCGCGATACAGCAGGTTCTGATAGAGGATGGCCTTCTGGGCTTCCGGTAAAGATTGTTAATATCGATCATCCTGAAAATGTCTGGTATCTCGGACTTGGCCCGTTTGAAAATCAAAGAGCATTGAAATTCGGTAAAGATGCTAAAATGGCCTGCTATGGCTGCCAGCCAAAAATGAGTGGAATACGGGGCAATTTGCCGATTAACTGTTCACCTAATGATGGAGACCCGGCAAAACGAGCGGCGTGCTTTACGGGCATTGACGCGCTTGATTGCAGTATGCAGATAGATTGTTCAAAAGTGGTTGATATAACAGAGTGTTACCAAAAGGCTGTAGGCTCGATATCGAGTGCACAATTCAATGATTTAAAATTATGCGGCGAGCGGGACATGGGTGAAAATTATGGTCCAGGACGTAATTCTGCCATTAGTAGTCAAACTGCAGCAACGGTTCAACAGCAGGGTGAAGGTGCTCTTTTTGGCCCAAAAGCAGGAGCTCAAAATCTTTCAAACCAAACGGGTCTGATAGGCGTTGGTGGCTAAACTCTTGCTTGCTTAAGCGGCATTCTTATAAACTTTTGAATAAGTTCATCTAGGGCCATAAAAGGCCTGAACCACTCAAAGCCGCTGGAAAAAGTGTATGAAAATAGCGTTTAAAAAAATACTTTTACTTTGGCAGCAATCCTGGTGCCTACTTACTCGCGTACCAGTAACTGACTGGTTAGGATTACTCATCATACATATGCAGCGATTTTATCATACACTCGTAACAACCTATGCATTTTTTATTTTGGCTGCTTATATAGTAAGCATGCATTATGTTACACAAAGTTTATGGGGTATATTTCTTACGCTCCTTGTTCTTTCGTATATGATGTATCTTATGCGGCCAACAGCCGGGCTTAAAAAAATGGCGTATCTTCACGAATATTTTTGCTTAGAAACTATAACAAGCACATGTGCCATAATTTCTACATATATTTTTTTTGTAAGCATAATGCCAAAATTTTTTACTGCTTTAATTCTTATCATGGCATTATGCAGCTTTTCTTTTTTATATGATATATCTGACTCGATACCGGATAAAGTTGCTTATACTCTGATACGCACGGGATATTTTGTAATATATAATGCACCCGCACTTATAGGTGTGGCACTTGTTACTGTCCTCATAAATTATTTTGATGGCGGCCTTGTAGGGATAATGGTTAAAGCTTTGGTATGCTATCCATTTTTATCAGCATATATTACACTTATATATGTTATTGCATTACATGAAAATTATGAGCTTTATTATGCAGAATAAGCAAATTCTCTACGCGCGCTCATGTTTTTCTTTTATTCTATTTTTACTTTTGATGATAATACTCGGTATACCGCTACTGGTGATACTTTTATTAACACCGCGCGCATACATTCAAAAAAATCTGTTAATCTATTGGTTACTTGCGTTATTGTTTCGCGGGTTTATTTACGCCTCTTTTATTCCCGTTAAGATCACTAAAAAGAGAGATTCCTATCCGTATCCAGCGTTATATGTGGCAAATCATCAATCGGCTGCTGACATAGCTCTTCTTGGGTATGTACAGGGAATACATCCGCATTTTTGGTTTTATTGGGATCGATTTTCTAAAACACCACTATTTTCAATTTTCACGACTAGGTTAGGATTAGGTATTACGCAGAATAATCCTGGCCATGATGCACGTACATTATTACGCGGCATTGGCTTAATGCGAGATATGCGCTGTAATGCCATTATTTTTCCTGAAGGTGGTCGATTTAATGATGACAAAATTCATCAATTTGAATGCGGCTTTGCACTTCTTGCACGCAAAGCCGCAGTTCCAGTGATTCCTGTTTATTTACACAATTCTGGCAACGCCTATCCGCCGCAATCTTTTCTCATACATACTGGTTATCCTGTTACCGTGTACATAGGAGAACCCATGAATATAGCCCAGGATGAGTCAGATCAGGATTTTTGCGATCGCGTTCATCGTTGGTTTGATAAATACACTGCAAAGTAGTAGAATAGCCCATATTAAAAAAATAATGTTGCTCGCTAAAGTATAATCCCATTAAATTATTATAAGGATGCGTGTGAGTTCTGCCCGTTATGGATATCTATTTTTCGGCCTAGTCATACTTGCAAGTGTGATGCTTGTTATCACGGGGCTTTTAATTATTGAGTATCGTTTTTTTGTTCGGCAGCTTGATGAGCTTACGCAACTGAAGCAGGAGTATGACAACTATCTACTGTTATTTAAGCGCATGATACTGCAAGAAGAAAATCAAGATTTAGATAAAGAAGATAGTGATACTTCTGAAAAAAAAAAAATGAATACCGATACAATTCAAGATAACTTTCTTTTAGTAAATCGTGATCCAATCTATTTACAAAAGGCTGCTCGTACATTAAGCAAAGAGTATCATCTTGAAGGTACTGGCACAGGTGTTTATAAGCAGGGTTTGCCAGATAAATCTTTGGGTAGACAAAAGAAGGCAACGGATAAAAAAAATAGAAGAAAACGAAGTAAAAAATCATTACGACAATTAACACTTTCCCGTGAATTTGGGGGCGAAGCTCAGGATATTGCTCATGAAATGTCGTTTGCGTGGCCGATAGAGAAAAAGCTTTTTTGGTTAAGTTACGGATTCGGCCCTCGTAAACACCCCAGTGGCAAATGGGAATACCATCGTGGTATCGACCTTGCAGCGCCGACAGGAACGCCCGTTTCGACTGCAGCTGCAGGTGTTGTTATTCAAGCTTGTTACTCTGGTGGATATGGTAATTGCGTGGTGATTGCTCATAATAAAAAATTTGCAACGCGGTATGCGCATCTTTCAAAAATTTTAGTTACTCCTGGTGAAGAACTTGCGCAAGGTGATATACTTGGTAAAGTAGGAGCTACAGGAAATGTACGCGGCAAAAATGGATCGCATCTGCATTTTGAGATTATGGTATATGGAAAACGAGTAAACCCTTTTTATTTTTTATCGTGAAGGTTGTTAACGTATGAGAGCTATTTCTTCTTATTTCCCAAAGTCTTACAAGCGTTTTATTGATGAAACGGTAAGTATTATTAATGCATTAATAATTATTTTTTTGATTCGCACATTTATATTTGGCCTTTATCAAGTGCCATCAGGTTCGATGGAAACAACATTGCTTGTTGGTGAATCGCTGGTATCGGATAAACTATCCATTTGGTTTACCCCTATTAAGCGTGGTGAAGTAATTGCCTTTAACCAGCCGACCTATGATTACTCAGAAAATGTCTTAATGAATGTCATCGAACGATATGTGCTTGGCATCTTTTGGGGGCCACAAAACTGGACTAAGCGTGTGATCGGCATCCCCGGTGATCATGTGCAAGGCCGCATAGAAGATGGCAAAACTGTTGTATATATTAATGGAGAAAGACTTATCGAACCGTATGTAAATACGTATCCTTTAGCGCGGCAGCTCAAGGTTGGTACTTGGGCAACATTTAACCCCTATAACAAAGAAGATTATTACAATATTCAGCCTATTAGCTATGATGTCAGCAAGTCTCCCGAAGAGCAGCCATTTTATAAGACTTCTTGGGCTAAGTTGCTGCACAAAGATGGCAAGCTTGTTCTGATTGAGCCTGGTACGCCACAAGAACGCGGCATAGATGTATATGATATTCATCTTAAAGATAATGAATACTGGTGTATGGGCGATAATCGTCTTGGCAGCTCAGACTGTCGTGAAATCGGAATTGTTGACGGAAAGTTAATTCACGGCAGAGTAATATTTAGACTATTCTCCTTTGATGACCCGGAAAATTCTTGGATGATTATCTCATTTTTGAAAAATCCGATTACATTCTGGAGTAAAATTCGTTGGAATCGTTGTCTGCAATGGATCAAATAAAAGTAAGAGGGATCTAGTATGAAAAAATTATTGGTAAGTGCTGCATGTTTATTGGTGTTATCCGGATGTTTTTGGAACAGGCAGGAAACGACATCTAATTCTGAAAATTCTAGCATGCTGTATGTGGTGAATGTCCTTTCAAAAGATATATACAATGATGCTCATATTAAAGGCTCACTTCATATAGACCTTGATGATTTACAGATGTATGCGGACAAGTGGGACAAAAATACCCCGGTCGTTTTCTATTGTTCAAATTATCAATGCTCTGCAAGCGGGCATGCTGCAAAAGTTTTTAAACAGGCAGGGTTTAAGCAGGTGTACGCCTATGAGGGCGGCGCTGCCGAATGGTTTCAACTCGGATATCCTATGGAAGGGCCTCAAACTGAAGAAATTTCAGGATATTTAAAGCAGGCTGTGCAAGCGCCTGATCATGTTCAACAGAATATTGATGTTATAACAGCATCTCAATTGAAGGATATGATGACTCAAGCGGGATTGCTATAATTTTTTAAACGTGTACTATAGTTAGAAATTTGATATAATTGAGATAGCATTAGGGCGGCATAGCCAAGTGGTAAGGCATGGGACTGCAAATCCTTGATCCCCGGTTCGAATCCGGGTGCCGCCTCCAGTCTACGTTTAGATCTAGGTTCTTTTTTCAAAAACTCTAAGTTAATTGATTTATCTTCAAAGCTGGGTAAACTATATAAATATCTTTTAAATAGTTTTGATATATACGCGCCGGGGTGGCGAAATGGTAGACGCAAAGGACTTAAAATCCTTCGAGGGTTTCCTCGTGCCGGTTCGAGTCCGGCCCCCGGCACCAGATAAGTAATAATTAGTTGTTAGTTTTTGAAGTCAAAAATAAATGTCATAAGGCTTGCTCAATAATTAAAAAAGTTTTTTGCAAGCAGTCCTGCATTCAATCGATTGCGGCGCATCGCAATTACATGAATTTACAGTTCCTTGTTTTCCATCACTGGCTTGACAATGTACCCATGCAGTATGACTGCCAATGATATTATTATTTCTATCAAAATCGGTGCATGTTTTAGCTTGTAATAAACCACTACTTGCTACTAAAATGCCAAAAACACTCAGTTGAAGTAACATACGTATCATGAGATCTCCCTAATTAAATTATAACCTATTATATATTATATATTTTTATAGTACTTATATAAATATATAATTGTCAATATTTTTAGAAAAAAGTGAATTGATGAGCTTAAGAATTCAAAAAAATAATACCATTTCCAAGAGTTTAAAATCTTAATTTTTACTTGTTTTATAGCTATATCTGCATATGTCATTTAAAAAGCTTGACAATTTTTACTGATTTTTTAACTATACAGAATAGTGTTAGTTCTTTACGCAAAAAATTACGTGTGTAGATTAAAAAAAATTAAGGAAGAAGTTATGAACAAAGCAAAACTTATAGAAAATATGTCAAAAATGACAAAAATGCAAAAAAGTGATTGTAAAAAAGCACTTGAGGCATTAATCAAATCTGTTGGCCAAAGCCTAAAAGGCGGCAAATCAGTAGTTCTTACCGGTTTTGGTACATTCTCTGTTATGAAACGTAAAAGCAGAATGGGCGTAAATCCAGCAACAGGCAAGAAAATGACTATTGCTGCAAAAAAAGTTGCTAAGTTTAAGCCCGGCAAAGCACTAAAAGAGTTAGTTGCTGCGTAAGATGGTGCTTATAGCATAAACTTATAATAAAAAGACGTCGTGCATCTGTGCGACGTCTTTTTATTAGTAAAGCAGTAAAAAAATGTAAAAGGCGATGTAAAAAACAATTTTGTAGTATCTTTAAGGAGCAGAATTATGGATATGAATAACTCAGATATGGCGGTAGGCGCAGTTGCCCCAGACGCAGTACCAATAGCGCAGACATCTTCAACACAAGGATGGCTTGATGCGATTAAAGAGCGTTTAAGTAATCAAGAACCATGGGCTATAGAATTGGTAGTATTTGGCTTAGGAGGTTTTGTAGCCGGATTTTTACTAAAAAATTTTGGTAGAATGGCATTAATCGTTCTTGCCGTTGCACTAGCTGTTGTTGTGGCTCTTCATTATACGCATGTTTATGATATGCCGCTGGAAAAATTACAGGCAGTTTTAGGAATTTCTGATCTTAATACTTTTCAAGATCTTATTAATGCCAAAGTTGCGTGGTGTCAAAATCATCCTGTTGCTCTTGTTTCAGCATTAGTCGGACTTCTTGTAGGATGGAAAGTTGGCTGATCTTCTAAATACAGAATTTTCTGCAGTAACATTTATAGACGATATATTACATGCAGCACTTGTTCAAAAGGCCTCAGACATTCACGTTGAGTCAACACACCAAGGAATTAACGTACGTTTTCGTATAGATGGTATCCTATCTCATGTACAGCAAATAACTCATGCAGATGCCTATCATGTAATTGCAAGGCTCAAAGTCCTTGCCAATCTTGATGTCAGTGAGCGACGACTTGCTCAGGACGGCAAATTCACTTTTTTAGCGCCACATGCAGCAGTTGACCTGCGTGTGGCTACTTTTCCCAGTTTATATGGCGAACATGTTGTTGTTCGTATTCTTGATCGTTGTTATGATAATTTTAATAGTGAAAAATTAGGTTTTTTCGCTGATATGAATCAGCAATTTTTAAAATTAATAAATCAATCTCACGGACTTGTGCTGGTAACGGGCCCGACAGGCGCAGGAAAAACAACAACCTTATACAGTGCTCTCAGTGTTATTAATAATCATGAGCGTCATATCATCACTCTTGAAGAGCCCATAGAATATTCTTTTGAAGGTATAACACAAGCGCAGATTCGTCCAGAGATAGGTTTTACTTTTGCAACGGCATTGCGTTCAGTTTTGCGCCAGGACCCGGATATTATTCTAGTTGGTGAAATCCGTGATTATGAAACGGCTGAAATTGCCGTTCAGGCAGCACTTACCGGTCACTTAGTGCTGAGCACACTGCATACCACAGATTCGCCTTCTGCTATTATCCGTTTAATCGATATGGGTGTTCGCTCATTTTTAATTAATGCTACCGTTACCGGTGTTCTTGCTCAGCGTCTTGTGCGTACATTATGCACCAATTGCCGTTACCAGACTAATACGCCACAAGAATATCAGGCGATTGCAAAGCGTTACGATATAGCACTGACTTTCATGTACGTTGCGCAGGGCTGTGCACAATGTAACAACACGGGCTTTCGTGGACGTATTGGCATATTTGAACTTCTTGTGCTAACGCATGAATTGAAAGAGCTTATTACGCGTCGGCCTTCTTACACACAATTACATGACGCTGCCGTTAAGGCTGGCATGCGAACATTAATGCACGACGGCTTACTTAAAGTCGCACAGGGCCTTACTTCAATCAATGAACTTGCACGCGTTTTAGGCTAGATAATTAATCTATTATTGGCAAGAGAATTCTTTGAACTCTTCGTAAAGTGTGCGCGCAAACTCATCCATTAGCATAACAATATCTATATTTTGCATATCAGCTGGTGCGCCAACACCTTCAACGGGGAATCTTTTTTTGTCTAGAATCCGTTCAGCTACTTTGGTCTGACGTAGAATATACGGATTATTTGATACCACTAAAAATGAACCTTCTTGTGGTGCGATTTTTGTAAAATTGACAAGCGTCTGATCGGTTGTTGGTCGCGTAATTGTACCGTCAGGCTTTTTTACCAGGGGCGCATCAACAATTATCATTTTGTTATTTTTGAGACTTGAGTTGTTAAACAAATAAACCATCATTTCAGCTTCGGTAGTTATATGTTCTGGAAGCCCGGTCTTTTCTTTTTGCAGCAAAGGACGTGCTCCACCAAGAAGCACGATGTAATCAAAGCTAAGACCACAATCAATAAGTTCCTGAAGATAAGCCATACGTTTTGCAACGGTTGTTTTGAGTGCTCCCATTACGCCTGCATATAGATACTGTTTTTTTTGTGGTTTTATCTGGTCGATCATTCCGAGATTTTGCAAATGTTGTATAATTGCAGCGCTATTTTCTTGTAGAACTTCAGAAATGCCGGTATTATTCTGCTCGTGCCATCTTTCACCAGAACGAAGAAGCTTTTTTTGAGCAAAAGAATTTGCGTCTTGTAGGGTGGTTATCTGCTGGTGCACTTGTGCAAATATGTTCTGAGCACTTTTAGAGAGTTGTCCATTAAGATGAAACGGTTCCGAATGAGCTTTTAATGGGTAATATATCACATGATACAGTAGAAAAAGAGTCAAAAAACTAACTGCAAGTAAGACTAAATTTTTAAATTTTTTGTTCAAGAGGTTCACCTATGTTAACTATGCATAATGTGATAAAACGTGTATTTAAGTTGATTACTTCTGCTGGTACGTGCACGGTAGCCATATTCTTTAAGAAAATCAAAACTTAATGGTTGAATTTTGTAATAGCGTGTATCATCAAATGCTGCAGATTCTTTAAATTGAGTCTGGTGTTTAACTGACAATGCAATACAGGTATTGCGTTTGTGTTCAAGATTCATAATAACACTATGAAACCCCGAAACAAGATTAAGTGATTCAATGCTTTTAATGCAGGCAGGGTAAAGCACCAAAACAGGAAGGGGACCAAAAAGATTAAGCGTTTTGCGAATATGGCGACGTTTGCGGTAGTGGCTTGGTAGCCTGTAAGTAGTACAACAAAAAAAACTTTCATGGCTAAAAACGTACGGGTTATTATGTACTGATAAACAAACATCTAGAACCCGCGGACCATTTTTATTATGAGTCGGCAAAGGAATTTCCAATTCTTTAAGGGTTCTTACGCAATAGTGTTGCGGGGTAGATATGATATCAAGATTTTGAACTTTGTCACCGCAAGAATAGAAATTTATGATCGTGCCGAACATGGATGAACTTACCATAGGCTGCATTTTTTCTTTATACAAAGGTGTTGCGCACAGAACTGCAAGATCAATATATAAGTCACTATTTCCCCTATTTTTACGTATTATTGGAAGATGGGCAATAAGCTGGCCTCCATGACTATGTGCATACAGTTCAAATTTAATTCGCGCATTCGGATACTGCTGTGTTAAAGTACTTTTTATTTCTAGAAGCTTTTCGTATAAATATCCGGACTCTTTATTTCGTTTACGTTCACTTAATGCGCCTGACCAACCAAAAGTGTAATAATGATACGCCCCTCTTCTAGCGCTCACGCAGCGGTCGGTTCTTTCAAATGTTCTTATAATTGAAATCGCAGCTTTTTCATCAGTTAATGGGTGTGACAAAGGTACCATAATCTCTTGCGTAATATCAGTAAGCCCAAGGTCAAGTACTATTTCAGAATGGTGTAAAAAAGGGTGCTTTCTGGCAGAGGCCATCGCACGCTCTATAAGGGAATTTTCTGAATATTGATCGCGCCAGCTTCCAGGGATATCAACAAAAAAACAGCCTATAAGAACGGTACCGTGTATAAAGACACGAGCAGTCACCAGGTCTTCTGCTTTATCTAAAGATGCATTCGATGCAGAAATCGACGTGATCTGCTGATGAGCAGGTATTTTACATAAAAAAATAGAAAGAAAAAAAAGGGTGGTTTTAAGTAAGCGCTTCATAAAAAACCTTGTTATCATAGTTGTTATAAATTGTATAATAGAATTTATACTCTGTCAAAAATAACTTTTTTTCGATTGCCCATGCTGGGGGTAAGCAAATTCTGGAAAGATTCTTTGTGTAGTAATTGCGCTGATTAGCCATAATATGCTTCTTTTGTTACGCTGATAACTATATATAAACAAATAAACATATAATTTAGTAGTTACTTCATGCTTTTTCTTAAAAATTTCTCTGTTTCAGCACAGTCAATGCCCATTGTGCACGATATATCTCTTGTCTTGCAGTCTGGGCAGCTAGTGATAATTACTGGAGATAATGGATCTGGTAAAAGTACCTTTGCATCTGCATTAATGGGCCTTTCTGGATATAGTGTTTCCGGGCAGATGCTTTTAGATGGCAATGATATTGCCAATTGGGTTATTGAAAAGCGTGCTCACGCAGGAATTTTTCTTGGTTTTCAACACCCTCTGGAGGTTCCTGGGCTGCAGATTAAAACTTTTTTGCAGCATGCCTACCGTTCTTGTAAAGGAGCGGATCTTTCATTGGATCTGCTCGATCAAAAGATAGAAAAAGCCTTTGAATTAGTTGGGTTACCCGTAGAATATAGCAAGCGCAATGTGCATGAGGGCTTTTCAGGTGGGCAAAAAAAGCGTCTAGAACTTGTGCAGATGCTTGTTCTAGAACCACGCATTGTTATTCTTGATGAACCGGATTCAGGTCTTGATGCCCTGGGGGTAAGCGCTCTTATAAGGGTTATAAATACCTATCGGATTATGCACGAAAATGCTCTTGTCATTATTATTACGCATAACACTCAATTGGCAAAACTGCTTCAGGCGGATCGTATATATACCATGTCTGCAGGCAGGCTTGTATGACCCTTAATGTAGCTTCTCTTACTTTGCAAGCAGTAAAAAATATTTCACACGAAAAGCAAGAGCCGTTATGGATGGTCGATTTTCGTTATGCTGCATTAAAATATGTTCACGAAAAAAAAGTTCCAGGCTGGGCTGCAGACCTGAGTGGTTTGGACTTGTCTGATATTACTATGTATGTAAAACCCCTTGTTACTGAAAAGCGTTCATGGCACGACGTACCACAAGATATAAAAAGTACGTTTGAGACATTGGGAATTCCACAAGCAGAGCAGAAGTTTCTTGCCGGTGTTGGCGCACAGTTTGAGTCTGAAGTTATTTATAAAAGTTTAAAGCAGGAATGGTCTGATAAAGGTGTTATTTTTTGTTCGATGGAAACTGCCGTTAAAGAGCATTCAGAATTAGTTAAAAAATATTTTGCTACCGTTATTCCCGCTCATGACAATATTTTTGCAGCACTTAATTCCGCATTCTGGTCTGGTGGTAGTTTTGTCTATGTTCCACCACATGTGCAGGTAACTATGCCGTTACAGGCATATTTTAGAATTAATCAACAACAGATGGGTCAGTTTGAACGGACACTTATTATAGCTGATGTTGGTTCTTCTGTTCATTATGTTGAAGGTTGCAGTGCCCCTATCTATTCAAGGGCATCATTACACAGCGCAGTTGTTGAAATTGTTGCATTGCCCGATGCACATGTTCAATATACTACTATCCAAAACTGGGCACCAAATGTTTATAATTTAGTCACCAAGCGTGCTATTGCCTATCGTAATGCACGGGTTTCGTGGGTAGACGGTAATTTCGGAAGTGCAGTTACCATGAAATACCCCTGTGTTGTTCTTAAAGAACCGGGCGCGCAAGGACAGGTTCTATCATTAGCGGTTGCTTCAGTAAATCAGCATCAAGATGCTGGCGCTAAAATGGTGCATATGGCCCCTCACACACATTCAACCATTGTTTCCAAATCTATTTCCCAACAGGGTGGCCGCGCGTCATACCGCGGTTTAGTAAAAGTTGTAAAATCTGCACATAATGTCAAATCACGTGTACAATGTGATGCCTTATTGCTTGATGATTATTCACGTTCAGACACCTACCCAACCGTAATCGTTGCTGCGCATGATGCTGATGTTGGTCATGAAGCATCGGTAAGCAAGGTTTCAGATGCGCAACTTGAATATTTATGTAGTCGCGGTTTAACACGGCAACAAGCGTTAGGTCTTGTTATGACGGGTTTTGTGAGCGCTTTTGTTGAACAGTTGCCTATGGAATATGCCGTAGAAATTAATCGGTTAATTTCTGCAACCATGGAAGGTTCCATCGGATGATTTTTCATACCATTTCTGGTGTGCATGAATTTGTTGTAACGCACGATATGCAGGTATATATTTTTTTATATAATACTCCCCATGTTGAACTTGAAATTCGCATACGTTGCATCCAGCCAGGTACTCATGCTGATATTCATGTTATACATCTGCAAAAAAACAATGATATTTTGAAATTGACTACCCTTCAGCAGCATGATGCCCCGCATACCAGTAGCAGTATTGTAGTCAAAGGAGCCTTATATGATCAGGCGAATTTTAACTACTCAGGCAAAATATACGTTAGTCCAGAGTCACGTCACACACGTGCAGAGCAAAAAAGTCATACGCTTTTACTGAGTGAAAAAGCTCATGCTCAAGCAATGCCCGCACTTGAAGTGTTAACAAATGATGTCCAGTGCAAGCATGGCAGTGCCGTTGCCGGCATTAATGCAAATTTAATAGAATATCTGGCATCTCGCGGAATAACTCAAGATGATTCACAGGAAATTTTAGTAAAAAGTTTCTTTCTGTCAGCGCTTGAAGACAAAGCCGCTCAAGAGTTTTTCTTACTCAATATTTCAGATATTCTCATCAAATCTCTTTTTTAAAAAATTCAGGTATGTCATGATTTTTTCTTAATCACTTGCTGAAAAGAGTTCGGTAGGATAAAATCATAAGCTATGGATAGTATACGTATAAAACAAAATTTTCCTTTATTACGCAACTCGAGTATCGTTTATTTAGACTCGGCTGCGACATCACAAAAGCCAGATGCAGTCATAACAGCGGTTACTAGCTTTTATCAAACAAGTAACGCGTCGGTGCATCGTGGCATCTATACACTTGCAGAATCTGCAACCCGGCAATTTGAAGATGCCCGTAGGGCCGTTGCAGAGTTTATTAATGCTGAACCGCAAGAAATCATATTCACTTCGGGTGCAACAGATAGCATCAGCATGGTCGCTCATGCGTGGGCAGCCTTACATCTAAAAGCTGGCGATGAGATAGTACTTCCAGAGTCTGAGCATCATAGTAATTTGTTACCATGGCAGCAATTAAGCGCCAAACTGGGCGCAGTAATTCGTTATGTGCCACTTACTAACGAATTTAAGTTAGATATTGACTCATTTTTACAACAGATTACTTCAAGAACTAAACTGGTGACGTTTGCATTAAGTTCCCATATTTTTGGAAATTATCCGGCAAATTATATACGTGCTATTCGTGACAAAGCGCATGAAGTGGGTGCGCGTGTGTTACTTGATGCCGCTCAAGCAATCGGGCATATGTCCATAGACGTTCAAACGCTTGGTGTAGATTTCTTGGCATTTTCGGGACACAAACTATTTGCACCTACCGGTATCGGGGTACTTTATTGTAATAAAAATAGATTCTCTGAACTGGGTGTCTATCGCACAGGCGGTGGTATGGTGCATAGTGCGCATATACCATGCGCGCAATTAGATTGCATAGAATGGAAAGAGATGCCCTATAGACTCGAAGCGGGAACGCCGCCTATTGAACAAGCTATCGGGTTACGAGCTGCGCTGAACTATTTTAATGAGCAGATACCGTATCGCCAACTTGCCGAACATGAGAATATGCTTGTTGAAGCTCTAAAAAAACATTTAAAAAAACATGAAGATATTATTATCATGCAACCAGAATATCAAGAGCCGGTGCATAATCATCTTGTATCATTTTATAGCAAAAAATATCATGCGCATGATATTGCCGCTTGGCTGAGTCAATACGATGTCGCTGTTCGTGCAGGGCATCATTGCGCGCAACCGATTCATGAGCGATTTGGTATTCCAGCTTCTGTGCGTGTCAGTGTTCACGCCTATACTACCATGCATGATATTGATGCTTTTGGTAAAGCATTAGACGCTCTTTATACATAAACGATAATGCACCTATGAATACAACAATTACCTTACTTACAAAAGCAGAATTCAAAAAACATTTAAAGCAGCATACTGTTATCGATACCTATTATAATACTCCTGCAGGAACTTTATGGGTTCAAAGTACTGAGCTTGGAGTTTTTAATGCAGCGTATAAGGTACAAGAAATCGCGCATGCAAACACTGCAAGTGTTTTAAAAAGAATTATTTTAGTTGGTACCAATTTTCAAGTTAAAGTTTGGCAAGCTGTGTTAAAAATTCCTGCCGGAGCTACTTTAACCTACCATGACATTGCACAGACTATTGGCAAGCCGAGAGCCTATCGCGCAGTTGCAAATGCTTTAGCTCAGAATAAAATAATATTCTTTATTCCTTGTCATAGAGTAACAAAAAAAGATGGTAAACTCGGTGGATATGCATATGGCATCGATAAAAAATTAGCATTACTTACTGCAGAAAGATTATAATCATGAAAAATGATATCGTATTAACCGGTGATCGACCATCGGGCCCCTTACATTTAGGTCACTATGTAGGTTCATTAAAAAATAGAGTCCACTACCAGGATATCTATAAACAGTATATTATTATTGCCGACTTGCAGGCATTAACTGACAATTATGAACATCCACATAAAGTGCATGATAATGTTTTTCAGGTCGCCTGTGATTATCTAGCAGTAGGGATCGACCCCACAAAATCTACTATTTTTATTCAATCCCAAATCCCTGAAATTGCTGATTTAACCATTTATTATCTAAACTTAGTAACGGTAAGTCGTTTGCGTAGAAACCCCACGGTTAAAACAGAGATCGACCAAAAGGGTTATGGTGACGCCATTCCAGCAGGTTTTTTTATGTATCCAGTAAGCCAAGCTGCCGATATCACGTGCGTAAAAGCAACAGTTGTTCCTGTAGGTGAAGACCAGCTGCCCATGATCGAACAGACAAATGAAATCGCACGTTCATTTAATAGAATCTATAAAAAACAAGTGTTTCCAGACGTGCGTGCTATTGTTCCCGAGGTTGCACGGTTAGTCGGTACAGATGGTAAAGCTAAAATGAGCAAATCTTTGGGGAACGCTATTTATCTTTCTGATTCAGCCGATGTTATTGCACAAAAAGTTAAAGGTATGTATACAGACCCAAATCATATCAAAGTATCTGACCCAGGCAACGTCGAAGGTAATACGGTGTTTACGTACCTTGATATATTTGACCCTCATACAGATGAAGTTGCTGAATTAAAAAGACAGTACCAAGCAGGTGGCCTTGGTGATATGGTGTTGAAAAAGCGTTTAACAGAAATTATCGATTCATTTATCGAGCCGATAAGAACACGTAGACAAAAGTTCCATAATGACAAAGCGTATGTTATGGATATTCTGAAAAAGGGCACTGCAGCCACGCGCGAAGTTACCGCAAAGACACTGGCTGAAGTCCAAGATGTTATGTGCTTAAAATATTAATTATTGTAAGTTTTTTAATATAATAAAGCGCTGCGCAACTTTCTGCTTTAACTAAAAAAAGAGCTTTGCCAGCTCTATGGCTTCATAGTGATAATCATTAATATGAATTGAGCGGTACTGCAGATAGGGGTATAGTTTGCGGATCGCATATTTGCATGCTAGGTTGTGGGCCATATCTTTAAATTCAAGCACAAAGATACGCGCCGGTTGAGCATATGTTCCCTTAGGGAAATACCAATTCAGATGCTCTTTCATATTAGATATATTTGCGTTGGCATGCGCTTTTTTTAAAACATATAAAGCTTTTTTTGGTGTAAAATACATTTCTTTTTTATATAATATTTTACCATACCTGTTCATGATATTTTGAATAACTGTCTCTTTTCCCTGCGCAATAGGCCATATAATAGCTATAAAGGTATTTTGGTTATTAACACAATGAGCAAATGCTTCTTGGTCGCTATGAAGAAGGTAGCCACTTACAAAAGCGCTTGAATAGTACATAAATAATGGTAATAATCTCAAGCTATATCTCATAAAAATACCTTCTCCCTTCATGAATTTATAGCATAGTTTGGTAAAATTTCTCAAGCAAAATAAGCCATCGCTCAATATTTTTATCAATCATTATGAAAAGGGATATCTTCAAATCATATCTTATTTTATGCTAATATTAATTAATAAAGCTACTATATCTCATTTTAAAAAGGGGAAAGCATGGAGTTACATCATAAGCGATCATTAATTGTTCTCATTTCAAGCGCTTTATTAACAGGGCTCTTCTTTTTGACCTGGTATCAATTTACCAAAGAAGCCCGCATAATTATTAACAAAGTAATTCTAACAGATATAACACAATTGAAATCGATTTTTGACCGCATAAACAGTGAATGTGGTATTCTCGGGTTTGACCATGAAAAAAATTATATCGATTTTTTAACCGTAAAAAGTTTTGTCAGCTCAGAAATCGGCTCAATGAATCTTGTAGCTCCAGAAAAATGGCAAGGGCCCTATGTTCAAGACAACCCGACGATTCAATCAAAAAAATATGAGATCGTTCGTACTAAAAATGGTTACTATATCGTTCCGGGCACCGGTGTTCAGCTTTCTAATGGCAAAATGATGGGTAAAGATATTATTATTTCCCCTGACACAGCTCTTGAAAAATTGACGGTCGAGCTTGATGGGCTTACCTATCAGGGCAAAAGATTATTCGCCCCAATCACTATGCATAACAAAGCATTAATTGTAGATATAGAACAGGAAGACGAGTAACTTTTTTATCACCTGCGATCAAAGCTCACTCAGGAAGTTAGCAGAAATCTTTTTACTTTTTGTGCCGAATTGCACGGTTGCAAAAAGAGTATCTTGTCCACGTTCTTCAAGATCTTTAATGGTGCCAATGCCATAGGTTGCATGGCGCACACGTTGATTTACACGCAAGTGCACAGGCTCAGGAACTTCTTGTGATATATTTTCAGGCTCATCTGAAAAAACAGATTCAGGAATAATCAGTTTTGGCTTTACTGCGTGTACTGGTGTCGGCCTTTTATAGCTGGGTTTTTCTAAATACCACTCCCGTATGTAATCATGGATATTGCTAGTGTTCCATTGCGAGCAATCTATAGCGTCAATTGACTCGGGTAGCTCATGCACAAAGCGTGAAGTACGTTGATCGGTCATAGTGCCAAAAATATAACGGTAACGGACATGGGTAAGAAGCAATCGTTCACGTGCGCGTGTTATGCCGACATATAAAAGCCTACGCTCTTCTTCAACGGATTCTTGTGCAAATGTGGCTTGCGTACTGGGTAAAATATTCTCCTCAAGCCCGGTCAAGATAACGGTATCAAACTCAAGGCCTTTGGCAGCGTGCAAGGTCATCAGCGAAATATAATCATGTGTTGTTTCATCAATAATATGCTCTTGCAAAAGAGCCACTTCTTCCAAAAATTGCTCGACTGTAAAGGTGCCAGCAGCGTGCTGTTCTTGGCGAGAAAATGCGGCAATTGCGTTTAAGAGCTCTTTTACGTTACCAATTTTTGCTTGCGCGTCTTCTTGGGCAAAATGCTCTTTTAAATATTCAAAATACGTATTTTTTTCAATAAAATATTCTGCAACCTTCTGTGCACCGTCCTCTCTGGTAAACCCATAAAAAAGATTGATAAATGAACGCACGCTTTCTGCCTTTATACCGGAAACAGTTTTTTCTGTAAGCATATGTTGCAGAATCTGAAAACCATTTAAAAAGGGTTGTTGATCCCATAACTGCATCAGTTGTTCAATAAATTTGTCACCCAAGCCACGAGAAGGAACATTAATAATACGACTCAGTGAGATGCGATCAAAGGGGTTAACCACCAAACGCATATAGGCAAGCAGATCTTTAATTTCTTGACGGTCATAGAATTTAACCCCGCCGATAATTTTATAGGGAATCGAACCGCGAATAAGTGCTTCTTCAAGTGCGCGCGATTGATAATGCGAACGATACAATACCGCAATCGATTGTCCACTGTTTTTTTTTATATGCGTCGATGCTAATTGCGCAACAATGTCACCTTCCTGGTAACTTGATGCGCATTGAATACGGCGGATTCTGTCGGTGCCTTTTTTTGCAGACCATAACTTTTTTGGGTTGCGGGTACTATTATGGTCAATAAGAGCATTTGCGGTATCTAAAATCGGCTGCACAGAGCGGTAGTTCTGTGCTATGGTAATGGTTGTAGTTTGGGGGAAATCACGTTTAAAATAAACAATATTTTGTATAGTAGCGCCACGCCAGGAATAGATAGACTGGTCTTCGTCGCCAACCACACACAGCGAGTCTATACAAAACTGCTGTTTTTCATCTTGTGTGATTTGTTGTAATAGGGCATGCTGTACTACATTTGTGTCCTGATATTCATCAACTAATACATGGCGCACTTTTTGTTGAAAATCTTTTTTAAATTCTGCGTTAGTTCGAAAAAGCTTTAATACTTCCAACAGTAAATCATCAAAATCAAGGCAATGAGCGTTAGTTTTTTCACGTTCATATACGTTACATAATTCTTCAAGTAACGGGTCTGAAATTCCCATTAAACTATTTTTATGCTGCGATATCGCCCCAGCAAGTGCTTTTACCGTTACCTTTTTAACAAGTCCATATTTATTGATAATCGACTTGAGCATTTTTTCTTTGTCATCTTCATCAAGAATACTAAAATCAGTATGCGCAAGATGGTGCCGATATACTTTCAGTAATCGTAGGCAGTATGAATGGAATGTTCCGACGTACGGTAATTGGTATCCCGGCAAAAAATGGGCGATACGCTCTTTCATTTCCCGCGCAGCCTTATTGGTAAAAGTAAGTGCCACAATCGAGTAAGGCGTCACATGGTGCATGAGCATAAGGTTTGTCATCCGTGCGGTAATCACACGTGTCTTGCCTGAGCCTGCGCCTGCACATACCAGCAAAACGCCATCTTTTTCTGCAACAGCTTGTTGTTGTTCTGGGTTTAGCTGTGTATCGAAAAATTTTTTAAATTCTGCTTCAATGTTCACAAATGGGTCCGTCATAGTAAGTTATTGATTTACAAACGCGCTGAATGCGGTAGTGCCATAAGCATTGAGCTCTTTTTCAATTTTTTCAAGAGACCTAACTATTGCAGCGTGTTCTTGAGGCGTTCTTGCTTTTTTATTATATGCGGCATTGAACCTTTCTAATGCACTCCGTATTAAATTTTCAGGCGTAGCTCTGGTGTGTCGGTGCGAATATTGGCGCTGCATAGCACACATACTGAGATGAGTTAAAAAAAATAATGTGATAATAAGTAAGGTTATTTTCATATTATTTTATCCATTTTTAAGCTTGCTTTAGTCTATCTTAAACGAGGGTATTAATCAAAAAAAGTCACCTTGGTTTTTAATATTCACGCCATTCAGCGGCATCGTCAAGCGAGCGTGAAAAAATAACTCCTCCTATACGCGTTTCCCATTGCCATAGTACTTGATTAAATTCTTGAGCTATTTGCCATGCCTCACGTATTCTTTGTTGAGCCTCTGCTTGCGGTAATATGCTTAATAATTCAGGGTTCAGGAGACTAAGTTGAGGTATATCTGGCGTTAAAATCAAACCGTTGATCCTAGCCATATTTTCAAGACTTGTGCGGCGTCCATTTAATAATTCTCTATAGACATTCATCTCGGAGATAATTTGTGGATCATCTGAACTGATTATGCGGTTTGCAGGAAGCCAACAAGAGAGTGAAAATATCGTTACGTATATAATGTTTATTTTTTTCATAGCTATTTAGTTGCTTGAAGAAATTATATGGGCTCAGTTTGTTCTGCTATGCGCCTAAGATAATCTTCGATACAATCACCATGTTTATCGGTCTGAACGTGAACCTAAGGACCTCTGCAAGCTTTCAGGAAGAATTCTCCAAACCTCGCCAGGCATTAATTCTGGTTTTACCGGTTCTGGATGAGCTCTTTCTGGTAAGCCATTGGGAGATGTTCTTCTACGTGATGAATCTGTGATTTTTTCCTGAGAGTCAACAACTTCAAAACCTGCAATGAATGAAGCCGCACGTCTTTTTAGTTCCTCTAATTGTAAAGCTTTAATTTTTCTATTTTTTTGTAAAACTTCTAATTCTTTTAGTAAGCGGCTCATTTCTTGATCAAATTGTTCTTTTTTTTCGCTTAATTTTTTTCGTAATAAATCTATTTGTTTTTCATAATCTGTTTTTGTTAATTCATATTGACTTACTAGTTCATTCGTGGTTTGTTCTTCTTGATTCATCTGCTCACTTAATCCTGCCATTTCAGCTTCAAGTGCTTCTATTTGCCGTTGTGCTGCCTCTTCAGCGGCTTGGCGAATAGGCTCTAATTGTTGAGTAAGATCAGCAGCGTGTGTTATGTGAATAGTTGCGCATAGAGATGCGTAAAAGATAATTTTTTTGATAATCATTTTTTGTTACTTCCTGTTGAAATTAAAGAAAGATTTTTATGGAGCAAGAGGCGCATAAAGCGCCTCCCTTATATTCATTACTATAAAATAATTAATAGCCTAACAACCAGTTTAAAAAGGTAGGTCCAGCAAGTGCGATGCGCTCTTTTCTTGCTCTGGCAAGCGAATACTCTGTTGCTCTATATTTTTCACGCAGCTCATTTAATAGCGCTTCATTATCAATCACTTCTTTATCTAGATTTTGTTTAGATTCTTGTTTGGCAGTAACAACTCCATTTTTTTCTTCTAGGGCCGCTTCCAATGCTTTTTTTTCTTTGCTGTGACGTTCAAGTGAAGCGGTTCTTTGTAATAGGTTTGCTTTTCCTTTGGTATATTGTGCTTCAAGGTCAGCAAGTTGTTTCTTCTTTTCAGCTTCTTGTGTTGTAAGTGTTTCTATGCTCTTATCTAATTTTTCAAGAGCTTCTTGCCTTTCGCGTTCAGCATCTTGAACTTTTGTTAAAACCGTACTTGCCTGGTTAGTTGCATCTAGAGTATTTTGAACATTTGCAACACTCATGGTAAGTGCAGCAAGTTGTTTGTGAGTAATATCTTGTATTTCACAAGCTGAGTCAAATACATCTTTTCTTTGTAGTGATTGAGCATTACCTGCCGCTTCATCAGACTCTCTTTTTTGAGCCGCGGCCATTATACGCGCAGCGCGCCTGCTTAAAGGTTTTGCTGCTTCTGCAGGTGTTGGCCAATCACGTGTGGTATCTGCTGCTTGTAAAGAATGTGTCCCTGCGGCAGTGAGAAGTGCTAGCGCTAGATATTTTTTCATAAGACTCCCTAATAAAAAGTAGTATGGTTTACTATGGGATAGAATTTGCTTCTATCCAGGGAAATCTACTATATAGAGCATATAAATTCAAGCGTTTTATAATAAAAAATTAATGGTGCGCTAAAAAATAAGCGGTTTACTCTGTAACACTACTTTTAGATATGTTATTTTTCCATTCAACCAAGAAATTTTTAAGGGGATCAAGGCCATGTTCGGCAGTTGCAGAAACAAGCACATGTGGTTGATAATTTCTGAAAATAAAATCTGACATTTCAGGATTAGGCAATTTATCAGATTTATTAAACACATACAGCATCGGTTTATCACTCGCGCCTAGTTCTTCTAAAACATCATGCACAACCTGAATATGCTCTTGCCAATTTTTATCAGCAGCATCAATAACCTGGAGTAATATATGCGCATACTTTAGTTCAGAAAGCGTAGACTTAAACGCTTCAATAAGCTTATGCGGCAGCTGTTGAATAAAGCCGACCGTATCAGAAATTAAACCGATTTTTCTCTTTTCGATAAAAAGTTCACGCGTTGTCGTGTCAAGAGTGGCAAAAAGTTTATCTTCGGCAAGCACCGAGCTTTTGGTAAGCGCATTAAGAATAGTCGATTTTCCTGCGTTAGTGTACCCGATAAGGCAGATGAGTGGTAATTCGCTTGAGATACGTTGTTTACGCTGAGTTTCACGAACTTTTTGTAACTTTTCAAGATCGCGGCGCATTTTAAGCATAAGATGTTCAATATGCTGCGTCTCTTTCTCTTTTTGTGTTTCACCAGGCCCGCGGGTTCCGATTCTGCCACCCTGTTGTGACATATAAAGGCCTCGGCCGCTTAATCTGGACTTCTGGTGCTGCAGCATAGCAAGACCCACTTGCGTTTTACCCTCTGCTGATTGCGCCCCTTTTTCAAAAATTTCCAAAATGAGATCTGTTCTATCAAATACTTGACATTGAAAAATGCGACTTAAATTACGCTCTTGTTGTGGAGAAAGCGCATCAGAAAATATTACTTCTTCAATATGTTCTTTTTTTATGAGCTCTAAAACATCGTCAAGTTTACCCTGCGTTAAAAAGTTTGCAGCGTCTATAGAGCGTAATTTAATAGTAATAAAATGATCTGTGCTTACGCCATTAGATAAAGCAAGATTTTTAAATTCTTGATAGTACGATTCGATATCAGAAATAGGGTTAAAGGGCGAGTGAATGCCAATTAATAATGTTTTTGGTTGTTCAATAGGAATAATTGATGCCGGCTTGGTCATTACCGTTTACTCATTTTTAAGGTATAATAACTAGAACTATATACTATAAGTTTAGCGTTCATATATGAGTTTTACAAATTTATTAGAAGCTTATTGCCATAGAGGTATCATATGTTTGGTTCATTAACCGAAAAATTCTCTGCACTATTTTCCCGTTTTTCTACATCTTCCGTTTCACAAAAAACAGTCGATGACGCTATGCAGATGGTGAAAAACACGTTGCTCGAAGCTGACGTGCCTTATGATGTGGTAACCCACTTTATTCAATTGGTTCAAGCTGACCTGATAGGTAAAAAAGTTTTTTCTTCTTTAAAGCCGGCCGAGTTAGTCATGAAAGTTGTACATGACCGCATTGTCGAGCTTTTGGGGGGCAAGCAGAGTTCCATAGGCTTTTCTTTTCAGATACCTAGTGTAACTGTTATAGCCGGCCTACAGGGTTCTGGTAAAACAACAACACTTGCAAAGTTAGCGCAGCTTATACAAAAAGAGGCTGCAAAGCGAAATAAAAAAAGAAGAATTCTTGTCTGTTCGGTAGACTATTATCGTCCCGCAGCTGCTGAGCAGCTTGAAGTTTTAGCCAAAACTATCGGTATCGATTATTATGCGGCTCAAGCTGCAGACCCTGTTGGCGCTGCCGTTGAAGCTGTACAGTATGCCCAAAAAAACCATTACGAGCACTGTTTTATCGATACGGCTGGTCGACTACATGTAGACCAGGATTTATTAAAAGAATTGTCAGATATTATTAAGTGTATAAAACCGACGTATACTTTTTTGGTACTTGACGGCATGATCGGCCAAGAATCGTTACGTGTTGCCCAAACATTTGAAGCGATTATTAATGCAACGGGCATTATCCTAACTAAAATGGACGGCGATACCCGGGGCGGCGCGGCATTTGCCTGTTATTACATGGTAAAAAAGCCAGTTATTTTTTTGGGTATCGGTGAAAAAACTGACGATATTGAGTACTTTAACCCCGAACGAATTGCCAATCGCATTATCGGTTTAGGCGACATGCATACTCTTATTGAAAAGGCCGAAGAAAAGATTAAAATATCTGATCAGCAGGATCTTCAAAAAGCGTTAAACAGGGGTAAGCTCACGTTACAAGATTTTGCAAAACAGCTTGATATGATGAGTTCTCTTGGCAGCTTGTCATCGTTAATGAAGTATATCCCGGGAATATCGGGGATGAAAATCGATCCGGCTCATTTGCAAAAGGGCGAGATTGAGATTAAAAAATTCAAGGCAATTATTGGGTCGATGACGCTAAAAGAGCGTCTTAATGCACGTATTATTAATGATTCCCGAGCAAAACGGATCGCACAGGGTTCAGGCACAACGGCACAGGATATTACGTTATTGTTAGAAAGATTTGAACAAAGTCAGCAATTTGTTAAAATCTTAAAGAGAAGACCCCATTTTTAAGGGGATGTAATTATGTTGAAAGGTTTACATGGCAGTTAAAATTAGACTTTCTCGCATTGGGAAAAAAAATGCTCCGTTTTATCGTATCGTCGCAATTGATGAGCGTAAAAAGCGTGATGGCGCATCACTTGAGATTTTAGGAACCTATAATCCACGTTCGGGTGAATTTGTCCAGTTCCATGAAGAGCGTATTCAGCATTGGATAGGTCTTGGCGCACAAGAAACCGATGCGGTAAAAAAGTTGCACAAAGCGTTTAAAAGAAATCAAGCAGAAGTAGCAAAAGCACCAGCTGCTGCATAACATCGTGCACAATAACAGTAAAGTTGTGAATTATGATTCGCTCATTTATTGAAACCGTTGTAAAAGGGCTTGTTGAGAACCCGTCAGCCGTTTCGGTACAGCAGATGGCTGTTGACAACAGTCCTACTGTCGTTATTCAAATTAAAGTCGCAGGGAGTGATATTGCTCGCGTTATAGGCAGTGAGGGGCGTGTTTTCAGAGCGCTTCGCACAGCATCTAACCTTCTTGCGCCGGGCACTATTAAAGAGATCGTCGTAGACGTCGCTGCCTAACTATGAAAATTTCCGTTGTTACGCTTTTCCCTGAGCTTTATAAGCCTTTTTTTTCAACAAGTTTAGTAAAGCGTGCTCAAGATGCGCATATTATCGATACCCATGTCTATAATCTTTTTTCTTATGCAGAGCCTAAGCAACGCATAGATGGCCCTACATTTGGCCACGGAGCGGGCATGGTTATTAAGCCGGAGATAATAGAAAAGGCTGTTACTGATATTCAAGGGCAGCATGGTTCAGCATTTAAGATCTTTTTTTCTCCGCGTGGTAAAAAGCTTGATCAGAAATTACTTGGTAACCTCTATAAGCGTATGCTGGAGCAGGAAAAAGATCATCTGATGCTCTTACCTGCTCGGTATGAAGGTATGGATGCCCGTATTGAAACTGAATATGCTGATGAGATTATCTCAATCGGTGATTTTGTTTTAATGGGAGGTGACGTACCGGCTATGGTTTTTATTGAGGGGTTACTCCGTTTTATTCCCGCAATAGTTGGCAAATCCGAATCTGTAGAACAAGATTCCTTTTCAGGGCCATTTGTCGATTACCCAGAATATACGACTCCTGTTATGTGGAAAGGGCATGAGGTGCCTGAGTTACTTCGTTCGGGAAACCATAAAGCTATTGCCGATTGGCGCCACCAAGAAGTTGCTCGTGAATCGGTATTGCATCATTTTGAGTGGGTCCGTGGTTACCCGCACGTTACGCCCGAACAGGAGCACTTAATTCAAAAAAATATTCCAGCTCATTATGTGGTGCTGATGCATAGTGACGTTTTGGTATCACAAGACAAGGTAAACACAAAAGTTGGCACAACATCGGTTACTTCATTAGATATTCATGATATTGCACGCTCGTGCACTACGTATGGTATAAAAAATTATTTTATTGTTACTCCCCTTATTGACCAGCAAGTGATTGTAAAGACTCTTTTAGGGTTTTGGCAAGAGGGCCCGGGGATTTCCTATAACAACTATCGCCATGAAGCGCTTAGTAATGTTATATTAGAAACTAATCTTGACAATGTTATTGCGCAGATAACTCAGCGTGAAGGTAAAGTACCGGTTTTGATTGCCACGGCAGCAAAAAAAGGAACTCATCAGAGATTGATTAATTTTTTTGATCAGGAAAGGGTTTGGTCTTGTGAAAGACCTGTTCTGATTGTGCTTGGTACAGGAAGAGGCTTAACCCCAGAACTGATTGAACGGTGCGATTATCGCTTAGTACCAATCGAGGGATTTTCTTCATTTAACCACCTTTCGGTACGCTCTGCTGCGGCAGTGCTATTTGACCGGTGGCTGGGTAAAAATCCAAAGAGAGCATTGTAAGAGTAAATTTTATTTTTAAAAAAGAGATAATACCAAGGCCACCAAGTGGTGACAGAATGAAATTTTTTTAGTATAGTAAGTTAGGTAAAAAGTTAAAAGTAAGGACTACTATGAAATCACCAAAATATACCAGAGAAACCATTAAAGAGCTTGGCCAGTATGACCGCGGCTTTCCAAAGTTTCAAGTTGGCGACTGTATTGAAGTTGCATTAAAGATTAAAGAGGGCGATAAAGAGCGTCTTCAAATGTTTGAAGGTGACGTTATTGCGATGCATAAAAGCGGCGCTTCTTCAACTTTTACTATTCGTAGAATCGGTGCTAACGGTATAGCTATCGAACGTATCTTACCATTTTACTCACCAGCGATTGACTCTATTAAGTATGTGCATCAGGGTGATGTTCGTCGTTCAAAACTATATTATATGAGAACACGCATTGGTAAAGCTGCACGCGTCAAAGAAAAAGTCCTTACTAAAGAGCAAAAAAATGCAGGGCATGCTTCAAAAGCGACTAGTAAGTAGTCTTTTTATACTATGCTGCAGTCTTATACTGTTGCCTGCATGTTATAAAAAAATTAATAAGCAGAATCCTTACTATTATGATGAGCAGCCGATCTTAAAAAACGAAGCTCATCTTACAGATATACCTTTACCGGTACAGATTACCGCTCATAGCATAAGTGGTTCAACGCAAGATTCTTCAGCGCTTACTTTTGTAAGTACTTTTGAGTTGGTAGATCTTATTAAGTTCTATGAATTTGAAATGGAACGCCTTGGCTGGAAAGAATTACATCTTTTTAGTGTTACATCAGAAGTTTTGCTTATTTTTGAGAAGCCTGAAAAATTCTGCACTGTTTCAATTCGCCCGGATAACCGAGTGGTCATATTTTTTGGCACTCGTTCATAAAAAAACTATAAAGCCCTCAAACCGAGGGCTTTTTTAATACTTTAAAATCTAAAATTGCTTACGCAGCTGTTGCCGCACGGCAATGTTTACTATGCTCTTTTAGCTGCACATGTGAATTTTTAAGATTACTATTTTCGGATTTAAGAATTTTAATTTCTTTTTTGAGTGCAAGTACTTCATCTGCAAGCTCTTCAACTTCAGCAGAGAGAGCTTTATTATCTCTTTTTAGTTTACGAATTGTCGCTGATGAGTCATCATAATCATCACGCGGTGCTGGAGCTTGAGCCTGTTGAACCGGAACTTGAACTACTTGTGTTCTGGGTTGACGTGGTTGCGAAAGAACGTTTCCTAAAACACTTCCGCCTAATGCGCCACCAAAAGCGCTCCAACCAGCAGAACCGTTACCTGCATGTAAGGTTACACATGAAATAATTAATAAAATATCCATTAAAACATTTTTGAGCTTATTCATATTCATAATTCTCCCCTTTTAAAAAAAAAGTTTTTCTCTGTTTATAAGTATGGCGAAAAAGGGGCGAAAAACTCAATCTTCTTTTTGAATTTCTAAATAATTAACGAGCGTATTAATTTTTCCAGCGCCTTGTAAAAGAAGTAAATCACCATGATCTAGCTTTGTACTTAGACTTTGCTTAATAGAAGTGAACGATTCGTCTAAAGGGCAGTAGGTTATGGAAAGCGCAGGATTTTTTGCCTTCAGTTCAGTAACAAGGCGTTCGCTGGTGATATTGGCAATCGGCGACTCACTTGCAGGATAAATATCCGTGATAATAAGATGGTCGATCATATTGTTTTGTGAGAATAACGCCATAAAATCATTCCATAAGCCTGCTGTTCGCGAATAGCGGTGGGGCTGAAAGGCAACAATAAGTTTACCGTCAGTTCGCTTGCGGGCAACTTTTAATGTTTGGGCGATCTCTGTCGGGTGGTGGCCATAATCATCAAATATCAAGGAGCCTTTATAGCTGCCTTTGAGAGTAAAGCGTCTATCGATTCCCTTAAAATTTGCAAGAGCGCTTAAAATTACTTGAAACGGAATATCAAGCTCAAGACAGACGGTTATAGCAGCAAGAGCATTTAACAGATTATGGCGCCCAGGCATGGTTACATAGAGTGCCCCTAATGGTTGGGATGCGCCACGTTTCCAAATGGTGCAGGCAGAAAACGTTTTTTGTAAGGTGATATCCTGGGCAAAAATATCCGAACTATCTTTAAAACCATAACGTATAGTTTTAGTAGTTATTAAAGGAAGCAATGCATCGATATTATGGTCATCGTCACAGAGTATGGCTTTTCCATAAAAAGGGATATTTTCAAGAAATTTTTTAAAAGTGTTTTTGATATCGTCAAGATCTTTATAGATATCAATGTGCTCCAAGTCTATATTAGTGACTACAGCTATAGTTGGATAAAGCCTCAAAAGTGATTTGTCACTTTCATCAGCTTCTGCTACTAAAAAATCACCTTTGCCAAAGCGTGCGTTGCTGGAGATATTTTTAAGATGGCCGCCAATAATGACAGTTGGGTCAGTT
The DNA here is from genome assembly GCA_019744895.1 of Candidatus Babeliaceae bacterium. GTDB lineage: Bacteria > Babelota > Babeliae > Babelales > Babelaceae > BOG-1370. The sequence goes on along the minus strand of JAIETV010000004.1, from coordinate 144,074 downwards.
TGAGCCTCAATCAGAATATGTGATATCATAGACGTTGTAGTTGTTTTCCCATGTGCGCCTGCAATAGCAACGCTATATTTGGTGCGCATAAGCTCTGCCAACATGAGAGCCCGAGATATGGTGGGAATTCCCCGTTTTTGAGCGGCGATAATTTCAGGGTTGTCGATTTTTATTGCAGATGAATATACCAAAATATCTATTGATGCATCATTACATTCATGAGTATTATTGCCAGAATAAATAGAACATCCAAGATACAACAAGTCATGAATACTTTTTTGCTCAAGATCATTATCGCAACCAGAAATATGATAGCCTTGATTTTTTAAAATGGTGGCTATACCGCTCATGCCAATACCGCCGATACCGATAAAATGAATATGATTTTTTTTCTTATACATAGGTCAAGCAGAATCCCATATTTCTAACCCGCCGACCCTTTGACAAACTCAGGATGAGCGGGCATCTATTTCTTAAAGAAGTTCGCGTAGTTTGAGTAATTTTTTCTGTAACTGAGCTATTTGAGAAGCGATGTCTTCAGGTAGCTCAACGTGCTGTTGTTTTTTACGTCGACCATCAACAGGTTTTTCGCTAGCAGCTTGTTCCTGTTCCATAGTTGTTATACTTGATGCAATAATGTGTGCTTCATTAAGAAGTTTTTGAGCATTGTTTTTGTGCTCTTTAAGATACTTTTTAGCGCCCGATATAGTAAAGCCTTTGGTGTATAAAAGATCTTTTATAAGCTCAAATTTTTTTAGATCCTTATCATCATAAAATCGCTGTCCGCCTTCAGATCTGAAGCCTTTTATACTGAACTCTTTTTCCCAAAAGCGAATAACAAAACGTTCTACTTCAAGTTTTGTTGCAAGCTCGCCTATGCGAAATTTTTGTTTTGAAATTTTCATAGATTGCTCCTTTTTAGCGTGTTTTTATCATGCGCCTTGTGCGCGTTACGTGCTAGCAGAATGTAGTTCTTCATGGTATCATATCTATAAATAACGTATATCATTTTTACCGGTAAAACCTCATGGACACAAAACAATTGTTTATTTCTCTTTCATTTGCCCTTATTACTACCATGTTGATCAATTATTTTGTTATTGATCGTTTCTTTACTAAAGATACTCAAGAGGTTAAATCTGGACAAGCTTTTCATGTAACTCTCCCAGAGCAAATGAATAAGCCTCTTGCAACAGAAGTTAATTTTTTAGATGAGGATATAGTTCTTTTTACAAAAAATCAACCAAAGATTACAATAGTATCAACTCCTTACAGTGATATATCTTTTTCAGAACAGGGCGCAACAATACATCGCGTTATCTGTAAAAAGGTAAGCGGTCATGTTGAAAAAGCTCTTGAGATTATAAGCCCATCCATTAATGGCACACAAAGGTCATTTTTAGTAGCCTTTGAAAAAAATACCCCATTACAGTATGTATTAAAGGCACAAGAATATGCAGATGGCGTCCATACCCTTATTTATGAATCAGAAAGCATTCTTGGTAAAATTATAAAAAAGTATAACGTGTACGATGCAGGCTATAGTATAGATATGATTTTAACGATAGAACCACATGGTTCAGTTGCCCCTCGTATCATTTTTCCAGCGCCACAACTTGCAGGTGTTGAAAAGACTGGCTATTACGATCTTGCGTTAGTGAATAATCAAAAAGATTCGCTACAGCGACTTAAGTCTTCAGAAATTACGGATAAGGCATTTGCTGCTCCGACATTGTCTGGTTGTGCAGACCGATATTTTGTTAATGCACTTGTTAAAAGCAGTCCAGCATTTGCTCAGCGTTCTTATTTTTTCACGTCGCCTATTGTTGATTCGCGCCATGATCTTTTAGAGTGCATTGTTGAAGGGCCGGAGGTTTCTGTGCCTGCAACCTTTAGGTTATGCTGGTATTGCGGTCCGAAAGAGTATGAACCTCTTGAAAAGAGTGATCCCCGTTTAACAGAGCTCCTTGATTATGGGTGGTTTACGCTTATTGCCCGTCCACTACTTGCAGCGCTGAAATTTTTATATAACTATGTTCATAACTTTGGTTTTGCGATTATTATTCTTACGGTTTTGCTTAATCTTTTGATGTTGCCGTTTACGTCACGTGGTGAAAAATCGATGCAAAAGATGGGCGATTTCAGCAAGAAAATGCAGTATATTGAACAAAAATATAAGCATGATAAAGAACGTCTGGCTCAAGAAAAATCAGAGCTCATGCAAAAGCATGGCAACTTTGATGCGTTAGGGTGTCTCTCTTTTATCCTACAAACATTTTTCTTCATAGGACTTAATAAAGTTCTCTCATCATCGGTAGAGTTATATAATGCGCCTTTCTATGGCTGGATAACCGATCTTTCAGCAAAAGACCCATTGTATATATTACCGCTTTGTGTATTTTTAGGTATAGCGCTTCCCTTATTACTTAAACCATCTGGAAGTAAGTTTGATGTTCGTCAAAATGCTATAACTTTCGGTATGGCATTATTGATTTCAGGCTTTATGACAACGTTGTCAGCAGGGCTTGTGCTTTTTATTTTAACTAATATTGTAACGCGCATAGTGGTTACTGAAACAAAAAAATTATTTGCATAAAAAAGTATAGAAATCTATGAACGATCAGTTGCCAACACTTACAAAACTTCTGAAGCAGCTACAGCAGGTGCCATATCTTGCATCAAAAAATCTCTATCGGGTCGCCCACCATTTTTTGCAAATGGATGCTCAACGGTTGAGCCAATTCAATGCAGTGCTACAAGAAGCTCATGCGGGCCTTAAAAAGTGTGACATTTGTTGTGCCTGGCAAGAAAATCAGGGTAGTTGCATATATTGTTCATCACCTAGGCGTGATAAAAATACTATATGTGTCGTTGAAACTTGGTACGATCTGTATGCCATTGAAAAAACGGGCGGCTTTACGGGACTGTATCATGTATTAGGCGGCGCAATTTCCCCACTTGACGGTATCTCCCCAGAAGATCTTTCATTACCGCAGTTGATAAGCCGTTTGGCTTCTTCATGCACCGAACTTATTTTTGCATTAAATCAAACACCAGAAGGTGAGGCCACATCATCATATATTGCTCGAAAAATTAAACACGCATACCCGCAAGCTCCGTTTAAAATTACCTGTTTATCTCGAGGTGTACCGGTCGGCTCATCATTAGAATCTGTTGACCGTGTAACCGTATTTAAAGCTTTAGCAGAAAGGCGTCTCTTTTGAAACAATCTCGATTGGTACATTCATCATATGCGTTTTATGATCGTCGACGAAAAGAATTGGTCGATTTGGTCAAGCAACAAAACCCCACTATAAAAAATGGCGCTATCATGCTGCTTGCAGGATTTGAAGATGGCAAGCATACCTTCAGGCAGGAGAGTTCTTTTTACTATTACACAGGGCTTACTGAGCCTGGCCTGGTTCTGGTTATTGAATTTTCAGGAAAATCACGTCTTTTTATTCCGTCATATATAACGCCTCGTTCAGATTGGTTGGTCGAGCAAGTAGTTGCAACGCAAGAATGTGCCCAGCAACTATCTATGAGTGCAGTTGAATATTTGGGTAAGCCGCAAGCCGGCTATGAACCAACATTATTAGCAACCGCCGATCAGTACAAAAATTTACTAGAATATTGTAAAGAACTATGTGCAACTGATGGAAAAATCTGTATGCCTTACGCTCATCACACGCGACAGATTCTTTATCCCGTATTTGTTATGCATATGGAAAGATTATTGCCCGAATTTAAAAACAATCTTCAGGATATCGGTAACGCAATTGCTATCCAACGCTCACGCAAAAATAAATTTGAAATCGAAACGCTCTATAAAGCTGTTGAGTTAACTATGGTTGCCCAGCAAGCTGCTGCTCGTGTTATTCAACCGGGCGTGCAGGAAGGCGTTATTAAAGCGGGCATAGAATATATTTTTGCAGAGTCACAAGCACGTGTGGCATTTCCGTCTATTGTAGCCACGGGTAAAAACAGTATAGTATTGCATTATCATAATGGTAATAAAGCCATACAAGCAAACGATCTAGTCGTAGTTGATATTGGTGCAGAATATAACCACTATTGCGCAGATATTACGCGCACGTACCCAGCATCTGGGACGTTCACTAAACGTCAACGTGACGTATATGAAGCAGTTCTTGCAACGCATGAATATATTGCGACCAAAGCTCGTCCTGGTGTGTGGCTTAAAAATCCAGACAAACCTGAACAATCATTGCACCATATGGCTATTGCCCACCTTGAAAAAAAGGGCTTTGCGAAATACTTTAAGCACGGCATTGGTCATTATCTGGGTCTGGATGTGCATGATGTGGGTGATTATACGCAACCCCTCGAAGAAGGCAATGTCATTACCATCGAACCGGGGATTTATATCCCGGAAGAAAATATCGGTATTCGCATTGAAGATGATTATTGGATAGTTTCTGATGGAGCTGAGTGCTTGAGTGCCGATTTGCCGCGCGATACTGATTCTATACAAGAAATGGCGCGTGCTTCTATGGAAGATGAAGACGAGGACTACGAAGAAGATTACGAATAAAAAAGGCCGGAAACGGCCTTTTTTTATATTATTTTTCTTAAACGAGCAGCCAATACCACAAAAGAGCAAGAGGGATTGCATACCTTGAGGTTTCTAAGGCAACTAAATCACTATTGTAATGAAGGTTATCAATAACAAGATCTTGATAATGATCTAAAAAAAAGACCATATTGCTGTCAAGACCTAGCTTGTGACATATTTTTTTGGTAAAAGTATTGCAGGCTGTGAAAGCTGCATGAAGGCCAGTAGCAGTTAATTTTACAGCAATAGGTGTAGCATAGGCCATACCTATGGCACCTGCGATAATTACCGGAGTTTTAACGCATGTGCCTATGTTTTCTAATAGCGTTGGTTGCTGATCATACATTGATCTGTAGGCATTAACATTTGATAAAGAAACTGCTGTAATAAAAAGAAAATATATTTGTTTCATGGATGCCTTAAAAATAAAAAATATTACTATTATGCTATCATAATGCAGTCTATTACTAAAATGAGTTATTGTCAATTTCCAAGTTTTTTTATGATAGTTTATTTTTTAGGTGAAGAAAAGTACCAGTAAGTTCCTTTAGCAACAAGTCTTGGTGTTCCCAAAATGCTTCTTTTAAATTGAGGGTCATATGCTTGAACTGCTTTATCAAAATCTGGCAGAACGCTGAATGCACTTATCTTTGAAGTATTGCCTTGGCGAATCGCCTCAAGGGTTTCACCTAATTTTTTTACGGGTTCTTTAGGTGAACTCAGGAGCACGGGCGCATAAGTGTCAACCCATTGATTAAAGCCCATGCGTGGCATTGTGCCTTCTTTTAAAAGTGATTTTATCTCATTGATAATTTCTGCTTCGCTGATTTGAGCAATACAAGTAAAAGATAGTGAAAATAATAAAAATAACAGTTTTTTTGTCATTATTGTCATTAATTACCCCCTTAATAACTTATTTTATAGTTATGAGCGTAGTAAAAAATGATAATTAAAAGCAATACTTAGTGTTTTTTGCTCAATGCAGCTCGTGCAAAGAGCACACTTAGGGTAACAATAAACCCTGTGAATAGGCTGATGCCGATTAATAGATTATACGATACTGTGGCAGGGAGTACACTCATAATAAGAAAGCCAGCTAACGAACCGATTAACGCATTTAATGCATAACTCATCTGCGTACGCACATGATCAAGATGATAGCAGCCAGCCGATACTGATGCCATTACCATGGCGTCACTAATTGGTGAAAAATGGCTGCCTGCAATTGATCCGGAAAAGAGAGCCCCAAGCAAAGGGAAAAGTAATACTGTCGATAGACCTAATGTAATAGTGTAATATAATGGTAAAGCTATCGGCAGCATGAGTGCTATAGTTCCCCAAACAGAACCAGTAGATGCTGATATAATTGTGCATAAGACAAAAATAATAAAAGGAAGATAGGAAACAGAAAGATCTGCGGGTAATAAAGATGCTAAATAAGTTCCCGTTTGAAGATCATTTTTAAGTAATGTACTGAGTGTCCATGCAAGCAGCAATACAAGTAACGAATTTTTCATAAACAGAAAGCCCTGAACAAATGCGGATATGACATACTGCTTGTGGTTAGGATTGTGATATATAAAAAGAAAAATGGTTAAGCATACTGCAATAAAACTTGCAATAAATAGAGACCAAAAAGGGTCAGCCTGAGAAAGTGCCTGCATGAAGCTTGCCGTACCTGCAAGAAGAACACTATTTCCAGAATATAATAATGCCAAAATAAAACTGCCGATAAAAGTACTTATTGGCAGAATGAAATCCAAAAGTGTCCCTTTAAATTGTTCAGATTGATGGGCCTGATGCAATGGCTTATTGCCACCAAAGAGATTCCCTGTTTCTTTTGCAACATTTTCAAAACGGGCCATAGCACCATATGATAACCCAAAATAGACTGTTGCCCAAGCAATGCAAACCATAAGTAACGGATATAAAAGAAAAGGCATACAGGCGATATACACAAACAAGGGATCTTCATTAAGATACGTTCCGATCCTATCGCCTTGGGTTATGCCAGACGCTTGCAGTTGCGCTAAAATAAAAGCGACCCAGCTGCTTGCGGGGATAAGTAAACAAAGTGGTCCGCTCATTGAATCGATCAAAAAGGCAAGCTTGGCCCTTGCCAGAGTAAAATGGTCTGTTACAGGGCGCATAATAGCGCCTACGGTAAGGTTATTTAAGTAATCATCAATAAAAAGCGTGCTAGAAAGGATCAATGATGTTTGCTGTGCCGCTTGGGGGGTTTTTATAAATCTCAATAAAAAATCCGTATATGCTCTAATACCTCCAGAATGGTTCATGAGCTGGATAAGGATGCCTAAAAGGATCAAAAAGCTAAAAATATACAGATGATCAAGTGATTTTCCTGTGTAAATACTTGTAAGGTGCGTTTCTTCTAAAATTCTTTGTAAAGCCAAATATAGAGTTGAAGAAAAGTCGAAATCTGCCGCAATAGCTGCTGCTGCTAATATGCCACCAGTAAGAGACAGTAATACATTACGGGTTATACTAGTGACCACGATTACTATGAGCGGCGGAAGCAACGTTAACCAAGAATATGACATAAAAACCCTTTTGGGATTTGACTGGAAGGCACTTTTTTATTACAGTGAGTAATACCCACGTAAGTTTTTAAGCAGTATATCATAAAGTAGCATAGAGTTTTATAGGTATTTAATATGGACATGAACAAAACGTATTTTCTTCGCAGCGAAAAACATAGCCCAAAATGGCGTGTAATTGATGCAAAAGGCAAAATTGTAGGTCGACTTGCAACAGAGATTGCTGATATTTTACGCGGCAAAGATAGTGCACAATACACACCACATGCTGATTCAGGCGACTATGTTATTGTAGTTAATGCTGATAAAGTGGTATTTACCGGTAACAAATTAAAAGGTAAAACCTATGAATGGTATACCGGTTACATGGGTGGTCTTAAATCCCTTACTGCTGAGCAAATGTTGACGCGCAAACCAGAAGAGATTTTAATGAAGGCTGTTAAAGGCATGCTTCCTAAAACTAAACTTACTGACGCGATTATTAAAAAATTAAAAGTGTATGCTGGTGCGGAGCACCCACATCAGGCTCAAGTAGCTGCAAAAGCTGCTTAAAAAATAGCCAGGTAGTATTCCAAGAATCTATCTGAATTGATAAGTTCAAAAAAAGCCCCGAAATTCTCGGGGCTTTTTTATTATTAATCGCACTTGCAGTAAAGAGAGGTATCACCATAATGATCGCCCAGAATACAGCGGCCATGCTTTTTAGTATTCCTGCAGGTGCAATCTTGATCAAGGCGCTCGCAGTCATCATAATGGCGAGCCATTTCAACTAGAGCATCTCTTATACTAGTTTGGCTAGATGCTTGCAGGCTTACACCTGTAAGTATGCAGACAAAGGTGAGATATATTTTTTTAAATTCATTCATAAAAGGATCCCTTTTTTTATTTAGATATATACTTTTTATGGCTGTTATATTAAGCATACGCTATAATTAAACCAAATTTAAAGTACTTTTTTATTTTTAAAGGAAATAAAGCCCTAATATGAGCATCTTATTGCTTGATATTCGATTATAAGCCAAGATACGGTTTAGCAATCAGTAAAATATCTTGGATAGTTACCCAACTTATAAGCAGTAGTAATAAAATCCAAGTGCCGTAGGCGATTCCGTTTCTAATTGTATCCGGTAACGGTCTACCAATAAGTGCTTCGATGGTATAAAATAATGCCTGTCCGCCGTCAAAAACTGGTAAAGGTATAAGATTCATAACAGCAAGATTTACCGATATAAAGGCTAAAAAGAGTAAAAACACAACAAAGCCTTTTTCAGCCCCTTTAATCATCTGGTTAATAACCATAACCGGTCCGCCTATTCCTTTAACCGACTTTTCTCTGAAAAGCTTGGTTAACGCGTCGACAGTTGAAAAAATCCAAAAATTTGTTTGCTTAATGCCCATCTGTAGTGCTTGTATAGTGCTTGTAGCTTTTACAGGGAGATATTCAAATGAAATCCCCAGGCCCTTATCACCTACTAGTACAGAAATCTCTTTTATGCCGGAATCTTCGTGGTTTTTTTGATGGTTAATGCGCAAAGTGACTTCTTTGCCCCGTTGCTTTGTTAAAGTTTGCATTAGTTTGTGCATAAAAACTGGCAAAGAAAGCTTGGTGAGTTCAAATACTTCATCAGCTGTTTTAATCCCTTCAATGGAGTCTCCTGCAGCCAGACCAGCCTGAGCTGCTGCGGAGTTTTCAATTACGCTTTCTATGGTTGAAGTAGCATTATTAGGAAATAAAAGTGGCGTTTTTGGCGCTCCCCATGCGAATGCCAGAGTAACGGCAATATAAGCAAAGACTAAGTTGAATAGGATTCCGCCAGCTATAATGAGCATTTTTTGGTAATAGGGTTTAACGGCAAACGAATCAGGTGCCATGCTTTTAGCAAATGCTTGCTGCCCTTGACCTGGTTCTTCTGAGCCGGCAATCTCAACATAGCCACCAAAAGGTAAGGCTGAAAGGGTAAATACCGTATCGCCGATCTTCTTTTTTAACAATTGTGGGCCAAAGCCAATAGAAAAAGAAGGAGTTCTAACCCCAAATAGTTTGCAAAAGAGAAAATGACCTAGTTCATGAAAGCCTACAAGAAATCCAAAACCTAAGGCACCGGCTAGCATAAAAGGAATATACATAATAAGGGCAGAAACTTGCATGAATTCTCCTGATTTGAGGTACATAATTAATATTTTATGGCACTAAGCCTACCACAAAAATGATACTTTAACAGTCCTAATGAGTTTGTTAAAATTGACCACTTGAAAAAATTAGCAAAAAAGCTACAATTAAAGGAAGTGTCTACCTAAATTTACAGTAGAAAAATTATTAATTACACCGTTAAAACGTATGGATATATAGAACTATGCCTACAATCAATCAGCTTGTTCGCCAAGAGCGTGTTAAACCGCGCTATAAATCAAAAAGCCCTGCACTCAAGGGCAGTCCTCAGGCACGTGGCGTTTGTACTCGTGTGTTCACGCAAACACCAAAAAAACCTAACTCTGCATTACGTAAAGTTGCTCGTGTTAAGTTGTCAACTGGCATCGAGGTAACCGCTTACATTGGTGGTGAAGGCCACAATCTTCAAGAGCACTCCGTTGTGTTAGTGCGCGGCGGCAGGGTAAAAGATTTACCTGGTGTTAAATATCATATTGTACGCGGAGCACTGGACTGTGCAGGCGTTGAAAAACGTCGTCAAGGTCGTTCATTGTATGGCGCTAAACGTCCAAAAGCTAAATAAGGTAGTAAAGTATGGCACGTCGTAAATCCGTAAATTTTATTAGACAAATTGAACCAGATGTTCGTTATGGTTCTCAAGATGTTCAAAAGCTTATTAACATTGTTATGTGGCGTGGTAAGAAAAATGCCGCTCGTACTATTGTCTACGATGCATTAGATATTCTTACTAAGAAAAATTCAGGCGATCAAGGTAAGGCATTGACGATGTTTGCCCGCGCGCTTGAGCAGATCACGCCTGCGATTGAAGTTCGTCCCCGTCGCGTAGGTGGTAGTGTTTATCAGATTCCTACCGAAGTAACAGGGCACCGTGGCAGATCATTAGCTTACCGCTGGCTTATTTCAGCTGCTGCAAGCAGAGGTGATAAAACTATGGGTGAGCGCTTGGCTCATGAGCTTTTTGAGGCGTATGAAGGTCGTGGTAATGCAATAAAGAAAAAGCTTGATGTGCATAAAATGGCAGAAGCTAACCGCGCATTTTCACACTTCTCTTGGTAACGAAAGGGAAGTACGTTTATGAGTATCCCATTAGATAGATTTAGAAATATTGGCATTGCAGCCCATATAGATGCTGGAAAGACTACGTTTACTGAGCGTGTCCTTTTTTATACGGGCGTTTCTCATAAGATTGGTGAAGTTCACGAAGGTGAAACAACAACTGATTGGATGGAGCAAGAAAAAGAGCGTGGTATAACTATTACCGCAGCGGCTATTTCTGCGCATTGGAAAAACTATCAGATTAACGTTATTGATACTCCTGGTCACGTTGACTTTACCATCGAGGTTGGTAGGTCATTGCGTGTGCTTGATGGTGTTGTTGCGGTATTCTGCGGCGTGGGTGGCGTTCAGCCTCAATCTGAAACGGTATGGCGTCAAGCGAATCGTTATAAGGTTCCACGTATTATTTTTGTGAACAAATTAGATCGCATCGGCGCTGATTATTTTCGTGTCATTAATGATATTAATACCAAGTTACATGCAAATGCTATTGCTATGCAGATTCCTGTGGGGCAGTCCGATGAGCTTTCAGGAATTATAGATGTTCTATCTAAAAAATACGTAACATTCACCGGTGAGATGGGTAATACCCTTGCATTCTTGGATGTGCCGGAAGACTATAAAAAACAGGTTGACGAGCAGTTTGCAAGAATTGTAGAAAAAGCAGCAGAAGTCGATGACGAACTCGCAGAAAAATTTCTTAATGAAGAGCCTATTACCGTTGAAGAGGTAAAGAAAGCTTTGCGTAAAGGAACTATTGAGCGCAAAGTGGTCCCTGCATTTTGTGGAACAGCTTTCAAAAACAAAGGCGTTCAATTGGCACTTGATGCAGTTCTTGATTATCTGCCTTCACCGTCAGATATTCCACCAGTTTCTGGTATTGTTCCGCGTACTGACGCCGTCGAAACTCGCGAGACATCACCCGATGCGCCATTTAGTGGTTTAGCATTTAAAATTATGACAGATCCATTTGTAGGCGTTTTAAGCTTTGTTCGTGTTTACTCAGGAACGCTTAAATCCGGTTCTTATATTTATAATGCGACCAAAGGCGTTAAAGAACGAGTAAGTCGTTTAGTTAGAATGTCTGCAAACAAGCGAGAAGAGATCTCAGAGCTTCGTGCGGGTGATATTGGAGCTGTCGTCGGTTTAAAAGAGGCAACAACTGGGGATACTTTGTGTGATGAGAGTCATCCGATATTATTAGAAAAAATCGATATACCAATGCCGGTTATCTCTGCTTCTGTTGAGCCAAAACAAAAAACAGATTATGAAAAAATGGGTGTTGGCTTACGTAAACTTATGCAGGAAGACCCATCTTTCCAATTTTCATTTGATAAAGAAACATCACAAACTGTTATTCGAGGTATGGGTGAGCTTCATTTAGAAATTATTGTTGACCGCCTGAAGCGTGAACATAAAGTTGAAGTTACGCAAGGAAAGCTTCAAGTAGCGTTTAAAGAAACTATCCAAAAATCCATCGAAGTTGAAGGTAAGTACATCAAGCAATCCGGTGGTAAGGGTCAATATGGCCATGTTTGGATCCTGTTTGAGCCCGTAGAGCGTGGCAAGGGCTATGAATTCATTAACGGAGTAGTTGGTGGAACCGTTCCGCGTGAGTTTATTCCCGGCGTTGAGAAGGGTCTTGAGAATGCCAAAAATTCCGGTGTTTTGGGCGGATTTCCTGTAGTAGATTTCAAAGCAACTCTTAAAGATGGTTCATACCATGATGTTGACTCTTCTGCGCTTGCGTTTGAAGTTGCTGCATCGTTGGCATTTAAAGATGGCATGAAAAAGGCCGATCCCTGCTTACTTGAGCCTATCATGCAAGTTGAAGTAGATACACCAGAAGATTATATGGGCGACGTAATGGGAGATTTAAACTCTCGTCGTGGCCGTATTTTAGGGATGGAGGGCAAGGGAGGCTCTCAGGTTATTATGTCTGAAGTTCCATTGGCAGAGATGTTTGGTTATGCAACGCAATTACGTTCTATGACCAAGGGTCGTGCAAGTTATTCAATGGAATTTAAGTGTTACCGTGAGGTTCCAAAGTCGGCTCAAGAGCAAATTTTGAGTGCGAATAAGATATAAAAAGTTATAGAGAAATGAGTATTTAATTATAATTACATAGATTGTCAGGAGATACTATGGCAAAAGGCGTTTTTGAACGTAAAAAGCCTCACTTGAACGTCGGTACGATTGGTCACGTTGACCATGGTAAAACGACATTGACTGCTGCTATTGCAACAACATTAGCAAGTAAAGGTCTTGCTGAAGCAAAACGATTTGATGAAATCGATAAAGCACCAGAAGAAAAGGCTCGTGGTATTACGATTGCTATTTCACATATTGAATATGAAACAGCAAATCGTCACTACGCGCATATCGATTGTCCTGGACACGCTGACTATGTTAAGAACATGATCACTGGTGCTGCGCAGATGGACGGCGCTATCCTGGTAGTATCTGCAGCTGATGGTGCGATGCCTCAAACTCGTGAACATATTTTACTTGCTAAAAACGTGGGTGTTCCTTCGCTGGTCGTTTTCTTAAATAAAGTTGACATGGTTGATGATTCAGACATGGTCGATATGGTTGAGGAAGAAATTCGCGATCTTCTTTCAAAATATGATTTCCCAGGTGATAAAACTCCAATTATTCGTGGTTCTGCATTAAAAGCATTACAGGGCGATAAAGGCGAGCTTGGTTCACAGGCAATTGATCGCTTAATGGAAGCATTGGACACATACGTTCCAGCTCCTACTCGTGAAATTGATAAGCCGTTCTTAATGGCTGTTGAAGGCGTATTCTCAATCGCTGGTCGTGGAACTGTTGCTACTGGCCGTATTGAGCGTGGTCGTATCAAGGTGGGTGAAGAAATCGAAATTATTGGCCTTGGTAGTCATGCCAAAACTGTTGTTACTGGCATTGAAATGTTCCGCAAAACATTAGAGCATGGTGAAGCTGGCGATAACGTCGGTATTCTTCTTCGTGGTACGAAAAAAGAAGAAATCGAACGTGGTATGGTTCTTGCAAAGTCAGGTTCTGTAAAACCTCATAAAAAGTTCAAATGCCAAGTGTATGTTCTTTCTAAAGATGAAGGCGGACGCCATTCTCCATTCTTTAATGGGTATCGCCCACAATTCTACTTCAGAACAACAGACGTTACTGGTGTTGTAACACTTCCTGAAGGTCGTGAAATGGTTATGCCAGGTGATGACGTTACATTGAGTGTTGAGCTTATTACACCGATTGCAATGGAAAAAGATGGACGCTTTGCAATTCGTGAAGGTGGCAGAACGGTCGGTTCCGGCGTTGTTACTGAGATTTTAGATTAATCGAATGGATAATAATTGATGAAAAAGCAAAAAATTCGTTTAACATTAAAATCTTACGATCATCATTTACTTGATAAAGCGGTCAGACAAATTGTATTAACGGTTAAACGGACAGGGTCACATGTTGTGGGACCCGTTCCGCTTCCAAATCAATGGAAATTTTTTACGGTACTGCGTTCTCCGCATATCGACAAAAAATCTCGCGAGCAATTTGAAATTACAACGCATCGTAGAATTTTAGATATTGTTTCACCATCAGATCAAACGATGGATGCTCTTATGAAATTGAGCATATCATCTGGTGTTGATGTGGAAATTAAATAAGTATGAAAGGTCATGTAATGATCAATGGTTTCTGGGGTACAAAAATTGGAATGACCCAGGTTTTTTCCGATGATCATAAAGTGGTGCCAGTAACTGTTATCGATCTAGCACGTTGGTTAGTGACGCAAGTCAAAACCAAGCAAAAAGATGGATACAGCGCTGTGCAGCTTGGATGCGTGAAAAAGCGATTTGAATCTAATGAGTTCTCATCTGAATGGATGATTGAACCACAAAAATATTTTAGCGTGCGCAAAGAAGTACGTTTGGCTGAAGATCTTACTCAAGATCTTCAAGTTGGTAGTGTCTTTAGTATTAACGAATTTATTGCCAAAGGCGATAATGTTGATGTTGTGGGTATTACTATTGGACGAGGCTTTCAGGGTGGCGTGAAGCGACATGGCTTTACCGGTGGTGTTGCCAGTCATGGTAGCAAGCTTGGTCGTAAGCCAGGCTCTCTTGGATACATGAGAAGCCAAGGTCGCGTTATTAAAAATAAACGTATGCCAGGACATATGGGCGTAGATCGCTGCATGATTAAAAATCTAGAGGTTGTGCAAATTGAACCGCAAGCGCGTATTGTTCTTGTTAAGGGTTCCGTTCCAGGTAAATCCGGATCACTCGTTTATCTTAAAAAACGTGGGGGTAATTAATGACGCAGGTAATTAAAACAATACTTACATCAGCAGATTTAGAGCTTGCTACGCGTTCAGAAGCTACAACCAATACTAAGGCTCTTGCACAATATATTCGTGCATTGATGCAAAATTGGCGTCAAGGTACCGTAGCGTGTAAAGATCGATCAGAAGTTTCTTTTTCCAATAAAAAACCTTGGAAGCAAAAGGGAACAGGCCGTGCACGTGCGGGTAGTCCGCGTTCGCCACTTTGGCGAAAAGGCGGTGTAATTTTTGGGCCGCAAGAACGTGTCAGAACGCTTAAAGTTACAAAAAATCACAAAAAAGAGGTCTTTTCTGATTTATTGTGGTCAAAGCTTGAAGCTCAAAATGTAATTTCGTTGAATTGGTCTACTGATGAAAGACCGAAAACAGCTTTAGCATATTCTGCTTTAAAACAAGCAGGGCTTGCGGATAAAAAAGTGGTGCTTTTCGTTTCAACGCATGATTTTATAACACAGGCATCATTTGCTAATATTCCAAATGTCTCGATGATCTTTTTTGATCAACCAAATGCGTTTACATTAGCGCATGGCGATAGTTGGATGTTCTTAGCAAAAGATCGCGATTTATTTAAAGAAATGGTCGGCTTATGGAGTTAAGTATCTATAATATCATCAAGGGCCCACGCATATCAAACAAAGTGTACCGTCTTAATCAGCAATTTAATCAGTTGGTTCTTGAGGTGCATCCACAGGCTAACAAGCCGTTGATTGCACAAGCGCTTAGAGATTTGTTTAACGTAACGGCTGATAAGATTCGCATTGTCGTGTCTAAAGGAAAATTTAAACGTTCCGGACGCCATGTTTTTCAGGGCAAGACACGAAAAAAAGCGTATGTGACTCTTAAAGAAGGCCAATCAATTGATATTATGAATTGGTCATCTTCTGATGCCGGTTCATCTGAATCAGCAAAAGGTGGTGAATAATGGCAATAGTTACACGCAAACCTAGAAATGCCTCATTACGCTTTCAAACTTATTTGGACTCAAGTGACATTACGACATCAACGCCAGAGAAGTCTTTGGTTATAGGATTGCGTAAACATGGGGGTCGAAATGCTTACGGAAGAATCACGGTAAGACATCGTGGCGGCGGTGCGTTGCAGAAATATCGCTTGATTGACTTTAAAAGAGATCAGCACAATGTTCCTGGCAAAGTTACTACTGTTGAATACGACCCAAATCGCAACGTCAGAATCGGTCTTGTCGTTTATGCTAATGGCTCAAAAAGCTATATGCTTTTGCCACAAGATATTGCCGTTGGCTCAACGGTTATATCAGGAAAAGACGTAGAAGCTAAAGTAGGTAATGCTTTACCCTTACGTTCTATTCCGGTTGGTTTTATGGTTCATAACATAGAAATGACACCTGGTACAGGTGGAAAGCTTGCCCGAAGCGCTGGAACCTCTTGCCAACTTATGGCTAAAGCAGACGATTATGCAACGGTGAAAATGCCATCAGGTGAGATTAGAATGATTCATCTTGATTGTTGGGCAACTATAGGTGTTCTTGGTAACGCCGATCAAAAAAATATTTCGATCGGTAAAGCTGGTAGAACTCGTCGTAAGGGTATTCGCCCGACTGTTCGAGGTATGGCAATGAACCCGGTTGATCACCCGCATGGTGGTGGTGAAGGTCGTTCGAAATCTGGATCGCATCCAGTAAGTCCGACTGGTAAGGGAGCTAAAGGTACTCGTACAAGAAAGCGTAAAAATCCGCTTATATTGAAACGTAGAAGACCATAATAGGATTTAGAAGGTAAAATTATATGACAAGATCCTCAAGAAAAGGCCCATTTGTTGCAAGTAGCTTACTTGAAAAAGTAAAACGTCTTAAGCAAAATGGCAAAAGAGAGGCGATTAAGACATGGTGTCGTTCGAGCACAGTACTTCCGGACTTTGTCGGGATTACTTTTGCAGTGCATGATGGCAAAAAACATGTTGCAGTGTATGTTACAGAAAATATGGTTGGTCATAAATTAGGTGAATTTGTACCTACCAGAACATTCAGAATGCATAGTGGTCAGCGTAAAGCTGCGGTTGCTGAAAAGAAGTAATTTATATACACTGATAAATACACCATAATAAGGTATAAATAATGGAATTTACAGCAAAAGCACGTTATCTTTCGTATTCGCCGTATAAGCTGCGTCCTCTGGTTGATGTCGTACGTGGCAAAAATGCCCTTTACGCTATTAACTGGTTGCGCACATATCGTTCGCAACGTTCAGAAGTTGTGAAGAAAGTGCTTGATTCAGTTCTTGCGAATGCAAAGAATCTTAAAAATATAGAACCGGAAAATCTCTTTGTTAAGGAGATTTGCGTGGACCAAGGACCGATACACCGCTATTTTAAACCTGGCGCTCAAGGTCGAGCAAATCCTCAACGCAAGCGGTTATGTCATATGAAGATTGTTTTAGAATCTAAAGAGGCTTAGTGTGGGACAAAAGGTTAACCCAATAGGGTTTAGAATCGGCGTTTATCGCGATTGGGATTCACGTTGGTTTGCGCGTGATTCATATGCAAAATTCTTCTTTGAAGATTTGGCTGTTCGTAAATATTTAGAAAAAGTACTTCCTGATGCTGATATTTCTAAAACTGAAATTGAAAAAACGGGAAGCAGCTTCAAGGTTACAATTCATGCAGCGCGTCCCGGTGTTGTAATTGGGAAAAAGGGTCAAGAGATCGATAACTTGCGTAGAGGGCTGGCCCAGCTTTTGAAACGTGATAATATCGAAGTATCGGTTCAAGAAATTAAAACTCCTGAACTTGACGCGCATGTTGTTGCAAAAAAAATAGCTCAAGATCTTGAAAAGCGTGCAAGCTTTAAAAAGGTTATGAAAAAAGCAGCTTCTTCAGCATTAAGAAGTGGTGCTAAAGGTGTAAAAATTCGCGTTGCAGGACGTCTTGGTGGTGCAGAAATTGCACGTGATGAGTGGATTCGTATTGGATCAACCCCATTGCATACCTTGCGTGCAGATATTGATTATGGCACAGCTCGAGCATTGACTACCTACGGTATCATTGGCGTTAAAGTTTGGATCTGCAAAGGCGAATACCCAGTAGTTTAAGGATATCTTATGTTAATGCCAAAAAAAATAAAATATAGAAAAGTTCAACGTGGAACACGTAAAGGACGATCCAAGGGCGCTCGTGATGTAATGTTTGGTGACTATGGCCTTCAGGCTCTTGAACCGGTATGGCTTACGGCGGCTCAAATTGAAGCAATGCGTGTGACAATTTCACGAAAATTGAAAAAAGTTGGCAAAATGTTTCTACGTGTCTTTCCGGACAAACCTGTTTCTAAAAAACCTGCTGAAACGCGTATGGGTAAAGGAAAAGGTAACGTTGAATTCTGGGTAAGCGTTGTAAAACGAGATCGTATTGTTTGTGAAATATCTGGTCTTAGTGAAATGGAAGCTAAAGAAGTTCTCAAGCAAGCACAATATAAACTTCCTATGAAGACTAAAATTGTTAAGCGAGAAACTGCTTTGCAACAAGCAATAGAAACAAATGAGGTGGCGCATGAAAAACAATAAAGCGTTATCACAAGAAATGAAAAACATGAATGCCGAGCAATTACTTGTTGCTGTAAGTAACTTACGACATGAGCTTTTTCAGCTTCGTCTTAAAGTAACAACAGGACATGTAAAATCTTTTGCTTCTGATCAAAGAATGCTAAAGAGTGCTATTGCTCGTGGATTAACGTATTTAAACCAAAAATCGCAAGCATAATATTATGGCAGAATATAAAGAAAAAAAATCGATATTACGCGGTAAGGTCGTATCTGCAAAGATGAACAAAACTATCGTGGTTGAAGTTGAAAGAACTTTCATGCACCCGCGCCTTGCAAAAGTAATGCGTTCAATTAAGAAATATAAAGTTCATGATGAAGAGCAGCGTGCGCGTCAAGGTGATAGCGTCGATATTTACGAAGGTCGTCCTGTTTCAAAGACTAAGTACATGTATCTAGCTGATATCGTGAGCAAATAAGGAAATTGTTATGGCTACTATTCAAAAAGAAACTTTTTTAGAAGTTGCTGACAATTCTGGTGCAAAATTAATGCAAGTATTCCATCTTGTAGGAAGTACCGGTCTGAAAGATGTTGGGCTTGGGGATATCGTTATTTGTGCAGTCAAAGAAGCAACTCCTGGTGCAACAGTTAAAAAGAAAGACAAAGTGACTGCAGTAATTGTTCGTACAAAAAAAGAACAGCGTCGTGCAGACGGTAGTTATATAGCATTTGGTGAAAATGCAGCGGTAATTATCAAGTCTGTTGATGATGCAACTCCTGTTGGTACTCGCATCTTCGGCCCTATAGCACGTGA
The DNA here is from genome assembly GCA_019744895.1 of Candidatus Babeliaceae bacterium. GTDB lineage: Bacteria > Babelota > Babeliae > Babelales > Babelaceae > BOG-1370. Next base: position 125,054 of record JAIETV010000004.1, on the reverse strand, counting down.
ATTACGTACTAAAGGAAAAGATAAGTTTTCAAAAATATTATCATTAGCACCTGAAGTTGTATAAGGATTAGCATGTTTCGTATAAAACAGAATGATACGGTGATAGTTACAACAGGTAAAGACAAAGGCAAAACAGGCCAAGTTATTGAGCTTGATCTTAAACACAATCGTGTAAAGGTCCGTGGTATTGCTATTGTTGTTCGTCATGTTAAAGCAAAGCGCCAAGGTGAAACTTCTTCTATTAAAAAAGAAGAGGGGTATGTGCATATTTCTAATGTTATGCCAGTTGTTCCTTCAACAGGAAAAGCAACACGTATTCAGATTAAGCAATTAGAAAATGGACATAAAGAGCGTATTTCAACTGGTACGCACGAAGTCTTATAAGCAGGCAAATTATGATAAGATTAAAAGAAGAATATAACACGAAAATACGACCTGCATTACAAAAAGAACTTAATCTTAAAAATATCATGGAAGTTCCACGAATTAATAAGATTGTAGTCAATGTAGGGGTAAAAGAAGCCGTAACAGATAGTAAAGAATTGCAAAAAGTTAAGAAAAAACTTTCAGTTATTACTAAGCAAGCTCCTATTGAAACGGTATGTAAAAAATCTATCGCTGGTTTTAAAATCCGTGAAGGCATGAAGCTGGGCGTGTGTGTTACATTGCGTAATAAGAAGATGTATGAGTTCCTTGATGAACTTATTAACATTGCGCTTCCACGTGTACGTGATTTTCAGGGGGTAACAAAAAAGCTTGATGGCCGTGGTAATTATAATCTCGGTGTTAAAGAGTGGATTATTTTTCCTGAAGCAGAAGATAATGGTGTTGATAAATCACATGGTATGAATATCACTATCCACACTTCTGCGGTAAATGACGAGCAGGGCTTTGCGTTGTTAAAGCAATTTGGCATGCCGTTTAAAAAAAATAAGTAAGGTAACGTAAATATATGGCAAGAAAAGCATTAGTTGTAAATAATAACAAAAAAAAAGAACTTGTTGCGCATTACAATGAACAGCGTAAGCAGCTTGTGGCGATTGTTAAAAGTCCAAAAACAACCTATGAAGAAAAATTGAAAGCCCAAAAAAAATTGGCACGTTTACCTCGTAGTTCAAGCGCAACTCGCGTGAGAAACCGTTGTGAGCTTTCAGGAAGGCCTCGTGGTTATATTGGGTTTTTCAAACTTTCACGTTTATGTTTTAGGGAATTTGCATCAAATGGCGTGCTGCCGGGTGTAAAAAAAGCGAGCTGGTAATCCATATGTTGTGGAACTCAGCAATTGGTAAACTGTTATAAGGATAGTCGATGTCGATTGATACAATTGGTAATTTTATAACCATTATTCGTAATGGTATTATGGCGTCATTGCCTGAAGTAAAGGCACCCTATTCGAATCTCAAGTATCAAATAGCCTCAATCTTAAAAGACGAGGGTTTTATTGGAGACTTCGGAGTCGAAGGCGAAGGTGCTCAAAAAAGTCTTAAGGTTGTGCTAAAATATGTTGATGGAGAGTCAACGATTCACGAAATTACTCGGGTAAGCAAGCCTAGTAGACGCGTTTATAAAGGCGTTTCCTCACTAGAACCAGTTATTGGTGGGCTTGGGATTGCCGTTATAACGACACCACGTGGCGTTATAACCAACAAAAAAGCACGTGAGCTTGGTGTTGGTGGTGAAGTAATTTGTACCGTTTGGTAAGGGGTGGACTGTGTCAAAAATTGGTAGAAAACCTATAGATATATCAGGACTTACTGTAGATATACAGGGTAATGACATATCATTTAAAGGTAAAAAAATGGCGGGAACTTATACCTTGCCTGATATTTTGAAAGCTGAAATTGTTGATTCTCAGTTGATAATTCAAGCTACGCGCAAAACTTCAGATACTAATCGTATATGGGGATTAAATCGAGCTCTTCTTGCTAACAAAATTATTGGTGCTAATACAGGATTCGAAAAACAAATCCGTATTGTTGGACTTGGTTTTAAGGCAGTGGCGCAAGGACCTAAATTACAATTTTCTCTTGGTTATAGTCATAAGATCGATTTTGATCTTCCAGCTGCAGTGTCAATAGAAATTGATAAAACAGGCCAGCTACTTACCTGCCGCTCTTCTGATAAAGAGCTTTTAGGGCTGGTATGTAGTAAAATTCGCGCATTACGGCTTCCAGAGCCCTATAAAGGTACCGGAATACAATATGTTGGCGAAGTTATAAGACGTAAAGCCGGTAAAGCTAAATCAGCATAATGAGAATTTTGGAGTTATAACGTGTCTATTTTAAGAAAATTAAAAAACCGAGTTCGACGTCGTACTTTACGTGTTCGTTCTGGGTTGTCTTCTTCAACACCGCGCGTATCGGTTTTTAGAAGTCTTAATCATATCTATGCGCAATTGATTGATGATGCCCAACAAAAAACATTGGTAAGTGCTTCATCTTTAGAGATTAAAAAGGTTAAGGGCAGCAAAAAAGATGTTGCTCATACAGTTGGCCTTGAACTGGCAAAAAAAGCTTTAAGCCAAGGTTTTGCTCAGGTAACCTTTGACCGTGGACCTTTTTTATATCATGGTCGTGTTAAATCGTTGGCAGAAGGTCTTCGTGCTGGCGGGCTCAAAGTATAATGATTAAGGATTTACACATGTCAGAAATTCAATTTGTCGATACTGTTGTCAGTGTTAGACGTGTTACAAAAGTAACTAAAGGCGGTAAGAGGTTTTCCTTCTCAGCATTTGTTGTTTCAGGAAACCAGCAAGGTGCTGTTGGTTGCGGTCAAGGCAAGGGACGTGAAGTTTCAGCTGCCATTTCTAAAGCGACTGCGCTCGCCCGTAAAAATTTGATCGGTATCTCTGTTCGCGAAAACACTTTGCCTTATGATGTTCAAGGACATCATGGTGCAACAAATGTTCTTCTACGTTCTGCGTATAAAGGAACTGGTCTTATTGCAGGTAAGTCTGTTCGCGCAGTTATGCTAGCATTAGGTATTAAAGATGTTCTTGCAAAAACACTTGGGCCTTCTCGCTCCCCGCAAAACGTGGTGAAAGCGACATTGAATGCACTTGCTAAGTGTCGTAGTGCAGCTCATATTGCTAAACTTCGTGGTAAAACAGTAAAAGCGATCACCAAAGGAGAAACAGCACATGTTGCATAATTTACCTTCAGCGGGAAAAAATAGAAAACGTATAGGCCGTGGTGGAAGCCGTGGCGGAACTGCTGGTCGCGGTAATAAAGGCCAAAAAGGACGTTCCGGTGCGAATTTAGGAATCTTGTTTGAAGGCGGACAAATGCCTTTAACCCGTAGGCTTCCTAAGCGTGGCTTTAATAATGCTATGTTTCAAAAAGAAATCGAAATAGTGCAATTAGCAGATATTCATGAAATTTTTGAAAACGGTGCTCTTGTTACCAGAGAATCTATGATTGAAGTCGGTCTTATTAAAGGCCGAAAAGGTTCTTTAGTTAAAGTTTTATCATCTGGAACAGTTGATAAAAAGTTAACGGTCCACACAGATTTTATTAGTAAATCAGCGCAAGGGCAGATCGTACAGGCCGGTGGCCTCGTGCACATAAATAAGGAGAAGTAGTACTGTGGTTCTGTTTAATAATTTTTGGAATATTTTTAAAATTCCTGAGTTAAGCCGTAAATTATTTTTTACTTTAACGGTACTCATAATTTATCGAATTGGTGTTTTTATTCCAGTTTCAGGGATCAATATTGATCTTCTTGCCGAAACAATGAAATCATCTAATTTTGTTGGTGGATTTTTAAGTTATCTCAATACCTTCTCAGGAGGAGCACTTCAACAATGTGCACTTTTTGCTTTAGGTATTAGTCCTTATATCGTTGCTTCATTAGTAATGCAGTTTGCTTCTATGGCGATACCTCAACTTGAAGCTCTTTCAAAAGAAGGTGAATATGGACGACGAATTATTAATCAGTATACCCGTTATTTAACTCTTATTCTTGGAATTGTTTATAGCTCAGGTCTTTTAACCTATCTTGCTACATATAATCTTGTATTAACCCCCGGGATTGGATTTAAACTTTTTTTTGTATTATGCCTCACTTCTGGTGCTATGTTTGTGATGTGGCTTGGTGAACAGATCTCTTTGTACGGTCTTGGTAATGGAAGCTCGATGCTTATTTTTGCAGGTATTGTTTCGGCCTTTCCACAAGATGTTCTAAGAACAGTTCTTCAGGTTCAAGAAGGAAACATGTCATTACTTGTTGCACTTGGTATTTTAGCTTTTTTTATAACCGTTGCAGCCGCAATTGTTTATTTAGAAAAAGGTGAACGAAAGATTCCTGTTCATTATGCCCGTCGAGTTGTTGGTCAGAGAGTATATGGGGGACAAAGTACCTATATACCTTTTAAAATTAATAACGTTGGTGTGATGCCTGCAATTTTTGCATCAACGATCTTAAGCATCCCATCAGCAGTTTTTAGCTTTTTAGCTAATTACTTTAATTGGGAGGCATTAAGTTTGTTGGCAACTGATCTCTCTCGCGGCGGTGTTATGTATAATATCTTAACGTTTGTTTTGATTATTGTGTTTACATTTGTATACACGTCGATTATTTTTGATCCAAACGAACTATCGCAGAATTTGAAAAAAAATGGTGGATTCATTCCTGGAATTCGTCCTGGTAAACAAACTGCAGATGAGCTTGATAAGATATTGACTCGTTTAGGACTTGTCGGTGCTATCTATTTAGCATGTTTAGCATTGTTGCCAAATATTCTTCAAGCATTAGTGTATATGCCTTTTGTTCTTGGTGGTACATCATTGCTGATTGTAGTTGGTGTTGGGCTAGAATTAAGTTCTCAGTTAGAGGCATATCTTCTTGAGAGCAATTATGCAGGGTTTTTAACATCAGGTAGTCGTATCAAATCTAGGGCAGCTCGGTGAAATCTGTTAAAGATATCTATATTCTTATAGGTCCTCCGGGCTCAGGGAAGGGTTCACTTTCTCATTTACTCAAGAAAAATCTTGGTTGGGCTCACTTATCAACTGGTAACTTATGTAGACAGCATATTACACGTATGACTGACATAGGGTTAAAGATTGATCATGCTATCAAATCTGGAAAATTAATTGAAGATAAACTTATGATAACTATGGTCGCTTCTTGGATCCAAGAAGCGACCATAGCATCATCTGGAATTATTCTTGATGGATTTCCACGAACTGTAGCTCAAGCTCGTGCACTGGATTATATATTTAACCAAGATAGTTTTAAGAATTCATCCATTACAATAGTTTCGATGAATATTAATGATGATCATGTTATCAATCGTTTAAGAACGCGATATGTTTGTCAAAATGACGCATGTCAGGCTGTTTATTCTATCATATCGCATCAGCATCATACAAATTTAGAGTGTCAAGAGTGTGGATCTCCTGTTATACAAAGAATTGATGATAAAGGAGATATTGTTTTTGAGCGCTTAAAAATTTACCATCGGTTTGCAGATGATCTTCTTGATTATTATCGAAATTCTTCACATAAAGTTATTGATCTTAATGTTGAAATGCCCTTAGAGAATGTTTTTAAGATGTTTATTCAATCAGCAGGAAAATGCGCATGATAGTTCGAAAAAATAACTATGCATTTTCCATTATGCGCGAGGCTGGAAAAAGATTAGCATCAATTTTTCAAGAAATTTCAAAAAAATTGAAAGAGGGTATTACCACGCAAGAGCTTGATCTTTTTATTGAAAATAAATTGCAAGCCTCTGGTCTATACTCTCAATGCAAGGGATATGGTTACCCACCCTTTCCTGGATCTGCATGCATTTCTATTAATGATGTTATTGTGCATGGTATTCCAAGTTCGCAGAAGCTCAAGCAAGGTGATCTAGTTAAGGTTGATATCTGCGCATCATATAATGGGTATTGTGCTGATATGGCACGCTCGTATTTTGTGGGTGAAGCTCCATCAGATAAAGCTAATTTGCTGGTGGCTGTTGCTTATAAATCATTAGACGCGGGGATTGATAGAGTTCGAGTTGGTAATCGCATCTCTGACATCTCTTTTGCTATTCAAAGTACCGTTGAAGCTCAGGGATTTGGAGTGGTACGAGACTTCGCCGGACATGGGATAGGAAAAAAGATGCATGAGGACCCAGAGATTGTTAATTTTGGAGCGCCTGATAAAGGACCAATTATTGAGGTAGGCATGGCTTTTGCCCTAGAACCGATGATCACTTTAGGTGATTATGTTGTAGCGATGGATGATGATAAATGGACAGCTAGAACTGTAGATGGCTCATTGGCAGCACATGTTGAAGATACGGTTATTGTAACCGACAATGGTTCTGAAATTATTACCAGATTATAAGAGTAAAATTGATGATGAAAAAAAAGCAAAAAGATGATATTATAACTATAGATGGCATCGTTAGAGATACGTTGCCTAATGATATGTTCCGCGTAGAAGTTGATGGTGGGCATATGGTACTAGGGCACGCTTCTGGCCGAATGCGAATGAATGGGATACGTATGCTCCCCGGTGATAGAGTTTCAATGGAATTATCGCCCTACGACCTTACTCGGGGTAGAATTGTTTTAAGATATAAGGCATAATAAGTAATTATTGCAAATTTATATAAAGGTATTTCAATGAAAGTAAGAACTTCAGTAACCACAATTTGTCGTGACTGCAGAACTATTAAACGTGATGGCGTAGTTCGCGTTATTTGTAAAAAAAATCCTAGACACAAGCAACGTCAAGGTTAAAAGGATAATATGGCTAGAATCGAAGGTGTTAACTTACCGCGAGAAAAACGAATTGAATATGGACTTACCTACTTATTTGGTATTGGTTTAAAGCGTTCACGTGATATTTTAAATAAATTGAATATTGATTTTAATACCCGCGTAAAAGACTTAACTGATCAGCAGGTAGCTACGCTTCAAAAAGAGGTAACAACTGAGTACATGATCGAAGGTGACTTACGCAAAGAAATCAAGGCAGATATTAAAAGGCTTCAAGATATTGGGTCATATCGAGGAAGCCGTCATAAAAAGTCTTTACCTGTGCGTGGTCAAAGAACTAAAACTAACGCGCGTACTCGTAAAGGTCCACGCAAAGCTGGTTCAATTGTCGCTCTTAAACGTAAAGTTACTAAAAAATAAGTAATCAAAGTCACTTAGGTATCAGATGAGTTACAAGAAAAAAACTAAAAAAAATAAAAGACAAATAGATTCTGCTGTCGTACATGTAAAGTCTTCATTTAATAATACGCTTGTTACGGTTACTACCGTTGATGGCGATGTATTATTGCGCTCCAGCTCTGGCAAGTTAGGCTATAAAGGCGCCCGTAAAGGAACACCTTTTGTAGCATCACAAATCGGATCAACACTCGCAAAAGAAATGAATGGCCTTGGCATTAGACAACTTGAAGTTAATCTTCAGGGGCCGGGTTCCGGAAGAGATTCGGTAGTACGAGCACTCCAATCTTCAGGTTTTAACATTTCAGTATTACGAGATGTTACTCCTCTTCCACACAACGGATGTCGTCGTCCTAAAAAGCGACGTGTATAGTTATCGTTTAGAATGAAAGTATAAACATATATATGGAAAAAAGACCAACAACTCAAGCAAGATCAGAAAGAGGCGGTAAAACGACTATAGAATCTGCTTCTAAAAGAGGCAAGAAAACTACTGAATACGGTAAACAGCTTGATGAAAAACAAAAAGTTAAAGAAATGTACGGAATGCGTGAGCGTCAATTTAGAAAGTTTTACGCGATTGCTTCTTCCAGCAAAGAGGCGCCGGGACAGTTACTTTTAAGTTTATTGGAAAGACGTCTTGATAACGTGGTGTTCCGTCTTAAGTTTGCATCAACACGTGCTCAAGCACGTCAGATTGTTGTTCATGGACATGTTTTAGTAAATGGAAAAAAAGTTTATTCTCCATCGTATTTAACTCAAATTAATGACGTGGTATCTCTTTCTCCTGCTATTGAAAAGCATACAGTGTTTATGGAGACTGTTGTTGAAAAGCGAATCGCTTCAGGAGTTAAAGTTCCAGATTGGCTAGAATTGGATAAAAAACAACGTTCAGGAAACGTATTACGTATGCCTGTACGTAACGATATCCAAGTTCCAATCGAAGAGTATCTCATTGTTGAGTTATACTCCAAGTAATAGGTTAATAAATATATAGAGGGGTATACATGCAAAAAAAAGAATATCAATCACTTACTATTCCCCAGCTAGCGTGGAATAAACAAACGTTATCACCAACGTTTGGTGAGCTTGTGGTAGAACCACTAGAGCCAGGCTTTGGAACAACCATGGGTAATGCTCTTAGACGTACATTGCTTGGAGCTGTTGAGGGATCTGCCGTTACGTCAGTTATTATTAAAGGCGTAAATAATGAATTCTCTTCAGTTTCAGGTGTAGTTGAAGATGTTGTTCAGATTATTTTAAACTGCAAAGAAATCGTTGTAAAAAATAAAACGGGTCAACCTGGCACTATGAAACTTGTCGTTTCTGGTGAAGGAATTGCTACTGTTGCAGATATTCAAACTGATGATCATTTAGAGCTTATTAACAAAAGGCATGTTATTGCGCATGTTGCCCAAGGCGGTGTTCTTGATATCGTGTTTCATGTAGAGTCAGGAAGGGGTTACCAAGCAGCTAAATGGCCTGTGGGTAAAGCGCTTCAGGAAGATAATCGGATCTATATTGATGCTATGTTCTCACCAGTACGCAAAGTAAGTTACGATGTTGAAAAAACTCGTGTAGGTACCTCTATTGATTATGATAAACTATTACTTTACATTACTACTGATGGCACAGAATCACCACTTGAAGTAGTTCGTTATGCTGTTTCTGTTGTACGTTCACAACTCGAACATTTTTTAGCGGCTCCTGAGATTCCGTTTAATGAAATTTCTCGTCCAGTTATAGAAGGCAAACCAGAACTTAAACCTGAAACTCAAGATGTTCGTTATAAAGGTGTTTCAGTAGAACTATTATTAAAACCAATTAACGCACTTGAATTTTCAGTACGTGCTCATAATTGTCTTATTAACGCGGGCATTAAGCGAATTATCGATTTGGTTAATTTGACAGAAGATGACGTATTAAAAATTAAAAATTTCGGTCGCAAATCTTATGATGAAGTCAAAGAAGGCATGAAATCATTTGGGCTTTCTTTTGCCATGAATGTCAAAGAAACAGATTTAAGAAAGTTGATTGATAAGGAATAGCTATGAATCATCAAAATGGTAGAAAAAAATTAAATTTAAACCCGGCTCACAAGCGCTCTATGATGCGTAATCAGGCTATTATCCTTATTGAAAAAGGACATTTAGTTTCTACTGTTGCTCGCATCAAAGAGGTAAGACGTTTTGCAGAAAAGCTTGTTACTCTTGCTCGCAATGGTAACGATTTTAATACTCGTCGTCGTGCACAAGCATTACTTCCTTATAAAGAAGAAGCTTTAACTAAGCTTTTTTCTGATATTGCACCACGTTTTAAACAACGTCCGGGTGGATATACACGCATTATACCTTTAGCGCGTCGCATCAGCGATACAGCTGAAGTTGCCCGTCTTGAGTGGGTAGAGTAGATGTATGAAGCCATTAAAACAGTTATAGAGCAAAATATTCGCCCTCTTATTCAAAAAGATGGTGGCGATATTGAGCTTGTTGATTTCAATAATGGCGTTGTATCTATTAAGTTCTTAGGGGCATGTGTATCATGCCCCTACTCTTTTATGACGCTAAAATTAGGTGTTTTAGAGATTCTATCTGAAAAATTTCCTGAAATTAAAGATGTTAAGGCTCTATAGTGATTTTTCCCTATTTCAGGCAAAAATTATAGCTAGTCTCACCTAACTCCGATAAGCGTCATTTGCATCTCTCGATTAAGCGCATTGTCACTACTGCTTAGTGCATGCTTACCAAAATATTTTTCAAAATATTTTCAACAATTTTCAATTTCGCCAAAAATATAAATCAGATCTGTCATTTCTAAAATCTCGCCTTTTAATCAATAAGATTTTAACCCAGCGCTGACTTTTTTAACTTTTTCTCATACCGAATTTTCGTTAATTTAGATCTTTTTTGCATTAAAATATTACAAAATGAAATAAAAATGTTGTATGCTAGCTAAGAGGAAACCCTGTTGAAGTTATAGTTTTTCTAATTAGAGGGTTATAAAGCGTATGAAAAAATGTATTTTAATATTTTCAGTTTTAGCGATTTTTGAGACTAGTCTTCATGCTCATAAATCCGTTACGTTAAATTACTCACCTATTAAATCGCAACAAGTTAAAGTTGAGATTCCTGCTATTGCTACCGATAAAGCAACCCTTATTAAGTTATCACAAGATGTCAGGGTTAAAGCATTCTTGGATCTGTTGGCTCACGGCGAAGGGACTTCATATCATCCAGAAGTGAGAATTGCCGCCGATCAATATCGTATAAGCTTTTGTAATAAAGGGAAATTAACTACATTTAAAGATCACCCGCGCGAAAGATGTTGTAATTCTGTAGGCAACCGCATAATTTGTGCAACAGCTGCAGGCAGGTACATGTTTTTACAAAAAACATGGGATTGGGTAAAAAGTAGCATAGAATTGCGAGATTTTAGTCCTGTTAACCAGGATATTGCAGCCGTATTTTTATTGGTAGTTTCAGGTGCTATGCACGAGATTTTACGAAATAATATCAAAGGTGCTATTACAAAAGCAAGCAGGTTTTGGGCTCCAATGCCGGGCAATATGTATAATCAACCTCAAACGAAAATTGCTGAATTATTAAGAATCTATGAAAAACAGCTTAATTTTTATCAAACATTTAGTTTTTCTTATCCACAACGTAAAGGTAGATTATGAATAAAAAAGTAGTACTCATGATTTTTCTCACCGGTGCAGTAATAATCTTTATCAGTCTTGGTATGCGGTTTTATTGGGATATAAAAAATATTTATACTCGTTCTATAGCTTCGGCTGATTGTAAAGATAAAGAAGATTTTGAGATAAAAAAGCAATCTAAATTGAAAAAATATCATAATAATGGAAAGGTTGAACACATAATTTTTTCAGTGCCGAATTCTCGTGGTTCTCAAAAAATGATTTTGCGTAAAGGAATCTTAGTAACACGTCCAGGAGCGCGAGCAACAATAGTAATTTGTCATGGATTTATGTGTAATAAAAATGATGTAAGTTTTTTACGCAGCATATTCTACGATTATAATGTTATGGTTTTTGATTTTAGAGCCCATGGCGAAAATATAGAGGATCAATGCAGTTCATTTGGTGTTAATGAGGTACTCGATCTTGAAGGAGCTGTTGCCTTTGTAAAAAGCAAACCTGAGCTTTCTAAATTGCCCCTGATTGCGTATGGATTTTCCATGGGTGCTGTAACGGCTATCCTTACCCAAGCCCAGCATCCAGATATGTTTTCTGCACTGATTCTTGATTGCCCTTTTGATTCGACTGAAATGGTTATCCATAGGCTTATTGAGAAGCTTACGTTTTCTATTGGTGGTTACCAATGGGGACTTCCTGGACGTGGATTATTAAAAAAATATGCCTATCACCCGTCCATACAGGCCATAGTAAAACTTGCACTTAAAACAGTCGCTCATGTTGGTACTCATGACATTGTTACCTGTATTTTACCATCAAATACGGTTCAAGAAGTACAAAAAGTTACTGTACCTACTTTTTTTATTACATGTAAAAATGACGATAAGGCACCTATTGAGGCGGTTCGTTCAATTTATCTTAACAAACCAGGTTATAAGCGTTTATGGCTTACGAGTGGCAGAAATCATTTCGATTCATTTTTCTATAATCCAGAAAAATATACCCATAAGGTTCGTTCATTTATAAAGAGTTTTTTAGATAATGAATTGAAAAATAAAGTAACGGCAAAAATAGTTGAGGATATGGATGATCCATTTGTCCATAAGGAGATTTTATGAAATATAGGTTACTTCTCTTTTTGATCATATCAATGTGTGCATTATTGCTTGTATATGGCGCTTTACATGCTGATGAGATTCGTACTCAGGGCCGTTTTTTTGATAAAGCCGCAGATCACAAAATTACTGTTGCATATATTTTCCATGGTTGCCGCCACCAGCAGGCAGAGCAATGTCCTGAGCGCCGACCTGTATATCATGCCAATAAAAAAAGATTTTTTAATGTAAGTTGCTATCCTGAATTCCGCGCAGCTGATATTTATTTTATGACTATCGATTCATCGCGCTATCGTATCAAAAATATAAAAAATTTTTTAAATCTTACAAGCTCAGACACTTTTATTGTTTTTATTGACGGCATGGTCGCCAGTTATGATTACTTAACGGGCTCCCCGAGCGAACAAGAGCTCATTAATTATATAAAAAATCTAGTGGGAGATAGGATAACTTTATGTAGCAATCACGAATGTATAACGCAAAAAGAATGTTATAATCGTTGTGCGCCGCGCCAAGAAATATTAGTTAGACCATCATTTTATGCTGCTGGTTATTATGGTGTTATGGGAGGCGAGCCCCCAGCAGGTTACGGTTTGGCAACCACCAATGGATTTAGTTTTGGAATGGGTTTTAGACGATTACCAAATTAATTTTTCTTATTAAGTTTTTTGGTATGATGAGTATCATGTTATACTAATACTACAGTAATTCAAACTTATGAAAGAACGTATATGCTTAGCTTTAAACTCACCAATCAGCATGTAGTGGAGCATGATGCTGATCTTTATGTTGGTTTTTGTTTTAAAAATGCCCTTCCAGAAAGTTTACTTAGAGATTTTTCAACACTATATGCACCGTTGAACGAAGTTATAAATAAGCGTAAGTTTACCGGTGCAACAGGAAGCCAATTAGTTTTGTCGGCTATTAAAAAAAACAAGCCGGTAACGATTATGCTTGTTGGTCTGGGTTCTGAAAAAAACTCTCAAACTGATCGTTTAGAATACGCTCGTCGCGCAATGGGCTTAGTTATTCGAGCTGCAGAAAATGAAAAAGCTGCCAAAGTAGCGGTATTAATGCCAGATAGCCATTTGTTTGGAATTAATGAATTTGAATTAACAAAAGAGTTAGTATCTGTTTCGATGATGGCCGCGTATCATTTTGATCAATTTATAACTGATCCAGCACATAAATTAACATGTGACATTGAGATACTTCTATGTGCTGAAGAGATTTTGCATAATCAGATGTCGATTGGTATAGAATTTGGGCAGCGTATTGGTCATGCAGTAAATCAAGCACGCCAATGGTGCGATTTGCCTGCAGATGTTTTGACTCCTACAGTTTTAGCAAATCATGCGATCCGCATAGCTAAAGTCCATAATTTAAAAATTACGGTTTACGATGAGCCTACTATTAAAAAAATGGGTATGGGTGGCCTTGCGGCCGTTTCTGCAGGTTCTGCGCAAGAATGTCGTTTTGTTGTAATTGAGTATAATACTGATCTTAAAAATACTCCGACAATTGTTCTGACGGGTAAAGGGGTTACTTTTGATTCTGGTGGTATTAGTATTAAGCCTGCAAATCGAATGGATGAAATGAAAGATGATATGGCAGGCGCTGCAGCAGTTATATCAACCATGGAGGCAATTTCCCATTTAAAACCGCGTGCCAATGTTATTGGTATTGCACCTATTGCAGAAAATATGCCTTCAGGAACTGCCGTTAAGCCTGGCGATATCGTAACATTTTATAATGGTATGACTGCCGAAGTCAAAAATACCGATGCGGAAGGTCGTCTTATTCTTGCCGATGCGCTTTCCTATGCAGTAAAGCACTATAAACCAGATATGATTATTAATGTGGCAACTCTCACTGGATCATGTGCTGCAGCATTAGGACCCTTTTTTGCCGGTATGATGAGTAATCATGATGATATCGTTGAGAAATTAACCACTGCGTCAAAGCGTTCAGGCGATCGTTTATGGCGTCTTCCTTTTCATCAAGATTATAAACGAGCGATTCGTTCACATATCGCCGATATGTGTAACATTGGTAATGAAACGTATAAAGCTGGTGCAATTACTGCAGGATTTTTCTTACAAAATTTTGTTGAAGAAACACCATGGGCACATTTAGATATCGCAGGAACTTCGTTTAATGTTCCCGACATGAGCTATTATCGTCCAGGAGCTACCGGGTTTGGAGTTCGTTTATTTATCGATTTTCTCATGAATTTTAAATAAAATACAGAGCAGCAAAAATTAAATAGTTCAGTTTAAAAAAAGCTCAAGAAATGAAGCTTTGCTCCTAACTAAAGTATTGATCTACTTACGATCGACTAATACCTAAAAATGGCGCCTGAAGTTACTTTTAAAGCAGTTGCAAATAATACCTATCATACATACATGCGCAAGCAGCGATGATGCCCCATAGCTAATAAAAGGCAGACCTATTCCTTTTGTAGGCAGCAATGCACACGCTACCCCGATATTGATAATGGTTTGTAATGTAATGAGAGAAATAATGCCGGCGATACATAAAAATGAAAATTGTTCTTTCATGTAGCTTGCCAACTTAAAGCCAGTAAACATAAAAAGAGCAAAGACGCCTATTAATAAGATTACGCCAATAAAGCCTGTTTCTTCTGCAATAATTGAAAATATAAAATCTGTATGATGCATGGGTAAATAAAAAAACTTTTGTTTTGATTGTGCTATTCCTAGACCTGTCAAGCCGCCTGAGCCTATAGCGATTAATGATTGTATAATCTGAAAACCAGCTCCTTGAGGGTCTTTCCAAGGGTCTTGGAAGATTAAGATTCTATGGAATCGGTACGGTTTGAGATAAACAAGTAGCCCTAAAATAGGCAAAACAGGAATAGCTGTAATTGTAAGATACGTAATTGGCACTTGCGCTAAAAAAAATAATAAAACAGCAGTTACACTGAGCGTAACCATTTGCCCAAAGTCTGGCTGTATTAATAATATTCCTGCAGTCATACTTATCACTATAAGAAGTTGTAAATAATGCTTGATGGCATGTAAGGTAAACTGTTTTTTTTCTAAAAAATAAGCGCAATATAAAATAAAAAATATTTTTAAAAATTCACTGGGCTGAAAAGAAAATCCTGCTAGTGAAAGCCAGCGATGAGAGCCGTGTATCGAAACGCCGATGTATGGCAATAATGTTGCTGCCGTTGTGCATAATGAAACAAGAAACAAGTAGGGCGAGACATTTTTCAAAAATTTTAAGGGTATAAAGCATAAAATCATACCTAGTACAACCCCTAAAACAAGTCCGAGTAGCTGTTTTTTTAGGTAAAAAAGCGCATCATTGTGTCGTTCTAATGCATAGGCAGAACTCGAAGAGTATATAAAAATAAAGCCTATAGTGATCAAAAGCGCTACGCAAAACAAAAAAATAAGTAATATTTGTGTATGGCTTTTCATAACGTGATGATAAAAATAGCATATATGCAAAGTCAAGAATTAAAGAGACTTTTTAAGATTTTTAACAAGTTCTTGAAATCTCTGTCCGCGCTGCTTATAGTCTTTGAAAAGATCAAAACTTGCACCGCCTGGTGAAAAAAGAATAACATCTCCAGGCTTTATAAGTGATATGCTATGAGTGAATGCATCTTCAAGTGTTATATGGTCAGTACTTGGTATAGAAGTTTTTATGCACATAGTATTGAGTTCTGAAGATTCTTTACCGAAAAAGCAAATATGTCTGATATTTGAAGGCAAAGAAGTAAAAAAATGTTCTCGTGACACGCCTTTACTTACACCACCAAAAAAAAGAATTACATTTCGATCATGAAATCGTCGTAACGCGCCCTGGGTTGCTTCAACGACCGTTGATTTTGAATCATCATAAAAATCAACATCAAGATACCTTCCTATATATTGAACACGGTGTTCAGGAGTTTCAAATGAATCAAAAAATTCTGATAACTTATTTGTATCTAAACTGAGTATTCGAGCTAACTCATATAACAGTATGTAATGATCAGTATGTGTTTTATAATCCGTAATAAGCGTTTCTAGATTTATTGATACATTTGAATCAAAATATGTTACAGAACTTTTAACAAGAGAACCTTCTGGTAAAAATTCCTTAACAGAGTTATGTATAAGTGCGTGATGTTCAGAAGTTTGATTTTTGATAATTGGAAATTTCGCAAAGAAATATCCAAGCATGGTGTCATGTCTGTCAAGATGATTTGCAAATAAATTTGTCCAAATAGCAACATCCGGAACGAATATCTTTGAATGTTCAAGTTGAAAGCTTGAGAGTTCTAAAACTGCATAATCATATTCGTGCTGGGTATCTAAAAGATCAAATAAACAAATTCCTAAGTTGCCGCCAATTTGTGCGCGATAACCAAAAAAAACAAGCATTTTTTCTATAAGATATGTAATGGTTGTTTTGCCTATAGTTCCGGTAACAGCAATAATTCTGTTTTTATAAAGCTGACTGAAAATATCTACTTCATTCAAAAATTTAACATGATATTTTCTGTAATTTTTAAGATTGATTCCAGCACTTGGTAAAATATAATCGCAATTTGTTAAAAAAAGTTCGAGCTTATCCTGGTCGTATATAAAGATGTGCTCTTTCATGCAGAAATTCTTAATATCATCTGGCATAGGATTGCTATCATAAACTGATAGGTTTGCACCGTTTTTTTTGAAAAAACGTAATGCGCTGCTGCCGACAACACCTGTACCCCAAACGCCTATATGTAAGCCGCTAAAGTTCATGCTTGAGTTAATTTTCCCTGTCTTATGTCGTCAACGTAAAAAATCGTCAAGCCTATAATAACAATAAAAAACGACGCAAAGAAATGCCATGTTATGACTTCATTGAGGAGTAATGCTCCATAGCCCAGTGCGCAGAGTGGCGAAATGAAACTTGCAAATGCTAAGAAGGTCGTTGAATAAGTCCTTAATAAAAATGCCTGCAAATTTGAACATAAAATGTTACTTACAATAATTTGCATACCAATAACAGACCAGAAAAGCACTGGATCGCCGAAAATCATTTTTTCAGCTCTTGCAATAGATGTTAAACCCATAGCGGCGCCTCCGTAAACCATGGAAATAGAATTAACTAGTATAGGATTAACATTGCGGTGCTTTACGAGCTTTTGCATAACGATCATACTGTAGCTTAAGCACCCAACAGCACAAATTAATACAAGTTCAGGTGTTGATAAAAAGGCGATGCTTCCCCAGATATTTTCTTCAGGAGAACTTTGTGCAATAAGAATGGGCAGCATTCCCGAAAAGCCGATAAATAATCCAAGGGCTTTTAAGAGGCTGATTTTTTCTTTGAGAAATATATACGCTAAAAGGGCGGTAAAAAATGGCGACAAATTCATTAAAAGGGCTGCTTTTGATGTGGTTAAATACTGTAAAGCCCATGACCGCGAACCGTAAAAAGCACAAATATTAAAAAATATAAATTGCGCAAAAAGCCAAAAATCATTTTTATGAGGCCAACATTTAATCTTGTGAAAAAAGGTTAAATAAGCCATGAGCGCAAGACCACCTATCATCATGCGTGTTGCAACAACAAAAAAGGGTGAGGCATAAAATAGAACAATTTTACCCAGAGTGAAGGTAAATCCAAAAAGTGCATATAAAAGAATTACAAGAAATAGCATATTTTTACTGGTTTGGGGTTATTTTTTTATTAGAATATAGTATAGGTAAAATTTGCGTTTTTTACTATAGCCAAAAAATCTTACTCGGGAAATAACGATTTTTTTTAATTTCTGAAGAGATTTTTGTATTAATATACACCATAGCGAAAATAGAATTTTCACAAAATAAATTAGCACAAATAACAAATTGCACTGTTTTTCTTAACTTTTTCGTACTCTTGCGCAAATTTTTTATCAGATTCTGTCAATCGTGTAAACTTGTTACCTATAAGAACCAATGGATTTACACCTCTGAACTTATTATTTCTCGATTGTCTGTTAATTTCTGCTTCATGCTTGTGCGCATCAAGAATTTTTTTTAGATGGGTATGTATTTCAGTGCTGTTACTTTTGCAGAGTTTTTGCCATACAACCTCATCAGTGCCATGAATAAATTCATCATGTGAAAGAATATTGAGTTCGAACGCCATTCTAATCGCGTCTGCCAATTCATGAGAAACATAATTACTCATTTGTGAACCCCAAACATGTTCTGTATTCCATAATGAAATCATGGCAAATTTTTTTGCCTGAAAAGTATTGGTAAAAAACCAGCGATCATTTTCAAACCGCAAATTATTTAATATTTCGACTGCCTCAGGTTCGGTTATAAGCTTTTCTAAAACTCCAGCTGACAAGTTATATTCAATTCTGTCTGCACAAAGATCTGGTAAGGGCCCCTCTAAACAAGTGAATTCTGGATTTTTATGATCAATTTTTTCAAGTGTAAGACCATATTTTTCTAAAATTTTTGGTATCTCTGTTCTGCTTATAAATTTTAAGTGATGCAAATCTTGGTAAGAATCTGTGCCATCAGTATGTTTAAAAACTTTATCACCGACATGGGAAAATGCAGTATGCGATGCATCATGCAAAAGACCTGCAACTTGCTCTGTAAATGGTGCTTTATATCTTTGCAAAAGATAATATACCCCTAATGAATGTTTTGCACGATTATAATTTTGTGAATGACTATGATTAGGTAGTACCTTTGGATCTATACCATATTGTGCGACTTTTCCTAACCGTTGAAATGCTTGAGATCGAACAAGAGCTATAATACATGGATCAGTTATTCTTACGGTAGTATATAAAAGTTTTTCTACTAAAGCTTGGCAAAAAATGTGAAAGGTTAATAATAAAGATAATAGAATTTTTTTAAATATTTTTTTTGAATATGATCGCATGAACTACCTCATGTTTTAAAAAATATATTTTCAGTATAAAAAATTAAGGGAGCTTTAAAAAGCTCCCTTAAGATATCCGTAAATTTTTTTTACTTGCCGTCTGTCTCTTCCCAAATTATTTCAACGGGCATTGGACCAGAAACACGTTCAATTGTTTGTTCTGTTACAACTACGGGTTTTGCAACTTCAACTTTTTTCTTTCCGCAACCAACAAAAGCGAGAGTAGAAAGTATTACGAGTGCAAGAGCTAAATATTTCATTAAAAAGACCTTTCTCTGGGGGTTTTATTTGGATTGTGTTGTTTTACTTTTTTTCTTTGCGTGTTTCATTGGCCGTGAAAATGGATTTTTCGTAAACGCATATTTAAGTACTTCATCTATTGTTTTAACATATATGAGTTTTAAATCGCTTGGTATGTCTTTGATAAATTCTTCCACATCGTCTTTATTTTCATAAGGAAGTAATATCGTTGAAATTTTGTGCTGATGCCCAGCAAGAATTTTTTCTTTAAGTCCCCCTACACCAAGTACTCTTCCCCGCAAAGTAATCTCGCCTGTCATGGCAACCCGTGGATTAATAGGATTTTTCGTGAGTGCAGATATGAGAGCAGTACACATGGTAATACCAGCGGAAGGACCATCTTTAGGGGTTGCTCCTTCAGGAATATGAATATGGATATCCCGCGACTGATTAAAACTTGCCGGTAATCCCAGGTCAGCGGCTCTTGAACGGATGTAACTAAGCGCTGCATGCGCAGATTCCTGCATAACATCACCCAGCTGTCCTGTGAGGTTAACGCTCCCTTTTCCCGGCATTACGGTAGCTTCTATTTCAAGCACATCGCCACCCATTTCTGTCCATGCAAGGCCAGTTGCTAGACCGATTTTAGGCGTGCCAATTTCAAGATTAGTTCTTTTGTATTTCACGTTTCCAAGCCACTCTTTAATCAATGCAGGCGTTATAGTTACTGATTTTGTTTTTGGGTTTAACAATAATTGTTGAATAACTTTGCGCATAAGTTTTGCAATAGTGCGATCAAGTTGTCTTACACCAGACTCTTTTGTGTAATCGCCAATAATAATTTTGAGTATATCGTCATCGATTTTACATTGAGCTTTTTTTAAACCATACTCTTTGAGATTTTTTGGCACAAGAAAATCATGCGCAATAGAAACTTTTTCGTCGTCAGTGTACCCAGAAAGTGAGATAATTTCCATACGATCAAAAAGTGGGTATGGTATTCCCTCTAGATGATTTGCAGTAGTGATAAACATTACTTTAGAAAGATCATACTCGAGCTCCAAAAAGTGATCAACAAAGTTTTTATTTTGTTCGGGGTCCAGCACTTCAAGTAAAGCAGCGCCTGGATCGCCATGAGTATCTTGCGACATTTTATCAATTTCATCCAATAAAATCACTGGGTTCTGAAACTTTGCTCTGCGCATAGCCTGCAAAATTTTACCAGGTAACGCCCCGATATAGGTTCTGCGGTGACCACGAATTTCAGCTTCATCTCGAACGCCTCCTAAAGATATCCGGACGAATTCACGTCCAAGACTTTCAGCTATCGATTCAGCAAGTGAGGTTTTACCAACACCTGGTGGCCCAACTAAACAGATTATAGGTGACCGTTCAAGAGAATTTGAAAATTTCTTAGCCGCTAAGAATTCTACAATACGCTCTTTTGCCTTTTTCAGTCCGGCATGGCTTTTATTTAAAATTTTTTCGGCTTGTTCAAAGCTAATGTTATCTTTGCTCGTTTTTGACCATGGAAGGGATATAACCCAATCGATATAGTTGCGACTTACTACTGCCTCAGATGACATGGGCGGCATCTGCTCAAGGCGCTTGAGCTCTTTTTCTATCTTCTCAGCAGGCTCTTCTGGTAGCCCCAAAGACTTTGCCTTTGAACGAAGTTGTTGTATTTCGGTATGCTGATCATCCCTACCAAGCTCTTTTTGAATAGCTTTAAGCTGCTCACTCAGATAATACTCTCGTTGATTTTTTTCAACTTGTGTTTGCACACGACCACGAATACGTTCTTCGGTCTCCAAGATATCAATCTCTTTGTTCATTAATTGGGCAAGACGAACAAGACGATCTTCAAGAGAGATAATTTCAAGTAACTCCTGTCGTTCGTCAAATGTTAAGTTCATATGTATCGTAAAAGTATCCGCGATACCGTCTATATCGCCGATTGTTTTGGCATTACCCATAAGATCTTGAGGTATTTTACTATTAAGCTGCGTATAGCGTACATATAGTACATGCAAGTGGCGCCAAAGAGCTTCAATCTCAAGGGTCCGTTCAAGGTTTGGAGTTGGTAGATCGATGAATTCTGCTAAATAAAATCCATCCTGCGCTTCAGCATCAACCATGCGAGCGCGCGAGAGCCCCTCAACCAAGATTTTTAATGCACCTTTTGGCATACGTACAACTTGCAAAATAATAGAGCGGGTGCCATACGCAAAAACATCGTCTTGAGTAGGATTTTCTACTGAAGGGTCTTTTTGGGCAGATATAAAAATTTCTTTGGAATGTTTAAGGGCATGTTCTACCGCTTGAATTGAAGACGGTCGACCAACTATAATGGGGATAATGCTTTTAGGCAAAATGACCACATTCTTTAGGGGTAAAAGGGGCAGCAAGTGCTTTTTATTGCTTTTGATGCGTTCAGACGCACCACTTTCTTGATTAATCATAAGTTTAATTCTCCACACGTAGGTTACGACAGGGTTCTATCGTGCATATGAAGATAGTTTATCATAGGCAAATTGATACGTAAATGAGGGGCTTTTTTTAGTTTTACAAAAGAAAAGCCCCGTAGTAATATAAATATGAAACTTTTTTTTATTTTTTTACCTACAAAAAGGACTTTTGTATGATACTTTCGGCACTGCAGTATATTCTTAGACCAATTTTTGGCGAGTTTGAAAAGGAAGAATTTAAAAAATTCCTTCGCATGGGTGTTATTTTTGCCCTTATTATTGGATCTTATTGGACGCTTCGCGTATTAAAAGATTCTGTTTTTATAAATCTTGTCAGTAAGCATGATATCCCTTGGGCTAAAACAGCCTCATTAATACTTCTTTTTCCCTTGGTTATGTTCTACACCAAGCTAATGGACAGATATTCTCGTGAAAAAATGTTCTACATACTTTCAACCATTTATGCAGGTGGTGCATTACTTTTTGGTTTGTTGCTCTGCAAATTTCAAGCCGATGCGGCAACTATTGCTACCTATACCGGCGCAGAATATTATTTAACAAAGGTGTTGGGTTATGTTATCTATATTTTTGTAGAAAGTTATGGTTCACTAGTGGTGGCATTATTCTGGGCATTTGCATCTGATACAACAGATTCTAACTCTGCCAAAAAAGGATTTTATCTGGTCACAGCTATTGGTCAATTTGGTGGCATTATCGGGCCAATGTTTATTACCCCTATTGCACAAACGCTCAAGCAGTTTGAAAATGCTGCAAATATTCCAAACCTTTTAAATCCATTTTCAGCTTATCTTGTATCCTTTGCGCAATTTGTGCCATCTTACCTCAAAACCACAAGTGCAATTTCGTTTTTTGTTTGCGCGCTGAGCATCAGTTTGGTTGGCATTTTAATTAGAAATTTCTTAAAAGTTACACCTAAAAATCTTCTTGCTTCTTTTCACGGAAAAAATGAAGCTAATATTGAAAAAGAACAGGAACCAGGATTTCTTGAGGGTTTAAAATTACTTTTAAGTCACAAGTATTTGATGGGTATTTTTGCAGCTATCGCCAGTTATGAAATTATTGTTACTATTTTTGATTTTAACTTTAAAGTCCTTGCAAGCACCCATTATACTGGGCGTGCATTGGATGCTTACCTTGGGCAATATGGTTCATATGTAAATATTATCTCATTGATTTGCTTATTACTCGGTGTAAGTAACATTACTCGTTTGCTCGGTGTAGGTGTTGCATTGGTTATGATGCCTATTATCGTTGCAGCTGCCATTACGGGCTTTATAACGTTTGATAGCCTACCGTTCTTATTCTGGCTGATGGTTGGTTCAAAAGCTATTAACTATGCACTTAATGGTCCTGCCATGAAACAATTGTATATTCCAACAACACATGATGTACGCTTTAAATCGCAAGCTTGGATTGAAGTATTCGGCTCACGTGGTTCTAAAGAAGTGGGATCGATATTCAATATGTCTCTCAAGCCACTACAAGGAGCATTTGGAGAAATTGCAGGCAAAGCACATTATATTTTAATGGCATCAGTTCTTGGTTATGGGCTTGTTGCGATATGGTTCTTTGTAGCTCTTTATCTTGGTAAAACATATAAGAATGCGATTGATGAAAAACGCGTTGTCTGCTAACAATTATTTTGTATTAAGCACTATGTTGTAAAATTAAGATGGGTTTTCTTTGTGACAAAAGTGTCATAAGAAAACCCATCTCTCCAAAATGGGTAAGGGATATAATGGGTATTAAGAGTATATTTTCTAATTTTTCATTACATGCGCTTTATAATAAGCTCGTCTATATCAAAAAAGATGAGCGTGTAAAGGTTTTACTCCTTTCGCTATCATTTTTTTGTATTATCGGCACATATACGGTGGTCCGTACGCTTAAAGATTCGCTTTTTACTAGTATAGTAGGTGGTAAAGAATCCCTTGCAATTGCTAAGCTATGGTCAATGATTTTTCTTATTCCTGCTATTTTATTATTTTCAAAGCTTGTCGATATTATGCGTAGAGCTCAATTGCTGACACTTTATAGCTTGATTTATGGTATTGGTGGGCTTATTATTGGCTACTACATCACGCATCCAACGATAGGTTTGCCAAATACAGAGCAAAGTGTTGATAGAATTTTTGGATGGATCGTTTACTTTTTTATGGATGGATTCAATCCTTTTGTCGTAGGACTTTTCTGGTCATTTAGCCATTCTATAACCTCTCCAGATGCTGCAAAAAGCAATTATCCTATCATGGTTGCTGCATCAAAGCTTGGTGGTGTTGTTGCAACATCATTTGCTTGTTGGTGGTTGACGCGTATAAATACTGTTACGGGGCAACAATTACTGTCTGACGCGGTAAACCATCAAATTCTTTTTTATATAACCTCGGCGTTACTTCTTGCGGTACCCGCGTTGATCGCTTTAATGATCTATTTTGTTCCATCAAAAACCATGCATGGCTACGAAGCTGCATACAAATTTGAAAAACAACATGCAAAAGAGGAAAAGCAACCGGCAACCAGCTGGTGGCAAGCCCTCAAAAAGAATGTTGAGGGACTTATCCTTATGGTAAAATATCCTTATGTTATGGGTATTTTAGGGGTTGTTTCATTTTGGGAAGTAGTAAATGTATATGTCAATATAGAGCGTGTATCTGTTGCAGGAAAGGCATCTTTAACAATATCGCAAAAGACGGCATTACTACTCGGAGATGATTTTTGGGTGCACGCGATTGGGTTTGGCATTACGCTTTTAGGAACTAGGGCTCTTATTGAATACCTTGGTGAAAGACGTTCATTACTTCTTGTGCCTATTATTACTGCAGTTTTAATGGTGTATTATTTTACGGCCTCAATGATAACCAATCAAGCTGCGGCCGCAAGTATCAGTTTAGCCTATATTTTTCTCAAGGCTCTTAACTATGCATTTGCCTCTCCTCTGCGCGAAAGTCTGTACATTCCAACCACCAAGCTCATCAAGTTTAAATCAAAATCTTGGATCGATTCATTTGGTACAAAATTTGCAAAAAGTGTTGGAGCGACGTTTTCAGGGATTTCAGATAGACTAGGAGGCACAGTGCTTTCAATAAGTGCAGTAAACGCTATGTTTTTTGCAACAATTATTGGCTTATGGGTTCTTGTTGCGCACTTTTTAGGACGTCGTTATGAGAAAGCCGTAGCTCGTGGTGAGGTGATAGGTTCCCAAGAGAGCGGACAAGATTGATGTTGTTCACCAGGCGTAGTATTGTAATTTTTTGTAATAAAGTTACACTGAATAAAGTAAAAAAACACCTTGTTTTCTGATGTAGGTGGTAAACTTCTCCTGTTAAGAAGCGCCAGAAAACAACAGACAATAACCTACCGAAAGTTATAATATGATCGATTTAAAACAGCTTATTAAAAGCGGCGTACAGTTCGGACACCAAACGTGGCGCTGGAATCCAAAAATGAACCCATATATCTGGGGACATAAAAATGGAATTCATCTTATTGACGTCTCAAAAACGGCTTTTCAGCTTGAAAAAGCTGCTCAATTTCTTGAGTCTTTAGCCTCTCAAGGTAAATCTGTTTTATGGGTTGGCACAAAAAAATCAGCTCAAGCGGTTTTGCCCAAAGTTCTTGAAGTAGTTAAGTCTCCTTCTGTAACTCATCGCTGGATTGGTGGCACACTTACTAACTATCCCCAAGTCAAAAAATCAGTTACTAAAATGCTTCATTTTGAAGATATTTTGGCAAAATCTGAATCATCGCATTACATTAAAAAAGAGCTTAACCTTTTCAATAAAATGAAAGAGCGTCTTGAAAAGAACGTTGGCGGCATTCGTGAATTACGTTGGCCAGTAGGCGCTCTTGTAGTTGTTGATGTAAACAAAGAACATGTTGCAATCAAAGAGGCTAAATCGGCTGGCGTACCTATTGTTGCATTGGTTGATACAAATTCTGATCCATCAGGAATCGATTTTGTAATTCCAACAAATGATGACGCACCGCGAGCACTTGAAGTAATTTTGGCATATCTTGCAGAAGCGGTTAAACGTGGCCAGCAGGTAGCTGCTACTTCTAAGCTTCAAGAAGAAGTTATTGAAGACAATTCGCTTGACCGTATTATTGAAACGGTCCTTAGTGAAGATGGGGCAGAAGCTGAACGTCAAAAGGCAAAACGTATAGCAGGTGCTGCTCGTCCGCAAAAGCGTTTACAATCAAGACCGGCTCAACGCAAAGCTTAACGGCGCGAGCGTACCAAAACTTGCAGGAGAGATGTCTGAGAGGCCGAAAGAGCATGATTGGAAATCATGTATGTTCTGAAAAGGGCATCGAGGGTTCGAATCCCTCTCTCTCCACCAACTTTGGCTTATTCGGGCTGTAGGGAAGGCAAACTTTAGGTCGCAGGCTATTAAAAACTTGAGGAGTAGATAAAAAACAGTTAAATAAAGTGTCAGGTCTGAGAAGAAGCAGCACGGTTAGCGGAAGTTTTTGTATCTGCTCCTCGTTTATGACGCGCTACTGTGCGTTACTTTGAATTTTTTTTATAAGTTAACTTTTATGAAAGTTACGAAATATGACGGTACATCTTGCACGTAAATGGCGATCAAAAAATTTTAATGAGCTTGTTGGGCAAGAGTTATCAGTTCGTCTTTTAAAGAACAGCTTATATAAAAAAGCTTTTTTCCCCGCATATCTCTTTTCAGGGTTACGCGGTTCTGGTAAAACTTCTATGGGGCGCATTTTTGCTGCAGCAGTTAATTGTGAGCAGTTAGATGAATTTATCAAAGCGCCTCAAATCGTTATTTTGCCATGTAGTATCTGCATGTCCTGCAAAGCGCTTTTTGCTGGCCAGCATCCAGATTTTATCGAAATTGATGCGGCGTCGCACACAGGCGTTGATAATATGCGCTTAATTATTGAAAATGCATCAATGTTGCCAACATTGGCGCGCAAAAAAATCTATCTTATCGATGAAGCGCATATGCTGAGTAAAGCGGCTTTTAATGCAGCGCTTAAAATCCTAGAAGAACCGCCGGTGCATGTGATGTTTATTCTAGCAACGACCGATCCAGAAAAAATTATTGAAACTATTAAATCACGTTGCTTTCAAATATTTTTCGATCCCATTCCTTCAGAAACACTTATTCAACATTTACAAAAAATTTGCCAAGCTGAAGCTATCGATTACGATTCTCAAGGTTTAGATTTGCTGGCGCAACAATCTGGTGGCTCAGCTCGCGATGCGCTAACCATGCTTGAGCGTGTAGCCTTGGCAGAAGATAATAAGGTTACAGGCGACTCTGTAAGTAGAGTTCTTGGTATCATTGGCAGGCCTATGATTATGAAATTATATGGTTTTATTGAGAATAGTAACACGCATGAGCTTTTGATGTTTTTAAAAACTAATCGATACAATGCTCATGCTCTTTGGAAAGAGTTGACTGTATACATACGTAGTAATTTGTACTATCCTAAATATATCCAAAACAAACAAAAATATGAGCAAGCTTTGTTGCATTTAAAAATAAGTTATCAAACAGAGCAGCTTCTTGCAAGAACTTCAATGGCTGATGCAGTTGTAGAGTATATGTTGCTTTCTATGTGCAACTCAGGGTCAGTTTCTATTCAAGCAAAAACCTTAAAAGAGCCAGAAAAAAAAAATAATACTGAACTGGCTTACACTGATACTGTAGTGGCCGTAGCTCAATCTCCCAAGCAATCGGTATCAATACCGCAATGGATTAAATTTGTAGATACCATAAAAACAGAAGTAGAGCCACTGGTTTATACATTGTTTTCATCAGCTCAGGCTACTGAGTTTGATCAAGTGACAAGCCGTTGTAGTGTTCAGTGTCTTAAAGAGCATGAACTTTTTAAAGAATGGTTAGATAATTCTGCACTTATTTGGAAGCCTTTTCTATTACAGGCATTTGGCGTGCCGGTAGAGCTTGATATAAAATTTGTTCTTGCAAAAACTGGTTCTTTAACGACTCAGCGAATCGCCCCAAGGCACCAACAAAAAACTGTGGCTCAAAAAATCGCAGTTCAACGGGCAGGAACGCCGGCGGCAGATCAAAGTCAGACTGTTTTGCAAGCACTCAAGATTTTTCCTGGAACTATTCAAGAAGTATAACGTTATAATAATTTAGAAATAAAAATATGAAAAAATATCCAAGTGTTGTTATTATTGGCCGCATGAATGTCGGTAAATCAACATTATTCAATAGATTGTCTCGCTGTGTTAAAAGTATGGCCTTAGACTTTGAAGGGGTTACGCGTGATACACTTTCAGATGTCATTAGTATAGATAATACAACATTTTTGTTAACTGATACTGCTGGAATTTCCCACAAAAAACATCAAGATCCTCTTGCAGAAGCGTCACGCAAAAAAGCAATTGAGGCACTTGATTCAGCAGATCTTCTTCTATTTGTTATTGACGGTGTAGCTGGTATTACGGTTGAAGATCGCGAAATTTCAAGCATTATCCGTGCGAGCGGAAAAAAAACCATTCTTGTTATTAATAAAGCGGATACAAAAGCAGCACTTGAAAATCAATATGAATGTTTACAGCTTGGTTATAAAGAATATGTTCTGTTA
Source organism: Candidatus Babeliaceae bacterium (assembly GCA_019744895.1). Lineage (GTDB taxonomy): Bacteria > Babelota > Babeliae > Babelales > Babelaceae > BOG-1370. The sequence continues at coordinate 96,907 of JAIETV010000004.1, read as the reverse complement.
TCTGCAGAGCATGGCTTACATATTAATACGTTATTAGATCTTATAATAAAAGAATTGCCAGAAAAAAAAATTGTTAGTGAAGATGAGAATGTTAGTTGTCGTGTAACATTACTTGGTAAACCGAATGTAGGCAAATCATCTATACTTAATGCGATACTTTCAAAAGAGCGCGCAATTGTTTCTCCCATTGCTGGAACGACTCGTGAGCCTATTGTTGAAAATATAACTTTTTATAATGAAAATATTATGTTGGCTGATACCGCGGGCGTGCGAAAAAAAAGTGCCGTTTCAGGTGACCTTGAATCGATGATGGTAAAATCTACTATGCAATCGTTAAAAAACTCCGATATTGTGCTCTTGGTAATAGATGGCAGTGAGCACAAAATTTCTGATCAAGAATTAAAATTGGCTTTTTATGCGTTTACGCAACAATACAAAGCACTCATTTTAGTTATGAATAAACAAGACCTTGTGACAGAGTTATCTAAAAAAGATCTAGAATTCTCACTTGATGCCTACAAGCATCTTGTTGATAAAGTCCCCCTTATTTCACTATCGTGCAAAACGAATAAAAATATAGGAAAACTTGTTCCTCTTGTTAATGAAGTTTGGAAAAGATATACACAAAAATTTGACGGCTTATTATTGTATCGTCTTTTTCACGCTAAACTGCAAAAGACACCATTGATGCATGCAAGAATGCCTTTAATTGTATATGAAGTATATCAAATCAAAACTCGGCCTATAACCATTTGTTTAGTTGTGAACGAATCTGAATGGTTCGGGGAATCACAATTGGCATTTTTTGAAAATCTCATGCGTGCGGAATATGACCTTCAGGGAGTACCGGTTAAATTTATTGTTCGCAAGCGTAATCCATAAGAGCCATTAAAATTACCAACTGCTCTTCTGGCAGTTCAAATGGGTGATCATCTGTTGGGTTTTTTAGATTTTCTTCAAGTTGGTCAAGTGAACGGGCGATTGGATTATCTGGTCTTTGTGGAGTTATACGTAAAAGCTGGGTTTCCCGAATATATTGAATACGAATTTGATTTCCACTAATAATTGAGTTGTTGAGAATCAGAAAAAGAATAAAGTAAAATAGTTTGTTGTGTGTCATGCCATTACAATAGAATATATTTTATCTAAAAATCAATAATGTACATTTGTGATCCTATAAATCTTGATATCCGAAAGCTTTTCTTGAATATCCATGTTGAATTAAGCGATAGTATAAGAAAAGCTTTTAAAGGCGTAATATGTGTACAGGAATTCGTTTAATTGCAGAAAATGGCGCAACAGTATATGGTCGGACTTTAGAATTCGGTCGTGCTATCGAATCACAAATCATTATAATTCCGCGTAATTATGCATTCAGTGGAACTGCCCTATCTGGTAATCCAGAAGGTGCGCAGTGGAAATCACGTTACGCCGTTGTTGGGGCAAACGCACTGGGCGTAATAGGGGTTATTGATGGGGTTAATGAAGCTGGCTTAGCCGGTGGCCTTTTTTATTTTCCAGGTTATGCAGAGTTTCAGGAAGTTTCATATCATCATGGTAAAAATTCAATTGCTTCATGGGAGATGATGACATGGATATTAACAAATTTTTCAACTGTTGCCGAAGTTCGTGCAAGCTTGCCAACTATTAACATCAACAAAGCTATTTTAGCACAATGGGGTACTCAGGTGCCTGTTCATGCTATTGTTCATGATAGCGCTGGTAATAGTATGGTCATAGAATATGTTCAAGGCCAATTAATTATGCATGATAATATACTGGGAGTCATTACTAATTCGCCCGCGTTCGATTGGCATGAGACTAACTTGAGAAATTACGTACACCTAACAGCGTATAATAGTGAAAGTATAGATCTAGGCAAGTTACAAGTAACTCCTTTTGGCCAAGGTTCGGGTATGCTAGGATTGCCGGGAGATTTTACCGCGCCGTCTCGGTTTGTACGAGCTGCATTTTTGAGCCAATATGCAATTAAGCCAAAAAATGAAGTTGAGGCACGTATATTGCTCTTTCATATATTAGATCTTTTTGATATACCCCTGGGGACTGTTCGCGAAAAAACCGAAAATGGTTTTGTTTATGAATCTACGCAATGGACTGCCGGCGCGGATCTGACTCATAAAAAATATTTTTGGCATACCTATAAAAATAGAAACTTGCACATGGTTAACTTAACAACATGCGACCTGGAATCACCTAAACCTTTGTTAATACCTATGGATACTATAGAAATTGTAAAAGATGCTACCCCATTAAAATAAAATATTGAATAATAGTATAGTCTTATTTTATAATTATTATAGCTAAAAGGGGATTTTATGACTTTATTTTTAAGAAAAATTACCATATTAATTCTTGCTTTTTTTGTATTGGTAGGTTGCGACAGAAAGCCAAAAAACTTAACACTGGCCAAAGAAGAGATTGAAGAATACTATGAAAAAGGCTTTTTTGCCTCTGATGTTAAGTTACTAGTAGATCAAGCAATAGAATATTTTTATCCACGAATATGTTGTGGTCCAGATTCAGCCGTTATTTTTGATATCGATGATACGCTTTTATGGTCATATTACGATATGAAAGAAATTCAATTTGGATTTGTTCCGCCATTGTATCATGAATGGGTTCTTAAAGCTCAGTCTCCGGCAGTGCCACATGTTAAACGATTATATGACTTTTTTGTAGGGCGGGGCTGTAAAATTATCTTATTAACAGGGCGTAGATTTGATGAACGCACTGCAACGATAAAAAATTTGAAAAATCAAGGTTTTAATAAAATTGATTTATTAATAACACGTGAGGAAGATGAGCTTAACTTAACTGCGGTTGAATATAAAGTAAAACATCGCAAAATGCTCGAGGAGCAGGGCTATACGATTATAGCTTCTATCGGTGATCAATACAGTGACCTTGAAGGGGGCTATGCAGAATATAAAGTTAAAATACCCAACTATACGTATCTTATTTATTAATTAAAGTTAATCGCTAGTGATGGGCATAGTTTCTTTGTAGACGAGTAATTGAGTAATATTTGAAGTAATTTTATTAATAAAAAAGGGGCCCATTTCGGGCCCCTTTTTTGTTACATCTTAATAAAGGTATCAAGTTCATTGATAAATTCTTGCGGATCTTTGTAATTAAGATCGCTATCCCAGCGTTGTAAAATGGTCTCATTTTTTGGATCTATAAGAATAATGGCAGGATATCCCAGGATACCAAATTTTTTACGTGCTCCAACACATTCAACGCCAGTGTTGTCAGTGCAATCTATTTTAAGAGGAATAACACGTTTTGGAATTTCTTGGCAAATGAGTTTTTCACTAAAAAACTCCCTTTCTAATTTTTTACATAAGGTGCACCATTCTGCTGTAAAGTCGAGTAGTACAAGTTTATTTTCTGAAATCGCCTGCGAGCGTGTAGCGTCATAGCCATTGTACCAGGCCATTTTTTGTGTATAGTTCACAACAGCGGGAGTGCGCCATAACGTGCGATAGCTTTCAGTGAGCATAAATGCTGCAGATAAGCATAAAGTAAGCCCAGTAATTTTAGCAAACCATGAATTATATTTAAACCCATAATGTAAATAATAAGAAGCTATAATAACAATATAGAGGCCAAGTGCAATATAATATGTCCATTCAGGCATAAATGTTTTTAAATAATACAAGCACATGCCTAATAATAAAAATCCGAATATTTTTTTAAATTCGATCATCCACATCCCCGCACGCGGTAAAATATGAAGTGAACTCGAAAAAGTTCCAATAATAAGTAAGGGAAAACTTGATCCAACACCGAAAGCAAAAAGAAGGAGGAAGCCTAAAATAGGGTTTGCAAGGCCTGAGACAATTCCTAAAATTAATGCAAGTCCTGGCGATAGGCATGGCGATGCTACTGTGCCATTGATAATACCAAAAGTAAATGCTGAAAGAAGAGAACCATTATTTTTATGGCCATGTCGTGGCTGCATAAAACGAGGTATATACATTTCATAAAATCCAAGCATAGAAAAGCCAAGATAGGCAAAAAAGAGCACAATTGGTACAATAACCCAAGGTGAACCCATGGCCGAACCGAATTGCGCACCGCCGTAAGCAGCTATCATCCCCAAAAGGGCAAAGGTCGTAGAAAGTCCCGCTGTATAGGCAGAGGCCAATGAAAATCCGCGAAAAAGCGTATGCGCCTTATTTGCTTGTAAAATCCCCATAGTGATTGGGATCATCGGGTAAATGCATGGCGTCAAGCTCATAATTAAACCAATTATGAAGGCTAAAAGAAACTTAACCACAAGAGGCAGCTCTTTATCTTTAATAAGCGATGTAACCTGCGTAGTTATGTTCGTGACCATTTGTGTAAATGAAGATTTTTGATAAATTTTTAAAGGTGCTTTCGGTAATATGAGTTCTTTTTTAATTTCTTGAGTTTGCTGAGGTTCAGCATTTGATTGTGGTACCCCTATTGAAAAAAATTTTTCTTGGGGATTTTTTACCAAATTTGTTTGATAATACATATGAATAAGCGCTTGCGATGGTATTTCCTGCAAAGAATCTATGATCAGGGTAAATATTACTGAATCGCTGTATATAGGCTCAGATTTTTTTGAACGTGGATCAAAATAAGTATGTGGATCTTTAAGAGCAAACCATTTAGTTATTTTAACTGATGGAATATTACACGAAAACTGCAATGAATCATGAAACAGCATCTCATCTGGCGCTAATTGACATTCAATCTCAACCCGGGATTGTGTAGCCGAAGTTTGTACGATTTTAGTTTTTACTTGAAATGTATGTAATATCGGCAGAGCGCTGAGCGCTAATAGAGAAACTATTAATTTATAATTCATAAGGTTATTCTTTCGTCATTTTTATGTATAATATTACCATGGTATTTGGATAGCTTAGATTGAAATTACAAAAATTAAAAGTATACTTATGCTTAATATATATAATTTTTTGTGGGGCTGTAGCTCAGTTGGTAGAGCGCATGGATGGCATTCATGAGGTCACCGGTTCGATCCCGGTCAGCTCCACCAGTTTATGTTTTTGCGCTTATAAAAAAAACTATAAATTTAGCCCTGCAGAGTACAGGGCTTCTTTTTCTAAAAAAGTTTAATTTACTTGAATAAGGGTTATATATGCATTACCACTACCACCATTTTCCGCCATTTGCCAACTAGGAGTTAAGTTTATGCTTAAGGCCAATGTCGCCGGTAATGAAGTGATAGCGATAAGTCCGGAGCTTGTTAATTCATAAGGCTGCGGTGTAAGAGTTGCATCAATATTTACCGGTATTGTAAAGCTACTAACTGCAGCTGTTGGAATAGTAACGGGCGAACCATTAAGAAGAAGTTGTACAGTAGCAACTTGGGCATCGTCAGGTGAGGCAACTCCTGAAAGAACAACACCAAAATTATATAAATAAATTCCAGTGTTTTGTACTTCGATTAAACCAGTTCCTGTCTGGCTTATGATAAAACCCTGGTTTGAAGGATTTGCAAGAGTCGTTTCTCCGCTATCAGTTGACCATAAAATGGTTGAATCTATATTCTCGGCAAGTACGGCATCAACATTGGTAAAACTCCCAAAATTTGCCAATCCACCGGCGATCGGCAAGCCATTTATGGTTAATGAACCGGTAACATTCATAGCACCATTGACATTGGTAGCCCCGGTAAGCTGGGTAGCTGAAGTAACATTTAAATTACTGGTTCGCAAAGCATTTGTTACAACAAGATTATTGTAGGTTTTACTGCACGCTCTTACTTCACCTGATTCATCTTGCATTGAGCATTCATCATGACAAAAAGGTGCTAGTTGAGGATATTGGCTTGCGCTTAAAAAGACGCTTACGAAAAATATAATGTTTACATATCTTTTTAACATAATTACTCTCCAGCTTAAAAAATTGTAAAACTTTCTTACGTAACTATAGAAATTTTTTTCTTACGTAATCAAGCCATCTTAATATTACAAATTTTTTTAAAAAAATAACTACTGAAAAAATTACTTTTTAGCACGAATCTTAATATCGCCATATTCTGCTTCCAGAGTAACTGGTGCACCACCGTCACCTAAGAATCCGTTTACCTCTTTTTTAACGCGGTGCCAATAATCTTTACCAAGTAATGTGGTTTGTGGCTGTAGTGTTATAAATAGTTCTGAAGTAATGGTCCCGCGTAATGTTGATGCGGCAAGTTGAGCTTGAATTTTTTTGGGTGCCTCGACCATTATTGAACCTTTTTTGTTATGAACAAAAATTGAACTATCTACTGAGAATTTACTGAGTACTATCTCTATATTTCCGTCATCTGCAAATAGTGATTGGGCGCGTGAAAGATTTTTTGTTTTGATAAGACCTTTTTGAGATTGTACCGTCAAATCGCAATTAAATGGCACATAAGCTAGAAAGGTAACATGGGCAGCTTGCTTTTCTTCGTTTTTTCGAGTTACCGTACATAAAAGTTCTCGTGGTAATTTGTCTTTATTGATACTAACAATAGTATTTTCTAATGCTTCAGAAGAACCCTTTTGAGTGATTTCTATCGATATAGATTCTTTATCCCATCCTTTTACTTTAACTGTTCCCAGCTGTTGTGTTATCGTTAATGCAATGGGTTCTATCACTTTTATAAATTCGTGTGATACGGTAGACTCATGGCGTGGAAATAATGAGACAGGTAACATGTCAGCAAATTCCCATGCAAACGCAGTGAAAAAGCAACCCAAACTAACTACAGCTATATACATGTTCATAGAAAAATCCTTATTGTTGTCATCTTTATCATTAAAAGGTTTGACAAAAGTTTTGCCCATAATTAACGATATTGTCAATTGTTTGCTCAATAAGCATGCACGAGTTTATATGGTGGGCGGGGCAGTGCGAGACATTCTTTTACAGTTACCCATACATGACCTTGATATCGAAGTTCATAGCATCAGTAGTGATGATTTAGAAAAAATATTGTCAGATTTTGGGACCGTACATTTTGATGGGAAATCTTTTGGCGTATTGAGAATAAATTCATTGCCTGTTGATTGGTCACTTCCACGACGTGATTCTTCAGGAAGAAAACCTGTTGTTGAAGTTGATCCAACTATGGATATAACTCAAGCACTTAAACGGCGTGATTTAACAATGAACGCTATGGCTATAGATCTTGCAACAGGTGAATTAATAGACCCTTTTAATGGATATGCCGATTTGCAAAATAAGGTGCTGGCAACACCGGACCAAATTTTTTTTATGCAGGACCCTTTGCGTTTTTATCGTGTTATGCAATTTATTGGGCGTTTTGAAATGCAACCAAATCGTGAACTTGATATTATTTGTACATCCATGGATATTTCTACTGTTTCTATTGAGCGTATTCATGCCGAATTTAACAAGCTATTGATGCTCAGTAAGCGACCATCATTGAGTATTTATTGGTTAAAAAATATAGGTCGCTTAAAAGAGGTTTTGCCAGAACTTGCAGCAACTATAGGCATAGAGCAAGAGCCAAGTTGGCATCCTGAAGGTGATGTCTTTGAGCACACAATGCAAGCGCTTGATGCTGCTGCGGCGCTATCCGGTGCAGATAGTCTCACGCATAAACTTATTTGCTATGCAGCATTATGCCATGACCTTGGTAAAGTAACAACGACACGGATAATCGACGGTCGTTTGCGTAGTTTAGGGCATGAACAAGCAGGTGTCGCGCCTGCGCGTGCATTATGTAAACGCTTAACAGGAAATAAAAAGTTAATAGACCATGTTGCGCTTTTAGTACGTCATCACATGGCACCGGCACAGCTTATATCCCAAAATGCATCTGCAAAAGCATATAAAAAGTTAGCAAAAGCATTAGCGCCCGATTTGAATTTATATATGCTTGCGCAACTTGCCTACGCAGATAAGCTCGGTAGAAATCCGGCACGGTGCGGACCGCTTACAGGAATCTTACCTGCGATAGATCAATTTATTTTGAAGGCACAAGAATATGGTGTGTTATATGGACCTGAAAAACAGATAATAACGGGTGCCGATCTTATACCTCTGGGATTTGAAGGCCCTGCATTAGGACGCGCTTTAGAACAAGTATATGAACACCAGATTAAGGAAAAAAAACCGAGTAAAGAAACTCTTTTGCGTTATGCGCAGCGTATGCTAAAATAAGCAAGTAATTAAGAAATCTTAAGATTTCGCTCATGGCAAATAGCCTGAAGATAAAGGGAAATATATGAGTTTATTTACGGGAAATGCAGTAGCGCAATTAGTTTTTCAATCTGATACCATAAGTAAAATGGTGTTATTAATTCTTTTTGGCTTATCTATCATCTGTTGGACGCTATTCTTTCAGCGCTATTTTTTGTTACGTTTAAAATTAAAGCAACTTTCACAAGCTCGCTCGGCATTAGCATCAGTGCAAACACTTGATCAACTTAAATTATTGGTCTCGACATTACGTAATACTTATTCTGCGCTCTTTTTAATTCCTGCTTATGATTTATTGCAAGAACGATTAGCTTCTAAGACAGAATCGTCAGAGCAAGAAAAAGAATTTTTTTCGCAACAACTTTATGCGCTGTATGATGATTTAATAAAAAAAGAAACGGCGTCTTTAACTCTTTTTACTGCGGCTATTGAAGTTTCACCCTTACTGGGTCTTTTTGGTACGATTTGGGGCTTAGTGCATTCATTTATTCGCATTAGTGAGCGTCAATCTGCTGATATCGTTACCGTTGCACCAGGTATTGCAGAAGCACTTATTACCACACTTGCAGGGCTTGTGGTAGCGATACCCGCTTTAGTTTTATATCAACTTTTATTGCACAATGTTGGTAGAATAGAAGATAGATTAATAGTGCTTACAGATCGCTATGAAATAGTAGCAAAAAAATTATGGCAGAAGGAGTTTATTCATGCGCATACACAAATTTCGTCACCAGAAAAATCAGATATTGCCGCGAGTAAACCTTACACCTTTAATTGATACGGCGCTTACTCTACTGGTGATTTTTATGGTTACAACACCATTGATTCAAAATGGTATAAAAGTTGAGCTTCCAAAAGGCCATGTCAGTGAAGTAAATCTTTCCGAACAACCAAAAGAATGGGTTGTTTCAATAGATGCGCAAGGGAAAACATATCTTAATAAAGAATTTGTTGTGCAAAATGATTTATTGCAACAGTTACGGTATGCTGCAGAGAATAATGGCGTTGATGCCGTTGTGGTTCGAGCTGATGCAGGGGCGCAATTCGGAACAATTATTGAACTTGTCGACGCAATAAAAAATATAGGAAAAATTCAGTATGTTGCGTTTGCTACAGAAAAAACTCACACCGACTCAAGTGGAGTTCATTAAGCATCTCATTTTTGTTTTTATCGCGCACTGCATGTTGTTACTCTTTGTTGTTATTTCTTCAAGAAATACGCAGAATATGATAGTTAATATTCGAACATTTCAAAAAGCGGATAATGTTATTATTAGGTGGCGATCTTTAGAGAAGTCTGCCCAAGAAGTTAATGCTTATATCCGTGCGCGTACTAAGCCTGAACTGTTAAAAAATAATAAATCGGCATCAAAAGAGCCACCAAAGCAATTGAGTCTGAGTGGCAAATTTACAAAAATAGATTTAGGTAAAAGGAAGAAAAAAAAAGTGAACTCTTCGTATCAGGTTCCTAAACCACCGACACTAGAGAAAGCTTCTGAGAAAATTATTGAACCGGTAAGAACAACTCAGACTGCAGCTGCACAAGAACCGCTCGTTCTGAGCGTATATGAATATAATGACCAGCGGCAAATGTTTGAAGTAGTTGACGCGATTCGTCGTTGGTGGCAACCTCCTATGGGTGTACATCCAGAAGCACAGTGTATGATTATGGTAACAATCTCACCTACGGGCGCATGCCAAGATGTTGTTGTGCGGCAAAGTTCAGGAATTCCGGCGTATGATATCTCAGCAAAAAGTGCTATTTTAAAAAGTAGTTTTCCAAAAGTGGTGTGGGGCAAACAATGTATACTTCAATTTTAAAAGCGATATTTTTTTGTTCGATATCAATTATTTTTTGTGAATCGTTTGTTATAGAAAAGCCTCAGACACGAAAGCCATTGCATATGGCACTTATATATGAAGATAGTATTGCTCAACAAGCAGCACAGAATATTAAAAAACTGTTCATGAGCACTGGACTTTTTGAAATTACTCTATCAGCAGGTTCTGCACCAAAAGCCAAGCAGGAAATAATGCACTATGTACACAAGGGTTTTTCAGCTGTTCTTTTTTTGCAGCAATTAGACAATAATAAAATGGCCTATAGATTATACGATGTAACTGATGCTTCAATGTTAGTTGGAAAAACTATATCAAGCACTTCGCAAGATCTTACCCAGCGCTTGATTGCTGATGGTGTGTATACACATCTTTTTAATCATGCCTCATATTTTTTAACAAAAATAGCTTATGTTAAAAAAAGCCCAACTATAAGAAATAAAAAAAGAACTGAATTGTGCATGTTAGATCCTGTTGATGGATTATCTCAAACTATAGTTAAAGATAATCGTATTTTAGTTGCGCCGCAGTGGTCACATATAGAACAGGATCTGCAAGAAAAAATATGGATATCAGTTTCAGAATTTACTCCAAGTAATGTGCGTCTTTTGGGGCTCGATCTTCATGGAAACAGTTGGCCTATACTTGACCTTGCAGGCACGTGCGTTGGCACAGCTCAGCAAAATGAATCAACTTTTGTGTATGTCAGATCTGGTGTTTTATGGTTATATGAATTTGATAAAAAAAATAAAAAAGGATACCATACAAAACTGACTGATAGTAAAAATACTTGTGGATGTCCTTCATTATTAAAATCGGGGGATATTATTTACTCATGCAATAACAAAATTTACCGTTATGATAGATATGAAAAAAAATCTTATCAATTGCCTATTAACGGCAATTGCAGCGCGCCGGATGTGCATAAACTAACTGATCGTATTATTTTTTCTAGAAACGTAAAAGGGATTCAGCAACTACATTCGAGCGATGCTAATGGAAAAAATATTACACAATTGACGTTTGGCTCAGGCAACAAAATCGATGCTTGCTGGTCATCATGCGGAAATTATATTGTTTACACACGGTGCGAGGGCCCAAGTGAACAAATTGCAATATATAATCTCATGACACAAACAGAGAAAATATTGACGCCAACGCATCAGCATTGTGGGTATCCATCATGGTCAGCTTCTAATATACAGTTTTATAGCTAAGTTTATATTCTTTTATTCAAATACAAAAATATTATTGCTTTTTGTCTTAGATTAATGATAATCTTAATTTTTAGATTATTATAAATAAGGAAAAATAATGAATCTCTTATATAAACGAAGAGCTTTATTAGCTATTGCTCTTATGGGCAATCTATCTGCCATGACGCAGATTACTAGAAAATCTCCTGCACTAACAAGATCTGCTTTGGCGGCAGCGCGTTCGGGAAAGCAAAGTCAAGCGTCCACTACTCTAGTCAAGCCTACCACTTTAACGCCTATTTCTAAAGCAGCCACAGTTAATGTTTCAAGATCTTTCTCGAATATGCCCAGACAAGAAGTAGGACAGCAAAAACGAATACTTACTGTTAAGGGACTTGCAAAAGCACTAACGCTGGGAACAGCCGGGACACTGCTCCTTAGCCAAGCCCTGGAGCTATATCAAATTTCAAATAAACTAATAGATCCAAAATTTTTTGATGAGAATGTAATCCCTGAAGAATTTTCTCGGGCAACGGTGAAAATATATAACATTAAAGATTATCAAGTAACGGGTCAAGGTTCAGGAATTATTGTTGCTACTGAACAAAATGTCTTTTTTTTAACTGCTGCGCATTGTATACTAGATCAACAAAAACAGTTTATTGTTGTGGATGATGTTAGGCTGTTGGTTGAACCTATTATTGTTGATAGGGATAACGATGTTGCTGTTTTATTTATTTCATCAACTCAGATTCAGAGGTATTATCAAAAAAATAACAATAAAATTTTTCCCTCTATTGATAAAAATCAGCTTACTGCTATAAAACCGCAGATAAAGGAGATAGTCGCAGTTCAGGGTTATCCAGGAATTATGGAACAAATGCAAGGATTTTATAGAAAAAAATATCTCAGTATTAAGCCTGAAGTCGGCGTAACTTTTAATCCAGAAGATTTAAGCGGTACGTCAGGTGGCCCTGTAATAATAGTAAATGATAAAAAAGCTAAAATATTCGGTTTAGTACGTGCTGGAAGTCAACCCAGACTGATTTCAATTTTTGGAATGAAAATGACCCGTCCTTTAGGGTTTGCTGTAGCCAGTGGAGTTGGCCAATTGCCAAGCTATGTACAAAAAGCGGAAGAAATTAAAAAAGGTGAACAAGAAAGCTGGTCAGACTTTTTCAAAAGAATTTTTCAATATAGAATTTATTAAATATCCTTAAGATTTTTCAATTTTCGACGAATATAATTTTTTTAAAGCTTTAATAGCATTTTTTAGTTGGTATGCATGCTTTTGCATTTTGAACCAGACATCGCCCTTTTTTTCTAGCCGCTTAAAGATAGTTTTAATAGTGTAGGTATCAGATCGGAGCTTGCTGTCATTAAGTTCTTCCCACTCTAATGGAGTTGCAACAGGCGCATGTTCTCGGGCGCGGACAGCATAAGGGACAACGGCGGTAGCACCAAAACTGTTACGCATAATATCTATCAAGAGCTTGTTAGATCGCTTTTCTTTGCGTGAGGCGACCGTAAAACGCTTCGGATCCTGGTCGACTATTATTTCAGAAATAACTTTTGCAAATGCACGTACTTCATCAAAGGTAAGCTCTGGTTTTATAGGAACTCGCACGTGTAATCCGCGAGATCCGGTAGTCATAACAAAAGGCACAAGACCACATGCTTCTAAAATAGATTTAAGCATGATCGCAGCATCATGAATTGGTTTAAAATTTGTGACCCGTTGTGCAGCAGGGTCAAGATCAAAAATAAGAACATCTGGGTAATTGATTTTGGCGATCTTACTTAACCACATATGCGGCGTTATACAGCCTTGATTTGCAATATATACTAGTGTAGCTACATTTTGGCAAACAACATATGATGTTATAGCGCGGTTGCATTCTTCAGATTTGTTGGTGACTTTTTCAAGCTGTATCCAATCGGGAAAGTAGGCGCCTGCATTTTTTTGATAAAAAAAATCGCCCACAATTCCTTCAGGGAATCTTTTCATAGTAATAGCTCGGTTATGAATATAAGAAAGTAAATAAGGTGCTATTTTTTCATAATAATTGACCACTTCCCCTTTAGTAATTTTTGATTTTGGAAAGTACACTTTATCTTCATGACTTAATTCGATGTTATGGCCATTTAATTTTTTTATATTCATATTTTTTCTCGGGCCTATGGGTTCAACGTTTTTTTTACTACATCTTTGTTATCAAGCAGCCCTTTGTATCTGTCTAAAGCTATGGCCGAGTTAGGTAATAATCCAAAGAAAAGGTTCCACTGCCTATAATAAAAAAAGTTATAAAAATTATTATTAAGGTAATTGCGTGAGAATAAACATCATATGAATCATGCAAAGTAAGATGCATAACCAGAGCAACAGACATAGCAAAAATTAAAAAAATACAGCTCATTCGGACACCAAGGCCTAGCACAAGCGAAACACCTCCAAAAAATTCAGTTAATGCGCATGCTAATCCCCACACAATCGGAAGAAAATGAATGCCGAAATTCTCCATTGCACTACCGAGAGTAACCCATGTGTTTGGTCCTGCTAATAATTTTGGAAATCCATGAAAAACCATTATTAATCCTATACTTGCCCGTAAAAAAAGTAAGCCCAGTTGAACAATATCAGCAGATCCTGGTCGTAAAAAAATATCTAAAAGAGTATTCATAAGGGTACTTTCGAAAAAAAGGTTTAATACTACATGCAATAATACCTAATCTTTTAAAAAGTATTCAAGAATTGCGAGCTTTCAAAATTTGATATCCCACGCTGCCCATAAAAAAACGATATATTTGTGACCAAATTGTTTTGGAGCGACATCAAATCCGCTAGCTATATTAAATAAAAATCTATTTTTTATTTTGTTGATGAGAAACTTATACTGGTAAACGGCATACCATGAAGTTCTTATATAATTTGTTTTTTCGACTATTTCTTTAATAAAAGGGTCTATTTTAGCGCCAAATAAAAATCCAGGAGTGAAGCCTAGTTCGAGTCCATGTTTCCCCCAAATACTTTTATTTGCAATAAGTAGGTTTATTGAGTTACCTTGCGTAAATTTAAATTTGTTACATACTTCATCTCGAGCAGAGCGTGGAATAAAATATATGTAGCGACTGCCAAGGATTAGATAATTTTGTTCATTAAATTTATAAGCACCATCAAGTTGAACACCAAATCCGAATTGACCAACCCCGAACTCAGGTTTTTTTAATGCATAAATTTCATGGGTGGGGACACCAAACAGTCCTGATAAGTTAACACTGAAATTATTTTTTAAAACAAGATTTTTACCGATTGTAAAAAGAAAATCATCGGTTTGAGTATCAGAAAACTTAGAATCGAAACTCTTTTGCTGAACGAGAGAAACTGCGAAATCTGTTCTAAAAAAAAATGAGTTGTAATTATAAATAAAAGAACCTAAAGCACCAAAATAATTTCGATGAATATCGTCATATCTTCTTTCAGATATTTCATCAAATAGCAATCCGATTATCGTATGGTTGTAGCTATTGGCATTTTCAAATATATGCTCTTTAGTAATTTGAGCGATTCTAAAATTATAAACTACCGATCTTGCGTGTAGAGAGCCCATGCACAAAAGAATAAAAAGATAAATTAATAAAAAAATTTGCTTCATGGCCGTTAGATTTGTCGATTTTTCATACTTTGTCAACTGTCAAATACGGCAAAAAAATAAATAGTTGATTTATTTAAGGAAAATATGCCATAGACATAATGATACGGATATAGTATTACCAGCACAACAATAAAAAAAGGAGTTTTTGTTATGTCTAAGTATTTTTTGACACTCTGTGCATTTGTATCGTTTGTTAATATTTCAGCTGTTGCGCAAAAGACATCTGCAGAGCAGTTAATGGCTTTTAATACTATGGAATTAGGCCCAAAGGGTCATAAAGGTCAATGGGGTGATCATATGCAAAAATGCCTTGCAGATAAAACAAATCTTAAAAAAAAGCATCATGAGCAACGGGCTGAATTAAAAAATAGTCAAATTAAGAACTTAGCCGAAATGCAAGATTGCTCTCATGCAGCGCGTGAAAAATTCTTCCAGGGAGAATTGAAAGAAGCTATTAAATTGCATAAAAAACAAATGGCTGAATGGGAAAAAATGTGCAAAAAGCATATGGATGATGCTATGAAAATTGCGGCTAAACAAAAAGATGATCTTGCCAAGTTTGAAGCACAACTTTAATATTCGTCTAAATGGATTATATATTATTTTTTATTGTACCTAGGAAGAGCCAATCTCTTCCTAGGTTTTTTTTGAAATTTTTATGTTTTGACTAAAAGACCCCTTACAACATATCTTAATTTATCGACTAAATATTATGATTTTGAAAAACATCTGCTTGGCAGGACGTTTTTTTGATTTGCGAACGTAGCAAGTAAAATTTTATAAATAATTTCTATTTGATCTGGTTTATTTCATAAGAAAGCATAACCCGATTCCAACCGGTTAAAAGCATGTTAATGCCTACAAACATGCCAATTACCCATAAGCCCGATTCAGGCCATTGTTGCAAAATAAGAATTCCAAGAAGAAGACTTACGATTCCGTCTAACATATTCCAGATTTTATTAGCCATATGATGAGTAAGGGCAAAGATAAGTTTTAATATGCCTGTTACAATAAAAAAGAAGCTGAGAAAGAGTGTGATATTGATCTCGCTCATTATAGGATAGGCTATAATCATAGCGCCTCCAACAAGATATATAACGCTCAAAAATAAATGAAGAAAAAATCTGCTCCACATACAGATATTAAATGAGTGTAGAGCTTCAAATATGCCTAAAATTATGAGTGATATACCCAAATAAAATATTGAAACAAGGGTGGTAAAGACCGAAAAATAAATAGCTAAGGTTCCTAATAAAATTAAACATATTCCAAGTATTGTAAACCAGGGTGCACTAAGTTGTAGTTGCTTTTTTGTTGGGGCACTAGGTTCAATATCAATACTATCACGAGAATTAGCCATAAAAGCACTCCATTTTTTGAAAAGATATACAGTCAGGTTTTCATAATAATTCGGCTGCATGCAATAAAGCAAGGGTTAAGGATTGGTTGGCTTTTAAGCTGGCAGGCCTAATCATTCGACAAAAATTGTGGGAAATAGTATAATTAATTAATAATTTATTAATTCTGAATCACATCTCTAGATACTTTATTATAAGGTCTTTATGAAAAAAAATAGATTTAAACAATTTCCCGTAGATCCTCGCATTGCTATCTTTGCGTTACTTGCATGCGCAGGACTTTTTTTACTCATTGCCCCCGTTATAGACAATTTACGAACTATTAAAGTTTTTACCTTTTCTGAATTCTTACATAATATCGATACAAAACAGATAAAAACGGTAAATGTTGATGGCCAAGAAGCCAGTGGCGAACTCGTAAATGGTGAATCATTCAAAACTATTCTCCCGGAAGGGTACCAAAAAGATATTGAGCGTCTTTCTGCCAGAAACAGTGAGTTAAAAATAACTATTCTTCCTGCGAATCAATCGAATTGGTGGCAATGGCTTGTGCTATTTATTGGATTTGCGGTTATTCCTGTTGGAATCTGGTTTGTCTATCGCAAAATGATGAATCCAAAAGATTCTTCTGGCGGTGGTATTTTTGGACTAAGCAAAAATAAGGCGCGCGTTTTTATGCCTAACGAGATTCAAACGCGATTTTCTGATATTGCAGGTGCTACCGAGGCGAAGGAAGCTTTACAAGATATTATCGATTATCTTAAATTTCCAGAAAAGTATAAACGGTCTGGCGCGCAGGTGCCTCGTGGGGTGCTTTTTATAGGTGAGCCGGGTAACGGAAAAACTTTGCTTGCAAAAGCATTGGCTGGGGAAGCTCATTGTCCTTTTCTTTCAACGACTGGTTCAGATTTTATAGAGGTTTTTGTTGGTGTTGGTGCAGCTCGTGTACGGGATCTTTTTGCTCAGGCGCGAAAACTTTCTCCTTGCATTATTTTTATTGATGAGATTGATGCCGTGGGTCGCGAACGCGGTGCGGGCATCGGGGGGGGGAATGATGAGCGTGAGCAAACATTAAATCAGTTATTAACAGAATTAGATGGTTTTGATTCAGCAGGTATTCCCGTTATTGTGATTGCCGCAACAAATAGGCCTGAGGTTTTAGATAAAGCGTTACTTCGTCCAGGCAGATTTGACCGCCGTATCGTTATCCCGTTTCCCGATTTCCAAGCGCGTGTAGATATCTTAAAAATACATGCGCGTGCCTTAAAGGTTGATGAATCGGTAGACTTTAATAGTATTGCCGGTGAAACAGCCGGTTTTAGCGGTGCAGACTTGGCACATTTGATGAATCAAGCTGCTCTTCTTGCCACAAGAAATGATAGAAGTTATATTACTGCTCAAGATATTGAGCGTGCACATAAGCATATTCTTGAATCCCGCAGTACAGAAGGTGCAGAAGGTAATGCTCAAGTTGCTATGTTTATGCCGGTTCAGGTAAAAACAAAATTTACTGATGTTGCAGGGGCTTATGAGGCAAAAGAAGAGCTTCAAGAAGTTGTTGATTTTTTAATACGCCCAGAAAAATATACACGTTTAGGCGCGCAAATCCCTAAAGGGGTTCTTTTAACCGGTGATCCGGGAAATGGTAAAACATTGTTAGCTCGTGCTATAGCGGGTGAATCGGGAAGACCGTTTTTCGCGGTCAGTGGGTCATCCTTTATTGAGCAATATGTAGGGGTTGGTGCAAAAAGAGTGCGTGAGCTTTTTGCGCAGGCTCGTAAACATGCACCTAGTATTGTTTTTATTGATGAGATTGATGCTATCGGTATTAAACGAAGTGATTCTGGGGGAGACCGAGAATATGCCCAAACATTAAATCAATTACTTACTGAAATGGATGGCTTTGCTACGTCGCGTTCAGCAGTTATTGTTATTGCTGCAACAAACAGGGCGGATATTTTAGATAAAGCACTCTTGCGCCCGGGTAGATTTGATAGAAAAGTTGAGGTTCCTTACCCGAATATCAAAGCTCGTGAAGAGATTTTAGCCGTCCATTTACGTAAAGTTGCTTATGATCCTGCGGTAAAGCTTGATATTCTTGCCCGCGCAACCATTGGTTTTTCTGGCGCAGCTCTTGCAAATTTAGTCAACGAAGCAGCCATACTTGCAGCGAAACATGAAAAGGCGCACGTGGACTTACATGACTTTGATGAGGCCCGCGATATTATCATGATGGGTAAACAGATGCATTCTAAAAAAATGTCTCCAGAAGAACTCAGAATGGTTGCGTACCACGAATCGGGCCATGCACTTGTCGCTTTAATGATTCCTGAAGACACGATGCCTTTGTATAAATTTACGATATTACCACGTGGTAATGCATTGGGAGTTGCCCATTATATCCCTGAAACAGACCTCCATTCTAGATCCAAACCTGAAATACTTGCCCAGATTGCCGTTGCTTTAGGAGGCCGTGCTGCTGAAGACCTCGGATTTGCCAAGGTGTCAACGGGCGCTTTGAGTGATTTTGAGAAGGCAACGGGAATGGCTCATGAGATGGTTCGTTACTTTGGGATGTCCGATAAGCTTGGACAGGTTGTTTACGATAGAAATAATGGTGGGTCTCTTTATTCAGAATACACTGCTCGATTGATCGATGAAGAAGTTAAATTGATAATGGATACACAGTATGCTCGGGCGATCAAAATTCTTACTGATAATAGAGATAAGCTTGAAAAATTGGCTGAGACTATTCTTGAAAAAGAAACTCTTTACGCAGAAGAGGTTTATGCATTATTAGGAATTAAACCTAGAGTCAGTAATAGAATTCTTCCAATACAGTCTTAGGCGGCCATTGAATAAAGTCATAAATATGATAGACTAGATAAAGTGTCTAGTTATTGGGCGCTTTGCCCAGATTTTTGATAAAAAAGTAAAAAAAACAATAACCTCGTGTTATATGCTCCTGGTGAAAGGAATCTTAAAATGTCACGTATATGTTCTGTGTGCGATAAACGTCCTCATGTTGCTAATATCGTGAGTCACGCAAACAACAAGACAAAAAAATGGGTATATCCAAACGTTCATCCAATGCGTTACACTACTCCTAGCTCAGGAACTACTGTACACCGTGGTAGTGTTTGCACGAAGTGCGTTAAGGCAAGAAAAGTAACTAAAGTAATTTAATATAGAGAAAGATAGAAACGCATGGCTAATACTAAGTCGGCAAAAAAAAGCGCAGTACAAAATAAAGTGCGTGCACAAAGAAATCTTGCACGTAGAACTGCTATTAAAACTGCAACAAAAAAAGTTATGTTAGCTGTTGAAGCAGGATCAAATGAGCAAGAAATCGAAAAACTTTTAAAAGACGTTGCAGCAAAGCTGTACCGTGCCCGTGGAAAAAACATTATCCATAAAAACACTGCTGCTCGTAAATTAAGCAGATTATCTAAACATGTTGCTAAAGCTGCTAAGTCAGCGTCTAAGTAATTTTACTTCATAACAAAAAAGAAAATATAAAAAGGTGATCAAAAAGCCCGCCCGCTCAGTTTCAGAGAATCTTGAATTCAAGCGGCGAAATCGTTCCTGTGAACAGCACAAGACGATGGCAGGATCACCTTTTGCACACTTATGAAACCTATCCCTATTCAAGACGAGCTATTAGATATCGTGGATAACCGTGATGTCGTGGTTCGCACAGAGCTTCGTTCTGTAATTTATCAACAAAAAATACGTCACATTAGAGCGGTTAATGCCTTTATAATAAATAATAAAGGTCAACTTTGGATTCCGCGACGTACGGCAACTAAGGCACTCTTTCCATTAAGTTTAGATACTAGCGTTGGTGGCCATGTACAAAGTGGCGAAAGTTATGATCAGGCATTCGATCGAGAGCTTCAGGAAGAAACTGGGCTTGTACTCAAAGATATGGACTGCCAAGTTAAAGCCTATTTAACCCCCTTAGAGCATAATGTTTCATGCTTTATGACTGTCTATGAAATAAAAAGTAGTCAAACTCCAGTCTATAATCCCGACGATTTCTGTGATTTTTTTTGGATCACTCCAACTGAGTTAATTGAAAAAATCGAAACAGGGGAACCCGCAAAATCAGATTTAATAACATTAGCTAAGATTCTTTATTCTTAGGATAATACAAATTTTCCGCATAGGCAGTAGCTGTAGCAAAAGTTATATAGAAAGCTTTAAGACCACAATTTTCGTAAAAATTTTAGGAGGTCTTCTCGTAAAAGGCTTGACACTGAAGTATATGAAGTAAAAAATATAGAAAATAAAATACTCTGTGTATACTGTTTTTTTACTCTTTTTCATCTCTATCGACAAGTTTACAATAACGTTTAAGATAATTCAGAGCAACAGCTGTTACAACGGCTGAAGAACCAACATGTTCCATAAGAATAACCATAACAAATGGAGTATAGTCTTTGTAAGTGATATGTCCAACAAACCAGCCCTGTTCAAGAAACTCTTTACCCATTTCGCGCTTTTCAAATGAGCTGACTTGCCCTGTACCGGTTTTTGCGTAAATTTCAAAATTTTTTAAATTTTTTAAACGAGCGCCGGTTCCGTGTGCCTGAACACTCTGTTTCATGGATCGTTTAAGGAAATCTCTGGTTTCTTTAAGAAGATCAACTTCTGTTTTTATTATTGGCTCATCAATTAATAAGCGCGGCTTTACTAAAAAACCTTCACAAATTGCGTTGATCATACGAGTAACTTGTAAAGGGGTTACCAGCAAAAAGGATTGACCAATAGCTGCAGAAAGCGTTTCCCCTGGCCACCAAGATTCTCCCTTTACTTCACGTTTCCACTTACGCGTTGGTATCAGACCAGCTTTTTCAGGTAAAATACTTTGAGTCATTTGTCCAAGACCTAATTTTGTTGCATATTCAGCTAAAGTATCAATTTTAATTTTTTTACCAACCTCATAAAAAGGAATGTTGCACGATTGTGCAATCGCTGAAATCATGGTCATCGTACCATGACCTTTGCGTTGCCAACAGTGGTAATCCCGTCCTACAAATGTCGTATGACCATTACA
Source organism: Candidatus Babeliaceae bacterium (assembly GCA_019744895.1). Classification (GTDB taxonomy): domain Bacteria; phylum Babelota; class Babeliae; order Babelales; family Babelaceae; genus BOG-1370. The sequence goes on along the minus strand of JAIETV010000004.1, from coordinate 75,588 downwards.
GAGCCAAATATCGTCTTGATTCAGAATGCCCGTTTCTAAACCTGCTGCCATTGATACTAGCTTAAATATTGAGGCTGGTGGATAACACGCGTTTGATGCCCTGTTTAAAAAGGGCTGGTCTGCTTTAATATCATTCCATGCTTCCATCGACAGAGGGTCAAGAAATATATTAGGATCAAAGGATGGCCGCGAAAGGACTACTAATAAATCACCTGTTTGCGCATCCATAACAATCATTGAGCCATGAATATCTTCAGGGAAAACTGAATCAGCAATCAAACTTAGTTCAAGATCAAGTGTTGTATGTATAGTCCCACCAATTAATGAATCCTTTTGTTTTTTAGAACTTAAATGCTTTCCTCTGGAGTTAACTGTTTTTGCAAGTTGTCCCGGCTGACCCTTAAGGATATCTTCGCATAATTTCTCTAAGCCCATTTTGCCTGAATGTTCGTAATGCAATCCACCAAGGTAGCCGATAACATGACTGGCAATATTTTTATGGGGGTAAAAACGTTTGAAATCGGTCTGATAGATAAGATTTGGATGTTGAGAGAATTGTTCAATAAGAATGCTCAGGTTTTCAAAAGGGACATCGCAAAAAAGTAAATACTGCTTATTAAGCTTTTCCGCTAATAATAATTCTGCCTCATTGATTTTTAGATCAGGTAAATTTCTGTTTATTGCCGTGAGCAATAAAAGTTGTTCTTGAGTGAACTGCTTATTGCCGGTTCCTTGCCAGTATAAAGAAATAAGCGGCCGATTGGTCGCAAGAAGTCGATTATTTCGATCAAGAATATTACCTCGGGGAGATATGATTTTTTCAAAACGTAAAAAATTTTTTTGACCGAGCTTAAACAGCACAAGCGTTCTGAAAACTTGTAGATAAGCAAGTCTTATAGAAATACCCAATAAGCCTATACTTATTCCAACAAAAAGAAACATGATTTTTTTAATAGAAATTCTTTGTTGCATCGTCGATTCTCAGAACTAGGTTCTGCTAAAAACCAGGTTTTGCCTTTTTTTCGGCCAGCGGATGATGACGCATACGGCCTGTTTTAGGTATATTTTCTGCGAATGAGTACGCATATTTTTCAGTACTGGCAAGGGTTGCATGACCCAACTGTTCCTGAACTGTTTTAATATCTACTCCCTGTTGCAAAAGATGAGAAGCGCATGAGTTACGTAAAACATGTGGAGTAATATGTTTTTTAGAATCTAAAAAACTGCTAAAAAGAGTGCAAATGCGTTGAATAGAGCGCGTAGTTAAAGGCTCGTTTTTGTAATTTAAAAAAAGAAACTCAAATTCATTTGCAGGTTTAATTCGTTCATGCGTGATATACAGATCAAGTTTTTTCTTGCATTCAGAGCCAAAACGCACAAGACGTTCTTTCTTTCGTTTGCCGACTATTCTGATTGTTTGTGAAATGGGATCGATATCTTTTAGTTGAATATTAACAAGTTCAGAGCAACATATGCCTGTTGCATATAGCATTTCTAATATTGCCTTATCCCTAAATGGGAACTGTGTATCATGATGTGTAAGGTTAACTTTGTCAAGAACAAAAAAAATTTCATCAAGCGTTAATACTACAGGTGCTTTTGTTTCTATACGTGGTCTGTGTAAAGAAATCTCTAATTCTATTCCGCGAGCGTGCTTTAAATATCTCTGGAATGATTTGAAACAAGAAATTTTGCGAGCAATCGAATTCTTAGATATTTTTTTGTGATACAACCAGATAAAATAGCGCTCAATTATTGTCTTGCATAGAAGTGGAATCGGTTCGCGAGTCAGAAGATCTTTCCAAAATGTAGCAAAATGTTCAAGATCACTTTCATAAGCACGTGACGTATGTGTTGAAATGTTACGTTCAAAATTAATTGCTTGAATAAACTGTTTAATTTCTTGTATAAATTCGATATGATTCATTGAGCCTGCTCTTCAATGAGATTAAATTCTTTACACCGGCGATTAACCGATGATCTATTCACATTGAGAAGCTTAGCAATTTTTGTTTGATTTTTAAATTTATTCCACAAATAGGTCATAATTTGTTGGTCTTTAAGTGCGTTTTTGCCTAATTTTGCGACATTATACATATCCGGGGTGCTTATTGAGTAAGCAGCATCGATAATATCTTCTTGCTTGACCTGTTTCTTTTTTGCTTTATTAATAAGCATATGATACACACGATCTTTATATTCTTGCAGACTTATCGGGCGATCACTTAAAAGCTTTTCCCGCTCCTTTTGAGATAAATCAACACCATGCGCAGGATTCTTTTCTGAGATAATATGTTGAATAAAACCGGCCGTTAAATCACTTAACTCATTAGGTGCTAAGGTTAAAAGCGATGGCAATGTTGCAGACGTCTTTATCAGTTCATGGTAAAGCTTAGGTGAAAATGCACCTGTTTGGCAAAGTTGGCTTAAGTTTTGGTTAGACGAGCATATAATACGTACAGAACTTGATTTTTTCCGGTCGCTCTTAAGTTGAGTAAATATCCCGGTATTTAAAAAGTGTGCCAGAAGCTCTTGTGTGGTGTTACTTAAAAGGTGTATATTTTTGATAAAAATTGTACCGTTTTGGTCATTTTTTTCAATAAGTCCCGTTTCTTCGCGAGCGCTAAAAAGTGGATTAATACCAAAAATGCGAATTGCAATTTCAAGATTTTTCTCACTTGAAGAGATATCTATTATTTCCAACTGATCTCGTAAACTAATATGATGCAAAAGTTCAACGGTGGGCAGAATATCTTCTTCAGGAAGGTTTAAAAGCACTGCTTTTTTACTGAGTGCTGCCTTGAGCAAATTGATCTTAAAATCCAGAATTTGTGTACCAGTTCCAGGAATTAATTTGTTAATAAGTCTTCCTGAATGCGTAGTCTCTAGAAAAAGCATATAATCCCAGTTTGAGGGATCTTTTAGCATATGGGCATTAAGCTGCTTGGATTCTGGCAAAAACTGATTTTTTTGCAAAAACTCTCTTATTGTCTCTTTACAGTGGCCCAGTTCTTGATGTTTATAATATAATTCTTCCTTTAATTCTTTTTCTTGCTGAATGAGAGCTTCAAGGTTACGATTCCTTAGCAAGTGGATAACCGCACCTAAATAACTGCTGAACACAAGCATTTCATCATATTCTACTTTACTAAAAAGTTTTTGTGGACGTGCATTTTTTTCAACAATTATAAAGGCAGTAACAACTTTTTTTTCATAAATTGGGATAAAAATATCAGCATTTATAGTATTTAAAAAATCTAATGCGTCTTTTTGTTCAGATTTTTCTTCATAAAAATATGAAAATTCTAATTCATCTCTGACTAAAATTTGGTTATTGAGCATAAATTCTTCACCAAAAAATGGCTCAACAAGATTACTAAATTTATTATCTTCTGCAGTATCTAGTGATTTTATATATAATTTTGTTTTTTCTGCAGGAATTTTAAAAGCTATTTTATAAAAATTGCTAATAATACTTTTTAATTCACTTAAGGAGCTTACATGGCCTAAGGCTTTAAGAACCTCTTTAATATCATTTACAAAATTAAAATGAATCTCACCTTCAACAAGCTCTGTCATATTTAAAAAACGCATACCAATAATCTTTCTTGAACAAAAATAGAGAGCATAAGTAAGAAGAACTGAGGATCCTGCCGCTAAAAAATATTCAGCATGAGGAAAAATACTATATAAAAAGTTAAAAGGATCTCTGAATATGAGTTCTACAAAAATATGAGGTATGACTATGAATAACATAAAAGTGCGAACCTGTTCAGTTAAGATGCGTGGCGCATTTTTAGCTTTTAGCATCTGTATAAATGCAAATACGGTCGGAATAAAAATAATAAAAATATGGAAGTTTGTTATATTAATTATCAATTTTTCGTACGGTGCTTGAGGTGGACTTCCTAAGACAAGATGGTAGGTAAAATAGCAACTTATAATAAATCCAAAGATCCCAAAAATAATGTTATGATTTTTTATTTTTGGCTTTTTATTTTCAAGCGACTCAATAAACATTGTAAGTGCTTGATATTGCACAATATACATAGTCCACGCTAGCCTGGAAAACAGTGTTATGGTGGAAGATTTTATTGAATTTATAAAAGTAGATTTAAGATATACGATAATCCATGCAATATCACCAAACATACTACCAAAAAGAACCGTTGATAGTAGTAACCATAAAAGGATATTTTTTGAATTTTTAGCTAAATTAAACAATTTAAAAAATATAAATGATTTAACTGCTAAACAGCCTATATGCACAGTTAAAAGAATAAAAGATTCGATATCTGTTGTAAAATAAATCATTTTTTAGAGTTGAATTTTTTTGAGTACCTATTAAAATTACATATATAAGTTATATTATATACCAAATTTAATTTTCTTAAAATTTAGCTAAAGTCAGGAATTGTATGCATTCTCTTAAGCGATTTCTCGCCTCACTGTTGTTATGTGGTCTCGTTGTACCTATTTGCAGAGGCGAAGACGGACCTCCGGATCCTACAGAAACTGGCCCATCTGCTCCACCAGCTCCATCTGCTCCATCCGCTCCATCCAGTGATACCGGTGGTGACTCAGGGACATCTGATTCAGGTACTGGCGCTCACTAAGTTCTTAGGATGCTCTTGACTAATCAAAGTATTAAAGAGTATGGTCAAAAAATATTAAAAACCTTAGAATCGGCTTTGGTAGGAAAAGTGCCCGAGCCGATGTCTCTCATGCTCGTTCAAGATTTTGGACGAGATCCTTACCTGATTCTCATAGCTTGTCTTCTTAGTTTGCGTTCACGAGATGTTGTAACCTACCACGTATGTAAAGATCTTTTTAGGCGGGTAAAGACACCAGAACAAATGCTCAAGATACCCCAAAAAGACCTTGAGGTTATTATTCACAAAATTGGATTTTTTAGACGTAAGGCAACTATTTTAAAAGAGGTGAGCCAGCAACTCATAGATCAGTTTAATGGGAAAGTTCCCAAAACTCTGGAGAAATTACTTTCTATTAAAGGCATCGGTAGAAAAACGGCAAATCTCGTTTTAGCAGAGGCGTTTGATCAACCGGCTATCTGTGTAGATGTTCACGTGCATCGCCTTTCGAATCAACTTTACCTCGTCCATACCAACAAGCCTGATGAGACTGAATTCGAACTACAAAAAATATTCCCTCCCCATCAATGGCGAGAAATAAATCGTCTTTTTGTTATGTTAGGGCAAAATAGTTGCCAACCAATGGCTCAAAACTGTAACTTTTGTATTTTTTTGGATTATAAAAAGATACATTTGAGGTTTGGTATAAAGGTTCCCTAATCACAAATTTATACTTTTACAAGAGTAGCTCAATTTTTTTGCTTCTGCTGCGTAATTCTAAAGTACACTGTGCAAGCGTAATTTTTAATATATAAAGGCTTTCAAGCTTTTTATCTAAACGCTCAATTGTTTCACTTGTAAACCATTCAAGATGGAGATTTTTTAGACTTTTGAGTATGCCACGTAAGGACAGGCAGGTCTCAATTTCTGTTTGCGTTGCAAAAGTAGTCGCCCAAATTGCTGCTAAAGGGTGTAGCGTCTTAAAGTCAGGATAGCGCTGGGCAATATGCTCAAAAAGTATATTTTTATCTATTGCCCCATCATGTATATGATGCAAAGACCAATGCCACAAACTATTTGTATCATTTATAACCCCATCTAAATATATAGCATAACCAAGATAGCCAGCTACTGCCATTGAAAAACCTGAAATAGCAAGTGAATTTTGGTACTTTGGTAGTATTTCAAGAGCGTTTTTTAAAAAAATTTGAGCTGAATCAAGAGAAGTAGTATGTGAAAAAGAGTGTAAGCTGAAAAGCGCAATACTTATTTTTAAAATTTTCATCCCTTATCCTGTTCATCTGTATAATTTAAACGACGATTGTTGTCTGTAAGAATATATTCTTATAATAATGAATACGAGAGATTCGCTCTTGAATTGCCATTTTGAGCTTACTATTAATAAAAAATAGATTATTTATGGTAACTCCGGGTATAAGGTCAATAATTAAACCGCTACCAGGTATAGCGTTACGGGCTAAATAGCATAATGGCGAACAGCAATTTTCAGTTATCAAAGATAATGAATTTATGGTGCCTGCGATATTTTCAAAATAAGCTAAGCTTTTGAGTTCTGCTTCTATATCATTCAAAAATTTTGATACGGCAATTTTCAAGCTTTTTGGGTCAGAAACTTGGTAAATGTTTATAAATTCTTGAATAAGAAGTTCTTTCATCTGATCGGGTTCAAGCAGAAGTAATTTATTTAAATCATATTCTGAGAACCAAAGACTGATCCTTTTTGGATCTGTAAGGTATCTCTGCAATGAATTAATAAGATACAAAATATATACGTATCCCGAAATAGCGACCGCTATGCCTAGTTTGCCATAATTATTTTCATAAAATTCCTGCAGGCTGTGGAACTTGTTAGAAATTCGATTGGGGTAGAGCCCTGTTTGTGTTGTATCTTTTGGTGATTGATCAGTGTTTTGCAGCTCTTGGGCGGCAGGTTGCAATAACGATTCTTGAAATGCTTTTATAGTCTGTTGTGGAAATTGAGTGGGTGTCGGCATAGCTGTTAAGGTTGGGGGCAGAACATTTATGGTATTGCCTTCGGCTGCTGTAATAGTTGTATTATTCGTGGTCTGGTTAATAACCACTTGAGAAGCAGTTGTTTCAGGTGCTTGATGAGTTTTCATCTGTGATTGGTTAAGAGGATTTTTTAGAGAACATCGAGGGCAATTCGGATCAAAGGTGGGGTGACCTAGTTCAGTAGATGATTTTTGGCTACGATTCCACCAATTAGAAAAATCTTTTCCTCTCAACAATATGTTAATGGCACCTGCAGCAATGGTATAGCTAATAAATAGTGTAGCCGCTCCCACTTCAATGCATTGAGTTTCTGATCTAATTATAAGAAAAAAAAGGGTACTCGCTATTAACGATTGTTTCAGCGTATTTGACTTGGATAATCTTTTGAACGATACCATGTAAAGATCCCCTTATCTGAAAAGACATAAAAAAATGGGCACGCTCGATAATGTCGTATGTGCCCACTAGATAACCAAATTAAATCGGTTAACGCATTGTACCTATAATTAAAGGCCAGGAATAATCGATGGCTTAACTACTTTCATAGGTACCGTTTTACGTTTTGAAGCTGCTCTTTTAGCTACTTTACGCTTAGGAGCTGCTTTTTTGGCAGCTACTTTACGTTTAGGAGCCGCTCTTTTAGCTACTTTACGCTTAGGAGCCGCTTTTTTGGCAGCTGCTTTACGTTTAGGAGCCGCTTTTTTAGCCGCTACTTTTCTTTTAGGAGCTGCTTTTTTAGCTGCTACTTTACGTTTAGGAGCTGCTTTTTTAGCAACTTTTCTTTTTGGAGCCGCTTTTTTAGCAGCTACTTTTCTCTTTGCCATACATCTCTCCTTGTATGAAAAGGTTATACATATTGTACATCTTCATCGTACCCGATAAAACTTTCAATAAGCAATATGTTAGTCAAAAAAAAATAAAAAAATGTTAAAAAAATAATTCTCATATGCAACTAGACATGCGAAAGCTTCGATATAAAGAACGTTATCGCATGTCTAGTATTTATTGTATTGAAACTTAAAGAGCTTGCTCCTGAATTTTTTTGTGTAAATTTTCTAAAGAAATTGCAGGCTCCTGTTTGCCGTCAAGATAACGGATAGTAACCGTACGAGCTTCTGCCTCTTTTTTACCAACAACAAGCATCCATGGAATTTTTTCTAACTGTGCACTTTTAATTTGCCCAGAAAGCGGGTCTGATGTTTCATCAATCTCAACGCGTACACCTCGAGCTTTAAGGTCATTATAAAGTTCAATGGCAAAAGGTTTTTGCCCGTCAGTGACTGTTAATATTTTAATTTGAACTGGCGCTAACCAATAGGGCAGGTTGCCTTTGTAGTGTTCCAGAATGATAGCAAAAAAACGCTCAAGTGACCCGAATATAGCTTGATGGATAATAACCGGTCGTTGCTTTGACCCTTGGTTAGTGACGTAGGAAAGATCAAAATTTTCTGGTTGGAAAAAGTCTACCTGAATTGTTCCACATTGCCAGTTACGACCCATGGAATCTTGGATTACTACCTCAATCTTGGGCCCATAAAAAGCTCCCTCGCCTTCTTTAATCGTATATTTTGCATGTGATGCTACCAAGGCATCGGTAAGTGCTTGAGTAGCTGTCTGCCAAAGCGCCTGGCTGCCCATATATTTTTCTGGGCGTGTTGATATAGCAAAACTGATATCATGAAGATCAAACTTAGAAAGCATTTTGAAAACCATTTTAATAATGGTACCGATCTCATGCTCTAATTGTTCAGAGGTACAATAAATATGCGCGTCATCTTGGGTAAATGCGCGTACGCGCATAAGTCCATGAAGAACACCAGATAATTCATGTCTATGGCAATGACCATATTCTGCTAGTTTCAAGGGAAGTTCACGATAAGAACGTGGCCTTGTTTGATAAATTAATATAGATCCGGGGCAATTCATAGGTTTTATGGCATAATTTTTATCATCGATAACAGAAAAGTACATTTTATCATGATAAAATTCATAGTGCCCTGAACGGCGCCATAGTTCATCACTGAGCATGGTAGGCGTTGAAATTTCTTGGTAGTTGTTCTCTTGCTGCAATTTACGCATATAGGCTGTAAGAACATTAATAACGCGTTTACCTTTAGGGTGGAAAAAAGGAAATCCCACGCCTTCGTCATGAAATGAGAAAAGATCGAGCTGTTTTCCCAATCTTCGGTGATCGTATAGATTCAATTCTCGTTGACGTTGTTCATAGGCATTAAGATCTTCCTGGGTAAAAAATGCTACTCCAGAAATCCGTTGCAAAGCTTGGCCATCTTTATTAGCGCGCCAATATGAGCCGGATATTGCTTGCAATTTAACATATTTAAGCATACCTGTAGAAGCTATATGACCACCTCGGCATAAATCATAAAAATCACCTTGTGTTGCCAAACCTACCGTATCGCCGGGAATCTGATCAATGAGCTCCAGCTTAAAACGGTTATTTGCAAATATTTTGCGAGCCTCTTCTTTTGAGATCTGCTTGTGTTCCAGAGGATAATTTTTTTGTACTATCTCTTGCATGCGCGCAGAAATAAGAGGGAGGTCATCTTCTTTAAAGTTTTTTTCCGGTAACATATCATAGAAAAAACCATCTTCTGTTGCAGGGCCTATAGTCAAGAGCGTCATTGGATATAATTCTGAAACAGCATGCGCAAGAAGATGTGCCGCCGAGTGACGAAGTGCTTGTATATCGTTATTTTTATTGCTCATAAGGCGCCTTACGGTTAAAAGTATTCTACTTTTAGTATAACAAAGTTCTAGCAACTTTTAAGCGCCTTAATTTTGTTATCTTGAATTTGCTTGTGGAGCAGCAACTTTTAACGAGGTTAGTGGTATAAAAACAGTATTAAAATAGGTATTAAAAACTATTGTTGAATCACAAGTAAAAAGCATGCTAAGGTTGACCTGAACTATGTCAAAAAAAACTTTTTTGACAATACTGATACAAGGGAGCAGTATGCCAAAACCTAAGATGTATATACTTGATACCAATATTCTGATTCACGATCCTGAAGCTTTTTTCGAGTTTTCACCCGAAATAGTTGCTATCCCCACCATGGTTCTTGAAGAGCTTGATCATTTTAAAACAGAGAATTCTCAGCGTGGCCGCAATGCGCGTGAAACTATTCGACATCTTGATATCTTGCGTCAAAAGGGCTCTTTAAATGCTGGAGTTAAGCTTGATACGGGAGGCACTGTTCAGATTTTATTTACGCAGAGTGCCGACAATTGTCCAACCATAGATTGGCCTGCAACACCGGATAATAAAATCTTAGAAACAGCATTATGCATGCAGAAAAAAGGTTATGATGTAACGTTTATTACTAAAGATATCAACATGCGCGTTAAAGCGGATGTCTTAAATTTAACTACTGAAGATTATCTTAAAGATGTTGTTTCACACGACGAATTTTACAAAGGTTGGATGACGGTTCAAGTTCCTGCAGTTCAATTAAAAAAGGATATGCAAAGTTTTTTAAGTGATCTTTCTAAAGATTATAAATTTACACTTAATGAATATGTTCTAGCAGAAAGTCAGCATAACCCCTACAATTATCGCTTATTTAGGTATGTTGGCACAAAAAATTTTAAAGAAATTTTCGTGCCGGATTTAAAATGGAATATTAAACCTCGCAACCCACAGCAGCTCATCGCACTTGATTTATTATTAGATGATTCTATTAAACTGGTCTCACTACTAGGACCAGCAGGAACCGGTAAAACATTCTTGGCCCTGGTTGCGGGTTTGCATAAAATAATAGTTGAGCAGGTATATAATAAGATGCTTATTTCAAGACCCGTGGTACCGCTTGGGCCTGATATAGGTTATTTGCCAGGAGATATACAGGAAAAATTGCATAGCTGGATGCAGCCTATTTATGATAATATGGATTTCATTGTTCATACGGCAAATAGTAAACAAAATAGCTCGATCTATTACGAAGAACAGTCTCAAGAAGAGCAAGAAAAAAATTGGAATAAAAAGGATCGTAAGCGTGATAAATATAAAGAGAAGCGGCAAGAAAAAGTTCGCCATGGATTCCCTTCTCTTGATGAGCTGTCTCGCCAGGGAAAAATGAGTTTAGAGGCAATTACCTATATGCGTGGTCGCTCGATTCCTTATCAATATATTTTTATTGATGAAGTACAAAACTTAACGCCGCATGAAGTTAAAACTATTATTAGTCGTGTAGGTGATGGAAGTAAAATTGTTCTTGCAGGTGACCCGTATCAAATCGACTCGCCGTATTTAGATTTTACAAGTAATGGTTTAATGGTTGCAAGCCAGCGTTTTAAAAATAATGCTATATTCGGAACGGCATTTTTAACAGTTAGTGAGCGAAGTGAGCTTAGTAAGCTTGCCGGAGAATTGTTATAAAATAATTTTAAAAGGCATGCCCTCTGTTGCTTGCCACCGCGGTCTGGATAAGCGTAAGAGGGTTTCTTTTTTTATGGCTGAATTCTATAGCAATGCCACATCTTCCAAGCTCTTATTATTAGGAACTACTATGAAATATCTATTACTGTCTTGTGGATTTGTTTTTATACTGCAAGCTGTCGAATTAACTCAACAAGCTACTACGATCACAGATACTATTGTACATGAATTCTTAAAGCAGCGGACTCTAAACGATCAACAGCAAAATGTAATGCAAGATCCCTGGTGGGCTTTTTTTACTCCAGTTGAGGGAGTTACTATTAGTTCGCATTATAAAGAAACATGTATAAGCGTTGATTTGGAGTTTTTCAAGGAGCATAGTCAGAATCCACAGAGTGAATTAGCCAAAATACTTTTAACGTCTGCTTTACAACATTATAGACTCAAAGAGCGTCGCTTAAGGCCCTGGGAACATGTCCTCAAGTATATGTGCTTTATGACTCCGAATAGCTTTGAATACCAAAGGCAAGATGAAAGATTTGAATCAGAAGAATCAGTCAAACTCGATGAGTGTACAGAAATGTTAAAGCCAGAATTGGTTGAGAATGGTACCATTTTTTATTTTAGTATGTTGCTAGGGCATGAAAAATTTAGAAAAATAGTAGATAGTTATAGAGAGTCTCACAAAATAAAAAATAAGCTAACCCCAGAAGAGCAACAAAAAGTTTTTACTCTGGCTAAAAGATTATCAACATTGCCTCCAAATAAACCTGGTGCATCCTGTGAAGATAGTGATACATGGATAGGCCCAACAGTTGAAGAGTTAGAGTATGATAGCCTTGAGCAAGAGTTGTTTGAAATGAGGCAAAGAGGAATGTATTAAATCTCTAACTGCATAGTAAGTTGGTATTGATCAACAAGGTCAAGAATCTGTGGCGTGATCGTTATTTTTTGGCGCGTTGCAAGTTTAATATTTTTGTTATTGTCTGTTAAAATAAAACTAAGCGCGGTTTTACCAGGTTGCATAAGCGCTTTAATAGATTCCAATAGAGTAATTTGATTATCTTCTGGCAAGCCGATGGTTACTTGCGTAACTGCGTGATCATCAAAAAGCTTATCTAAAACGACAAGTTCCTGTGCTTTGATTTTACATATTCCTGTACCGGCCTCATCAACAAACCCTTTAACGGCAAACACCGTATTATCCTCTAAAAGTGCAGCAACGCGTGAATAAACTTTGGGAAACAGTATAATCTCAGCTGTAGTGGATGAATCTTCTAAAAATAAAAATGCCATTTTATCACCTTTTTTAGTGGTGATAACCTTGTGAGATTTAAATGTTCCGCAGCAAGTTACTAACCCTTGCTTTTGCGCGGCTTGAGAGAATGGTATTGCTTGCAGCCACGTTGTCTGTTTTTTGTAACGATCAAGAGGCTGCGCGCTGATATATAATCCAACAACCTCTTTTTCTTTTTCTAACTTTTCTTTATCAGAAAGTTCTTCTCGAGCAGCAAAAGCATAAAAATTATTATTATCAGAAAACTGTTCTGCGGGCGAACCAAATAGGCCCATTTGCCCGGTAATAAGCGCCTCTTTTGCCTCAGAAGCCTGATCTATAATATGCGATAATTCCGCGAGCTTTTGTGCACGATTTCCTGGTAGCTTATCATACGCACCTGCATAAATGAGACTTTCAATAACTCTTTTATTGACCGTGCGCAAGTCTACTCGCAAACAAAAATCATACAGATCTTTATAGGGGAGTTTTTTTCGCTCAGTGATAATACTTTCAAGGGCCGCTTGCCCAACATTTTTAATGCCTTGTAAACCAAAACATATGGACATCTCACGCGCTGTGAACATGTTTTCAGAAACATTAATATCCGGCGGTAAAATAGAAATGCCCATTTCACGCGCTTCGGCAATATAAAACGCCATTTTTTCCGCATCACTTGATTCAAGGGATATCAAGCAGGCCATAAATTCTGCAGGGTATTGAGCTTTAAGATAAGCAGTTTGATAGGCAATAAGCGCATAGGCTGCCGAATGGGATTTATTAAAGCCGTAGCCTGCAAAATAAGCCATTAAATCAAAAAGTTCACCAGCTTTTTGGGTATTAAACCCCCGTTTTTGCGCGCGGTTTACAAAAATATCTTTTTGTTCTGCCATAACGTCAGCTTTTTTCTTACCCATTGCTCGGCGCAATATATCAGATTCACCAAGCGAAAACCCCCCTATAGCAGAAGCAATTTTCATTACTTGCTCTTGATAGACAATAACACCGTAGGTTTCTTCTAAAATTTCTTTAAGTTCAGGAAAGAGATAGGGAATTTTTTGTCTGCCATGTCTCCGTTCAATAAAATCGTCGACCATGCCCGAACCGAGTGGCCCTGGGCGATACAGCGCGTTGACGGCAATAATATCTTCAAATTTAGTTGGCTGTAACCTACGTAACGTATCTTTTAGACCATCAGACTCCAACTGGAATACACCAGATGTTCTACCGGCACACAACAGTTGAAATGATTTCTCGTCATCAAGCGGTAATTTAGTGATATCAATTTTAAGTGCATGATTCTTTTCAATCAGCTCGAGCGTGCGTTGAATAAGCGTCAAGTTTTTTAGACCGAGAAAGTCCATCTTTAAAAAACCGAGTGTCTCTAACTCAGTCATTGCGTACTGAGTAACCAGATCAGTTGTTTTTGGAGGTATGTATACTGGTAAAACTTCTTTGATAGGCTCGGGGGATATAACAATACCAGCTGCATGTTTTGATGCGTGCCGGGTAAGCCCTTCTAAGCGTAATGCGATATCAAAAAGTTCCGTAATGCGGGGGTTAGAATCCCTAAGTTCCTGTAATTTTGGCTCAAGTTCACATGCTTGTGTGAGCGTGATTTTTAATTGATCTGGAATTAAATCGGTTAATGCATTTGAATCCTCAAACGGAAAGCTTAATGCGCGAGCCACATCTTTAATTACTCCTTTTGCAAGCATGGTACCGAAGGTTATTATTTGGCACACTTTATCATGCCCATATTTCGTGCGTACATAATCTATGACACGCTCGCGCCCCTCGATACAAAAATCTATATCAATATCTGGCATTGATACGCGTTCAGGATTTAAAAAGCGCTCAAAGAGCAAATTGTATCGTATTGGATCGATATCAGTAATTTGTAATGCCCAAGCAACCAGAGAACCTGCAGCTGATCCACGACCTGGTCCAACGGGTATGTTATTACTTCGTGCCCATTGAATAAAATCACTGACAACCAAAAAATAACCAACAAAACCCATTTTTGTAATAAGATTTATTTCAAGTTCCAAACGTGCTTGATACTGTTCCAGTTGGTCATGTGGAAAACGTTCAGTTGCATGCAAGTCAGAAAGCCCTTTTTTGCAGAGCTGAGCAAAATATTCTTCATGGCTCAAGTTTTGAGGAACTTCAAATTGTGGGAAAAAAAGCTTTCCTGTTTGATAGCTAAAATTACAGCGGTCAGCAATTTTGCCAGAGTTCCAGACTGCCTCTTGATGAAGCTTAAAAAGTTCAAGCATCTCATCTTGAGTACGCATATGTACACGGCAGTCACCAAAGGTAAAACGTCCTGGATCTGTTATCTTGTGATGAGTTTGTATGGCAAGCATAATTTCATGGGCATAACGGTCTTGAGCGGTGGTATAGTGGCAATCGCCTGCGGCAACAAGTTGAACACCTTTGCGCTTGCTGAGGTCATAAAGCTTTTCATTTAATATTTTTTGTTCTTGTTGATCATCTGGCTGGATTTCCAGGTAAAAGCGTTCTTCACCAAAAACCTTTAAAAACCAGTCAATGCGTTCATCTGCTATCAGATGATTGTTTTCCATTAGCAGGGACGGGATATGTCCACCTAAGCAGGCCGTTGTTGCTATAAGCCCTTGGCTATACTCCTCTAGCGCAGCATAATCTATACGTGGCTTAAAGTAAAAACCGTCTGTATAAGAACGATGAATAAGGCGACAGAGATTTTTGTACCCGATCTCATTTTCTACTAATAAAATAAGATGATAATACTTATCATCAGCTTTTTTTATTTTAATATCTTGCGTAAAATACGCTTCCATTCCTAATACAGGCTTAATGCCAGCTTTTTTTGCCGCTTGGAAAAATTTTACTCCGCCAAAGATATTTCCATGGTCACTTATGGCAAGAGCTTTCATGTTATTTTTTTTGCCAAAATCAACAAGCTTATCGATGGTTATTGCGCCGTCTAGTAGAGAATAATCAGTATGGAGATGTAGGTGAGTAAAATGCTTTTCTGACATTTTTTTTGAGATTATATTTATTAAAACTTATTATTGTTAGTATAATCTATAAGAAGTTAATCACAATAATTTTTTCATAAAGCATCTGTATAAAAATGGTGTTCTCTTCTTTTGTTGTCCTTAAGTTGTTTTTTCTGCAAGAATGCAAGCTTACTCCTTATGAGAATGAATATATACGTACTTTAACCGCAGATATGCACGTTGCGTTTTCAAAACTTCTCACATAAGATTTTGAAGTTTTACGGGCTAAAAATGTTGATTTTGTTAATAGAGTGTTACAATACTAGATCTACTTAATCTAAAACACTATCCAAATACCTGCGTATCTCTGTTTTAATAGCAGTCTCCCGTTCGGGTAACAGCTCCATATGCTTCTTATATTTTTTTTCATCAAAATCTTCAAAATAAGGTGTGTTATTTTCGTAAATTTCGTACATAATATGCTCAATTATTATGCCATTGGTGTAAAGAACTTCAGTTATTCTCTCTTTCTCTTCTGCCAGTATATCATCAGTAACAAGTGACAGATAATCAGCAATCGTCATTCTTCGGGAAATTTTTATATCAGGCCGTTTTATAAGCAGGCATGGCCTGAATTTTTTTTCCTGTATCGCCTTATCAATCGCTTTTTTTATGAGATCGCGCCACCTTTTTATGTGTTCCGGTTTTACTAAGGTTTCTATATCGGAAAATCGCTTATCTGTTATTTCATCAAGCTCAGCATCTGAATAAACCATCTTGTCTAGGCGTGTCTCATCGAGCCCGGCGATAATAATGGTTTGGCTCTTTAATAAAGGTCCATTTAATAATTCCAGATCATCTTGAATGAGGTATATAGTATTGATACCTCTGATAAGGACCAAAACGAGTACAAAAAAAATATTCACAAATAGAGTTTTCATATTTTTTCAATAGTAATCAATAAAATTAGCTTATGTAGCTATTATCATTGTAAATACTATCATGTATGATCTAAAAAATAATAGCGTTAAGTTTTTACACAAAAAAGGCATCAGAATGTATGATGCCTTTTTTGTTGTTTTTTCGATTTTAAACTATATTTTGAACCTGTTCACGAGCTTTTTCAAGTTCTACTTTAAGTGATATTGCGTATTCACTAATTTGAGAATCACTGCATTTGGCGTTCATAGTATTAATTTCGCGAAACATTTCCTGCAAAATAAAATCGAGCTTTTTGCCCTTTTCCTGGTCAGCATTGTGGATGACTTTTTCAAAATGTGCTAAATGTGTTTTAAATCTAAATATCTCTTCATGGATATCAATTTTATCAAGTTGACCATAGAGCATTAAAATATGCTGTTCTCTATTTTCGCTTGCTTCTTGGTAGGGCATAGCTGCAAAAGTTGCAGAGATAGTTTGTTTTTTTTCAATTAAAACTTTTTGTGCTCGAGGCTCAATATGGCTCATAAGCTCGTTCATAGTATGCACGCGTTGTTCTAGGTCGTTCTGTAACGATTGTCCTTCCTGTTGACGCGAGGCGATCACCAGCTGTATAAGCTTATCGATTTCTTGCAAAATCAATTCAATCGCATTTTTTGGAAGCATTTCTTCAGGTATCTCAAAAATACTTGGCAGGGTAATAAGATCGTGAAGTGCTATAGTGCCTTCAACATGCGTATGTTTCTTAATTGTTTCAATTGCTGCAAGATACTGATTAATCATATTTAATGATGGTGTTACCCCACCTTTAAGTATTGAAGGGTTATGAACGTGAACAGAAAAATACAGCGTTCCTCGGAACAATTTTGCTTTGAATATTTTTAAAACTATTGTTTCAAGTTCCGTGAGCGCATAAGGGAGTTTACAGGTGCTTTCAAAAAAGCGTGAGTTAAGCGTTTTAAGGCTCAAGGTCATATATAAAACAGTATCTTTAACAGGAATTGAAAGTGTTGAGGTCCCAAACCCCGTCATACTCATGATCATGAGTTACTCCATATTGGTGTAAACATTTTGTACATCATCAAGCTCTTCAACTGCTTGAAGAAACTCAAGCACTTGTTCTGCTTGCAGTTGGTCCAATGTAACCTTATTAGCCGCATCCCAGCCAAGTTCTGCTTCTTCGACATGCAATCCAAGTTTTTTTGTGAGTGTTTCTTTAATAGGTTCGAGCGACTTGGGTTCACATACAATTTCAAAGGTATTATCTTCAGTAACAATAATATTAATAATATCGTAATCTAAAAGGTTTTCTAAAAGTTGATCTTCAGTAATTTTGCCTGTTCCTGAAATAATTCCGGCGCGTTGGAACATCCAGCCGACAGCGCCCGCATCAGCTATGCGACCACCATTGCGTGAAAAAACATGTCGCAGTTCTGCAATCGCTTTATTTTTATTATCCGTTAACACGTCAATCATCATAGCAATATTATGGGGGCCATAGCCTTCATAGGTTTGGGCTTCGTACGCTTGCCCGGGAAGTTCACCAGTTCCCTTTTTAATGGCACGGGTCGCATTATCAAGGGGCATATTTATCTCTTTTGCCTTTTCTAATAAGAGCCGCAAACGGGGATTTCCGCTTGGGTCGCCGCCGCCTAAACGCGCTGCAACAGTTATTTCTTTAATGAGTTTAGTAAATTTTTTACCACGCTTTGCGTCAAGTAATGCTTTTTTATGCTTAATTGTTGACCACTTGGAATGCCCTGACATGCCGTTTGTCCTTATTGAGTGCTAAAGTTTTGAAAGTAGTTATTTACTTTTAGAGTAGCCTGAAGATAGAATTTTTTCAATGCGCAGTATTGCTCAGGTTATTCAGAAGTACCCATAACTACGCGTTTAACCAACGCCATATTTGTGTTGTTTGTGCACCCGCTTGTATAAGCATATCCTTAATGGTAACAAGATTTTTTTTAATCGTAGGATCTTGCTCATGCTTGAGAGAATTTTCAACAAGATTAAGTACCGTCATAAATTGTGTATCTTGCGTTGGTTCAAAGTCTTGACCTTTAGAAGTATATGTTTTGCCTGGAAAAAGGCTGGTCATAACAAAATTTACGTCCGGTTTAAGATCAAGAATTATCTTGGTAAGTTCAGGTGAAGCTTTTGTTACTGCTGCTACAGCAAGAGGAGTAAACCCTATTTCATTTGTGCTATTAATACCGACTGATCGTGATAATAGCGCTATAAACCTTTTGGCAGTTTCAAGATCATCGGGTTTTGCTTCATACAGTGTCATAAAAAATGCATTAGTTGCAAATTCTTGCCCAGCACGGGGTATAAGACTTTGTAATATTTCTATATGATGCGTTAAAAACGCAATTTTGGCCAATAAAAGGCTATAATCTGCGTTATTATACGGGTTAAGATGACTAATTGCTCTTCTGGGGGTATTCTTTTTTAAAATTTGTATGATCGCTTCAAGGACAGGTTCTTGTATAGCTGGGGTTAAAATATCCCGCACTTTTTTTTGTGAAAGCTCTCTGAAATCTGCATGGAAATAATCAATACTATTTATTACCCTTAAGGCATCAAGTATCGGGGTGCTTTCAGAGCTTTCTCGAATTTTCTTGACAAGCTCACGAGATTCTTTTGAATAAGGCCCTGTTAATGACACTGTAGCATGCAAGGATGCTAGAATTATTGTACCTACTAAGATCACTTTTAAATAATTAAAATATACCATATTACTATTTACTCCATTAAGTCCCGATAATTTATTAAAATAGTTTACCCGGTTAATGGTAACAAAATTTAAAAATTTGATTCAATACTTTATAAAAAAACGATACATGTTATCTTTTTGTAGGCTCTTTAACAAAAAGTTTAGTTTCTTGAGGTGATGGCTTTATAAATGCAAGAATTTTTTTGCATTGTTCTTGGGCATTTTTTAAATCTGTTGAAACTATTTGAGAAAGTTTTTCAGTAATGTTTTTAAGTTCATTTTCATAAAATTCTGTAAGTGTTAAAGATTTGGAAGAAATTGGTAATTTACTATTTTTATCCAAGCCATTGTTACATAAAAATTCTATAAAGTCTGCACGTGGCGCAAAAAGAGAATTAACAAAAGTTTCTTGTTCTTTAAGAGAAAGTCCAAGCGTAGGTAACGTATTCAATGCATCATTAATTTTTGATCCAGCAGTAATTGTTGTTCTAATAAAAGCTTCGTTCTTTTTGAATTCGTTGGTTTTTTGATAATCTTTTACTGCGCTAAACTCTGAAGCAGTTGTAAGTAATAGCTCTAAAAGAAACATATTTTTTACTTCTAAGGACGCGCTTTTTATTACAAAGCTAAAGGCATCAGTGCTTGAAAGTATAAAATTAATTTTGGCTGAAAAGTACATATATAAATCTTTTTCAGTGAGTTTTTTAATGATACTTTGAATAATTTTATCAGAAGAAACAAGGTTAATTTTGTACAGTTCAACAAGTTTGAATAGTGCATCTCGAAATACAAAATCTTTACATGCATCGATAATTGCTGCTGGTATTTTTTCTAGCGAAACCGTTGAGTTCTTTAAAAATTCTTCAAGCAAATTTATTTCTTTGGCTCGATTTTTTAATGTTGCCGGCAGGGGTGTAGACGATTTTTTCTTATGTTCTTGAATATAAGAAACTAGAGCTTTTGAGTCGTTAGTTTCCGCATATAAAAAGATAGAGGATATGAGAGTTACTCGTAAAAGTATGTGGCTACTAAAAAGATTCATGGCGCCCTGCACAAAGATAATTTTAAACTACTGTTTAGACTATCAAAAGCAAAACAAGAACTTCAAGATACTTTATTGCTGATATTTTTCCCATTCAGCAACTAGGGTAGGCTCTTCTTTATCAATTTTTTGCAGTCGATCATAGCGTGTTTGAAATTCTGGAGTGCCATAAGTGAGATTTTCAAGTTCAGCAGTCAGCTTAATGCGCTCTTTTCCTAGTCGATCAATTGCTTGTTCAAGCTTTCTGACCTGTTTCTGCTCAAAGAATGAGACGAAACGTTTTTCCTGTTTGCTTTCAGTTTTAGAGTTGCATTGTTCTGAATTTTCCGACTGCACATTTTGATACGCTTTTTGTTGAAGATACGAATCATAATTCCCGGGATAGATTAATGCAGAAGTCGGCGTTAATTCTATAATTGAAGTTGCAAGTTCATTAACAAAATCATGATCGTGAGATACAAATAGAATAGTACCGGTATATTTTTTTAATGTCTTAAGTAATATCTCTTTAGAAGGGATATCTAAATGGTTAGTCGGTTCATCTAATAAGAGAAGATTAGTTCGTTGTAAAAGAACTTTTATCATACCAACACGGCTTTTTTCACCACCGCTTAAAAATGATATTTTTTTATGAATATCGTCATTAGAAAATAAAAATGAACCCAGCATAGAGCGAATTTGTCCATCAGTAAAGTGTACCGTTTCAGTACCCGATTGCGTCACTTCTTCCCAAACCGTAAGATTTGGATTTAAAACGAGCGCTTGTTCTTGGTAAAAAAGAGTTGTTGATACTGCGCTGCCGTATTCAATGCTTCCGGAATATTTTTGCACATTGCCTGCAAGCGTATGTAAAAGTGTCGTTTTACCTACACCATTAGGCGCTATAATTGCAATTTTTTCACTGCGCTTAAGTGTAAAGTCAAGGCCAGAAAAAATCGCCTTGTTCTCATAGCCGGCACTTAAATGAGTAACGGTGAGCACATTATTTCCGCAGGGTTTAATTTCTGGAAGTGGAATATTCATGATTGGTGGTTTAGGCGGCGGAACGACTAAAGTCAGTTTTTCAAGCTCTTTCTTCATGCTTTGTGCTTGTGTTGCACGTGATGCAGATGCGCCAAAACGAGCAATGGTCTCTTTTTTCTGTTTAATCATTTTTTGTTGCTGCACGTAGGCAGCTTCAATAGATTCTAAATCTGCCTGATACCGCATGCAATATGCATCATAATTTCCCTGGTAAAATTTACCCTGGGGTGTATCAAGCGCTAAAATTTTCTTGCATAATGAATTTAAAAAATATTTTTCGTGACAAACTAATAAAAAACCAGCATCTGACCGCTTAATAAAGTGTAAGAACCAATCTTTTGCAACAATATCAAGATGGTTGGTCGGTTCGTCAAAAAGATAAAAATCTGCTTTTTGAACCAGAAGTTGGGCAAGCAGTATCCGCATTTTCCAACCGCCACTTAATGTGTTGACAGGCATAACAAGCATCGCTTCTGTTAAACCTAGACCGCGTAAGATTTTATCAGCTTCTGCGCGAATAGCAGCGGGCGATGAATAAAGATGTTCGCACTCTTGCAACGCGCCCTCGACCACATGCTCTAGTGCAGGTTTTTCTGAATTAAGAACTATTTCTTGACTTAAATAGGCAACTCGTTTGCCACTGACAATAGAAATAGTTCCGCTATTAATTTCTTGTTGCCGTGCAATAACCTTAAGCAGTGTTGATTTACCATAGCCATTTCTACCGACTAAACCTATGCGGTCGTCATCTTGCAGGGTAGCTGAAAGTTCATCAAAAATAGTGCGTGAACCGAATCGTAAAGATATCTTAGAAAGGGTAATCATAGTTATTATACTATACTTTTTGTTGATGAGCGTCAAAATAAGGCATTTTGACCGTTTTTTTGCAGATTAAGACTTTGAAAGCGCTTATGAGGTATTTGGCGGCCGCGGGGGGTGCGCTCAAGATAACCTTTTCGCATTAAAAAGGGTTCATATACTTCCTCTATTGTCTGGCTATCTTCACCAACCAGTGATGCTAGCGTCTCAAGCCCTAACGGGCCGCCATTATTATCTAATAGAGTACTTATAATTTTGTGGTCAAGTTTTGTAAGCCCCTGACTATCTATGCCTAGAAAGCGTAAAGATTCTTCAACAAGAAGGTCAGTAGCATGATTTTGGTTATGAATTTGTGCAAAGTCACGTACTCTGCGTAATATTTTTTTTGCAATACGAGGCGTACCGCGAGCGCAGCCTGCAATCGTTAATGCCGATTCAGGGGATAGCTTAAGATCTAAAAAGAGGGCACTTTGTAAAATAATCGCCTGCAAATCTTCATCTGAATAATAATCTAAACGTTCATTAATACCAAATCTGCTTTGTAAAGGTGCAGAAATCATACCACTTTTAGTAGTGGCGCCGATAAGTGTAAAAGGGTGAATCGGCAGATTAATAGATTTCGCGCCCGGACCTTGGCCGACAATGACATCAACACGAAAGTGCTCCATGGCATTATAGAGTACTTCTTCAACCGCTGTTGGCATGCGATGAATTTCATCAATAAATAAGATATCACGCGGTTCAAGTGAGCTTAAAAGAGAAACCATATCACCGGTGCGTTCAAGCATTGGGCCATTACAGATTTTAATGCCGACATTCATGACATGGGACATAATCATAGCAAGCGTTGTCTTGCCAAGGCCTGGGGGCCCAAAAAGTAATAGGTGGTCAAGAGGTTCATTGCGTAAGGTTGCAGCATGGCAATAAAGCTGGAGTTTTGTTTTCAGCTCTTTTTGTCCCAGATACTCATCAAATTTTTTTGGATGAAAATCATAGGATGTTTCTTCAGGCGGCTCATGCAACGCAAGGGTCATAAGTGGTTTATCTGTTTCCATATCTATTAGTGTAGATGAGCTAATGAGTAAAGACAAGATGACATTAAAGCCAGAGATCAGAATCTTCGTGCGGCAATTCCATTAAGCCAACCCAGCGATGCCAAAGTAATCCAAGAATGAGTAATACCGTAACTCATGAGTGGCAATGGAATTCCCACAACAGGAAGTAATCCCAGTACCATTGAAATATTAACAATGGTTGAAAATATAATATGGCTCATAAGGCCAAGAGCCAAAAGTTGCGTGAGCCCTTGTTCAAGTGACAAAAGTAATAAAAAAAAACGATAAAAAAGTAAGCAATAAAGTGTAATGGCAAAAAGGGCGCCAATAAAACCGAACTCTTCGCATAGTACTGAAAAAATGAAATCAGTTCTGCCTTCTGGTAGAAAGCGTAATCGGTTTTGTGTACCGTGCAAGTAACCTTTTCCCCACAGGCCGCCTGAGCCGATAGCAATGCATGATTGTTCAATCTGATAACGCTCTTTACGTGAATCACCTTCACCTAAAAAAGTTAATATTCGTTGACGTTGATAGGGCTTTAAAAAATGCCAGAGTAGGGGCCCTGAAGCTGCGCATATACAAAAGACTATTAAAAAAAACTTACGTGATAGGCCGGCCATATACAGGAGTAATCCACCGGTAAAAAGAATAATAAGAGCTGTTCCTAGATCGGGCTGTTTTAGAATTAAAAGTATGCTTACCATAATTGTTATAAGTATGGGTAAAAAATCAAACAGCGTTTTTAATTGTTTTTTTTCAGAGGTGAGATAGTAAACAAAAAAGGCGGGAAAAAAAAGCTTTGCAAGTTCAGATGGTTGAAATTTAATAAAACCAAGGCTTACCCAGCGCTGTGCGCCCATACCTATAGAACCCTTTATCATGGTAAAAAGTAAAAGAGCTATTACGACAAAGTAGATAAAAAATCCCCAACGTGTCAGTATACGATAATCAACACTGCAAAAAAGAATATATAGTAAAAATCCTGATAGTATACCAAAAAGTTGTTTTTTGAAAAATAACGAGTAGGGTTCTTCTGGTGTATAGGTAGCAGACAGGACTACACAGAGTCCAATGAGCGTAAGGATAAATGTTATAAAAAGACTTTGCCAATCAAAAAAACGTAGTGATCGACGATCTAGATTGAGCATGAATAATCAATGAGTTGTTGTATAATCACCGATGGGTTCTGTGTACGAATTATCTCTGGTAATCGCTCTTTGATGAGCATGTATAGAGCATGGTAGTGTGCAGCATAATATGCTGCGCGTGCAACTTCTATGCGATGCCAAATAGCATTACCTGTTTGTTGGCTTTCAAAATACGCATCCAGGCAATGATTGCTTGCGCTGGTATACCCGTTATCAAAATTAACAAAAGATTTCACCATAAGATGCGGGACGTAATACCAAAGCAATTCGGTAATAGAGCGATTTACAAAATTATTGCTTTTTAATTGCCCTTCATTTTTGAATAATTCCGCAGCTTGACTGACTGCCTGATGTGCTTTTTGGATCTCTTGTTGAATTTCATCCATTACCTCAATAAGTGATTCTGCAACAACCGTACGTGAATTATCGCGTAGTTCATCAATAAGAAGTCTGCAGGGCCTATAATCTATGGTTTGGTAAATTTTTCCAGGATAATTACTCGCGCTATCGTCAGTTAAGCGATTTAATTTTTCAACATATTCTTTTTGTGTAACACAATTTTTTTGAAATGTTTCAAGTTGTTGTATAAGTGTGTTATTAATGTTGATTACTGATTCATCAAATGCTTCGTCTTTACTAGGGTTAAGGCGTGTGTTGATGATATGCTTCCAGCCTGAGCCGATTTGGCTGAAAAGTTGAATATAATCACGTTGTACAACAAGAGTCATATATGAACGCACATATGATGCATGTAATAAATCTAAAAGATCTGTTAAAAAATAACGGTCAACACGATTAATTACTTTTTCTGCCCACTCCTGCGCTTGAGCTTGATAGATGATTGTTGGATCTTGTGATTCTAATGGAGATGATGAAATGGATTTAAATAAGAGTAAAAAGAATACTACAAAGCTCTTTGATTTCATGTACTACGCCTTTTATTAAGATATGGTCGGGGTGGCCAGACTCGAACCGACAACCCCTCGCTCCCAAAGCGAGTGCGCTACCAATTGCGCCACACCCCGATTAATCGTGAATTCAGCTCACATATTTTCACTAAGTGTACATAAAATTTTAGCTAATTCAAATAAAAGATACGTATGGGGTGAATGGTGGGTCTCGAACCCACGACCCTCGGAACCACAACCCGATGCTCTGCCAACTGAGCTACATTCACCATACATTTTGCATTTCAAGTTAAAAGTATAGAGACAATGCAATAAAAATCAATACTATAGAGCAAATTCAAAGACTTCAGTTGGTGATACAATTACTCGTATCAGCGTGGCAGGAGCAGATTTTTTATTTTTGGTGAGGTCGACCGCAACATCAAAAACATCACGTATTGTTCCATTTTGATCAATTAGTCCAAGCTCGCGCGCTTGAACTCCAAGAAAAACTTGAGCTTCAAGTGATTTAAGCGTTTCAACGGGGATCGATCGTAATGTTGCTATTGATTTGCAAAAAATATCATACATTAGATCGAGTCTTTCTTGGATTTTTTTTTGGTCATCTGGATCTATCACGCCATCTGCAAGATAGTGGGGACGTTTATATTTTCCCGCAGTAAAAGAAAGGGTCTTATTTTTTTTAGGGAGCTCATGCGCTACGCCGATACTTCCGATAATAGCAGTCTCAGGCGCTAAAATGTAGGTGCATGCTGCGGCTATCCAGTAAGCGCCAGAGGTTCCCGAATCTGAAATAAAAGCTATAACGGGCTTTGTCTGTTTTACCCAGGTAATAAAATCTGCAATAATTTGACTGCTTCCAGGTGACCCACCTGGAGAATTTATATGCAAAATAATGGTATCTATAGTTGAGTCTTCGGCAAAATTTTTAAGCTTTTTTACTAATTCATTAAAATCTGTAATAGCATCGGTAAGTGAAATATAGCCGATGTTAACTGCATTGAGTGGCTGGTTTCTGAGTAGTTGTATATCGGCAGTTAATGCATATGCCCAAAAAAATACTGTAAGAAGATATTTTTTCATATGACTCCTTTTTTAGCACTAGTTCTTATAAAAATTACTATAGTACTAAATGGCTGGGAGAGCAATATTTATAATAGAGTTAAAGAATTTTAAGACTTTACTTTTAAAGCGCATATTTTTTTTGTACTTCATTTTCAGGGCTTAAAATCACAAGTTGTTCATATGCCACATCCTTATTCAGATTGCTGACGATGGCAACGGTTTTTTCAAGAAGATCCTGTATAGTACCATTTTGATCGACCAAGCCTCGCTCTAAAGCCTGCCTACCAGGAAATATGGCACCCTCCCATGATAAAATAGTTTCAACTGGTATATTGCGATTGGTAGAAACATCTTCGGCAAATATTTTAGCCATTTGTTCGGCGGATTTTTTTTCATGTTCTAAGAACTTTGGGTCAAGTTCTTGATGTTGATTGATAATTGGGGCTTTGAATAACCCGGACGCAATAATATGGTATTGTTTATCCTTGTCAAAGATATATTGTGAAAGTACGCCAATGCTTCCTATTTCTGCAGAAGCTGGGCTTAAAATATAGCTGCATGCTGAAGCTATCCAGTAAGCGCCGGATGCTCCTATTCTTGAAATGAATGCAAGGATTGGTTTATGTATTTTGGCTATCTGAATATAATCAGCAATAATCTGAGAATCCCCGGGTGATCCGCCCGCAGAATCTATGCGAAGAATAATAATATCTATAGAATCATCTTCTACCATTCTTGTTAATGGGGTAAGTATTTCTTCAAATCTGCTAATACCTTGAGTGATATCAAGCCATCCTGCAGTGATGGTAGGGATTTTAGGCATTTGCGCAGGTTTAGCCGGTATAAATAGTTTTCTTGCAGGCTGTTCAACAATTGATAGTTGTTTAGATTCTGTTTGATTATTATTTTGAGTATGTGTAATAAAAAAACATTCCAAAGCGCATAGTAGTAAAAAGAGATTTTTTTTCATATCGACCTTTATTGCTAATTTAAAATACTATTATTAATAATAATAGTATTTTAATCAAAAATGTCAATTTTTGCTATTTTTAAGATACGGTGATTCGACCAAGAGGGTAATGTATGGTAAAATGTACAAATAACCAACTGGCAAGCCAGTACATATAGGAGCCCAATGAAAGCAAATCGCTCTATAAAAATCATCGGTGCACGAGAGCATAACCTTAAAAATATTACCGTGGAAATTCCCAAGGAATCGCTTACCGTTGTTACCGGTCCTTCTGGTTCGGGAAAGTCGACGTTGGCATTAGATGTTCTTTATGCCGAAGGGCAACGTCGATATATGGAATCTCTCTCTTCTTATGCACGCCAATTTTTGGGCATGCCCAAAAAACCTGATGTTGATTCTATACAAGGGCTATGTCCTGCGATTGCTATCGAGCAAAAAACTGTTGGTGCAAATCCGCGCTCTACTGTGGGGACCATAACAGAACTCTATGATTATTTACGCGTTCTTTTTGCTCGTATTGGTGAAATTCATTGTCCAAGTTGTTATAACCCGATTCAATCGGCATCAGCCGAGCAAATAGCAGAGCGCATGATTAAAGAATTTGCCGGACTTACTATCAGTATTGTGGCGCCCTTAATTAATGAAAAAAAGGGAAGCTTTGTAGCAGAGTTAGAAAAATATTTCAAAGATGGTTTTTATCGATTTATTATCGATGGCCAGCGCATGAGCTTTCGTTCCTTTGATGAAATTCAGAGCCTTAATCTTAAAAAAACCTTTAAACATAGCATTGATATCGCCCTTGATACGTTAGAAGTTTCTGTTGAAGAGACGGCACGTATCCAAGAAAGCTTAGAAAAATCATTCGTTCTTACGGCTGGTCAAGTAAAGATTGTAGTGGGGGAAAATAGTTTTACCTACTCGTCATCACGCATGTGTGTTCCGTGCAATAGCTCAATTCCAGATCTTGAGCCGCGCCTTTTTTCTTTTAATTCGCCTATTGGCGCTTGTAAAAAATGTCATGGATTAGGGGTAGAGATTATTGTTCCCTGGACGGCAAAAAATTCCACCTTAGCCGGCTTAGAATTTGCTGACAAAATGGGTGTATACCAGGAGATTACCTGTTCTGCATGCAAAGGCGAACGCTTAAACTCGCTTGCATTAGCAGTAACTATCGGCGAGAAAAATATCTTTCAGGTCGGAGAATTGTCTGTCGCTGATGCATTATTGTATTTTAATTCACTCAATCTTTCTGAGTTTCAAGCACAAGTTTCTCAGCGTTTATTACATGAAATTACGCAGCGTTACCAATTTTTGTTTGATGTCGGGTTAAGCTACTTAACCTTAAATAGAACAGCGCGCACACTTTCTGGCGGTGAAGGGCAACGTATTAGATTAGCAACGCAGATCGGTTCAGCGCTCAGCGGTGTGGTATATGTTCTAGACGAACCAAGTATTGGGTTGCACCAGCGTGATAATGACAAGCTTATTGCCATGTTGCATAAATTACGCGATCAGGGAAACACGGTTGTTGTTGTTGAGCATGACAGTGACACCATGAAGGCTGCAGATTATATTATCGACATGGGCCCTTCAGCGGGAAAATTCGGTGGTGAAATCGTTGCAACCGGTACACCTGCAGAGATTATGAAGAATGAAAAATCACTAAGTGGCGCGTATCTTTCTGGCAGGGAAACCATTGAGCGTATAGTTCCGTTACGCAAGCCGACTGGTTTTATTACACTACATGATGCAACTACACATAATTTAAAAAAATTGTCAGTTGAATTCCCCTTGGGTGTTTTATGTGGTATTTCAGGGGTTTCAGGTTCTGGCAAATCGAGTTTGATAATGGATGAATTGGTCCCTGCGATACAAAAAACGTTGTCACACTCGAAGCGTTCTGCTTTTGAAGTTGATAAAATAGAAGGCGTTAACCAGTTAGAAAATTTAATTGTTATTGATCAAAAACCTATTGGGCGTACTTCACGTTCTAACCCTGCAACGTATCTTGGAATATTTGATGATATACGAAAATTATATGCGAGCTTACCCGAAAGTAACGCGCGCGGATATACCATGGGGCACTTTAGTTTTAATGTCGGGGCTGGTCGCTGTCCAGAATGTTCTGGAGAGGGAATAATAACCGTTTCTATGCATTTTTTGCCTGATGTCGTAATGGAGTGTAATCGTTGCAAAGGTAAGCGTTATACTAAATCGGTTCTTGAAATACTTTATAAAAGTAAGTCGATTGCTGACATTCTGGCTATGACTGCTATTGAAGCGCTTGATTTTTTTGCTGCGCACACCAGCATCGCAAAGCGTATTAAACTTATGTGCGATGTCGGGCTGGATTATCTTGCCCTTGGTCAATCATCAACAACACTTTCTGGTGGTGAAGCACAGCGTATCAAGCTTGTTGATGAGCTTGCAAAACGGGGATCTAAAACATTATATGTTCTTGATGAGCCGACCACAGGTTTGCATGCGCATGATATTAAGCGCTTACTGGGTGTTTTTGAGCGCTTGCTTGCAAAAGGTAACTCACTTATTGTTATCGAACATAATTTAGATGTTTTAAAAGTTGCCGATTATATCATCGACCTTGGCCCCGAGGGTGGCGACAAGGGTGGAACAGTTGTTGTATGCGGCACTCCTGCAGAAGTTGCTGGATGTAAAGAAAGTTATACGGGCGTTTATCTTAAGCCACTTCTTTCAAAAAAACCATTAAAAAAATAACTGTTAAGAGATTGTTGCATGAACTATAAAATATTATCGAGTATATTTTTTTTATGGATGCATAGTTTACAAGCGCATATTATTATTAATCATGCGGCAATTTCTGCAAAAGCCCATCGCGTGCAAGAACTTCATAAAAAAAAACAATGGTATTATGAATCTGCTACTAAAATTGGGGCAGCTGCTCTATGTGGATGCATTCTTTATTATCTTTTTTCTTCAAATAGGCATCAGAATGATACTACGGTTTCACTTAAATTATCCGCAGAAATGATGACTGAAATTAAAGAATCACCTCAATTGATTAAAAAAGCGCTTGAATATTATACTGCATCTAGAAATTCGTGGGAAAATTCAACATTCGGCAGCTTGGTAAAATTTACCGGCTCACTTGTTTTACAATCGATTGTTTTGCAAGCTTTACAGCCTATTTACAAAAATGTTCAATATTATCTGTATCAGAAAGTTTCAATACCAGTGGCGTCCGCATGGTTTTTAGCTGAACAGTTTGAAGATAGCTCGGAAGGAATGGAGCATAAAAATATCGAAATCGAACAGGATTTTTATCATTTTGTAATGCATACCGAGTCTCTTGAATATGCCTATAAAAATCACCAGGAAAAGCTTATAGAAAATTCTGCGCAGGAGATATTGAGCCATATTATTTTTGTTAAAGAATATAAAACATTCTATCTTTACCAAAAACATATTTTACAGCGATGCTATGATTCATTAATAAGCATTATCCAAGAGATGGCATGTGACGCACTTAATGCTACGGTCGACCAACATAAGCTTGATGCATTCAAGGATCAGATTCGCAAATTACGTAAATTACCGGCGTATTCAATTATCTAGTTTTACGATATACTTTTTTAAGATTTTAATTATTGAACATAACCACCAATAGAATATGGCTA
The DNA here is from genome assembly GCA_019744895.1 of Candidatus Babeliaceae bacterium. Lineage (GTDB taxonomy): Bacteria > Babelota > Babeliae > Babelales > Babelaceae > BOG-1370. Next base: position 44,959 of record JAIETV010000004.1, on the reverse strand, counting down.
GCGATACTGTATTAACGCCCCTTATGCGGCAATATTTCGATATTAAAAATCAGTTTCCTGATGCGTTAGTGCTTTTTCAGGTAGGCGATTTTTATGAACTTTTTTTTAACGATGCTCATAAGGCCGCATCGTTTCTGGGAATTGTTCTTACTCAACGGGGAACCATGAGTGATGAGCCTATTCCCTTGTGCGGCGTGCCGCGCCATACGGTTGAGCATTATTTAATAAAATTGGTAAAGGGCGGTTTTCGAGTTGTTATATGCGACCAGCTTGAAGCCCCTCAGCCTGGTAAAATCGTAGAGCGTGGGGTTACTCAAGTTTTTACGCCAGGAACTTTGGTTGACACCAAGCTTCTTGATAGTAAATCTTCTCATTATATAGCAGCTTTAATAAGTAATAATGGTAGTATAGGACTCATTTTTTATGAAATGCTTGCAGGTTCGCTATACTTTACAGAATTTCCTTATGATGAAAAAAAATTAGATGCAGAGCTTGCAGTGTTTACGCCTCGGGAAATTCTTTTAGAGCAGAATTCTTCCGGTAAACAGCTTGAGCAGTTTTGTAAACAACGTTCATTTGTTACCACATACACCCAAGAACAGTTAGTCCAGGATGATTTTACTCAGTGGTTGCAAACAATATCACGCATATCTCACCAAGAAAGTTCACTTACACCTGTTGCTAAAAATATTTTACAGCTTCTTGGGGGCTATATAAAAAAGAATGCGCCTCATTCATGGCAGGCACAAAAAAATTTATTAATATATCAAGCGCAAGATTATTTGCAACTTGATGCAGCCACTCAAAAAAATTTAGAAATCATCAATAACACGCACGATGGTTCAGCTAGATATACGCTCTTTGAAGTTGTTGATGAGGCTGTTACCGGAATGGGATCACGTCTTTTAAAAAAGTGGCTTATGCGGCCCTTAATCGATAGAGCATCACTTGAAAAGCGTCTTGAAAAGGTTACCTATTTTGTTAAAAATTCTTTTGAGAGAAATCTTATACGTACTCATTTAAAAAAAATAGGCGATCTTGAAAGAACATTAGGGCGTATGTTTTTAAGGCGTGCGACTTATAACGACTATCGTATATTAATGGAGGGCATTGTTGACATCCCTGCATTACAAAAGTTTGTCTCATGCAATATGCAAGAACTAACAAGATTATTTACTCTTTTAACACATGCAATAAATATTGATCAGCACCATGACTGGAAGATCGCAGCCGGATACCATTCAGAACTCGACCGCTTACGGTCACTTTCAACACAGGGTATGCAAGCAATCTTTGAGCTTGAACGCAAGGAACAGCAAAAAAGTGGGATTAATACCCTTAAAATTAGATACTCTCAAGCGGCAGGTTATGCAATTGAAGTTTCAAAAGCACAAAGTGAGGCAGTGCCCACTAGATATATAAAAATTCAAAGTTTAACAAATAGAGACCGCTTTACTACCCAGGAACTTAAAGACCTTGAGTATGATATTAACCGTGCAGAAAATAGTAGTACCGAGTTAGAAAATCAACTTTTTACGCTGTTAATGCATGAGGTTGAAAATTATTTACCATTGCTGAGAACCCTTTCGCAAGAGCTTGCAGAGCTTGATGTATTTTCTTGCTTAGCGCATGTCGCCGTGCAAAATCAGTGGGTGTATCCAGAATTCACAGAAAAAGAGCAGATGATTATTATCGATGGGAGACATCCCATTGTTGAGCGTCGCATGCTTGCACAAGAACTTGCACAAGAAACTAAAGTTTCATTTGTGCCGAACAATACTAAACTTACTTTCCAAGAAAAAACTTGGATTATTACTGGACCAAATATGGGCGGTAAATCTACATATTTGAGGCAAGTTGCCCTTATTCAGATTTTGGCACAAATAGGTTCATTTGTTCCTGCAAAACAGGCTATTTTGCCTCTTTTAGATCGTATTTTTACCCGAATCGGAGCGGGCGACCATCTAGCTCAAGGCAAAAGTACTTTTTTAGTTGAAATGGAAGAGACCGCGCTTATTTGTGGTGCTGCTACGCATAAGAGTTTAGTGATTTTAGATGAAGTTGGCCGGGGTACTAGTACGTATGACGGACTCGCTTTAGCTCAAGCTATTGTTGAATATTTACATCAGGAGATTAAGCCGTTTTGTCTTTTTGCCACACATTATCACGAATTAACAGCATTAGCAAACACTGTTTCAGGTATCGCCTGCTATCATGCTGCAAGTAAAGCTGTTGGTGACACGGTAGTATTATTACATAACATTCTGCCGGGTATTGCCCCAGGAAGCTTTGGTATTCAAGTTGCAAAAGCGGCTCATCTGCCAAAAATTGTTATCGATCGCGCGCGAATCCTGCTGGCAGAATACGCTCAAACTCAAGGTCAGGCTGTACCGCTGAATAATTCTTTAGAGCCTCAAGAAAGTTGTAAAATAAACAAATTACACTTACTTGATGAATTAGATTTGGATACCGTGTCGCCGCGCCAAGCGTATGAAATTTTATGTAAACTCAAAGAGTTGTAACTCGTTATTTTGTAAAAAAAATAATAAAAAAAGTTAGTGAGGGATACCAGTATCCCTCACTAAAAATAAAGTTATTCTTCGTTTTTTTCGTTTTCTTCTTGAATACACACAGCAGCCTTAGCTTTTGGATGCTTATCAAAATACATATCGCCACATGCTGAACACACTTTTCTTTTCTGAGCATCTGTTAATGAGCTGAGGCCTCTTCCCAATTGGCCTAATGCTGGGCAAGCCATGCTAGGTGCTTTACTTACTTTGTTAATAAGTGTTTCAGTTGCCTTATTTGTTGACGTACCTTTACACAAAGATTCATATGCACGTGGATGATTAGATTTAAAGCCTTCTTCTTCGCAGTATAAAACCTGAGCCATTGCTTGATTTTCTGAACTAACAAGCAGGGTTCTTGTATTTCTACCACCTAAAGCGCCGAGTGTATTACAACCAGTGCTAGGTTTCAATGCAATACCTTTCACAATTCTAGCAGCTGTTTTATCTAAAACATCTGCAGCGTATAATTGTGCTGTAAAAACCGCACATACCAATACTTATGTTTTTATACTATTCTTCATTACTATTCTCCTTTTATAATTATTTTTAAGTATAGTTATATCTATACTATAAGAACGACTCATTTTATTTTAATTTGTCAATAATAATATTAAGGAACTTAAAGTAATTGATTCATTATAGTTTGATTCTAGGTTCAGCGCTGTTATACGGTTCGGCTTTTATAGCCCCAGCTTATTGCTGGTGGGCCGTTTTTGTTTTTGCCGTACCGCTTTTTTATCTCTATCTGCGCCGCTTGATGACAGTCTCAGAAGCCGGTTTATGGGTTTTAACAGCTTTTATGGTACATTTTTACCCTACATTAGAGGGTATTATACCCTTGCTTGAGGTATCGCTTGCCTCCAAAGTGCTTCTGATAATTGCATTTTTAAATATCTTTGCGATTTATACTCTATTTTTCTTTTTGGTACACTCATTTTTTAATGGCTTCATATCCATTATTTTCATCTATTGGCTATTCTTTATATGGTTAGAACACGGGTCTTTCTGTTTCTTAGGTAGACTAGAAGGGTATATGTTCTGTAATCCCCTGTTACCACTGGTCGAGTATCCTGGATTTCTTTATTATTTACCAAAAATCGGCTCTCCAGGACTCTTATTAATGTTGCTTGTTACACAGGCGAGTTTTGTTTATGCTGTGCTAGGGGGCACATGGTGGCGCCTGTGTTTTATGAGTTGTATTATTTTCTGGCTTTTGAGTCTTTTGGCTTTTAATCTCGAGCTTAAAAAAGATACAGATATTCAGGGCATAGCTATTGCTCCTCATAAAATAGCTGCGCATGATAGCATTACTTATACGGCTCACCAGCTGCGCGATTATTGCAAAATAGTGCTCAAAAAATTTCCCCAGGCGCAGCTGATACTGTTTCCAGAGTCGGCATGCCAATGTCCGCTTTTTTTGGGTGAAAAAGACTGTGTAGCTCTTTTAGCCGATTGTTATATAGGTAAATCTGTAACCTTACTTATAGGGGGTTTTAGGTGGGACCAGGGCGCTTATCGTAACACCGTCTATTGGATCCAAGATGGCAAAGTTATTGATATTTTTGATAAACGCCATGCAATGGCAGTTACTGAACGAAGAGCGAGTAAGTATTTAAAAAAATTCCCCGATATAGTTCCCAGTGGCGCTGCACGGCCAGTGTGGCATATACGCGAAAATGTTGCTATAGTGCCCTATATCTGTTCAGAATTATTTTTTAATCATGCCCCAGATCACAGAGCACACGATTCAGAAATAATTGTAGCATTTTGTAACGATGGATGGGTTAAACGTGATTACATGCGTTATATCATGGCCCTTGGTGCGCGCTTTAAAGCGATTCAGTGGCATATTCCACTTGTATATGTTGCTTATTATTACCAGATGCTGTGTGAAACTACTGGAGAATTTACATCTTATCAGGCGCTGAGAGTCCCAGAAGACGCAGGCAAAGATTAAACGTGTCACGCAATTGCATAATTACTAATAATCGGCCACGAGTAACGGGTATATTCTGCATATCTATAACTTTTGTATTGCCATAGTAGGTTGAAAAAAGTTGTGCAAGATCATGCAGATAATAAGTTAAAAGATGTGTTTGGTAGTGCTGCGAAATATCTTCAAGTACTCGTGCCAACGCAACTATTTTCTTGATCAAAAGTGACTCTTTTTCAGTTACATGCTTTGCATCTGCGGCAGTGATAGAATGTATGCCCATTGAATCTGCTTTTTCTAACATGCTCAGTGTACGTACATAAGCATATTGAATGTAGTATACAGGGTTTTCTTCGGTGCGTGATAACGCAAGATCGATATCAAACTCTAAGTGGGCATCAGCTTTTCTGTGCAGGTAGAAAAAGCGAGCAACATCTTTGCCTACGGTGTGGGTGATGTCCTCAAGAGAAATTATTTTTCCTGCGCGTTTTGAAAGGCGTACCTGCTGGCCAGATTCTTTAATAGTAACAAGTTGGTAAAGAATAACATCGAGCATGTGAGGATCTTTACCCAGAGCTTGAAGAACCGCTTTTAGGCGCACAACATAACTGTGGTGGTCTTGCCCAAGAACCATAATTAATTTTTCTGCGCCACGCTCTATTTTATCTTCTAAATAGGCCACATCAGCTGAAACGTAGGTAAGTTCGCCGGTGGCTTTTTTTAAAACTCGGTCTTTGTCGTCACCAAATGCGGTTGATTTTAACCAATGTGCGCCATCTTTTTCATACAGATACCCATTTTTTCTAATCAGTTCTAAGCCTTTGGTAATGGCACCTGAATCATGCAAACTTTTTTCTGAAAACCAAATATCATATTCAATGCCATACGCAGCTAGCGTCTCTTTGATTTTTTGTAATAAATAGTCTTTTGCATAAGCAGCATAAAAAGATTCCGGTTGTGTAGCTAGTTTGTCACCTAACTCTGCATAGGCCTTATCTGCAAGTTCTTTCAGATATTCGCCATGGTAGCCATCTTCCGGGATTTCTAGAGATTGACCAGTTTTTTGTAAGCAACGAATTTTAAATGATGCACCCAGCTTTTCTATCTGGTTGCCCGCGTCATTACTATAAAATTCTTTAGTAACCGTGTGCCCTAAAAAACGTAAAATTGTGCCAAGAACATCACCAATGATGCCGCCTCGCCCATGCCCAAGATGTAACGGGCCCGTTGGGTTTGCGCTGACAAATTCGATATTAAATTTTTTTAGAGGGTAATTTTTTTCTAATTTAAAAAACGCATCGCCATACTCATGCAATTCATTAAGAATATTTGAAAAAAAATCTGGGTTAAGGGTTATATTTATAAAGCCTGGCCCGGCGATTTCACTACTATTTACTAATGGGTTGTTAAAGTCTTTAAGTATGTTGTGTGCTACAGCACGGGGATTACTTTTCAACTCTTTTGCATAAATCATTGCTGCATTGCTTGAAAGGTCACCAAATTGCTGCCGTTGTTGATCGACATTAAGCGTTACATCAAAAGGCAGGGTCACGGAAGGGTAAACTTGTAAGACATGTTCTTTAAAGGCTTTTATGATAATATTAAGAGTATTCATTGCTATAACTTTTTTAAGTAGTGACATATCTTAAAAAAGTACCATGAAGACTAAAAACTGTCTACGAATAGTGTTTAACATTATAGAAATTGACTAAGAAAGGGCTTGGTTGTTAGAGGCGATTCAGTGAGTACGTCTGAATCGGAACCCTTTCTTAGTCTGAAATGAAACTTTGGATATATGTTATAAGCCTATCAATAAAATATTCCAAATAGCAATATATAATGGCCGGTATTTTAACTAGGGGTAAAGTAATTTCTCAATTTGTTCGGCGTAATCGGCATCTTCGGGGTAAACGCCGGCATTTGTCAAGGTATCTTCTGAAATACCGCTTAAAAGATGTAATATTTCTACCATATTTGCTGGAGTATTTTGCCTAATAAGTAGTTTTATTAGCAAAGCGCGGCTTTTGTTTTTAAGGCCACTATCAATTTCATCGGGTGAGTAAATAATAGTCTTAAGAAAGTTGATAGCCAGATATTCATTACCTGGCTTTAAACTATAAAGAAGTGCCTGTGAAAAATCTATCTCAAGAAGATTATCTGCATAATTTCGAGCATACTCTAAAAAAAACATGCAATAATCGATAAAATGAGTAGTAAATTCTGCCGGAAACGTTTCAGAATTTGTAGCAAAACGTTTGATAAGTTTTTCAAGTCGTTTAACGCCGTCATCTGGCCAGCGAAAACCACCTAATGCTGTTATCTGCATAACAGCTAAAAGATATTCTGCTCCATTAATGAGTTTTTGCTCTGAAAGTGGGATATTTTCAAAAAGTGTATTACTATACTCTTCCTTTTTAGAAAGAACAAACTCTTCTAAGTGTGAACGATAAGCTTGGAAAGGTTTATTCTCTAGCTGGTTATATTCATTCCAAATAAGTTCCAAGTCACTCGATTCTTGCAGATTTTGTTTCTAGCGTAGCCCTTTTTAAGATATCTTTACCATAAGTAGAAAAAATAGATTCGTCAAAAACCCGAGCCTGCGCGCCTTGTAGAAGCGACTGAAGTGACACGCAAAAAATTATAAAATATATTTTTTTCATAAATTTTCATATTCAACGTTAAAAGATTTAATTTTTATTAAACTCTCACTTTAAGTATATTTTAATAAATGCATATTTTGCAATAAAATTAAGTTTCATACTCGTTATTTTTGAATAAGCTGATATACTTAAAAGCACTATGAATATTGCCATGCTTATTTCTGGTGGGGTCGATAGCTCGGTTGCTCTGCATAAATTGGTGCAACAAGGCCACTCGGTTACCGCCTTTTACCTTAAAATCTGGTTAGAAGATGAACTTGCTTTCTTGGGAACCTGTCCCTGGCAAGAGGATCTTGCTTATGTGCGAGCAGTATGTGAAAAACTTGCTGTAAAACTTGAGGTAGTCTCATTTCAAAAGCAGTATTGGGACAGAGTAGTTTCCTACACGCTTTCAGAAATTAAAAAAGGGCGTACACCAAATCCCGATATTATGTGTAATCAGCAGGTTAAATTTGGAGCATTTTACGAACTTTTTGCTGATCAGTTTGATGCTATAGCTACAGGCCATTATGCGCAAACATATACTCTTGGCGACGTTGCTTATTTACACCAATCACCTGACCCCGTTAAAGACCAGACCTATTTTTTAGCCCGCCTTTGCCAGCAGCAGCTCAAAAAAGCGCTTTTTCCGATTGGTAATATGACCAAATCTGAATTACGTGAATATGCCCATAGGGTTGACCTGCCAAATAAAGCGCGCAAAGACTCTCAGGGGATTTGTTTTTTGGGAAAACTAAAATTTTCAGAATTTGTCCAATTTCATCTAGGCGAGCACCCGGGCGATTTGATAGAATTTGAATCAGGATCAATTCTGGGAAAGCATAAGGGTGCATGGTTTTTTACTGTGGGACAACGCCAGGGAATCGGCCTTGCAGGCGGACCTTGGTATGTTGTGTCAAAAGACTTGAAGACGCACGCCGTTTATATATCAAAAAAATATTATGAGCCAGATAAGAGGCGGGACACCTGTGAAATTGAAGACCTTTCCTGGATTTCTGGAGAAAACCGACAACAGAATTTTTTAGTAAAACTCCGCCATGGACCTAAGATGATACCCGCCACGATTAACTATCTTTTTGCCAACCGTGCACAGATAGTTTTAAGTGAGCAGGACCAAGGTATAGCAGCAGGACAATTTGCAGTGCTCTATGAAGGCGATCGTTGTGTTGCCAGTGGTATTATCTCATGATAACGCTTGCAACGTATATTACGCTGATGCGAATTGTATTGATTGCGCCTATTTCTTATTTATTGCTTAATAATTTTTTTTTAGCAGCTGGTTTTTTAGCAGCAATTGCTGCCGCAACTGATATGCTTGATGGGTATATTGCACGAAAATATCACCAGGAATCTGCTCTTGGTGGATTACTTGACCCTCTTGCAGATAAGCTTTTTATACTGACAACAATAACTCTCTTATGGTGCCGTTACACAAACATGGTCCCTGTATGGTTTATTGTTTTTTTATGGGCAAAAGAGACACTTATGTTTGCCGGTGCACTTTTAATTATTGTGCAGGGACATACACCACCACCAGCACGTTTTTCAGGGAAAATTGCTATGGCTGGGCAAGTATCTTACTGTTTGCTTCTTTTTTTTACCCGATATACTGAGCTAAAGATTCCAATCTTTTTACACGGGCTGGTTATCTTAGTAATGGGGGCAACATTGTATGCACTTATCGATTATGGTAAAGTTGGATACTGTACCTTTTATAAATCATAACCCATATAAATTATCATGAATTATATAACGTTTTTTGCAGCAAGTAGTATGCTTTTTTTTTATAGTAAATCGGTAAACTCTCAAGAAACTTTTGTAGTTTCTAAAAAAAATCTGTATCATAATCATAAAACTTCTGGGCATCTTAAAGAAGAACTTGGAGTTTTACTTGAAGAGTTGGCACATATGATAACTGAGCAGATTCAACTTTTAGCCAAAGCGCAGCAACAGCTCTTGCATCGCATGCGTGAGCTTGTTGATGGTGACACAAAGGGCGCATTTTCAGGCGCAACGCATAAGGCGTTACAAAAAATTGTTCAGGAAGCGCAAGCTGTGGTGACACAAGCACAAAATAATTTAAACGTTTTAACAAAACTTTTTAACTTCTTAAAAGGATCATAATCATGGCAGGATACAATAAAGTAGTGATGGTGGGCAACCTAACCCGTGACCCAGAACTTAAACAAGTTGGAGCAGCAAATGTCTGTCGCATGAGCCTGGCATCAAACCGTCAATACAAAAATAGACAAACAGGGGCTATTGTTCAGGAAGTTTGTTATATTGATATTGTCGTGTGGGGGCCGCAAGCAGATAACTGCGCACAGTATCTACAAAAGGGTAGACCGGTTCTTATTGAAGGCAGATTAAAATTCGATTCATGGAAAGACGCTACCGATGGTAAAATGCGCAGCAAACATTCTGTTGTTGCAGACAATGTAGTGTTTTTGGGTAACGGACAGATGGCTGAATCAACATCAATGGAAGGCCTTGAAGATCTTGCCGCTCCTGCTGCACCAGCTGCTAAAAATAGCCCTGTCTTTAAAGATGAACCCCCATTTGATGACGAATTGCCATTTTAGTTAAAAAACTATTGTATGGAAAAGGCCCGGAACATTCCGGGCTTTTTTGTATCTTTAAAGCAATTACTAAAATAAGTAGAAGTAATTATTTTATTGACTGACTAAATACATTTAAGAGATACTGAAAGTAATAACTTATATAAATAAAGTAATAAGTCATGAACATAGGTATTTCTTTGCCAAGAAGCATGTATGCTTTATTGGCTTTTTTAGTCATTATCCCATTAATAGATTCTTCTATGCCCGCATGCGATATATCTGATCTTATAACGCGCCCTGTTACTAACCAAGCCCTTACCGTATGGGCATTATTAGATCTTGCTGAACAGGAACACATTGTAGATCAACATCTTTTTTATGATGAACTTTGTCAATCAACCTTAAAACTCTGCAAAGAGATACAGCTACTCAAAGAGAGTCGCTACTTACTTGCAGATTCGCAAGCATATTGTTTAAGTATGCTTTTAAGTAATTTATATGTACGGTTTCGTGCATTACCAGAAGTTTCTGCGCCGGATGCCAGATTCATTAATGCAATTGAGGTTATTTTCCACTATTGCAACGTATTTTTAAAAAATAACCTGAGCGTCTAAACCGATGCTAAAACCACCCATACCAGCTTTTAAGATGTTGTAGCCTGAAACAGGCTTAGTGTAAAGTGCTTTAAAGCGTGGCAACCAAGGCCGTTCATCCGTTGCTAAATCTACATCAAAAGAAAAATATATAGAAAACATGTGCCAGGGGTTGATAGATTCGATTTTTTTGTTTTGACCATCCCCGCAAAAAGCCAAAATAACCGATATTTTAGGAACAATATGATCAAGTTTAATATAGCTTCCGGTACTCCAAAGGGTTGCAGGCTGAAAGCTTATCGCTTGAGTGTATAATCCCAAGGTCAACCATTCATAGGCGCCCATGGCAAAATAGGCGGCTCCTGCAAAACCGGGTTGTTGGGTATAACCTACAGGAAATAGTGGCACACTGATAGCGTTTTTTGGCGTATTTAAAAGCATTCCTAACTCAAACGTGGCATCAACATAATCAACATGCTTTGTCTCTTGATAATTTATGGTCCAGCCAGCAAAAAGCCCGGGGCTATAGATATCAGTTTTTTTTATACAATGGGGAAGTGGATCAACCGTAAGATCATAGCGTTCAACATCATTCATGCGTACCCAGCAAAAGGGTAAAAATGCATGTATAAAAAGCCCTTTATCAAAATTCTGGTAAGCTTGAAGATATAATTCAGCAAGTTCTAGATGGCCCTTATAGCCGCGAGCACGAAAATGCTTAGTCCCACCTGCTACGGTCAGATCGGCCGAAAAAAGGCCTGTTTCAGAAAAGCGTGGTTCATCCAAAAAGACGCGGCCGTGGTAAAATTTGGGGATATTAAAACTTTGTATTAAAAGATAATTGCAGGTAAGCATTACAAGATATGCGATTTTCTTCATTACTTTTTTCATTACTTTTGATATTTTGTTAAACTATAAAAAATATTGTTGATAAATCATACATAATAAAGGTGTTTAATGGAAGAAAATAGTAACCAAAACCCGGAAATAGTCACACGTGATAATGATGAATTAATGCGCTGTAAGCAACAATATGCCTACCTGCAGGCTGATTTTGATAACTACAGGAGACGCATGGAATCCCAGCGTAGCCAATGGTCACAATCAGCACAAGCAGATGTTTTAACACAGTTAATCGATATTGTGGATGATTTTGATCGTGCACAGCATGATATTTCAAACCCGGCATTTGATCTTATTTATAAAGCATTTAAAAAATTTCTTGCCCGTTTTAATGTTACTGAAATCACGCAAAACAGTGAATTTAATCCAAATCTACATGAAGCGATCATGCAAACGCCCTTAGTTGAAGGTGCGGTTTCTGGGCATATTGCACAGGTTCTGCAAAAGGGCTATAGCATGGGCTCAACTATCCTACGCCCGGCAAAAGTCGCTGTGTACGAATAAAACGAGAATACTTAAAAAAATCAAAGCCGGCTTTTAGAACCGGCTTTTTTTACTTAATAATTAAAATAATAAGTTCTAGAGCGATTAAGATAATAATTGCAACAGAAAGTATATCTCCACGCACGGCGTCAATTTTATTTTGATACACCGTTGCGATATCCTGAATAATGTAGAGCTTGCGGTTAATAGACTCTTTCCAGTTAGCAAGATCTAATTTTTCTGTCAGTAATTGATACAGTTCAGAATAATAGGCTTCACCTGCAACTTTAATACTGTTTTCAAGCCGTTCGGTAATAACTGAAATATCCACTTTAAGTTTTTCAAGATCGCCAATCGGGTCGCCTTCAGTAACAGAAATAAAAGGCAAGTACGATTTGAAAGGGGGAGCTTTAACTTGACGCTCGTAAATAGTATTCAATTGTTTGTCTAGCACACGATCGAAGTACTGTAGCTCAAGCTGTTGCATGTTAGCAAATTCAAAAAGCTCTAAAATATCCTCATAATCGTCATCGTAAACGCAGGCTGCTTCGGTATCAACAATAATTAAATCACCACGATAATACCCAAACGCAGAGGCTAAAATTTCATTTTTTTGATATTCAGAAAGTGTTTCTGTTTCAAAGCGTAACGTTGAGGCTAAAATGCTGCCAAAGGTATCTTTAAAATTAACCACATCGTACTTTTGCTGTGGATTTATCTGGATAACCGTATACGATTTACGCAAGTGAAAAAAATTTGATTGTTTAATGGCGCCTTTTATTTTATTAAAAATGAAAAAAGCATCATGTAAACTTTGTGTTTCATAGCGTGTATCAATTGCGGTGATTTCAGATTTGAGATCTTCAAAGCTCGAGCTAAATGGAATCTGATAACGTAAGGTAATAACTCCGAAATTGTGTAATTTAGCATTGTTACAGGTGATTTTTGGATCAAGTAAAGAGGGTGCAACCGTTAAGGGGATATGATAATTTTTAAAATATTTTGAATATTGAGATGGTAAAACCGGAAGCATCTTTTCATTAAGAACTTTTGAAAAGTTTATATCATCACCAACATCAAATGCCTGAAAGATAAGAATATTACCATTAAATTGTTCATGAACCATAGGGACTAACTCTCTTTTTTAAGGATAGACAAGAACGCTTCTTGAGGAACTTCAACATTACCCACTTGCTTCATTTTTTTCTTGCCCTCTTTTTGTTTTTCTAATAATTTACGTTTGCGTGTAATATCACCACCATAACATTTAGCGGTAACATTTTTGCGTAATGCAGAAATCGATTCGCGCGCAATAACTTTCGCGCCAATAGCAGCCTGAATAGCAACTTCATACATCTGGCGGGGAATCACTGAGCGTAAACGCTCTGCAATTTCACGCCCTTGGCGTTGAGCGCTTTTTTCATGCACAATAATTGAAAGCGCATCGACCACTTTGCCATTAAGAAGTATGTCCATTTTAACTAAATCTGCAGGTTGATAGCCGGCTTCTTCATAATCTAAGCTCGCATACCCTGAGCTTAATGATTTTAATTGATCATAAAAATCTGTTGCAATTTCATTCAGAGGCAAGCGATAGCGTAAAATAATTCTTTGTTCATTTAAATACGAAAGCTCTTTTTGTATACCGCGCTTTTCTTCGCATAATGTCAAAATAGCGCCAAGATATTCCTTGGGAACCAAAATGGTAGCATCAATAACCGGCTCTAAAACATGATCAATTTTTTGTACATCGGGAAAATCTGACGGGCTTTCAAGGGCGATAGTTTCTCCAGAGTGCTTAAGAACTATTTTAAAAAGCACGCTTGGAGCTGTGGCAATAACATTCATGTTATATTCTTGTTCAAGTCGCTGTTTAAAGACATCCATATGTAATAAGCCTAAAAAGCCACAGCGAAACCCCAGACCCAAAGCCATTGAGCTTTTTTTTTCAACTTTAACGCTCGCGTCATTTAAAGTAAGTTTCTCTATTGCATCTTGTAATAATTCAAAATCAGATGCTTCAACCGGGTAAATCCCGGCAAAGACCATTGGTTTTGCGGGCTTAAAGCCAGGCTCTTGCTTTTGATTTAGTTGGCCTCGTATTGCAGAAAAAATCGTATCACCCACGCGCGCTTCGCGTACCGTTTTCATGCCCGTGATGACATAACCAACTTGTCCAGCATATAAAGCATCAGTGGGTGTTTGGTCGGGGAACATAAGCCCGATTTCCAATACTTCATAGTGTTTTTCAGTAGATGCCAATAGAATTTTGTCGCCCTTTTTTATTGCGCCATTTCTGACAGCAATTAAACAGATAACACCTTTGTATTCGTCATACCAGGAATCAAAAAGAAGCGCCTTGAGTGGTTGATCTGTTTTGCTTGCCGGTGCAGGAATGCGCTCGATAATGGCAGCTAAAATATCATGAACACCGATACCTGCTTTGGCAGATGCTCGAATAACTGAAGATTTTTCAAAATCAAATAATGTCTTAAGCTCGTCTTCTACACGTTCGGGTTCTGCATGGGCCATATCGATTTTATTAATAACAGGAATAATAGTGAGATCTTGGTCAAAAGCTAAGTAAAAATTGGCCATGGTTTGCGCTTGCACGCCCTGGCTTGCGTCGACTAACAGCAATGCACCTTGGCACGCATATAATGAACGTGAAACTTCATAGTTGAAATCTACATGTCCCGGCGTGTCGATCAAGTTCAAAAGATACGTTGTGCCTTTATAGTCATAAAACATGGAAGCTGATTGTGCTTTTACGGTAATCCCACGCTCTTTTTCAACTTGAAGTTTGTCAAGAAACTGTTCATTCTTGTTGCGTGTTGAAAGAGTGCCGGTGATTTCTAAAAGTCGATCACATAGTGTTGATTTGCCATGATCGATATGGGCGATTACAGAAAAGTTTCTAACTCTATCGGGAGTAAAATCTTTAAGATTAATTTTTTTTAGATCCATGATTCCTGGTGCATTCTGCGATATGCAGTAATTGGCTTTATAAACATTTGTTTAGTTTAAAGTCTACTTAACCGGTAGGAAATTGTAAATTCTTAGATAATTTCCTGTAGCGCTTTGTTACGCTCTAGTAAGCGAAGAAGCTCGTTATAAACATTTTTTGCTTCAAGGTCAAAATCATTTTGAAGTTTGTGGTAATAGGGTGAATAGTCATGAATATAAGAATGTTTTTCTGCTTTATTTTTGATTTCTTCAAAAGCCTTTTCAACGCGTGATTCAACTACCCAGTGGAAGAACCAAGATGTTTTCTTTTTAATTATTTTTTTAGTTTCTTGCTTCATTTCAGGATATTTTTTTGCCATATACCATGATGCCAAGCTATTAAGATGATTTTTAAGCCATCCAGGTAACTCAGAAATAAAACGAGAGTAGTGCAAAAACGTAAAAAAACTAACCGGAGAATAGTTCCAGAGATTATATAACCCGCCAAAATATGCATAATGGGCTGGAAGTGAATCTAATGAGTTTTTTAACAACGCCTGTTCTTCTTGCAAAGATGCCATAAGCTGTGTTTTGCACTTAATGGGTTTATCAAAGCGATCTTTTATTTTACCTGCTTTGAGTGCTTTAAAAAGCTCTTTTTGAACCTGTTCTTTTTCAAGATAGATATCTGGTGCGGTTTTCCAAAAAAAGCGAGCCGGTGCAATAGCGGCAAGCATATCAACGCAGGGTTTTTCTGCAAGAATACATTCATTTAAAACTGATGTTTTTATAGCGCGGGGTTCTGTTTGGGATGAACGGTTTTCGCCAAAACGTGAAATGAGATTTTCTTTTCGCTGCGGCGCAAGCCAATTCTGCAGATCATTATCTTTAAACCGGGTATTAATCTCAAATAGCTGGTCTACCTGAGCAAGGGCTCCAAAGACCCATAGACAGTAGCCAAAAAAGAGTAGTGAACCGAAAAATAATAAACCAAAAAAATGTTTTAATTTCATATAATTTACCTGATTTATAGCAAAACCTTACTCTTTAAGTATATCAAATAATGTCAAATTGTCTATTTTAATGAAGTGTTGCATAGATGAGCTCTTGATGCGTAAGCTTTAAAAAACAAAGAAAAAGGAGTAAGTATGTGTTTTTCTGCCTCAGCAAGCTTTAGTGCTAGTGCGGTATTAGCCGTTATTGGTTTGGTAAGTTTGACATTGATAAAAGATCGCTACTGGATTCCAGTAGCCCTTGTTCCCGTATTTTTCGGAATTCAGCAATTTGCCGAAGGGCTGGTATGGCTTTACCAATGGCCTCAAGCAGCTTTGGTATTTCTCTTTTTTGCCTTTGTTGTCTGGCCTTTTTATATACCATGGTCATGTTATATGCTGGAGTCTGATAATGAAAAAAGGTCACTACTTTTTGGGCTTGCCGTTATAGGTTTGGGAGTATCGCTATGTTTACTCTTTGGCTTATGGCGCTCTGACATGACTTTTTATATCCAAAATTGTCATATAGTGTACGATCTAATGTCGGGTTTCTTAGGTTGCCCAACCATATGGAAAATATTAACTGCGTGCTATTGCTTGGTAACTATAGCCCCTTTTTTCATTTCAAGCCTTAGATGCATGAAAATTACCGGAATGCTTATTGCTGGTTCATGTATGCTGGCCTATTTGTTTTATACTTTCTATTTTATATCGGTCTGGTGCTTTTTTGCTGCACTTGTCAGTAACATGATTTTGATAATTATCGATAAAAATAAAGGAAAGAAATAGTTTTCTTCCCTTTATTGTATGATTGTTTGAAAAAATTAATTTTTCGCTTTTTAGTTGTTGATTTTGTTAAACGTTGGCTGGTATGTAACCGGTATGGTTATTGTCATAATCACCTTTATCATGTGCTGTTTGGAAAAATTTATTACTATTAACAGAAAATACACGCCAAGCAATATTATTATTAGGCAAGCGATTGGTAACAAATTGTCCCTCGACAAGTTTCCCATTTTTTGTCGCATCGGCACGTTTTACTTCAATTATTTTATCCTTGCCTTGCTCATTAATACCAAAGTGCATTTCAATAGGTGAAACTTGTGGTGATAAATTGTCAGCGTCTTTTATGTGAACAAACCAACTCAATCCAGGTGCTTTTATAAAAGCTTGATCCCCTGGAGCTATTTTATAGTCGCCAGATTCCCAGCTTGGCCCGCTGGCATAAGCATTCACCATCGCATTAGTTTTGTTTTCTACGGTTATAGTTGTAGCATTGAGCCCAATTGAACTTGCTATAAGCGTTAAAAGTATAATATATTTTTTCATAATCTCTCCTTGTTAAAAGAATATTAATATTTTTGCTGGTATTTTTTACTAGCTATTATGAATTCCGCCATAAATATTTCATAATTGCCAATAAAAGCAGAATCCTGATGCCCATTTGCTTCCTGTATCATAATGGTAATTAATAACTGAAATTATAATTATAATAATTGGGAGAGACGGTGATGAATCACATCAAATTTTTTAAAAAAGTAGCAATCTTGGCACTTGTAGGCATATGCTTCATGAGCCAGCAACTGTTGCGTGCAGACTGGCATACAGATTATCGGGTAATAAACGCCATAAATGAGACCATTGATGTTCATTTATATTCCCTGCGCAAACTAGTAAGCTCCTTTACTCTCTTAAACCGGGTGAAGTAAAAACAGCCACAACCAATCTAGCAAACTGTATTGACGAGGTTTGGGTTAAGCCAAGCTCAAGCAAAGATGAAAAGAGTTGGAAATACATAGGTGGTGCTATTTGTGCGGGTAGCGTAGTGGGCATTTATGACGATGGTGCCGGCTGGCATGCCATAGCAAAACCATATTATGGTCAGCTTTCTAAAGAATTGCCATGTACTCTCGAAAAATTAGGAATTTCTGCTGGCGCTCCTGGTGGCGCTGCTGCAGGAGCTGCTACTGCTGCAGCAGCTCAAGGCGCACTTGCAGCTGAAGCTGGCACAATAGCTACCGCGGCAGGGTTTAGTACATTTGGTCTTGGGGGTGGGAGTTTTTTAACTGCAGGCAGTGCAGCCGTAGGCGGTAGTTTTGCAGCCATAGGTGGTATGACAGCTACAACTGCTGCAGAAGTTGCTTCATTAGGCGCGTTTGCAACTACGTTAGCCTCGACTTCCGCTGCAGTAGCATCGGCCGCTACCGTAGTTGCTATACCAGCAGTTGTTATAGCAGCCGGTGCGCTTTTAGGGTGCGGGTTAGCCGATGCGTTTGTTATAGCAGGTCAAGTTCGTGGCAGTGCCGGTAATTTCTCTGCAGAAGATTGGCAAGAGCCTGAATCAACGGTTGAATCACGAGCAAAAGCTAAAGAAGAAGCTCGCATCCAAGCAGAACGCGCACTTAAAATAATTGAAAAAACTAAGGCTAATGAAGCGGCCCAAGCTAAAAAACAACAAGAAGTAATGCAAACATTGGCAGATTCACAAAAGAAATCAAACCAAAACCAGCAAGCTGTTTCGGATCTTTTAAAAAAGAAAAATTAATACGCTATCAAGAACTAAAGTAAGTGGAATGGGGCTGTCAGGAACATAACCGACAGCCCCATTCCACTTACTTTAGTATTATCTTCTTTTAAGATATACTAGAAACCACCCAAAAAATTTAATATCTACGGAAGGCTTGTATGGAATCAGGGCAGTCAGAAGAAAAAGTATTTAAATCAGGCATTAAGCCGGTCTTGATAGAAGACGAATTGCAACAATCGTTTTTAGATTACGCGATGTCGGTAATTGTAAGCCGTGCCATTCCTGATGTACGTGATGGTCTCAAGCCGGTGCATCGACGTGTATTATATACTATGAATCAGCTCGGATTTCATTATAACAAGCCATATCATAAATCGGTTCGCGTTGTTGGTGAAGTACTTGGTAAGTACCATCCTCATGGTGACAGCGCCGTATATAATACCATGGTTGGCATGGTTCAAGATTTTTCCAAACGTTATCCCTTTTTAGATGGTCAAGGAAACTGGGGTTCTGTTGATGGTGATGCTGCAGCTGCTATGCGTTATACCGAGGTTCGTATGCAACGTATTAGCCAAGAAATTCTTGCAGATCTTGATAAAGAAACTGTTCCTTTTGTTCCAAACTTTGATGAATCGACTCTTGAACCGACTATTTTACCCAGCAAACTCCCCACGTTATTAGTAAATGGTACTATGGGTATTGCAGTGGGCATGGCAACTGCAGTGCCTCCCCACAACCTAGGTGAAGTAGTCGATGGTTGCCTGGCGTATCTTGAAAACCAGGATGTTACTGATGACGAACTTTTTAAGAAAATTCCTGGGCCAGACTTTCCAACTGGTGGTATTATCTGCGGTAGAGCTGGTATTCAAAAGGCTTATACTACAGGGCGGGGTAATTTAATTTTACGAGGCGTTGTTGAAATAGAAGAGACAAAAAAGGGTTCTGCTCTTGTTATTACAGAGCTTCCTTACCAAGTTATTAAAGCTGATTTGGTCATTAAAATTGCTGACTTAGTCAAAAATAAAGTTATCGAAGGTATCACCAATATTAAAGATGAGTCAGACCGCCGTGGTATGCGTTTAGTAATCGAAATTCGCAAAGGTGAGGTCCCTCAGGTAATTGTGAATCAGTTGTATAAATTCACGCCCTTACAATCATCGATTGCCATCTATATGCTCGGCTTGCTTGATAATAAGCCACGCATTTTCTCATTACGTGCGTTGTTGAGAGAATTTCTTGCATTTCGTGAAGAGATTATATACCGTCGGTCATTATATGACATTAAAAAGGCACAAGCACGCGAGCATATTTTAGCCGGTTTTATTATTGCTTTACAATCTATTGATAAAGTAATTGCGCTCATTAAATCATCTGACAATTATGACCAAGCACTTGAAAAGTTGCATGAAAATTTTGCACTTTCATACGAGCAAGGCAAAGCAATTCTAGAGATGCGCCTGCAACGGTTAACTGCTTTAGAGCAAGATAAAATTCGTTCAGAAATTACTGAAATTAAGCAAGAAATAGCCCGCTTACAAGGAATCATTGAAAACGCAGAATCTCTTAAGCAAGAAATTATTAAAGAGCTTAATGAACTCAAAAACACCTATGCAGATAAACGTCGTACCCGTATCGAAGGCGCTGTCGATATTTTAAGCCAAGCAGACCTAATCCCCGATGAAGATGTCGTTGTAACCTTAACACGTAAGGGCTACATTAAACGTGTTCCTGTTACCATGTACAATGTGCAGCATCGAGGGGGTAAAGGTAAAATGGGCATGGCAGATCTTGAAGATTCGGATGATATTGTTGAAGATATTTTTGCAGCAAAAAATCATGATACTCTCTTATTTTTCACCAACCGTGGTCGTATTTATGGCATGCAGGTTTTTGAAGTGCCCGAAGCTTCCCGTATGGCTAAAGGGCGCGCAATCGTTAACTTATTACCTCTTACAGAGGGTGAGCATGTAGTAAAACTATTATGTGCCCGCGATTTAGAAGAAAATTATATTGTTATGGTCACACAAAAGGGTACCATTAAACGGACCCAAGGGTCTGAGTTTACAAAAATAAGAAGTACAGGTATACGTGCAATTACTCTTGATGAAAATGATCAATTAGCCTTCTGCGCAATTAGTTCAGGCAATGATTCTATCGTGCTTGCAACAGCACATGGTCAAGGTATTCGATTCAAAGAAGCTGAGGTACGCGCTATGGGCCGCCAAGCTGCTGGAGTTATAGGCATTCGATTGGTTGGTCAAGATCATGTGGTGGGTATGGAAGTTGTCTCTGATGAAAAAGATATCCTTTTTGCTACATCTATGGGTTATGGAAAGCGTGTACGCGTTGGTGATTTTAGAGTTGCCCATCGTGGTGGTCAGGGTGTGCGCACTATACCGACAGATCCACGTAATGGATTTGTTATTGGTTTAGCTGTCGTTTCAGATATCAGTGATGTCTTATTAATAGATAACGCGGGTAAAATAATTCGTCTTTCATCAAAAGAAGTTCGAACTATGGGGCGTCAGGCAAAAGGGGTTCGCCTT
The DNA here is from genome assembly GCA_019744895.1 of Candidatus Babeliaceae bacterium. Classification (GTDB taxonomy): domain Bacteria; phylum Babelota; class Babeliae; order Babelales; family Babelaceae; genus BOG-1370. The sequence goes on along the minus strand of JAIETV010000004.1, from coordinate 24,245 downwards.
ATTCGTCTTGATAAAGGACAAAAGCTTGCCGGTTTGGCTACCATTGACGTAGTTATGGAACAAACGGGCCATGCGGGTGTTCCAACTAGTGAAGCATATACTCCTGAAACTCTCCAAGCAGCTGAATCTGAACACGACATAGCTCATGAAGAATCACAGGAATAATAGAGAACGGAAGGTGTTATGCATCAGGTTATAGCCTCTCATGTGGTTTTGCATATTTCATTAATTGATGGCGTAGGCCCAAAGGCATGCGCCACGCTCTGTGAGGTTTTTGCAGATAATCTTCATGAGCTGTATCTATTAGATTTATTTGATCTTCAGCGGCGCACAGGCTTATCACAAGCGGTGTGTCAAAAAATCTGTGCTGGGCTTGCAGATAAAGCTATACTCGATAAAGAGATGGCACTTATTCAAAAACATGCCATCTTTTTTGTTACATTACTTGATCCAGAATACCCACAATTACTACGTCAGATTCATGCACCACCGACTGTTTTATATTATAAGAGTGATTCACCTTTACAGCTTTCACCCGCATTAGCATTTGTCGGTTCACGAAAAGCAGACAATTACGGGCAACAGGTTACCCAACATATTATCCCCGAAATAGTTAAAGAAGGTTTTATTACTATTAGCGGTGGTGCGCTCGGCATTGACGGCATGGTGCATCGAGAAACAGTGAAAGCTGGCGGTAGAACCGTTGCCATTTTAGGTTCGGGACTTTTAAAGCCTTACCCACATGCCCATAAAGGTCTATTTGACCAGATAGTTTACTCTGGCGGTTTTGTTATGAGCTCATTTCCTCTTGAATTTGAACCGTTGCCCCAAAATTTTCCTGCACGCAACCGTATTATTGCTGGCATGAGCTTAGCCACGATTGTTATTCAGGCAGCAATTAAAAGTGGCGCCTTATTAACTGCGCGCAATGCCCTTGATGAAGGCCGCGATGTGGGAGTAGTTCCCGGTTCTATTTTTAATGAACTGAGTACGGGTTGCCATGAGCTTATTACGCAAGGTGCGCGAGCAATCACTAAAACAGAAGATATTTTTGAATTAATAGGTTATCAGGCAAAAACTTCCCGCGTGCCGGTAGTAAAAGCCCCAAGCGCCTGTCCTTCAAAACCTATCCAAACGGTAAGCCCGGATAAGCGCAGGAAAGACTCGCTTTTAACATTATGTATAACCCCAAAAAGCACCGACTATTTGCTTGCACAAGCAGGCTTATCGTTTGATAAGCTTCAAGAGCGCCTTTGGCAGCTGCAAATAGAAGGACAGCTGGAACAAAATATACTCGGTCAATGGAAAGCAGTAGATCGGTGATGAGAGTTAAATTTTGCCAAAGTCACATTTTTTTTGTAAACTAGCAACTACATGAGACATTTTAAATCCTCGATTAAAAATCAGTTTCAAAGAAAATTTAAGTTTTAAATTAGTTACCTACTACGGAGCTTCACATGCCAGTACCAAAGCGTAAGACGAGTAAGAGACGCCGCGATCAACGTCAATCAACCAAGTTTATTCGTCCCCAAGCAATCACCAGTTGTAAACAATGTAATGAGCCGACTCTTCCACATCAAGTATGCACAGAATGTGGCTATTACAAAGGTAGAAAAGTTTTAACCACTAAAAATGACCGCGGTTTACAGCGTGATCAAATTCGTGCAGCTGCAGCACAAAAAGCTGCTGCGAAAAATTCGCAAGATCACTCCCATAACGATGGGCATGATCATTCAGCGCATGAATAAGTTATAATGTAGTAAAAAATGGCAACGAGTTCTTAAACATCTTTAGCGAGAGTTAAGAACTCGATTTTTTTATATAAGGGTTTAGAATATGGAATTGAGAGTAGAAAAAAATATACTATACATCGCTACGGCGCTGGTTCTTGCAGGATTGGTCTTTGGGTTTGCTTATTATGGCTTTACCTATTACAAAGCTGCACACTCTGCTAAAGCGTACGATGTTTTTATGCAACATTATAGCGAATTTGAAAAACAGACTTCGGATAACAAGGCGCCAAGCAATGACTTGATTGATGCTGTTTCTGCAAGTTACCAAGAATATAAAAATAGTGCTTATGGACCTTTTCTTATCGCATTAAAAGCAGAAATTCAAGCGGTTCAAGGTAATAAACAAGATGCTCTGAGCTCGATGACACAAGCAGTTAGTAGTATGGGTTTTCTTGATCCTGTTTTGTATTATACCTATGCGACCAAGTTAGCGCTTATGCAGCTGGATGCTGCAGAGCCTGCAATTCAAACTAAGGGTCGCCAATCATTAGAAAAATTATCACTACAAAGTAAAAATCCTGTACGAGATATGGCATGGTTCTATATCGGCTATCAGGCATTATTAGATAATGACAACCAGGGAGTACAGGCAGCCTGGAGCAGATTATTCGATGCCCAAAAAAATCCTCTTTCTGTATGGGGCATGCGTGCACAACAACTTTTGAATTACACGGCATAAGAGAGCTTTTATAATGCAACACGTTTACCAGCCTCATGTACGAGTACGTTTTGCGCCTTCTCCGACGGGTATGTTACATATCGGCGGTCTGCGCACGGCACTTTTTAATTTTCTTTTTGCTCGACATACTAGCGGAAAGTTTTTATTACGAATAGAAGACACTGATAAAGAGCGTTCACAGCAGCGCTATATCGATGCAATTTTAAAGACCCTCCAATGGTGCCGGTTAACTCCCGATGAACCGTTAGTTATTCAATCTGAACGGCAAGATGAGCATGTTCGTGTCGCCGAGCAACTAGTTGAAGAACACAAAGCTTACTATTGTTATTGCACGCAGCAGGAGGTTCAAAGCCGTGTTGGGCAAACAACTATTGACGGCGTTTCTTACCTTCGTTATGACGGTTTTTGCAGAAAATTTATAGGGCAGCCGCGCAATAGTCAAAAATCTTACGTTATTCGCTTTGCTGTACCAGAAAATTGCAGTGAAATTACCGTAGAAGACGTTATTAAAGGCAACATTACCTTTGCTTCAGATACGTTTGATGATTTTATTTTGGTACGGTCAGATGGCGCGCCTATGTATAATTTTGTGGTAGTTGTTGACGATGCCTTTATGCGTATTACGCATATCATTCGCGGCGAAGAGCATCTTATCAACACGCCAAAACAAATATTATTATATCAAGCATGTGGTTACCCGTTGCCAACTTTTGGTCATTTACCTTTAATTTTAGGGGCAGATGGATCTAAAATGAGCAAGCGTGATGCAGCTGCAAATGCTTTTGATTATATGGACCGTGGTTATTTACCTGAGGCGTTATGTAACTATTTGGTTCGTCTTGGCTGGTCGCATGGCGATCAGGAAATTTTTACGCTAACGCAGATGGTCGATGCATTTACGCTTGATGCGATTTCATCAAAGGGCGCACTCTTTGATAATCAAAAACTTGACTGGGTAAACAGTGTACATCTTAAATCAAGTAACGCTGCAGCTCTGTATGAGTATATGAAACAGGTAATGAATTTACCTCTTGATAGGCACTTTACACATTGGAGTTATGCAACCATTATGCAGCTAATCGATCTGTATAAACAGCGGTGCGTAACATTGCAAGATCTTTATTGCGAACTTATTTTATTGTATAAACGGCCAACAGTTTTTGAAATTTCCGAATTAACGTTTGAACAAAAAAAACTTTTAGATTCTCTTATTACTCTTTTAAATATTACTGAATTTACTCACCAAATACTAGCTGGCTGCATAAAAGAATTTTGTAAAACACAAGAGATTAAACTTGGTGATTTGGGGCCCTTAATTCGTGTTGCTTTGACAGGAAAAAAAGATGCACCTGGATTATATGACTTAATGACTGCACTGGGTAAGCAAGAAACGATCTCTCGTTTAACAACCTATTATTTAGTATAATGTGGAGCTTTTCATGGAAATCGATGTAAAAATATTAGAAAATGAAACTCGAAAAGAAGGTTTAGAAAATATCCAAGAAGTTGCATTATTATTTCCGGATTATGAATCGCTTCATTCGGGTATTGCTAAAGAGTTATATAATTGCGAACGTGTTGTACAAGAATATTTTGAAGAAGCAGCACACATAACGGGTTTAAATATAACACGACTTTTATTTAATGCTTCTGAATCAGAACTCCGTTCATTGCCTGATGCATATGCACTACTATTTTCAGTGCATGCTGCAACTACAGCCTATATTCGGTCTAAAGATATTACAGTGACCGCTGTCGGTGGTTATGGTCTGGGCGCGTATAGTGCATTACATGCAGTTCGTGCATATACTTTTGCAGATGGATTATATCTGATATCAAAATGGGCAGCCGCGTATCACGAGTTGTTACAAGAAAAGAATTTTAAAAAAATTTCCGTATCAAATTGCACGCTTAAAGATCTTAAAAAAATCTTATCAATCCAAGACAAAGAGCTTATCATGCTCAGCGAAAAAGTAAGTGATGATATATTTTTTATTGCTGGTACACGTTCAGCGGTTGAGGCATTTGAAGAAGATTTTTTATCTGTGCATCCTGAATCTGTTATAGTAGAACTTCCTCTTGAAAGTGGTCTTTATGCAGATTTAGCGCCAGAAAGTACTACGCAATTTAAAAAATATTTGGAAAAAGTAGAATTTAAAGATGCCGAAAATAGCTGTTTTTCTCCGCATGCATCTGAAGATCTTGTTGCAGCACAACAGATAAAAGATTTTATTATAGAACAACCATTTTTATATCAAGACCGTGTACAACTTATTGAACGTTATGCTGTATATCAAAATCTTATTGTGCCATTTGCAGATGAAGCATTGATTCAACAACTTCGCGCACGTTATCCTGAAAAAAATATTATTGCGTTATTATAAATTAAAAGGTTAGTTATGGCACATGATGTTTCACATGAAATACGTACTATTATCGCTGAACAACTTTCTATACCAGTAGATTCGCTTAAAGATGATACTACTCTTGAATCTTTGGGTGCAGATTCACTTGACCGTGTTGAGATTGTGATGAATCTTGAAGACCATTTTTCTATCGAAATTGATGATGAAATGGCTGAAAAACTAAACACTGTTGATGATGTAGTTCACTATATAAGTACATTGGTAAAAAAATAATCTGTCATTACTTAATTTTGACGTCCTGATTTTTGCTTAGAACATTGTAATATTTTAACAGGTCGAAACCTTGTCACCTGAGGAAGATGCTCATCAATCGATTGTCTATTGATAAGTCCTAATAAGTAACTCTCTACATTATCTATTACTTTAGAGCGGCTGTAAATATAATAACCCGTGCATACTGCTAATGTCGATGCCAAATCTGAATATCCAGAATTTATAAGATTTTTTATAATCTTTGGTTCTTCAAAAAGTTTTATTGCTGAAATACTCACAGCTACTTTTAAAATGTTTACTGCGGTATCAAGATAATATTTTTTGCTCTCCAGCATGCGTAAGCGCTGAGTAAGCTCATCTCTGGTCAATCTATCGGCATCACATTGTAGTGCTGAACAGTCATAATGCAGGATTTGGGAGATAAAATTTTCTGAGATCATGCCCTGCAAGGCCACAAAACTCATAGTGATTATAATAATCGATATTTTTTTATTCATACGTTGAAATTATATAGATTTTATGATTTTATTAAAATAATTTCTAGGTTAATACGCAAATCCACCCCTAAAAACCAGGCCCCATTGATCTACTGCAACGGCAGATTGTGCCCCTTCAACTTCAACCATAAAGCCTATGTAGGGCGCCCATGCATGCTCAAGCCATGTGTAATCCAATGAAAAAAAACCTTTTTGTACTATCTGTTCAGGTGCCGTTCCGGAGCAAAGGTCAAGTGCGCCTGCGTTATTTTGTAGAATAATAAGTTGGTCGCCATTTTGGCCAGAGCTTTTTGCAAGAATTTGGTAGGGTTCAAGGGCTGGCACTGATGCACCACCGGTAATAGTGTTATTATTATTGTTGCTATTCCATGCAGCATTATACACAGTGCTACTATTTTGTATAATAAATGCATTATCAACAGGGCCACAGCCACCCACCGTATACGCAGTAGAGAAGTTTGCAGAGTTAACTAATGGTACCGATGCGGGGTTGGTTGAACTTAATGGGTCAATGGTATCAGGTGTGATTGTGCCGTAAGTATAGCTATTATATGCAACCCCTTGGCAACCTTTAACGGCATATACACTTGTTGGTTGTGTGAATAAACAGTCACTTGGCCCTGAAACCCGTGAAATTCTTTCACGCATCATACCAAAAATAGAATACCCAAGTGCCGCGTCAAAACCTTTATTGGTATATACTACACGCAATGTAGCATCTCCTTTTGCAGGAACGCTTACGCGAACTTTTCGTGTAGTAAAATCTGATGCAGCAATAAGATTATGTGCATAGCTGTATATTCCATCTAAAAGAGTAAATTCTTTTAAAAGTAAATATCGTGTGAAAAAATTAAGTGCTGCTGATGTATCACAATTTGAGCCGCTACTACGGTAAGGTTCTTGTAAGCTTGAATCACTGGTAGATGCGCAACTATTTAAATAATCAAGGTCAACATTGATAGGGCACGGTGCAGCAGATGAGCAACTTTGACTGCAATTAAAATTTAAAAAACTGTTAGATGATCGCAGATCAAATGTACGCAATGAATGGTGTGGCAACACGGTTGTGACATAACCGTCAAGCATAAGCGTTAATTGTTGGTTATCATCTTTATCCCACAAATGCCAACGACCATCGATACCTATTCCCAGTTCCCAGCCTTTTCCGTTTCCAATAACTGGGTCAAAAACATAGTGGGGATTAACTGCAGTTCCTGTCGGCGCAACAAAACGGAAAAATCCGCCAATAACATAGTTGTTGCATCGTAATGCATCATATCCGATATTTAAAGAAAGACCCGCAAGACCATTTTTTGTTCTGTTACAAAAATCAAAACGCCCAAATATGGTCCCTTTATTTTTGTCACCAAAAGATTTTTGAAGCATTAATGCAGTCTTAAGATCTGTAATAGGCGCAGATTCACTCGTGCTCATATAACCAGCCGGAAAGAGGGCGGTTGTAGTTTGTATACTATTGCAAACATACTGTGCATTGAGATTTCTACTTTCATGAGTAAAATTCATATCAAACTGTAGATAAAAGCCTCTTTTTGTTTCAACAAACCAGTCAAAATGAAGATTAACATCCTGTATAACAGGACTAAATGCAAGGGCACCTACAAAATCTTGCGAAAGGCCGAAATTATCTGCAAGCAAGCTATTTGCCACCGGGTTGGCTACCTGACTTCCTGCAAAAAAGAGCGTTTCAGCTCCAAACATTCCTTGTGCCAGTTTGCTACTATTAAAAGAGCGTTGATATTCTAATGCAAACATAGTACCGCCATACGCATGATCAGCAGTATAGTGATGAGCATATTTTTGACCATAGTAGAGCATGGTATTATCATAAGTCGGCTGCTTAATTAAAACAGTTGATCCAAAGCATGGGTTACAATTTTGAGTGCACAGCGAGACTTTACCTATGCTTTTTGAACAATCAGTACCCAGCAATGCCATTGAAATACTGATAATCAGATATACTATTTTTTTCATAACTATCCCCTTAATCTTTGTTAAAACTATACTAGCATGTTTACATAGATCATGAATAGCGTATAAAAAAAGAGGCGGATAAAATTCCGCCTCTTATGTAAGTTATATATGATATTACATAGTTAGTAAGAGAATCCGCCACGTAGTACAACGCCCCATTGAGCAATATCTGTGTTGCGTGAGCCACCTTCAACTTCACCAATAAAGCCGATATATGGTGTCCAATCGTTGTCAACCCATGTGTAGTCTAAAGTTATAAAACCTTTGTTAGTGAATTGACGTGGTGCTGTGCCTGAGCAAAGATCTAAATCATTTGGCGTACCATCAAGCACAACTGGCGTTGATGAATTGGTAGCTTGCACATAACCTGCAGGTAATGCAGAAACGTTAGTTGCTATTGCATAAATTGGGCTTGTGCATGCAGCATTGAAGTTGGTTGTATTTACAACAGCAGCAGTTGGAATTGATGTGCTATATGTAGGTATATCGACGGTATTATCAGCTGATACACATGCAGATGCACATACACCAGAAGCATACGCAGTTGCTAAGCTTGCAGTGCTTTGTAATGGTACAGAAGATGGCACTGTGTTGATAATTGTACCAGTAAGTGTTGAAGCTGTATAAGAGTTATAAGCAACGCATTGACAACCCTTAACACCAAACACAGAGTTTGTGGTAGTAAAGATGCAGCTGCTTGGCGCGCTTACAGAAGAGATTTTTTCACGAACCATACCAAAGACGTTATAACCAAATCCAAGATCAAAGCCACCATGTGAATATACTAAGCGTATGGTTGCATCACCTTTGACCGGTGTGCGAACTTCAACATTACGTGTGGTAAAATCAGCAGCAGTAATGAGATTATTTGCATACGTGTAGGCGCCCTCATTAAGACTGAATTCTTTCAATAATGAATAACGCGTTAAGCAGTTTTGAGCATTACAGCCCGTGCACGTTTGCCCACAGCTATTATTAGCGCTGCAACCAGTAGAGCAGGTAGTATCGCAATTCGAGATTGAGCAGCCAGTATCACAGCTATTAATAGCGCAACTAGTAGTGCATGAGTTATTGCAGCTGTTAATCTCACAGCTATTTGCGCAACTAGTAGTGCAACTATTGTAGCAGGTGTAATCACGTCTTACTGCTGTGTTGGTAGATGCAAGATCAAAGGTGCGTAGTGAATGGTGTTTTAATACCGACGTTACATAACCATCAAGCATCGCAGTAAGTTTTTGGCAATCATTATTGTTCCACATTTCCCAACGGCTGGATATCCCAGCACCGACTTCCCAGCCTTTGCCATTTCCGACAACGGCATCAAAAACATAACATGGTTGTACGCTGCTTCCTGTTGGAGCAACAACACGGAAGAATGCGCCTAAAAAGTAATCTTCAAGACGTACAAAATCATAGCCAAGGTTTACAGAAAGACCAGCTAAACCACTTTTTGTTCTTTTACAAAAGTCAAAACGCCCAAATTGTGATGCTGTTTTTTTATCACCAAACGTACCTTGCAGTCCAAGAGCCGTTTGAAGATCTAAAATAGGGTAAACAGGCGACGTGGCAGCACTCATGTAGCCGGCAGGAAATTGAACGGTGCTTGTCGTGTAATTAAATTCGCAACTGCATTCAGATTGTAATTCACGCGTTTGATAATCATAGTTCATATCAACTTGCATATAAAGACCTGGAGCCCATTTATCAAAGCCCAAAAACCAGTCAAAATGCATGTTGAAATCAGAAATAACCGGTTTAAGATAGACTGAGCCTTGGAAATTAACCGGGAGGCCGAAGTTGTCTGCAAGCAGTGCGTTGTCAGCAGGGTTTACCACTTGGCTACCGGCAAAGTTTAGTACAGTTCCTCCAAACATGCCACGTGCAAGATTATTCGAGTTGAATGAGCGTTGGTATTCAAGAGCTACTTGGAAACCGCCATAGAATTCATTTTTATCATATTGATGCTGATAGTCTAAACCATAATAGATAGCCGTGTTATCATACGTTGGGCGTTTTAATAAAAGTGTTGGGCAGCCGCACCTATTCTCACAACTTGTGTTGCATACACTTGTTGCGCATGAATTAAAGCAAGATGATTGGTCGCAGCTGGTGTTACAACTGTTTACACTACAGCTTACCGACGCATTACAACTATCGTCACAGGCGGTGTTTGTGCAACGGTCATTTGATGAATTGCAACTGTCTGCATATGCAATTGCTGGCACCAGAAGGGCAAGAGATAAAAATATTCTTGTAAGTTGTTTCATTAATACTCCTTTTTTTGTATAGATACAACTTTGTCTTTGTTTTGTGATTATAGAACAATTGTTAATAAAAAAAAAGGGAGGCGGAATTAACCGCCTCCCTTTTAGTGTTAGTTCAAATCTTATGCGCTCAGCGCATAGTCTTTAGTAAGAGACTCCGCCTCTTATTACAAGACCCCATTGAGCAAGATCGAGGTTGCGTGAGCCGCCTTCAACTTCAGCGATAAAGCCTAAGTATGGAGCCCAATCGTTGTCAACCCATGTGTAATCTAAGCTGATGAAACCTTTGTTGGTGAATTGACGTGGTGCTGTGCCTGAGCAAAGATCCAATTCATTTACTGAACCATCTAATACAACTAGATCCGATCCAGCAACACCTGATGTATAAGGGGGAACAAATCCTGCGCCAAATACGGTTGCTAAGTTTTCACCAATAGTCACTGGAGCACTATTGTATGCTACATTAAGACTTGTTCCAGCGCTTGCAACAATAACTTCATTGTCAACAGGGCCACATGCGTTGCCACAAGTTCCTGAAACATATGCGGTCGAGTTGTTTGCAGAGTTAATTAATGGGACTGAAATAGGCCCAGAAGAAACTACACCCACCGTACTTGTTATAACATATTGGTTATACGCTACGCCTTGACAACCTTTAACGGCAAATCTTGTTGCAGTTGTAGTAGCTAAGCAGCTGCTGTAACCGCCAACAGAAGAGATTTTTTCACGAACCATACCAAAGACGTTATAACCGAATCCAAGGTCAAAACCACCATGCGTATAAACCATACGTAAGGTTGCTTCCCCTTTAGCCGGTGTACGTACTTCAACATTACGTGTTGTGAAATCAGCAGCAGTGATAAGATTATTTGCATACGTATAAACATCACCATTGAGATTGTATTGTTTCAATAAGTTGTAACGTGTTAAGCAGTTTTGAGCATTGCAGGTGTTGCAAGCATTATCACAGCTGTTATTTGTTGAGCACCCAGTAGAGCAACCAACAGAACAATCAGTGTTACAGCTAGAAACTGAACAAGCAGTATTGCAGCTATTAACATTACAGCTATCAACTGAGCAAGCAGTATTACAGCTATTATTGCAGCTGTTAGCACAGGTGTAATCGACGCGTAATGCTGTGTTGGTAGATGCAAGATCAAACGTACGTAATGAATGATGTTTTAAAACAGAAGTTACATAACCATCAAGCATAAGGGTAAGTTTTTGGCAATCGTTGTTGTTCCATAATTCCCAACGACCAGACATACCAGCACCGAGTTCCCAACCTTTGCCGTTACCGACAAGAGCATCAAAAACGTAGCAAGGTTTTACGCTGCTTCCTGTTGGAGCTACAACACGGAAGAATGCTCCCAAGAAATAATCATCGCAACGTAAGAAATCATAACCAAGGTTTACAGAAAGACCGGCAAGCCCGCTTTCTGTTCTATCGCAGAAATCGAAACGACCGAATGTTCCCGGTGTTTTCTTGTCACCAAAAGTTTGTTGAAGACCAAGAGCTGTTGGTATATCAGTAATAGGTGTTACTGAAGAAGTTGATGCGTTCATGTAACCAGCAGGAAATGGAGCGCCTGTTGTGGTAACTGAAGTGCATGCGCAATCATATTGCAATTGACGTTTTTGATAGTCAAAGTTCATATCAAGTTGCATATAAAGCCCTGGTGCCCATTCATCAAATCCGACAAACCAGTCAAAAAATAGGTTGAAGTCTTGTATGATTGGTTTAAGAGCGATGCTTCCCTGGAAGGTTTGTGAAAGACCGAAGTTGTCTGCGAGCAATGAATTTGCAGCAGGGGAAGCTACTTGACTACCAGCAAAATTTAATACATTGCTACCAAACATTCCGCGTGCAAGATTTGCAGAATTGAATGAACGTTGATATTCAAAGGCTAATTGGAATCCACCGTAAACTTGGTCCATGTCATAGCGGTGTTGATACTCTAGGCCATACTGTATGACAGTATTATCATAAGTTGGTCGTTTAATAAATACGGTAGGGCAATAGCAACTACTTTCACAGCTCGTAGCGCAATTGGTGTTGCATGAATCATTGCAGCTTGTATTGCACGTGTTTGATGTTGCACAGCTATTGTTGCAGTCATCTGCAAAAGCAACAGCGGGCACCAAAAGTGCAAGGGTTAAAAATATTCTCGAAAGTTGTTTCATCAAAGTACTCCTTTTAAAAAGATAACAACCAAAATAAAAGCGTGTAATACACATTGTGAGATTTTGTCTCACCGTATCCGGCAAAAAAGCCTTATACAATCAACGTCCGAGCGACGTTATATAAGCAGAACATGATGGAATATGGGATGACTACTGTGTACCTCCTTTCTTTTTTTCAACTTTTTTTCTTTAGACTAAAGCTGATCCTCATTATCGATGTTTAATCTAGTTAAAAGTACCAAAATATGCAAGATTTGATCAGCACTCTATTACGTGCTATCACATAAAGCCTTTTGTATTAATACTTTTTTCTTACCATGCAACAGAACCTTTTAGCCATACACTCCACTGATGTAGTTCTGCTGGGTTACTCGTAGCAGTTTCTATAGATGCACCAACTAACACTGCAGGTTGCGTATGGCGGCCCTCCCATGTATAGCCCATTTCTGCAATAAATGCATGGGTCAATTGTGCTGGTGATTGAGCAGATTCTATATCAAGAGAACCACAACCAACAATAAGGGGCGAGTTAGACGCTATTGCAACGATTGCCGGATTAATAACCATACCATCACTGACGTTAGCATAAGTAGTTGTTCCTGGTAACGGTTCTGGGTTATCTATAGGTCCGGGAACACGTATGGAAGAACTATTTTCTGTTGCATTAAGGCCTTCAAGTACTGTTGCCGTCGTTATATAAGTTACATAATTATAAGCACCACTTGTACCTTTGATACCATAAATATTACCGCCTGTTGGGCAGGTTGGTTGATCGAATTGGGGGCAGATTTTTTCTTTGCTTGTTCCCCATAAAGCATAACCAAATGTCTGAGTAAAACCTTTATGTTCGATATATAATTTAAGATCGAGATCACCTTGAATGCCACGGCTTACTAATACAGGAAACGTGGTAACATATGACGCTTCAATAAGTTCATGTGCATAAGTAAGTGCTGCTGTATCAAGACGCTTCAAAAGAAGGTATCTGCTGAGTGGCCCCTGTGTGCAAAAATCAAAGGTACGTAATTGTTTTGTTTGAAAGAGTGTTTCAAATGAGCCGTCCCATAATAATGTTACGTTTGTAGGGCAATCTAGATGCGTACATCGATATTGACCTTGAGTTCCTAAACCCAATTCAAAAAAATGGCCATTGCCGACAATGGGTGTAAAAAGATATTCCGGTCGAGGTTTGTTGCCTGTCTGGAAACTTGCACGTGCAAAAGCGCTCAGATACGTACGTTCATTACTTATAAGGTTACGGCCGAGTCGGACAATAATTTCAGCTAAATCTGTACGGCTTAAAGGACACCAACTTATTTTGTTATACGCAAGTGGCCGTAAAATGTCGCCGGTAATAACATTGCCACTGAAATATGCCCGCGCATTAGCTGCAGTTGCCGCAGGATCTGCCGGTGATGATGCAGAAGTTATGGTGTTACAAGCGCCTTGATTTATATCCGATGATGTTAGAGGTGCTGCATGGGTGAATGTTACAATAGTGTCTCCCATATAGCCGTTTTGGAAATAGGGTGAGCCGCGATTAATAACTTTTTCGCAAGGATTTAATCCCCATCGTGTATAATTTACTGGGAGCATAATGTTAACATATAAACCGGATAAAATCTGATCCAGCGGTTTATTAAAATAAAATTGCAGAAGCACGTTTTCAATCTTTGGACTAAAGGTGATAATACTTTTAAAATCAGGTGCTAAGCCGAAGTTGTCTGCTAAAAGGTCATGTTTGTTTCTATTGGGTGCTTGGCTGCCAGAGATTGTGAGATAATCACGCCCAAAAAGATCTTCTGCTATAAGATGATTTTTATATGATTGTGCGTAGTTTAATGTCGTAATAGCAGTAAGTTCATAAGCAGGCATACAGATCATTGAAGGCGCATGGCCTTGCGACCGGGGAATATATACTGTTTTAACAGCGTGTAGTTGAATGCTTATAGCTGCATATAAGATCACAATGTAATACGTACATGTTACTTTCATACTTTTCTCCTTAATAACACGCATGGTGCGCTCATGCGTCATAAGATAGAATAAAAAAAAATATGCGTACAGTGTTTTGAGCAAAAAGTCTTGTTATTTTTTTTGTTTTTGCAGTAATGTTATCACAAGATAATCTTAAATAAGGTGCACGTATGACACAGCTATTATATCAAATTTTCGGTGGTTCTTTTTGGTTAGTTAGTGCATCCGTGGTCTGTTTTTTTGTGCATATTTTTATCAAAAAATACGATTTTATATCACCAGCATGGGGCTTTGTATGCCTTGCGCTTGGGTATAGTCTTTTTATGCATGGTGGATCTTATGACATATATCCTTTATATTCAGGAGGCTTGCTGGGCGAAGGCTTATATGATGTGCTTGCGTATATAATGCCGCCAGTTCTTATAGGCGCAGTGTGTTGGATTTTATTAACAGTTGGTACTTTATTGATTCTTGGCTACCAATGGATAACATATACTAGTTCACTTTTTAGATCGCGACAACATATTGTGCATGAATTGCACATGTACCAAGCAGCGCATGAAATAGAACCTGCACCAAAACAGCAATCGCCTGATTCTGAAATTGAAGATCTTGTTGTTAAAACAAAACCAAAACGGGCACAGGTAGAAATAGAAGAAAATAGTATCCCCTACCCATTTCCCGAGCTTGAAAAACAGACATCAGATCAGCAGCAAAATGACAAAAATGCCCAACATGCCCAAGTTAAAGCACATGTTCTTGAAGAAAAATTATTGCGCTTTAGTATCAAAGGTACGGTAACATCAATAACCGTTGGCCCGCTGGTGACACTCTATGAATATCAACCGCATATTGAAACAAAAATAAGTAAAATTATTGCGCGTGAGGATGATCTTGCATTGGCATTGCAGGCTGTCAGCTTGCGTATTATTGCACCGATTCCGGGAAAATCTGTTGTCGGGTTTGAGGTTGCACATTCAGAAAGAACAGCTGTTTATTTTAGCTCTTTGTATGAAGCAAGTTTAAAAAAATTCAAGGGCTATTTGCCTTTATTATTAGGACAAAACACGGTGGGCGCAACCGTAGTTGTTGATCTTTTATATATGCCACATTTACTTGTTGCCGGATCAACAGGGTCGGGAAAATCTGTTGCATTAAATACTATGCTCATAAGTCTTATGTGCCACAGTAAGCCAGAAGAGCTTAAGCTCATTTTGATAGATCCTAAAAAATTAGAATTTTCCGTCTATGCAGATTTGCCACATCTATTGTTTCCTATTGTAACAGAACCGGAGCGCTCTGTTGCTGTGCTGCGTTGGGCGATTAAGACTATGTCTGAGCGCTATGAGCGGATGGCAAAAGTTGGTGTTCGTCAAGCAAAAGAGTATCATGCACTCTATCATGATATGCCACCAATTGTTATTGTTATCGATGAATTTGCAGATCTTATGATTACAACGGGCAAAGAAGTTGAAGAGCTTATTGTGCGCCTTGCCCAAATGGCACGCGCAGCCGGCATACATATTATTTTAGCAACGCAACGTCCATCGGTTGATGTTATTACTGGACTTATTAAAGTAAACTTTCCCGCACGTATTGCTTTTAAAGTTACCTCAAAAATTGATTCACGAACTATTATAGATACCATGGGCGCAGATAAACTTTTAGGAAAAGGTGACATGCTCTTCTTGGATAATCAGGGCGCTCTTACTCGAATCCATGGTGCTTACATCAGCGATGCTGAGATTGCTAGTGTTGTGCAACAGGTAAAAAAATACGGTGAGCCTATTTATGAAACTATTATCGAAACGGCAAGCGAAAAAGAGGGCGATCTAGACGAAGCTGATAAGCAAATCTTTGAAGAAATCGTACATTATGTCCGACAATGTGATGAAATTTCAATATCTCTTTTGCAAAGAAAATTTAGGATTGGTTATAATCGTTCTGCTCGCATGATGGACACTCTTGAATCTCATGGTATTATTTTACCATCTGATGGCGGCAAAATGCGAAAAGTTTTGCATTAATTATAATCACATCAAGGTTTTAAATATATGTATATACAAAAAAAATTCTTCATTTCAGTCATTAACGATGTGGACTGGTACGGACCAGATTTACCAGAAAATCTTAATCTTACGGTTGACTCACGCACTATAAAGCCTGGGCATATATTTGTTGCTGTTAAAGGTCAAAAACAAGACGGCCATGATTACATTCACGAAGCTCTTACTCGTGGAGCCCGTGCTGTTATTGCGGAATATTTACCCGCAGAAATAATTCCTGATGGCACTATTACCTATATCGTGGTGAAAAATACACTCGAGGCAGTAATCGCTGTTGCGCAGGCATGGCGGAATCAACTGAATATACCTGTTGTTGGCATAACAGGCTCAGTAGGCAAAACAACAACAAAAGAATTATTAGGTGAAATCGTACAAGCAGCGGGTAAAAAAGTTCTTGTTTCACAGGGAAACCAAAATACCGTTTTAGGTATCTCATTAACTATGTGGTCTTTACGCAAAGATCATGAGATTGCTATTTTTGAAATGGGAATTAGTAAGAAAGGCGAAATGTCACGCATGGCCAATCTTGTGCGCCCAACTCTGGGAGTTATTACCTATATAGGGCATAGTCATATGCTTGGGCTTGGATCTTGTGACGATATAGCGGCAGAAAAGCGCGAAATATTCTCTTACTTTAAACAGGACTCTATCGGCATTATTCAGGGAGATCAAAAAGTGCTCACTGATGTAGCATATAACCATCCGATTATTAAATTTGGTAACAAAATGTCCCATCAGGTG
The DNA here is from genome assembly GCA_019744895.1 of Candidatus Babeliaceae bacterium. Lineage (GTDB taxonomy): Bacteria > Babelota > Babeliae > Babelales > Babelaceae > BOG-1370. Next base: position 7,413 of record JAIETV010000004.1, on the reverse strand, counting down.
CAGCTTCGCAAGGTTATCGTGCAACATGATCACATAACCTGTACCATGAAAATATATAATGAAAAGTTTAATCTTGTCATTCCCACTACAAATAAGGGATTTTTGAATTGCATGCTTGCAGCCACAGCAGCAGCGTATGTTTTAGGTGTTTCTAACAAGGTTATTATACACACCATTCAAAAACCGTTGGTGGTTGCAGGGCGCTATGAAAAAAAACTATTGCCCGATAATAAAGGCATTATTATTAATGATGCCTATAACGCAAGCCCAGAAAGCATGAAAGCTGCGTTACTTGCTTTTGAAAAAGTTCGCGCAAAAAATAAGATAGCCGTTCTTGGGGATATGTTAGAGCTTGGAGACCTCAGCGGTTTTTGGCACCGTCAAATTGGCCGTTTTTTGAAAAAAGTTCCTTCACTAACACATCTTATTTTAGTTGGTGATCAGGTAAGCTTTATACAAAAAACTGCACCTTTAGGATTATCGTGTATACTAGTATCTACCTGGAAAGAGGCAATTAGTCCATTAACAGAGTTTGCAGCCCAACGTGATACGGCCATTCTGGTAAAAGCCTCCCGCGGAATTGCACTTAATAATTTAGTAGATGTTTTACAAAAGAATGCATAATGTACCATATTTCAGTCATGCCTCAAGAGGCTATCAGTTATTTAGCTATTAAACCCCATGGAGTCTATGTAGATTGCACGTTTGGGGGTGGCGGTCACAGCCGCGCAATTTTGCAAGCCGACCCAACGGTAAATGTTATCGCATTTGATGTTGATCCTGAAGCGTTCGAACATAACCGTGAGGCTCTTGAAAAGGAGTTCCCCGATAGAATAAGGTTTATATGGGCTAACTTTGTCACGCTTGGTTTGGCATTAAAAAAAATCGGTATACAAGGAGTTGATGGTATTTTAGCGGATTTTGGGACATCTATGCATCAGATTCATTATAAAGCCGGTTTTAGCTTTTTAAAAGATAAAAAACTTGATATGCGCATGTCGGCAGCGCATGGCACACTTACTGCTGCAGATATTGTTAATAATGCAAGCGAACTTGAACTGGCAACAATATTTTGGCGCTATGGTGAAGAACGTTTTGGCAAGCAGATAGCCCGCGCGATTGTGCAAGCTCGGGCACGAGAAAAAATTACCACAACGGGTCAGTTAGCAGATTTGATCAAAAAAGCAGCTCTTTCAAATAAAAGTAATGTGCATCCGGCAACGCGTGTTTTCCAGGCATTGCGAATTGTCGTAAACCATGAATTAGAGCATATAGAAGGTCTTTTAAAGCAAGCGCCTTCAATTTTAAAGCCCGGAGGACGTATGGTATGCATCAGCTTTCATTCTTTGGAAGATCGACTTGTAAAGCAATCATTTAAAGAGCAATCTGGAATTTTAGAGATAGTAACCCCTAAAGTTATTGTTCCAACAGCTTACGAAGTAGCACAAAATCCGTCATCACGCAGCGCTAAACTACGTGCAGCTCAGAAGATTTGATAAAAGTGTTGACAAAGATTACCGGTAACGTAAACTATTGAAAGTTGTTACACACATTTAGAGTAATTACGCAAAAAAGGCCACTGGTAATGAAGATCACAGAAGTTAAAGTCTATCCTGCTCAAGAAAGTGGAAGACTTAAAGCATACGCAACAATTGTTTTTGAAAATTGTTTTATCGTGAGAGATCTCAAAGTGATTGAAGGAAATAAAGGCTTGTTCGTTTCAATGCCCTCTAGGAGACGTAAAGACGGTACTTTCAGAGATATAGTTCATCCTTTGAATTCAGAAATGCGAAAAATGATTGAAGATTCAGTTATTTTAGAGTATAATAAAGCTGTTCAATTTGGTTTTGCGTCAGATGCAGATGGCCAAGAATAGTTTAAACAACACTATTTGAAAATTGCCTATGTGGCATCCTAGGCTTTTAACCTATAAAGCATATTATTTTAGGATCCATATCTAAATTCTTATTGGGGCGTCGCCAAGCGGTAAGGCACCAGGTTTTGGTCCTGGCATCCGGAGGTTCGAATCCTTCCGCCCCAGCCACTCAGGTTCATCTGAGACTTTTTGCATACTAAAAAAGAGTTCTTTGACCTCCAGATGCAAGTTTTTACCATCAAGTTGTAAGTTCGAAAAAATAAATCTTGAAAATTGCTATTTCTTGTTCATAAGAGGAGATTTTAGAAATGGCAGAAAAGAAAACTTTCTTTAAGATATCAAGATATTTAGATTAAGAGAAATTATGAATATACGGCTTACCTCGCGCGTTATACTTTTAAATGAAAAAAAGCAGATTTTTCTTCTAAAAGTTTTACCAAACGCGATAGTTGTAAATCCAGGACATTCTGCATCACAACCTTATTGGTTAACTCCCGGGGGTGGTGTTGAAGAGGGTGAAACATTGCTCGCTGCAGCTCGCCGTGAGCTTTACGAAGAAACGGGCATTCAGGAAGCAAGCTTTGAAGAAAAACCACTTTTTTTAAATGATAATGAGCTTATATTACGTGGTAAGCTAACTCTTTTTAAAGAGCATTTTTTTCTTGCACAAGTCAAAGATGCTACCATATCACACGAAAATTTTAATGAAGAAGAAAAAATGACCTCCGCCGGAAGCGCTTGGTGGGATCTTCACGAATTAAAAATGTCTCAAGAAATTATATTTCCTAAAAACTTACTTACATTCTTGGAGGGTATTTTATAGATATTTAATGTTACTTGAAAATTGACAAATTCAAAGAATAAATTATACATTGAATTCATGATTATTCAAAAATTTTTTTTTCTTTCTATTTTTGTTTTATCAATAATGCAAATTATTTATGCGCTACCTTTAGCAGAGCAATTGAAGATTGCGGGTTATTTAGAAATTTGCACTAATAAAAACGTAGGAACAATATTTGATTCACTTTATGCATCCTATGATAAATTCATCGAATTTCTTACAATAAATCCGTCATGGGCACAAAAATTATATCGGGCAAAAGAACGTTTCATTCGCTCAAAAGTTAGAAATTACTATTCCACGGATTTTTTTGGTTTTTATGATGAATCACAACGAAAAGGAAGAAACCAAATCTCTTTCTATTATTCTACGCATTTCCATGATTTTTTATGCTTTCATTATCCAGAATTCAAAAGTGTTCCAGAAATTATTCATTTTTTGGAGATCTGTTTTGAAATACAAAAACCTTGCGGAAACCTATTTCAGAAGGCTGCAGCTGAATTAGGCTTAGAAAATATTTTCTCTTGTGCTTATGGTCAGCCCCCTATTCTTTTAAAGGTAGTCAAATATTTTTCTTCATATAATGCCACAAAACCCCATTACGATGGAACGGCCTTTTCTCTTTTTCTTCATAGTACCGACAATCAATCGCTTCTTTTTTCTCCTTATAAATCTTTATTTTCTGTTGATGATTTTTCTTCGCCTTTCAGGAGTCAAGATTCTATTCTACTTATCCCCGGAGTGCATCTGATTGAATTTTCTATCTTTCCGACTCCTCATATTGTTCTATCAGCGGGAAAAACTCGCTATGCAACAATTGCATTCGCCATGAGACCTGACTACGTTCCCCAAAAATATGAATTACCGTCACTTCCACATTTTAACTATTGAATAATTTTTTTTTACACAATAGTATGATGCTACTCTACGATGCTCAAAAAATTAAAGGTTGTACATGTTTAAATTTATATATTTGATGCTTTTTCTCACTGTACATTATTCACATGGTGTAACAACGCTCAATGTAACAGTAAGTACAGATAATAATCCCGGTGGCTTGGGAGAAGTAGGTGATTTGAGGTATTGCTTAAATTCAATGAACCAAGATTTGAATATAGCACCCGACGATTATGTGATTACTTTTGCATTTCCTATGACTATTCAACTCAATGGAATTTTGCCAATTATTAATAATTCGTCAAATCCTGTGAATATCACAATTGGCAACACGGGCTCAATTCCTACCGTCACTATTGACGGCAATAATGCCTATAGAGGCTTTTTTATCCCAATCGGGAACGTTACGATACAAAACATGATTTTCCAAAACCTCTTGGCACAAGGGGGTAATGGTGGTGATGGGATTTCAGGCGGCGGCGGTGGCATGGGCGCCGGTGGTGCCATCTATACACCTCAAACATTTTTAAATGGTTCAAACCCTTCAGTCACATTGATTAATGTAGAAATAAATAACTGTTCTGCTATTGGTGGCAATGGCGGAAATTATTCATCATTAGCTTTGACAGGTAACGAAGGCGGCGGTGGTGGTGGTGGCTTGAGCGGAAATGGCGGCTCTATAGCAACAAACGGAAGCACTGGTGGTGCTGGCGGCGGCGGTTTTGGTGGAGATGGCGGAGATGTAACTCTTTCGACTGATTTCCCTCTTGGTGGTGGTGGCGGCGGTGGCGGTGGCTTAGGGTCTCGCGCTACGTTAGGTCTGGTCACAAACTTAGGCAACGGTGGCACAGATCAAGATACGGGACTCGATGGAAACGGTTATGGTTTGGCAATTACTGCAGGCTCTGGCTCTGGGGGTAATAATGGTGGAACTGATGCCGGCGGCGGCGGTGGCGGTGGCGGAATATCTTTTGGCGGCGGCGGCGGCGGAAGCTTAGGTTCAAGTGGGTTCCAGTCACAAGGAGCTACTCCTCCGGGAGGTAGTGCGGTGCCTTCTGGCGGAAATGGTGGAGATGGCGGCGGCGGCGGTGGCGGCGGTATTGTCATTACAAACATTACCAATGGCGTTGATGGGCAAGCTGGCAGCGGTGGCTATGGCGGCGGCGGCGGCGGCGGCGCTGGCACTGGCGCTTATGATGCTACTTATACCGTGCAAGGCGGAATAGGCGGCACCGGAGGCGGCGGTGGTGGCGGCGGAGTGAATCAATCTGGTATTACGCCCGCTGGCGGCGGCGATTCTCTTGGCGGCGGCGGTGGCGGTGGTGGTGGTCCATCTGATGGCACCAATGAGCCTGGTGGCGCTGATATCGGAAATCTTGGAGGGGGCTTTGGGGGAACAGGTGCTGATACTGTCGGATCAGGTTACGGCAGTGGCGGCGGCGGCGGCAGCGGTTTGGGAGGCGCTATCTTTGTGGATAGTAATTTGAATTTTACTATCCAAGCATTCCCAGGAATACCAACCGTCTTTACTACATTAAATAATTCAACACAAGGAGGAACTCATGGAACTGGTGGCCCTGGCGGTTCAGACGGCACTGATGGATCAGCATTGGGAAATAGTATTTTTCTGCGCGCAGGTTCTTCTCTTACATTCATGGCACAAGACTTTGGTGATCTTTTGACACTCGGTGATCAAGTCGCATTTACAGATGATACTGTTTTTGGAGCAGGCGGAACAAGCGTTTTTGTCAGAGGAAATGGGACGGTGATTTACCATGGAACAACCGATTATCCAGGAAATATTACGATTAACAATGCAAATTTTAAAGTGAATGGACAGATCGATACCGCATCAGTTTCAGTGTGTAGAAATATTGGCTTTAGTGCACAAAGAGGCACCTTAAGTGGCATAGGAAATATAACGGGCAATGTTTTTGTCAATTCCGGAGTTATATCTCCTGACAATCAAGGAATACTCACCCTGGGCAACTTAACCCTTAGTTCTGCTGATACTGTTAACAGCACTTTGGGCAGTCTTGTGCATATTGCAATCGATTCTAATGGTACTTCATTAGTATCAGTTACTGGCCAAGCTTTACTAGCAGGGAGCTTGGAGATCGACTTAGATCCAAGCGCCCAGCCAGGAACATATGTAGTTCTTACTTCATCTGGTATTACAGGTACTTTTGATTCGATAATTTTTACTGGAACAACTCCTAATTATGAGCTTTCATATCTTCCGATCGGAAATCCTACCTTTGTGCAATTTGATTTTTTTGGCTACCCATCTCTTTTAGAACCGCCTTCAAATCTTAAAGGTATGCAAAAGAAAAATATCTTTTTACTACAGTATGAGCTTTATAATAAATTGACATGGACACCGAGTCCATCGCCCGATGTTAGTGGTTATACTATCTATCGTGATGGAAAAAAAATCGGTATGGTAGGCTCTTCAACATATAGTTATAATGATCATAATAGAAAAAGAGGAGTTTCCTATACGTATGCAGTTACAGCATTTGACTCAATCGGCAACGAAAGCTCACCCGTGACTATTGTTATAACAGCTTTTGTCGATTAAGAATTTTTTTAGATAGCGGAGTGGTTATCTAGGGTAATTGCAGAAATTATCATATAAACTCGGTGATTTCGTATGTCCCTGAAGATATATTTTTTATCGCTATTAGAGCAAAGGGAACAGAAAATGCAATAAGGCCACATCCTCTTGATGCTCGAAACACAAATGTTTTAAAAGCTTGGTGAGCATATTTTTCAGCCCCTGCGTGTAAAAAACTTGATTGGCAAAGTTGCTTGCCTGTATAAAAAAGGTTATAGCCAACAAAACCTGCACCTGTACCCATACCAATTTTCGCCATGCCAGCTGCAATAGCATAATAAGCTTGCTTATTATTTTCTGTATGATTTTTTGCATACACAGAGATAATTAAAGTAGTATAGGCTAAAAATATTATTTTTTTGAATAGCAACATACACATCTTTCATATATAGTTTTATTCGTATTTTTGTATTTTTTTTGAATACAATTTTTGATTATCTGAAGTATAATAAATAAAAACTTAAAAAAAAACATTTTTTCGGAAAAATATGTCACATATAATATATCTTGCTTCGCAATCACCTTCGAGAAAACGGCTTTTACAGGAAACGGCTATACCCTTTCAGGTTCTTACACAGTTTGCCGATGAAAAAGCGTGTGATTGGACATTGCCCTTAGAACAACTTGTCAAATCAATCGCGATTTATAAAATGGATTCATTACTTATAAATGAAATTCAGCCTCAGTCAACTGGATTAGTGTGGGTCTTAACTGCTGATACGCTCGGGCAAGATGCTCAGGGCAAGATCTATGCAAAACCTGCAGATTATGACGATGCGGTAAATCAGATAAAAAAACAGAGAGACCAATGGGTGCGTGTCGCAACAGCTTTTTGTTTAGACCGTAAAGTATTTAAAGATGGTTCATGGCAGATAGAAGAACGCTTTTCACAAACAGTTATTTCACATATATTTTTTTCGATAGAAGATCATGAAATAGACCGATATATCAATGTTGTTGATGCTCTTTCTTGTGCAGGCTCGATATCGATAGATGGCTTTGGTGGACAGTACCTTAAGGCATTAGACGGGTCATATTCTTCCGTTATTGGACTTCCACTTTTTGAAGTGCGACAAGCTCTAAAAAAAACAAATTTTTTTGATAATTAACGCTGAAAGGGTAATTTATGGAGTGAGTTACGCATAGTATACTTACTGCTTTTTTCTGCTTGAATCTGTC